>MKWM01000001.1 GCA_001899765.1 Thiobacillus sp. 63-78
GCCCGAGGCCGAGGCGAGGCTCGCGCCTTGGGGCAGCACGATTCCCGTCAGCAGCGCGCTGTCGAGGAAGTCGAGGGTGGTGGCGCCGCTGCCGTCCTTCGCCGATGGAGTACAGGTGTCGCCGCTGAGGGGAAATGCGCAAAACGCATGCAGGCCATCGCCGTATACGCCTACACCCAGACCGCCGATCAGATAGAAGGATTCGCCGTAGGTGAATTCAAGCGTGCCGTGCAGTGTGAGGTCGACGATCTGCCCGCTTCCCGGCGTCAGAATGAGGTCCGGCGGCGCAATCTCAGTGACCGGATTGGGATTGGGTATTGCAGGGATGCCCCCAGCAAGACCGGGTGGTGGCATGGTGGGGAAAAGAATCGACGTATCGTTGTAAGGCGAAACGCCAATCGAATAGCTGGCAATGGGATTCGCTGCGCTCAGCGCCCATGGCTGCGTGACAGGAACAGAGACTGCATCAACGATGTTGATATTTTGGCCGCCGGCCAGTTCGCTCGGATGCACGCTGCTGCTACCCAATATGTAACTTGCGCCACCCGCGAAGGCGCCGACATCGACGGTGCCGGTCAGATGCACGGTGAAATGGGCGATGCCGCTGCCGGTGCCGCCGGTGATCGTGACCTGGTCGTACCAGCCGGAAAAACTGTTTGTGCCAAGCACGGTGCCCGGCATGGCGCTGACGCTGGCATAGACGTGGTTGCTGCCAAGCGTGGTGCGAGCCGCTGCCGTGTAGTCGCTGCCGCTGATCTGCGTCGTGGCGCCGGGCGTTGATGTGACATCCGACTGCGGTGTATAGCTCGCAGTGTTGGCGCCAAAGAAATTTGTAGGGGAATCGGTCGCGGCCGAGTAGGTTTCGTACGCGGGCAGCGTTGCTGCTGCCCAGACCGGCGCGGCGCAGGCAGCCAATGCGGCGGCCAGCCATGACATGCGAATATTCATTATCTCCTCCCGAGAGCGCAAGTTGTTGTTTTGATGTTGATGGGTTCAAGCTCTCCGCAGGCGCAAGCTAGCACACCCCGTTTTCCGCGGTCAAGCGCTGCGCGGGCGGCTACAGCAGCACGCGCTCGATGCCGCCGTTGCCGACCTGCGCGAGGTAGTTCGTCATCCAGTTCTCGCCCAGCAGTTTCTTCGCCAGTTCGATCACGATGTAATCCGGTTCGGTATTCGTGTCGTCGCTGTAGCGTGCCAGGCCCTGCAGGCACGACGGGCAGCTGGTCAGGAGCTTGACCGGCTGGCCGGGGGTGCCGATGGCGGCGACGCCGGCGCGGATTTCCTCTTCCTTGCGGAAGCGGATCTGGGTGGAGATGTCCGGTCGGCTGACGGCGAGCGTGCCGGATTCGCCGCAGCAGCGGTCGGACAGATGGACGCCGCCGCCCAATAGCGCGTTGGCGACTTTCATCGGCGCGTAGGTCTTCATCGGCGTATGGCAGGGATCGTGAAAGAGGTATTTTTCGCCGTTCACGTTGTCCAGCTTGACGCCTTTTTCCATCAGGTATTCGTGGATGTCGAGCAGGCGGCAGCCGGGGAATATTTTCTCGAATTCGTATTTCAGCAGCTGGTCCATGCAGGTGCCACACGACACGAGCACGGTCTTGATGTCGAGGTAGTTGAGCGTGTTGGCGACGCGGTGGAACAGCACGCGGTTGGCCGCGGTGATCGCCTCGCCCTTGTCGGCCTGGCCGCCCGCGATCTGCGGATAGCCGCAACACAGGTAGCCGGGCGGCAGCACGGTCTGGGCGCCGAGTTCGAACAGCATCGCCTGGGTGGCGAGGCCGACTTGCGAGAACAGGCGTTCCGAGCCACAGCCGGGGAAGTAGAACACGGCATCACTGTCGTCGTTGAGCTTCGCCGGGTTGCGCAGAATGGGAACGATCGACGGATCTTCCAGCCCCAGCAGCGCCCGCGAGGTTTTTTTCGGCAGTCCACCCGGCATCGGTTTGTTGACCAGGTGAATCACCTGGGCGACGAGTTTGGGCCGCCCCAGCGAGGCGGGCGGATGCCGGGTTTGCGCCTGGATCAGACCCATGCGCTTGAACAACTGGTGGCCCAGGCGTTGGCTGGCATAGCCCCACTCGATCAGCGGCTTTCTGATCGCCTTGATGGTGGCGGGATCGGTCGCGTTGAGGAAGGTCATCGACGCCCAGGTGCCGGGGTTGAATGTCTTCTTGCCCTGGCGGCGCAAGAGGTTGCGCATGGCGATCGAGACGTCGCCGAAGTCGATGTCGACCGGGCAGGGGTTCTTGCACTTGTGACAGATGGTGCAGTGGGCGGCGACGTCGCTGAACTCGTCGAAGTGCTTGAGCGACACGCCGCGCCGGGTTTGTTCCTCGTATAAAAATGCCTCGATCAGCAGCGAGGTGGCGAGGATCTTGTTGCGCGGCGAATACAACAGGTTGGCGCGCGGAATGTGCGTGTTGCAGACCGGTTTGCACTTGCCGCAACGCAGGCAGTCCTTGATCGAGTCGGCGATAGCCCCGGTTTCCGAGGCTTCGAGGATGATCGACTCGGCTTCCAGCAGGCCGAACGACGGCGTGTAGGCATTGCGCAGATCGGCGCCGGGGAGCAGCTTGCCCTTGTTGAAATGCTGCGCGGGGTCGACCTTGTTCTTGTAGCTGGCAAAGGTCGCAATGCTCGCGTCGTCGAGGAATTCCAGCTTGGTCAGGCCGATGCCGTGTTCGCCCGAAATCACCCCGCCGAGGTCGGCGGCCAGCGCCATGATGCGTGCCACCGCGGCATTGGCGGCCTGCAGCATGGCGTAGTCGTCGGAGTTGACCGGGATGTTGGTGTGCACGTTGCCGTCGCCGGCGTGCATGTGCAAGGCCACGAAGACGCGGCTTTTCAGCACCGTCTTGTGGGTGCGGTCGCAGGCTTCGAGCACCCGGGTGTATTCGCGGCCGATGAAAAGCTGGTGCAGCTCGCGCCGCAGCTCGCGCTTCCACGACACGCGGATGTGCTTGTCGCGCAGTGCCGCGAAGACCGTGAGGGGCGAGGCGTGAGGGGTGAGAGACGCGCTTGCGTCCGCGGGGAGCGGCGCGTCGAGGTGGGCGAGGTAATCCGCCCAGCGTGTGCGTACCGTTTCGATCAGCGCCAGCGCGCGCTGGCGCTTTTCTTCCACCTGCGCGGGATCGGCGACGGTATCCTCGTCTTCCAGCAGCGGCAGCGGCGCAGCGAAGAACTCGGCCAGCGCGTCGAGCAGCCTGAGCTTGTTGCTGATCGACAGTTCGATGTTGATGCGTTCGACGCCGTCGGTGTAATCGCCCAGCCGCGGCAGCGGGATCACCACGTCCTCGTTGATCTTGAATGCGTTGGTGTGCGCCGCGATGGCCGCGGTGCGGGCGCGGTCGAGCCAGAAGATCTTGCGGGTTTCGGGGGAGACCGCGATGAAGCCTTCGCCACCGCGCGCATTGGCGATGCGGACGATGCGCGAGGCGGCTTCGCCGACCGCGACCTCATTGTCCGAGACGACGTCGATCAGCAGCACCATGTTCGGACGCGTGGTGCGCGGCGCCTTGGTCGCATAGCCGACCGCCTTGACGTAGCGCGCGTCGAGGTGCTCCAGCCCGGCGAGCAGGATGGCGGGATGCGTGTCGCAGTAATCCTTGATCTCGACGATGGCGGGTGTGGCCTCGGTGGCATTGCCGAAAAACTCCAGGCACACCGTGCGGGTGTGCGCCGGCAGGCGGTGCAGGATGAAGCGCGCCGAGGTGATGAGGCCGTCGCAGCCTTCCTTCTGGATGCCGGGCAGGCCGGCGAGAAATTTGTCGGTGACGTCCTTGCCGAGCCCGGTCTTGCGGAAGCGGCTGCCGGGAATGATGAGTATTTCCGGCGAGCCTTTCGGCGTCTTGCCGTCGGCGGCGAAGTGGCGGATTTCGAAGGTGGCCGACGGCGCGTCGTGGATCTTGCCGAGGTTGTGGTCGAGGCGGCTGACCTCGATCCAGTCGGCGTCCGGCGTGACCATGCGCCACGACACCAGGTTGTCCAGCGCGGTGCCCCACAGCACGGCCTTCTTGCCGCCCGCGTTCATCGATACGTTGCCGCCGATGGTCGAGGCGTCGGCCGAGGTCGGGTCGACCGCGAACACCAGACCGGCGGCGTCGGCCGCTTCCATCACCCGCCGCGTCACCACGCCGGCGCCGCAATGAATGGTGGGCGTTTCGAATTCGCAGCCCGGCAGGTGCCGCATTTCCACCGCGCTCATCGTCTCGAGCTTTTCGGTATTGATGACCGCGGCATGATCGGTGAGCGGGACTGCGCCGCCGGTATAGCCGGTGCCGCCGCCGCGCGGGATGATGGTCAGCCCCAGTTCGATCAGTCCGGCCACCAGTGCGGCCATCTCGGCTTCGGTGTCGGGCGTCAGCACCACGAAGGGGTATTCCACCCGCCAGTCGGTGGCGTCGGTGACGTGCGAGACGCGCGCCAGGCCGTCGAAGGAAATGTTGTCGCGCCGGGTCACGCCGGCCAGGCGGCGCAGGATGCGCGTGCGCAGGCTGGCGGTATCGGCAAACCAGGCCTCGAATTCGCGTACGGCGCGTTCGGACGCCGCCAGGAGCTGCCCGACCAGTTCGTTGCCCTGGCGTCGTATCTCGATTTCATGCAGGCGATGCCGTAGCGCATCGACCAGCATCTGGCGCCGCTTGGGGTTGTCGAGCAGGTCGTCTTCCAGATAGGGATTGCGCCGCACCGCCCAGATGTCGCCCAGCACCTCGAACAGCATGCGCGCCGAGCGCCCGGTCTTGCGCTCGGCGCGCAGCGTGTTCAACACCTCCCAGACATCCGCGCCCAGCAGACGAATGACGATTTCGCGGTCGGAAAACGAGGTGTAGTTGTAGGGAATTTCGCGGAGACGTGCGGTCATGCTGGATCCTGTTCGGGTGCGCCGGTCGGCCAACCCGGGTCGCAGTGCTGCAAAGCGGGTATTTTACGGGATAAGGATGCATTCGGGCAGGCCAATGACGCGGTGGGGCATGGCCAAATCCCTGTCCGCTCCGGGGTTGCTGGCCCGGCTTGGCGCGGGATTCGTCGCGGGCGAAGCGACTGGGTGATGGCTCGCGCGATCCTGGAAAAAGAGGCTCGGGATGCCGACGATGCCCGGACACGCGATCGGCTGCGCAAACGGGTGCGCTTGCCGACGCAGGGGTGGGCTACGGTGTCAGGCGTCGGACGATCGTCAGGCCGCCCAGAACCAGGCCGCCTGCAACGAGGCCGGTGAGGGCATTGAGCAGCAGCGGGACGATGGCGGCCAGTTCGTCGCCCAGGGCCGGAAGACCGCCTGCGGCCTGGGTGAAGACGCTGAGGAGGCTGTGCGCGCCAGGCAGGCCGTGCAGGAGGATGCCTCCACCGACGAGAAACATCGCCGCCGTGCCGATGATCGAAAGGCCTTTCATCAGGTACGGGGCAATGCGCAGAATGCGATGCCCGATGCGGCGTTGCATGCCTGCGAAGGCGCTGCCGGATCGCTGGCTCAGGAAAAGCCCGACGTCATCGAGCTTGACGATGCCCGCCACCAGCCCGTACACCCCGATGGTCATCAGGACGGCGATGCCCGCCAGCACTGCGAGCTGCATCCCGATGGGCTCGGCCGCAACGGTACCCAGGGTGATGACGATGATTTCGGCCGAGAGGATGAAATCGGTGCGTATGGCGCCTTTTATCTTGTCGCGCTCGAACCCGACCAGATCGACAACCGGGCGGGTTTGCGCCGGTGCGGGTTCGGCTTGCTGCCCATCTTCCGTGCGGTGCCCGGGGGAAAATGTGTGCAGCAGTTTCTCGAAGCCTTCGTAACAGAGGAAAGCGCCGCCCAGCATCAGCAGCGGCGTGATGGCCCACGGCGCCAGGGCGCTGATTGCTAGTGCCGCCGGCACCAGGATGAGCTTGTTCCTGAGCGAACCCTTGAATACCGCCCATACGACCGGGAGTTCCCGCTCGGCGCGTACCCCGCTTACCTGCTCGGCGTTCAGCGCCAGATCGTCGCCGAGTACGCCGGTGGTTTTCGTGGCGGCAACCTTGGTCATCGCCGACACATCGTCGAGGATGCTCGCGATGTCGTCGAGCAGCGTGAACAGGCTGGCCCCGGCCATGGAAACGTCTCAGTCGCCGAGCGGGGGCTGCCCGGCCTTTTCGGCCGCGGCGAAATCCAGCATTTTCTGGATCGACAGCCGTGCCCTGGCGCGGATGGATTCCTCGATATGGATTTCGTTCCCGCCGTTCTTGCCCCCTTCAGAGGACTCCAGAACGGCCGCGAGTTTTCTCAGGCCGTTCATGGCCATCCACGGACAGTGCGCGCACGAGGTGCAGGTGGCCCCTTCCCCTGCGGTGGGCGCTTCCAGCAGGATCTTGCCCGAGGCGACGGCGCGCATCTTGTGGAAGATGCCGTTGTCGGTCGCGACGATGAATTCCGGATTGGGCAGCGTGCGCACCGCCTCGATCAACTGCGTGGTCGAACCGACCACGTCGGCCAGTGCAATCACGGATTCGGGCGATTCGGGGTGTACCAGCACGGCGGCATTCGGATAGTCGAGATGCAGTTTTTTCAGTGCTTCGGCCTTGAAGGCCTCGTGTACCACGCATGAACCTTGCCACAGCAGCATGTCGGCACCGCTGATGCGCTGCACGTAGTCACCCAGATGACGGTCCGGCGCCCATAACAGCTTGTGGCCCTGGCGGTGGAGATGTTTGACGATTCTGGCGGCGATGCCGGAGGTGACGACCCAGTCGGCGCGCGCCTTCACCGCGGCGCTGGTGTTGGCGTAGACGACCGAGAGCCGGTCCGGGTGGGCATCGCAAAAGGCGGCGAATTCGTCCGCCGGGCAGGCCAGGTCGAGCGAGCAGTCGGCCTGGAGGTCGGGCATGACGACGCGTTTTTCCGGATTGAGAATCTTGGCGGTTTCGCCCATGAACTTGACCCCGGCGACGATCAGCGTCTTCGCCGGGTGGGCGTGGCCGAAGCGCGCCATCTCGAGCGAGTCGGATACACAGCCGCCGGTTTCCTCGGCCAGATCCTGCAGATCGGCCGAGGTGTAGTAATGCGCGACCAGCACGGCGTCCTGCTGTGCCATCAGGGTCTTGATGCGGGCCTTGAGCGTGACGCGTTCCTCGACTCCGAGCGTCTCCTCGACCATGGCGGGCGGCTGGATCACAGGTTTGAGCGGGACGGGGAACACGGTGTTCATCGGGAGGGCTCGGGTGTCGGCAACGGAAAGGCCAAGTATAGCCGTGCGCGCGGGACGTTTTCACCTGGCGCCGGGCGGATTTTCTGGAGCGGGCCGAGGCTTATGCCTTATCCTTGCGCGTCATGCAGCAATTGCTTCTGGACATCCGCCCGCCTGCGCAACCCGAGCTCGCCCGTTTCGTGGCGGGACGCAATGTCGAACTCATGGCGCAGCTTCAGGCCATGCTCGACGGCACGGCGGCCGAGCGCATGGTGTATGTGTGGGGCGCGCCGGGCAGCGGCAAGAGTTATCTGCTGGCAGCCTGGGCGCACGCCTGCCGGGCGCGCGGACTGGCTGTCGATGCCACCGGATGGCAAGCGGCCCCGGCGGTGATTGCAGACCAGGTGGAGACCTGGGATGCGGCGCAGCAGCATGCCGGGTTCGCCGCTTTCAACAGGGTCCGCGAGGCGGGCGGCTTGTGGCTGGCGGCCGGGAACGCCGCCCCGGCCGATCTGCCGGTGATGCCGGAATTACAGACCCGTCTGGGCTGGGGGCTGGTGTTCCAGTTGCATGCTCTGGACGACGGCGAAAAACGCATGGCCTTGAGCCGGCATGCGGAAACCCTGGGCTTCAGGCTGGACCTTCAGGTGGCGGATTATCTGCTGGCGCATACGGCGCGCGACATGCAGAGCCTGCTACGCGTCCTGGAGGCGCTGGATCGATTCAGTCTCGAAACACGCCGCCCGATCACACTGCCGCTTTTGCGGCAGTTATTGCAGGCTCAGGCCTGATTCTGCGCCTGCTCCTGCGCCTGTTGGGCTGCGATGTCCTGGTGGACTTGCGCCATGTCCAGTCCCATGACCTGCTCGATCAGCGAGTCGAGTGCGTTGGCAGGCAGTGAACCGGCCTCGGAATAGAGAATGACCTGCTCACGGAACACCATCAGCGTGGGGATGGAGCGAATCTGGAAGTAGCCGGCCAGATCCTGCTCGACTTCGGTGTTGACTTTGGCGAATACGATGCCGGTGTGTTTTTCGGACGCCGCTTCGAAGATGGGTGCAAATCCGCGACAGGGACCACACCACGGTGCCCAGAAGTCCACAACGACGACGTCGCTGCCGTTGATGGTGGATTCGAAGTTGTCCTTGGTGAGTTCGATGACAGCCATGTTGATTCCCGCAAAGTAATGAGGATATCCATTCAGGATACAGGGATAAAAAAAGCGCGAGGACGAATCTTCGCGCCTAGTGCCACCCTACCATGGATGGAGTGCCTCCGACAATGCGGAGCCTTGTCCAATGACACATGAGCCTGAAGGTAGTGGTGTAAATCCAAAGTGAGTTGAGCCTGAAGGTGGGTGAATCGGGATCATG
>MKWM01000002.1 GCA_001899765.1 Thiobacillus sp. 63-78
ATGAAAAAATAATCGCGCGGCAAGGATGCTTGATCGGACTGAGATTTTGGGTGAAATGCTAAAGTCTTATCCACAGAAAATGTGGATGAATTGTCATGGAGCCGGATATGAGTAATGTGGTGGATCTTGCGGGGTTTCAGTGCCCGGTTGGCAGCATGGCCATGCATTCCGTGCATGGCCTGGTTGAGGTTTTTTCTCGGGATGGGTGGATGCGTGGTGTGGTCTATGAACACCATGAAGAATTGAGCCTTGCCCATGAGAGTGATGACGTGGTTTTTGCTGAGCACATCGAGATGCGTGAGGTATGGGTTCATGTTCGCGAGCTTGCCGAGGCGGATCTTGCGAATGACATCGAGAACCTGCGAAAGCGTGGTCAATTTCTCTTTGATACTGTCGACTGAAGTGAGGTCGACGTGCTCCCGTACCCATCATTCCCCTTGACCGCATCCCGACGCTCAGAACCCACCAGAAGCGGATGCACAAAGCAGTCAGTTCAGGGTTGATTTGGGCCGCTGATCATCAGTCCCAGTACGGCCAATTCCAGGCGGTCAGGTTTTTAAACCGTGACCATCCGAAACTTAACCATAAGGATGACTTCGTCATATGCGAGTGGCTTGTTAATGGGGTTGTTGGGAATGGAAAATTGAGCCCAGCAAGGGCTTGCGCCACATACAATTATTTGTATAATTACGTTAATGATAGATATTAAGCCTGTCGAGTTCCGGGGCAGCACCCTTGATGATCTGCGCGCCTTCCCCATCTCGGCTCGGCGCGAAGCAGGACACCAAATCGACCTGGTACAGCAAGGCGGCGAACCGGAAAATTGGAAATCGATGACAACGGTAGGCCAGGGCGTGCGGGAAATCCGGATTCGGGACGAAGTCGGCGCGTACCGGGTGATCTATGTCGCCAAGTTTGCCGATGCCGTCTATGTGCTGCACTGTTTTCAGAAAAAAACGCAGAAAACCAGCAAGGCAGATATCGACTTGGCAGCGAAACGCTACCGGGATTTGTTGAAGGAGATAGAACAATGAGCAATAAACGATTTTCCAGCGTGTGGGATGCCATCGAGGACACCTCCGAGGAAGCGGAAAACATGAAGCTCCGCTCGGTCTTGATGATGGCCTTGAAAAATCATATCGCCCGCGTCGGCATGAGCCAGTCGCAAGCTGCCAAGCTGTTCGGTGTGACGCAGCCGCGCGTCTCTGATCTCATGCGCGGCAAAATCGACTTGTTTGCCCTGGATGCCTTGGTCAACATGGCGACAGCCGCAGGCCTGCACGTCGAAATGCGTGTGCTGGAAGCTGCATAGGGCAAGTTGCAACGTTTGCCGGGCTTTATTTTCCGATTCCAAAATGAACCCTGCATGCAGAAAGTGGCTTCGTCTGCCTGGGGCGGTTGTCGCCCATGAAAAGACACTGACGAGGCGGGGGAAAGCGTTACTGGGCGGCAAGCAGCGGTCAAGCTGCCCAAGAAATTCAAGTTTGCGGGTCAACGTCTACCCTATGACCACAAACACCGACACGTCGCGGATAAAGGTGTCCCCTATGAGTTTAAGGACGCTTACCAGATTAATGGCCGCCTTTTTCACCGAAGTGGATCGTGTATTAAAGGAAGCAAAACAATGAAAAAAATCGCCATTGGGATCATGTCTCAAGAGAAAATCCGCGAACGCATGCTGGCCATCGCCAAGGGCGAGTACAAACTCAAACCCGGCGAACCTAAAATCTGGTTCACCTCGATGAAATCCTTGGCTGAAGTCCTGAGCGACGACAATCGCGCCCTGCTCAAGACCATTCGCGATTTACAGCCCGAATCCATCAGCGGTCTGGCTGCTATTACCGGTCGCAAAACAGGCAACCTTTCCCGTACCCTGAAAACCATGTCCCGCTATGGGATAGTGGAAATGCGCCGGGAGAATCGCCACGTGCGGCCCATTGTCATGGCAACCGAATTCCAAATTCTTGCAGCGTGAAATTTGGCGCTGCATCGTTACCCCTCAAGGCCACACGCCTAATCGATGGAATCCATCTTTGCGGTGTATCAGCTGACGAGACATCATCTCGTGTAAAGCGGTTGCGAGCGGCTCTAGTCGGCCAATCGGTCGTCACTGGCTGAGTGGGGAAATGCGTTACTGGGCGGCCGGTGTAGGACTGTAAGCTGCCAGCTGTGAAATCGGCACGTACTTCTGTTGATCGGCCAAAGGCGACATCAGCCTTTCGATTGACCGCGTCCGCTGTACTCGCAAGACCGGTCGTTGGCTCGCCTCTCTCTCCTGACCAACCGCTTTCCCTCGTTTGGACGGCGGAACCCGACCCGTTGCAGCCGTTCATGTCTTGATCACCGTACGTCCGTTCCTCAGCGGATAGCAGCACTTTTGCATCCGTCTGCCCTGCAAGCACCAGTAGACCTCGCAAACCGGGTGTCTGCTCATAAGCGTGTCGACGGTATGAACGAACCCTTGGTGGATAGGGTAATTTCTGTAGAATGCGCGCCATGCGTCGCCTCATCGCCCTGATCATCATGCTCATCGTCCCGCTCCAGTTCGCCTGGGCGGCGGCGGCGGGGCTGCATGGGTACGTGGGGAAGGACGTGACCACCTCGGGCTTTCATACCCATGATCATGATCATCATGAAAGCGCTGATCCAGATCACGACTCTTCTGGTGGCACGAATAATCAGGATCACAACGAGGACGGACATCATGGCCACTACCATCCTGTCTTCTCCTCCATCCTGATGGAATCCAGCCTCACGCTGGATATAGCCTTGTCCGGCGGCCCGATTCTGTATCCGCCTGCGGCCTTTTTGTCCCACACCCCCCCGCTTCTCGACCGTCCCCCTCTAGCGCGCGCCTGAACCGGCGAGCGCTTGCTCTGACGCGGCTTTAGGCCGTGTTCTCCTGTCGCGCGCTGGTGTTCTTCGTCACGGGGAAAACCAGGCGATCACGCTATCCGCGTCCTTGCTTGCGCTGCCCTTGGCAGCGAAGGCGCATGCACCCAAACCGCTTTGACCAAGACCAATGCCGTCTGCCTGGGGGCAACTCCCCATAGCGCACGGTAGTTCAGCAAACTTTTTCCGCGTCGTCTTGAGCGATGTACTCACGTTTATTGCGCCGTCAGGCGTCAGTCGAGGTTCACTATGAAAAAAACACCCCCCCGCTTCCCGCTCAGTGCATGGGCAGTGGCGACGCTGTGTATTCTCGCGTCCACCGCTCAGGCAGCTGATAAGTCAGTCCGGTTTGCCGTTCCCAACAGTCAGATTCAGGCGCTGGGCATTCAAACCGTGCCATTACAGAGCCAAGCAGGCGCGGTCAAGGCAAGTTTCCCTGCGCAGGTCGTCGTTCCGCCAACAGCGGAGCAGGTGGTCAGCTCGCCGGTGGCCGGCCTGGTAGCGCAATTGCTGGTTCAGCAGAACCAGGTCGTGCGTTCAGGCACGCCGCTGGTACGCATTGCCAGTCCGGAACTCGGCCAGTTGCAATTGCAGTTGCTGCAAGCCAGCACCCGCGCCACGCTCGCACGACAGGCGGCGCGGCGCGAACAGGCTTTGTTCGATGAGGGCATCATCCCGCAACGCCGGGTGCAGGAAACACAGGCTGGCTTGAGTGATGCCGAGGCGACGCTCAACCAGGCCAAGGCGGCGCTACGTCTAAGCGGCATGTCGGCCGCGACGATCGCGCGCATTGCGGCTTCCGGCAAGCCGCAGGACAGCATCACGCTGGCCGCGACGCAGGCCGGAATCGTGACCGAGATTGCGGTCAAGCCTGGTCAGCGGGTCGAAGCCGCGACAGCATTGCTGCATGTGGCCCAAATCGATTCCCTGTGGCTGGATATTCAGCTTCCGGTGTCCGAGGGCGCGAATTGGCCGGTTGGAACGAAGGTCAAGGTGCAGGGACGGGACGTCAGGGCGCGCATCTTGAGCACCAGCCCGACCGTGTCGTCCGGCAGTCAGACGGTGGTGCTGCGGGCGGCGGTCGAGGGCAAGACCGGCCTGGTTCGGCCTGGCGAGTTCGTGACGGTCGAGCTACCTATCGTAACCACTCAGGCGGCCGCTCAAGGCAGCTGGGACGTGCCGTTGTCCGCCGTGGCCCATGACGGCAAGCAGGCGAATGTGTTCGTTCGCACGCCCGCCGGCTTTGAAGCCAGACCGGTGAAGGTCACAGCCAGCGCCGGGCAGCGCGTGCGCGTGCAAGGCCCGCTCAAGGCCGGCGAACAGATTGCCGTTTCCGGCGTGGTAGCGCTCAAGGGTGCCTGGCTCGATGCGAAGGAGAGCCAGTAATGCTTGCACGCCTCGTTCAGTTCTCTTTAGCACAACGCCTGTTCATCCTGCTGGCGACACTGATTGTCGCCGGTGCGGGATGGATGGCCTACCTCGGGTTGCCGATTGACGCATTCCCCGATGTGTCGAGTACCCAGGTCAAAATCATCATGAAAGCCCCCGGCATGACGCCGGAGGAAGTCGAAAGCCGTATCGCGGTGCCGATCGAAGTGGAAATGCTCGGTATCCCAAAAACTAAAATCCTGCGTTCGGTCACGAAATATGGCCTGGTCGATGTCACCATCGACTTCGAGGACGGCACCGACCGCTATTGGGCGCGCCAGCAGGTCAGCGAACGTCTGGGCGGCCTGAGCGAAAATCTGCCCACCGGCATCACGGGCGGCATGGCGCCGATCACGACCCCGCTCGGGGAAATGTATATGTTCACCGTTGAAGGCGAGGGTCTGTCGCTGGCCGAACGACGCAGCCTGCTCGACTGGGTTATCCGGCCAGCGCTGCGCACTGTGCCTGGCGTGGCCGACGTGAATGCGCTGGGAGGTGTTGTTCGCGCGTTCGAGGTGGTGCCCGATCAACTCAAAATGGCCGCCAGCGGCGTGACCATGACGCAGCTCAGGGAGGCGATTGACGCCAACAACCGCAACGACGGTGCCGGTAGGCTCGGCGAAGGCGACGAAGTGTTGCTGGTGCGTAGCGAAGGAAGTGTTACGAATCTGGACGATCTGCGTGCGATCGTGGTGACGATGAAGGATGGTGCCCCGGTCCGCGTCGGTAATTTGGCCGAGGTCAAGATTGGCACCGTCACGCGCTATGGTGTGGTGACGCAAGACGGCAAGGGCGAGGCCGTCCAGGGTTTGGTGCTCGGACTGGCGGGCGCAAATGCGCGACAAGTCGTCGAAGGCGTGCAGAAAAAACTGGATGAACTGCAACCGACGTTGCCGCAAGGCGTGAAGCTCGCCGTTTTCTACGATCGCGCTTCGCTCGTCAGCAAGGCGGTCGGTGCGGTATCAAACGCACTACTCGAAGCGACCGTGCTGGTCATCGTGCTCCTGGTGCTGTTCCTGGGCAATATCCGCGCGGCATTGACGGTCGCTCTGGTGCTGCCCCTGGCGGCGTTGATCACCTTTATTCTGATGCGCGGTTTCGGCATGTCGGCCAACCTGATGAGCCTAGGCGGCCTGGCGATCGCGATCGGCATGCTGGTCGATGCCGCCGTGGTGGTGGTCGAAAACATCGTGCAGCGCCTGGCGACTGACCCCACGGCCGGCAAACTGCCGCGGCTGCATACGGTCTATCGCGCGGTGCGTGAGGTCGCGGTGCCGGTGACATCCGGGATATTGATCATCATCACGGTGTTCCTGCCCTTGCTCACCTTGCAGGACCTCGAGGGCAAGTTCTTCGTGCCGGTGGCGCTCACCATCGTGTTCGCCCTGGCCGGTTCGCTGGCGTTGTCGCTGACCGTCATCCCGGTGCTGGCGTCCTATCTGCTACGCGAGGTCAAGCACGAGGACCCGTGGCTGCCGCGCAAGCTGCTGGCGCTCTATGAGCCGGCGCTTGCCTGGGGCCTGCGCCGGCAGGGGATTGTCGTCGGCGTGGCGGTGGCGATGCTGGTGGGGGCGGGGGTGGTCTACACCCAGGTCGGCAAGACCTTCATGCCGACGATGGACGAAGGCGATCTGATCGTCGGCATCGAGAAACTGCCATCGATCAGCCTGGAACAAAGCGCCGCGCTCGATCTGAAGATTCACCAGGCCCTCATGAAAGCCATTCCCGAGGTGATCGGCGTCGTTGCACGTGCCGGCTCCGACGAAATCGGCCTCGACCCGATGGGCTTGAACCAGACCGACACGTACTTGCAGTTAAAGCCGCGCGACGAGTGGCGCATGAAGAGCAAGGAAGCGCTGATGGACGAGATACGCAAGGTGCTCGACCCCATGCCCGGCATCGAATACAGCTTCACGCAGCCGATCGAAATGCGCGTGTCGGAAATGATTATCGGCGTGCGCGGCGACCTAGCGGTGAAGATATTCGGTCCCGACCTCGACAAGCTCAATGCGTATGCGAGCCAGGTCGAAGCGCTCCTCAAGACGGTTCCCGGCAATCAGGACGTGTACACCGTCCAGAACGACGGGGTGCAGTACCTGCGGGTGGCGGTTGATCGCCTGCAGGCGGGTCGTCTGGGTTTGAGCGTGGAAGAAATCCAGGATGCGCTGCGTACCCAGATCGAAGGGCAGCGGGCCGGCGTCGTGATTGAGGGTAACCGCCGCACGCCGATCGTATTGCGCGGCACCGAGGCGGTTCGCATGTCGCCGGCCGAGTTCGGCGCCATGCGGATCACGACCCAGGACGGCAGCAGCGTGCCCTTGGCCAGTGTTGCCACGCTGGAACGCGCCGAGGGACCGGTCAAGATCGACCGGGAAATGGGCAGCCGCTATAGCGTGGTCATCGCCAACGTCGGCGGGCGCGACCTGGTCGGCTTCGTCGAGGAGGCCAGGAAACTTGTCACGCAGAAAATGCCCCTGCCCACCGGCTATCGCATCAGCTGGGGAGGCCAGTTCGAGAACCAGCAGCGTGCGGCTGCACGTTTGACGGTGGTGGTGCCGGTTGCACTCGGGCTGGTCTTCGTCCTGCTGTTCTCGACCTTCCGCTCGGTGCGCCAGGCTTTGCTGATTCTGAGCAACATCCCCTTCGCACTGGTCGGCGGCATCGTCGCCTTGTGGGTGACAGGCGAATACCTGTCGGTTCCGGCGTCGGTGGGCTTCATTGCGCTGCTCGGTATTGCCGTCCTGAACGGGGTGGTGCTGGTCAGCTATTTCAATCAACTGAAAAGCGAGGGGATGAGGCTGAGCGAAGTGGTGGTGCAAGGGGCCAAACGGCGCTTGCGGCCGGTACTGATGACCGCCTCCATTACGGCGTTCGGACTGATTCCGCTGCTGTTTGCGACAGGCCCCGGCTCGGAAATCCAGCGGCCGCTGGCCATCGTCGTGATTGGTGGCCTGATCACCGCCACGGTACTGACGCTGATGTTGCTTCCCATCCTGTATTTACGCTTCGCTTTCCCGAAACGAGAGGCTTCCCATGTCTGAACTTTGCTTAACACTGATTTGCCCGCCAGCGGTCGAGGAAAAAATGCTCGATCTGCTGCTCCTGTCACCCAACGTGACGTTTTTCACCAGCACGGCTACTGCCGCGCACGGTATGGCTCACGAGGACCTGGATCAAACGGAGCAGGTGCTGGGTCGCGCACGCGCCACCAAGATTCAGGTGATTTTTGCCGCAGCCGACAAAGCGGCGCTACTTGACGCCATTCGCCAGCAATTCTCCGGCGCAGGGTTGCGCTATTGGGTGACGACGGTCGCCGAAACGGGAGAGATCACATGATGATTCGAATCCTATTGGCCGGCCTGCTGACGATCTCTGCCACCGCGCAGGCGATGGAACCGGTGAATCCGCCGGGGCTCTTGCCAGCCGAAATTGCTCGCCCGCTGCTCGAACAGGACCCCGGCGTCGCCGCCGCGCGCGCTGGCCTGGACGTGGCGCTGCAAGAGGCGGGCATCCTGGATAAATCCCCCTATGAATGGACTGCACGTGCATCGGGACAACAGCGAAAACTGGACAACGGCCCCCGTTACAACGAATGGAACGTGGGCATCGAGCGGGCCATCCGGCTTTCCGGTAAGGCTGCGGCCGATCGCAAACTCGGCAAGGCAACTGTCGAAGCGTCCCAGGCGCGCTATGGCGAGGCACTGCACGAATCGGCACGTGAACTGATGGCCTTGTGGGTGGGCTGGCTGGCGGCAGAACGTGCCCGCGAGTTGGCTGAGAGCAGTGTGCAGTCAATGCGAGCCAGTTTGGACACGGTCGACAAGCGTGTCCGTGCAGGCGACGCATCGAAGCTGGAGATGAGCATCGCCCGCGCCGAATTGGCCGAGCAAAGACGGCTGGACAACGATGCCAAGACGCAGGCCACCACAGCCTGGGCGCGCCTATCCACGCGCTTTCCCGGGGTGCAGCGTCAAGTCATGGCATTGCCCGCACCATTGCTGATCGGGGAGGATGCAGCGGCATGGCGCGACCGTATCCTGGCTCAAAGCGACGAATTGAAGGTCATCCAGGCGCACATGCAGATGGCTCAGGCTCATGCAGAACGCGCGCGTGCGGACAAGATCCCCGATCCGACGCTGGGGGGCTATACGGCCTCGGAGGTCGGTGGAAACGAACGTATTTATGGCGTCATGCTCAGCGTTCCGATCCCCGGGGGTGCGCGTGACGCGCGCAATGCCAGGGCGATTGCAGCGGTGGAGGTTTCGCGCCGGGAGGTCGAATTCAAACAGCGTGAACTTGAGACAGCGATCGCGAGCGCGGTCGCAACTGCGCGGGGTGCCTACGACAGTCTGCAAATCACCAATGAAGGCGCGGCGGCCATGCAGGAGAATGCCGCGCTCATGCAGCGGGCCTATGCGCTTGGCGAAGCGGACTTGCAGGCCATGCTGCTGGCGCGTCGTCAGGCGACCGCAGCGATGAACAATGCGCTGCAAGCGCAGGCCGCCGCCCTTCAGGCTTATTACGGCCTGCTCGTCGACGCGCACCTGATTTGGGAGTTGGGTCATGACTAGAACATTTGCAATGCCTCTTACGCAGCAATGGATCGGGGATGCGTTGCGTTCCCGCTGGCTGGCTTTCATCTGCATCTTGTTGCTCAGCTTGATCGCGAGCAGCGCGTTCGCTCACGCAGTCACCGCGGGTGACAAGGGTTACATCCAGGAAATTTCGGGCGTCAACCTGCTGCCCTTCATGTACCTGGGCGCCAAGCACATGATGACGGGTTACGATCACCTCCTGTTTCTCTTCGGTGTGATCTTTTTCCTGTACCGACCCTCTCACATCGGCATCTATGTCAGCCTGTTCGCGCTGGGTCACTCCACCACGATGATCCTCGGCGTCTACTTCAACGTCGGGATCAACAGTTACCTGATCGACGCGATCATTGGCCTGTCGGTTGTATACAAGGCGCTGGACAACCTCGGTGCCTTCCAGCGCTGGCTGGGCTTCCAGCCAAACACCCGGATTGCAACCCTGGTGTTTGGCCTGTTCCACGGCTTTGGCCTGGCGACCAAGATTCTTGAATATGAGATCTCGCCCACCGGCCTGGTACCCAACCTGCTCGCCTTCAACGTGGGCGTGGAGATCGGCCAGCTGCTGGCATTGGCAGTCATCCTGATCGGCATGAGTTACTGGCGGCGAACGGCCAGCTTTGTCCGCAACGCCTACACCGCCAACGTCGCGATGATGTCCGCCGGCTTTGTGCTGGTGGGCCTCCAACTGACCGGCTATTTTGTAGCCTGAACGAACAACCATAGGAATATTCAACATGTACAACAGTGATACCCCCATACGCGCAGAATTGCCCTCTTCAAAGCAGCTCTTGCGCTCCACCATCCTGGCCGCCATTTCGGCGCTGGTTCTCCTGGTTGTCGTCGTTCTTCCGGCTGAATACGGCATCGATCCCACCGGGGCCGGTCGGGCCCTGCGTCTGACTGAAATGGGTGACATCAAGCAACAGCTGGCGGCAGAGGCCGCGGCCGATGCTGCCGCCGCCGCGCCGGCAGCACAGTCGCCCGCAGCCGGAACGCTTGGCATGGCTACAGCCAGTGCGGCAGGAATTCCGGTTACGGCCGCTGTGGCTGCTGCCCCGAAGGCGTCCGCTCAAGCTGCTGCGCCCAAGATTGCATGGCGTGACGAGATGCCTCTCACCTTGGCTCCGGGCGAAGGGAAGGAAATCAAGTTGAAGATGGCTCAAGGCGCAAAGGCTCAATACGCTTGGGTGGTCGAGGGCGGTGAGGTCAACTTCGATACCCATGGTGATGCACCAGGCAAATCGATCAGCTACGAAAAGGGCCGCGCGGTTTCTTCCGATGCAGGCGTGCTGGAGGCAGCGTTCACGGGTAATCATGGCTGGTATTGGCGCAACCGTGGCCAGTCAAGCGTGACGGTCATCCTGCGCACCCGCGGTGACTACACCGAAATCAAAAAAATGCTGTGAATGAAGGGCGCTGCGGTGCGTATCGCAGCGCCCTTCACCGCCCCCGATCTGCTAAACCTCTTGAAAGAATATCCAAATGAAAACGCTCAAAACGCTCGCCAGCACTTTTTTGATAGTCTGTTTCGCGGCTACGCTCGCTGGATGTGAACAATCCGGATCCAATGAGAATGGCGCCCAAGCTGGCCACGGGCACAGCCATGAATGAGGATGTGACCGTGCTTCTCCAGGGTGCGCGCTCAAAAACCAGTGCGGCATTTTCTCCCAGAGGCGAGTGGCTCATTCAAATTAATCCGTGTGAATATCCATGCATAAAGGGGTGATCTATGCCTTGCTGGCCGCCGCGCTGTTTGGCGCCAGCACACCATTTGCCAAAGCGCTGATTGGGCAAGCGGCCCCGGTCATGCTCGCCGGCTTGCTCTACCTGGGCAGCGGCCTTGGCTTGCTGATTTGGTACACGCTGCGTGCGCTGGCAGCCCGCGGCCAGCAGCCGACGAGCGCCCGCCTGACCCGGCAGGATCTGCCGTGGCTGGGCGGCGCCATTCTGACCGGAGGCATCGCAGGGCCGGTGTTGCTGATGTTCGGTTTAACGCTGACCCCCGCATCGTCCGCCTCGCTGCTGCTGAATATGGAAGGCGTATTGACGGCGCTATTGGCCTGGTTCGTCTTCAAGGAGAACTTCGACCGGCGTATTTTTCTGGGCATGGTCTTGATCGTGGCTGCCGGCGTCCTCTTGTCGTGGCAGCAACGTCCCGCGCTCGGCGTGCCATGGGGAGCGCTTGCCATTGTCGCGGCGTGTCTGTGCTGGGCCATTGACAACAATCTCACCCGCAAGGTATCGGCCAGCGATGCGGTACAAATCGCGGGAATCAAGGGCCTGGTGGCGGGCTCGGTCAACTTGTCGATTGCGCTGGTGCTGGGTTTGCCGTGGCCTGAAGCGAGCACGGCGTTGATCGCCGGCGTGGTCGGCTTTAGCGGATACGGCCTTAGCCTGGTGTTGTTCGTGTTGGCGCTGCGCCATCTCGGCACCGCCCGGACCGGCGCCTACTTTTCGGTCGCACCCTTTGCCGGGGCCGCCATTGCGCTACTGATGCTGGGCGAAACGCCGGACCCGGTGTTTTGGGTGGCGGCAGCACTGATGGGCGCCGGCATATGGCTGCATCTGACGGAGACGCACGCGCATGCGCATACCCATGTGTTGATATCGCATGCACATGGACACAGCCACGATGCACACCACCAGCATAGCCATGACTTTACGTGGGATGGCAAAGAGCCGCATAGCCATCCGCATCAGCACGACCCGCTCACGCACAGCCACCCGCATTTCCCCGATATTCATCACCGGCATCGGCATTGATCTCGTAACAATGGGCTATTGCGGCGACGCCCACATGCAAATTCAATCGAAGCCCTGCAACCGCGCGCATTTACCGTTATCGGAACAAGAAAAATGAAAATTGAAACAATGAATTTGAATAGTGAAGCGGCAGCCGAACAAGCGAGCGCATCAAGCCTGCGGATGCTGATGACGCGCTCGCGCTGGATAGAAGCCGGGCGTATTTTGCTTAC
>MKWM01000003.1 GCA_001899765.1 Thiobacillus sp. 63-78
GTTGTATGTCTTGGCTGGCGTAGACGGCCTGACCGAGCGTTATATCCGCCGCGCGTGCGCAGGACGCGAATCGGCGGATCTGCACAAAATTGGGCGCCTTTCGAAGCTGATGTTCTTCGCATCCGGGGTCACGCTATATCTCTGCCTGCCAGTTGCAATGAGCCCATTCTGGGTCATCGCGCCGTTAGCGCTAGTTTTTGCGGTGTCCACACGGGTTCAGTGGCAGTTTTACAAAAAATATTTTTGAGAGGATCAGGCGTGAATGTTGACAAGTCGAAATAATTTGTGTCTGATGATGGCCTAGTAGGGTCAGGGATGTGGCCAGACGAGTCTACTTGAGCAATGCGGACGCCCCTTAGGGGCTTTATCATGACCCGATAATATGCACATAATGTATATTATGTTAAATTAAAAAAATAATTACGATTGCAACTATTCCGGGTGTCGGGACAACGGAATTTCGGTAACCCTCGAAGAAATTCTGGTAACCGAGGTTCTGCGACCGCTCCCTTTCGCTCTTGGCATAACCGGCGCTCGACCAGCCCAGCTCGGAGTTAAGCGGCCACCCATTCAGCCGACAATGACTCGGCCTGCTTGAGAACGGTTTCGGTCGCTTCTTCCTGTTTGTCAGGCGGATACTTGTAGCGCTTGAGCAGCGTCTTCACCATCACGCGCAGCCTTGCCCGCACGGTTTCCCGGACGGCCCAGTCGACGGTCACGGATTTGCGCAGGCTTTGGACCAGCTCGACCGCTATCTTCTTTAATGTCTCGTCGCCCAGTCCCCGAACCGCGGCTTCATTAGTGGCCAAGGCGTCGTAGAACGCCATTTCGTCGTGGTTCAGCCCCAGGGCCTCGCCGCGCTGGGCGGCTTCCTGGAACTTCTTGGCCATCTCGATGAGCTCCTCGATGACCTGGGCGGTCTCGATGGCCCGGTTGCGGTAGCGCGTCAGGCTCTGCTGCAGGAGCTCCGAAAACTTGGCCTCCTGGACGACGTTGGTCTTGAAGCGCGACTTGATTTCGCCCTTGAGCAGCCGCTCCAGCAGCTCCACGGCCAGGTTGCGCTCCTTCATGTGGCGCACGTCTTCGAGGAACTCGTCCGACAGCACGCCGATATCCGGGCGCTTGAGGCCCGCCGCCGTGAAAATGTCGATGACCTCGTCGCTGACCACGGCCCGGCTGATGATTTGCCGGAGTGCGTGTTCCTTCTGTTCGTCGGTCAGTTTCTTGTCGGTGCCGCCGTGCTTGGTCAGCGCAGCCTTCACCGCCTGCAGGAATGCGAGCTCGTCGCGGTGCGCCAGTGCCTCGTCCAGCGTGCAGCACAGCGCAAATGCCTTGCTGGCGGCCAGCACAGTGTCGGCGAGCCGCTTCTTGCCGTCGTCCAGGCCGAGTACGTGGTTGGCCACGGCCGGCAGAAGCTGCCATGCCTTCGTCCGGAAGTCGCCGTAGTCCACGCCATGCAGCATGTCATGGAGGATGTCCATCTGCTCCTGCAGCACGGCCAGCGCCTCACGCGCGTCGATGGTCGGCTTGCCGCGGCCCTTGGCCTGGGTGTAATCGGCCAGCGCAGCCTTCAGTTCGTTGGCGATGCCGATGTAATCCACGACCAATCCGCCCGGCTTGTCCTTGAACACGCGGTTAACCCGGGCGATTGCTTGCATCAGGTTGTGGCCACGCATGGGCTTGTCGACGTACATCGTGTGCAGGCAGGGCGCGTCGAATCCCGTCAGCCACATGTCGCGCACGATGACCAGCTTGAACGGGTCGGCCGGGTTCTTGAACCGGGTTTCCAGGCGCTTGCGCACTTCCTTCGGGTAGATGTGTGGCTTCAGCAGCGCCTTGTCCGAGGCCGAGCCGGTCATCACCACCCTGATGGCGCCCTGGGCCGGGTCGTCGCTGTGCCACTCGGGCCGCAATGCCACGATGGCGTTATAGAGATGCACACAGATTTCGCGGCTCATCGCCACCACCATCGCCTTGCCGTCCATTGCGGAAAGGCGGTTTTCGAAGTGAGCCACGATGTCCGCCGCCACCTTCTGGATGCGCGGCGGCGCCCCCACCAACTGCTCCAGCGCGGCCCAGCGCCGCAGCTTCGCCACCTTGGCGGCGTCGCCCTCCTCGTCCTCGGTCAACTCGTCGACCTCGCTGTCGAGCAGCGTCACGTCTGCTTCCTTCAGTTCCAGCTTGGCCAAACGCCCTTCGTAGTAAATAGGCACGGTAGCCCCGTCCTTGACCGCCTGTTCGATGTCATAGATATGGACGTAGTCGCCGAACACGGCGCGGGTGTCGCGGTCATCCAGCGAGACCGGCGTGCCGGTGAAGGCGACGAAGGTCGCGCCGGGCAGCGCGTCGCGCAGGTGCTGTGCGTAGCCGTACCGAACGGCACTGCTGCCGGTCGCCAGCGGCGAAGTGGTCGCGCCGGCCTCGGCTGCAAGAAGGACCGTGGCATCGTTCGCAGCCGCGGACCAGCCCTCCCCTCCGGTCAGCCGCGCCTCAAATCCGTACTGGCTGCGGTGCGCCTCGTCGCAGATGACCACGATATTGCGGCGGTCGGAGAGCACCGGGAACGTGTCCTCGTCCTCGCCGGGCGTGAATTTCTGGATTGTCGTGAAGACGATGCCGCCCGACGGCCGGTTGGCCAGCAGGCGGCGCAGTTCGGGGCGGGTGTCGGCTTGCACCGGGGTTTCGCGCAGCATCTCGGCCGCGCCGGCGAAGACGCCGAACAGCTGGTTGTCGAGGTCGTTGCGGTCGGTCACCACCACCAGCGTGGGGTTGCCCATGTCCGGGTGGGCCATCAAGGCGCCCGCCAGGCACGTCATTTCGATGCTCTTGCCCGCCCCCTGGGTATGCCACACCACGCCGCCCTTGCGATTGCCGCCGGGTGCGGATGCCTGCAACACGCTCTGCACCACGGCACGTACGGCGTGGAACTGGTGGTAGCCGGCCACCTTCTTGATGAGTTGGCCATCGTCCTCGAACAGGATGAAGTGGCGCAGGTACTCCAGCAGCAGTTCGCGCTGGAACAGGCCCTGCACCAGCGTTTCGAGCTCACGCATCGGCCCCAGCGGGTCGGTGGTGGCGCCATCTATGGTGCGCCAGGCCATGAAGCGCTCGCGGTCGCTGGTCAGCGAGCCCATGCGCGCCTGGATGCCGTCGGAAATGACCTGCAGCGCGTTGGCGTGGAACAGGTCGGGAATGTCTTGTTGATAGGCCTGCAGCTGGTTCCAGGCCGCCCAGATGTCGGCGTCCTCGTCGCCGGGGTTCTTCAGCTCGACGACCACCAGCGGCAACCCGTTCACGAACAGCACCACGTCCGGACGGCGCGTGAGCTTGGGGCCCTGCACCGAGAACTGGTTCACCGCCACCCAGTCGTTGGCCGCAACGTCGGCAAAGTCCAGCAGCCGCACGCGGTCGCCGCGCGTCTCGCCGTCGCGCTGATACTCAACCGGCACGCCGTCCACCAGCCAGCGATGCAGCTGCCGGTTGGTACTGACCAAGGCAGGCACGTTGGGGCTGAGCACGCGGCGCAGCGCGTCGTCGCGGGCACCGGGCGGGATGTGCGGGTTCAGGCGGGCGATGGCGTCGGCGAGCCGGTGGCGCAGCGCCACCTCGCGGTAGCTGTCGCGCTCGGTGCCGGGGGTTTTGGCGTCAGGCGGGGAGATGTCGGGGCCGTGGGCGACCGACCAGCCGAGGCTGGCCAGCCATTCCAGCATGGCCTGTTCGACGGCGTCTTCGCTGACACCGTTCACGGTAGTTCTCGCAACAGCGGCCGGAACACAGAGTCGAGCTTGGCGCCCACGTCAGCGAGCCATGCCATATAGCCGGGCCATTGCGTCTCATCCTCCAGCGGTGACTCCGCGCGGTACACAGCAATTCGACAGGCATGGCTGTCAGGGAGCTCCTGCCATTCCAGGGGGAAACCAAGCTGCTTTTCTATGTCCTCTCGGTGTTGCAGCAACAGCTGAAAGTACTGCTTCGATTGCTCGTGGGAAATGTAGACCTGCATGCCAAGCCTAGCTTCACGGGAGTTCACGGTGGCGGCAATCTTGAAGCCAGCTCGCCCAATCTTGATGTTCAGCCAGTGCTGGGGACGGGGCTTCTGCGGTTTCAAAGGCGAATTGCGTGGCTCAAGGTAGGCCAGAAAGTCCGTCCAGAAGCGAAGCTGGAGCTGCTTGGTAGGGGTCGCCGTGGAAGCTGCGCGGGCACCTTCGCGGCCAGACTTACTCCAGTCATTCGGTTTGACCAGAACGTTGAAGCTTGGCGCCATCGGTGAATCGGCAATGCGCCACAGCTCGACCTCCACCGCGAAGAAATTCAGGTCGCCCGTCGTATTCTGGTTCAGGAATTCCAGCGCGGCCACATGTTCGGGCCGGAATGACTCGGCGACCCACACGACCTTCTTCGCCCCCACGCCGGCCGCATAGGTGATGATTTGACCCAGGTGCGCGTGGTTGGTCTTCTCCAACTGGTTCTCGATGATGATTTCGCCGTCGTCGTCCGAGCACAGGATGTCCACCTTGAAGTCGCCCACCGGATGCTCGATGGCCACCAGCTCCAGTTCTGCGAGGCCCAGCGCATCCGCGAGCAGCTGGAGGTTTTCGTCCTGCGCGAGCCAAGGGGTGAACTCCCCCGCCTCGTGTTTCCAGGCGGCGCGCAGGGACAGGCGTTCGAGTCGGGCCAGGGTGGGTTTCATGCGAGAGCATCCTCCAGTTGTTCTTGGGCTTCGGGCAGGCGGAGCTTGCCGGAGATGAGGCGTGGGAGCAGCGTGTCGCGAATTTCCGCCAGCATTTGAATCTGTTCGAGGTTGCTGCGTAGCTTCTCGTATAAGGGCGCAACCTCGGATTCGAACGCCTTAGATGCTTCAAGGGTGGAAATTAAGAACGGGACTCGAAAAAGGTTGGCCTGATTGAGCTTGGCCTGAACCGCGCCAGTAACGTAGGGCGTGAAATCGACATCTCGCAGCCCGAGCATTAGGTGTTCCGTGCAAATCCCGTTTGCCCCCTGAAGAACGTGAGCATGGTTATTGACCCAGAACTTGCCCCATACATACTGCGTCACTGGCGTGCCATTCGCATTGGTAACGGACCCGTCCTCCCCGAGCAGGAGGTACACACCATCGAAGAGGAAGTCGTCCACATAGTCCATCAAGGCTGCAGCACCGTAGTACGGATACGGCCCTCTTCTTGTTGCACGGTCTTTCCCCGAGAGTGGTACCCGGCGCGAGTCGTAGATTGAGCAAACATCGCGAACTGTGCCCACCTTCCACCCCTTCGGAATCAACCCCGGCGCCGATTCCTCGAACTCGGCGGGGAAAAGCGCCGCCGTGGCGGCGTCCATGCCTTCGGGCTCGCGGCCAGCCTGCTTGGCGCGC
Organism: Thiobacillus sp. 63-78; assembly: GCA_001899765.1. Classification (GTDB taxonomy): domain Bacteria; phylum Pseudomonadota; class Gammaproteobacteria; order Burkholderiales; family Thiobacillaceae; genus Thiobacillus. Next base: position 5,369 of record MKWM01000003.1, read on the forward strand.
ACCGGGTCGAAGTCGATGAACCAGCTCCTGAATAGGGCCTGGGCAATGGATTCGAGGGTGGCGTTGGTTTGGCGCAGGAGGTCGATGCGCTGATTGAATAACTCTGAGACCCCCCCAATTGACCCGCCAATCTTCTCGTCTTCAGGTAGCGGCACAGGAAGTGATTTGATTTCCTTGAGGTTCAACGTCGGCTGCACAGTTGTGTTGAGCATCCCAAGGATGATGCTTTTCATCACCGAGCTTTCCAGTACAGCTTTGACATATGGGCGCAGGCTAGGTGTCTGGAGTCTAACCACGGCTAACGCGCGCGCGACGTTCCATCCCCTCATTTGGGGCCGGGCAATAATACAAGCTCCTGGCTTGCCAACCAGCGTAATAAGCAGTTCGTCGCCTCTAAGTTCTGTGCGGCGGTACTCGTGATGCACCTGAGCCGAGACTCGCATCTGTGGCTCCGTAATCACACCCCCTTCATGAACGTCCCCAACGCGCACCAACGGTATCCCGTCATGAACGTGGTCACCGGGATACATGACGCCAACGGCGATTGACTTGGGCGACTCAAGGAGGTCTGCGAACGGAACGAGTTTCCAGCCTGGCGGAAGTTGGCCGCCGGCAGCCATCCAAAGGCCTGGGTTCCATGTTGCCTCAGATGCCATATCCAAGAGCTCCCAGCTTCTCTCGAATCACCGCATCCAGCTCCGCCCCCTTCGCCATCTGCTCGGCGAGCTGCGCGGTCAGCCGTTCCATCTTCTCGTTGAAGGCCTCGTCGTCGTCCTCGGCTGCCTCGGCGCCGACGTAGCGACCGGGCGTGAGCACATGGCCGTGCTCGGCAATCTCGGCCAGCTTCACAGCGCGGCAGAAGCCGGGCACGTCGGCATAGGGTTCGTCGACGCCATCCTCGCCGTCGGCCCGCCAGCGGTGTACGGTGGCGGCGATGCGTTCCACGTCCTCGTCGTCGAACACGCGGTTGACGCGCGTATCCATGCGGCCGAGCTTACGGGCGTCGATGAAGAGCACTTCGCCGCGGCGGTCGCGGCCCTTCTTGCCGCCCGGCACGGCCGCCCCGGTCTTGTCCTTGGCCAGGAACCACAGGCAGGCCGGAATCTGCGTGTTGAAGAAAAGCTGCGGCGGCAGCGCGACCATGACATCGACGACGTCGGCCTCGACCATGGCCTTGCGGATGGCGCCTTCGTTGTTCTGGTTCGACGACATGCTGCCGTTGGCGAGCACGACGCCGGCCTGACCGCGCGGGCTCAGGTGATGGAGGATGTGCTGCAGCCAGGCGTAGTTGGCGTTGCCGGCCGGCGGCGCGCCGTAGGCCCAGCGCTTGTCCTCCAGCAACCGTTCGCCGCCCCAGTCGCTGATGTTGAACGGCGGATTGGCGAGGACGTAGTCGGCCTTGAGGCCGGGGTGCTGGTCGCGGTGGAAGGTGTCGGCGGGTTCCTTGCCGAGGTCGGCGGCAAAGCCGCGGATGGCGAGGTTCATGGCGACCAGGCGCCAGGTGGTGGGGTTGGCCTCCTGGCCGTAGATGCTGATGTCGTCCACCTTGCCGCCGTGCGCCTCGATGAACTTCTCGCTCTGCACGAACATGCCGCCCGAGCCGCAGGCGGGGTCGTAGACGCGGCCCTGGTGCGGCGCCAGCACTTCGACCAGCACCTTGACCACCGAGGCCGGCGTGTAGAACTGGCCGCCCTTCTTGCCCTCGGCGCTGGCGAACTGCCCCAGAAAATACTCGTAGACCTCGCCGAGCAGGTCCTTGGCGTGGTGACCGGCACCGAAGCCGATGGTGGAAATCAGGTCGACCAGTTCGCCGAGCTTGCCGGGCTCGAGCTGGGTGCGGCCGAAGCGCTTGTCGAGAATGCCCTTGAGGCGCGGGTTGTCGGCCTCGATGGCCTCCAGCGCGGCGTCGATGCGCACGCCGATGTGCGACTGTTTGGCCTGGGCGCGGATGGCCTCCCAGCGCGCCTGTGCCGGCACCCAGAAGGTGTTGACCATGGTGTAGTAGTCGCGCTCTTCGAGCGCTTCGATACGGTCGGTGGCGTCGGGCAGGTAGAGCTCGCTGGCCTCGTCGGAAAAGGCGGCCTGGATCTCGTCGCGGCGCTCGTCGAAGGCGTCCGAGATGTACTTGAGGAAGATGAGGCCGAGCACGATGTGCTTGTACTCGGCGGCATCCATCGACGAACGCAGCTTGTCGGCGGCGGCCCAGAGGGTCTTTTTAAGGTCTTGGTTCAATTGGAATTCTTGTCTTGTTTTAGGTATTCAGCCCAAGCTTACCGCACCGGACGGCGCGGTGGATACCTCAGCCCATGGACCAATAGAAAATCGGGGGGACCCCGAAATGCTGCCCCAGCCCCCATTCGTGCAGTGAACCGCAGACTCGCAACAGGTCGAGATCTTTTTCCTCGGCCCGTGGCCCGATGATTCGGTACACGGAGTTCCGTGTCAGACTGCTGACAAACCCCGTCTTTTTCCGAAGTCGGGGTTTTGTTTTTGTGGATTCGATTCAGGCGTGCTGAAACGCCAAGCGAAGCATG
>MKWM01000004.1 GCA_001899765.1 Thiobacillus sp. 63-78
CCCCTGAGCGGGAACACCGGCTTGTACGCGTCACGTATCTGATGCTGGTTGGTTTCGATCAACCACTTACCCTGGTGGACCACGGTGTAGAGATAGTGCTGATCGTGCAGATCACCATCCGTATCCTCCCAAGGAGCGATCCATACACGCAGCACCAAAGGCGCCATGCGAATCGGATCGCCGCTGTTCGGCGTCGCCAGGTCGCGTGGGGAGAAGTAGGCAGGAGGCGGCATCGTCGCGTCATCCCTTGAGTCCTTGCTGCCGGCATCCTGAGAAGGTTTATCCTGGGATTTCGGTTGTTGCTGTCCCGGCAAGGCATCGGCCAAGGAGTTCGCGTAAATGCCGGAAACCGATGTGCAGATCACCCCATCGGGGGCCTTGCAAGCCAGTTCCGATTTAGAGCCAGAGAGTCCGGAGAATGAAGAACAGCCCGCAGCCAGCAAGGTCACGGCGGCGAGCGACAGAAACCCGATTTTCATTGTGTGCCTCCCTGAACATTGGCCTCGACAGGCTTCATCACGGCATCAAGCCAGGTGGAAATCCGCGCGGCAGCCGCAGCTCCCGGCATGGTTCTGCCATCGCCGGCCACCAGGAAAGGCGTACCGCTGACCCCCAACTTCTCAGCCAGAGGCAGCACCGCTTCATGCGGCGCCTCACAGCCCTTGGTCTTTTTGGGAACCTTGCCATCCAGCATCAGCGCGGACCAGGCGGCCGAGCGATCCTTGCTGCACCAGACCGCATCGGCCTTCGCGCGCGAATCAGGATGAAGCTGCTCCAATGGCATAAGGAAGGTGTAGACCGTCACGTCATCCACTTTCGCCAGCTCCTGCTCCAGCTTCTTGCAGTACGGACAGTCCGGATCCGAGAACACGACGAGCGCCCGGCGACCCTGGCCATGCACGCTCTTGATCGCGTGTTGCAATGGGAGTGAGGCAAAATCGACAGCAGGTGACGCCGGCTGCGCAGCCGCGGCTCCGGAGGTGATGTCCTCCTGCTTCTCCATGTCGAACATGCGCCCGAAAATGAAATACCGCCCCGACTCTTCCACGAACGCGACATTGCGGCCCATCTCGACTTCGTAGATGCCCGGCAGCGGGGTGGCCGAAATCATTCCGAAGCGTGTCTTCGGGTACATAAGCCTCAGATTGCGCTGCACTGCGACCAGATCGTTTCTCCGTGCCAAATCACCAGAATCGATTACGGAAGCATCTACAGCATCACTTTTCGACCTTATCGTTTCCTCAAATTGTGTGGAATCACTTTGCACATTCTGAGCCAGCGCTAATCCCGGCACGCAGGACAGAAGCAAAAGTTTGGTAAGTAGGGCATTCATTCTGGTTTGGGGACTCATGTTCATTTCCGTCTCTCGACACTCGCGCCGCGCGTCAGCACCACGTCGACCACGCGACCACCGTCTACCTCAATAATTGGGAACAACTGTTCGGCCAGCTTGATGTAATACTTTGCGAGCGTATCCATCGCATTGCCCACCCCCTTCGCGAGGCCGTACTGCGCTATTTCCCCGGTATTCACCGTACTGGTAGCGCCCAAGGGGGAGACCGAGGTTGTTGTTAATGACTGTGAGAATGCGTCGCCAATCCCAGAGCCAATCCCTGCAAGGAAGGCATTTGCCAGCACTTGACCCTGCTTGGTCACCAGCCTTCCGCGCATGCCGGCTTTTCCATCTTCGCCCGCGACGTACCCCTTAACTGACACATCTACTGCACCGCCTCTCTGGTCGATGCAGGACATGCGATCCGTTCGCACATAGGCACGCTCAGAAGATAGATCGCCATAGCCATTGGCCGTAACCACGCAATCTTTCATGTCGGCCAAGTAGCGATTGGGCAACTGGGCTGGATCGAGCACCCTCATCAGAATCGGATGCGGATTGTTTTGTGCCTGTCCACCCGTCGGCGCATCCAGACCCGCCAGTAACACCACGCGCATGAACGTCCCGGCAGGAAGATAGTTCTCAGCCGGTGTCTTCTCTTCCTTGGCTGGAGGGGACGACATGCCGGCGGCTTGTGGCTGCGCCTGCGGTGCGGCAGGCGCAGCCACCGTCGAATCGGAAACTTCGAGCGTGAACGCGCGCTTCACCACGGGCTGCATGGGCGCGTTCGGATCCATTCCAGGCTGTGCGAACTGCCCAGGCCTTCCAGGAGGCGGTGGGGGAGGGGGCGGCAATGCCGCCGACCCCATGGGTTGCAGCGGGCGTAAATTGCCTCCGGGCTGAATTACCGCTGCCGGGGGAGGCATCGGCACTTCGTTGATTCCCGCTCCGGCGGTGCCTTGCATGGATCCACCACTACTTTGTGGGATATTCACCATGTTCTGCTTGATCGCAGCGATTTCCTTGTTCAGCGCCTCGATCTTGGATGCTTCGTTCGCCCGCCAAACATCCTTGTCGTTCAGCTGCTGACCAGGAACAGCCATGAGGCTGACCTGCTCGGGCTTGTCCACAGGAGCCAAATCGGTTTTATTACTCCCGGAGTCGGCGAACCATGCCGCAGCCAAGGCCACCCCGACAATCACGGCGCCGACGCCGACCGCCATCATTAGTTGCTTCTTGCGGGCAGGCGAAGCCTTGAGGGTGGGTATGATTTTCGCCATTACCGCACCCCCTCGTTCCGTTTCACCACAAAGACCTGGGTGCTGCGACCCGGCTCAACTGTCAAGTCGCGAACCGACACAGCCAGCACGCCTTTTTTGTAGAATTCCTGTTCGGCGACCCGAACCGGGGCGTCGCTGATATTGAACAGGCGATACTGTTCACCCACCAGTGAATGTCCGGTTAGAACATGCTCCAGCGCAAAACGGGAGCCTTTCCAGAGGCGG
>MKWM01000005.1:0-1617 GCA_001899765.1 Thiobacillus sp. 63-78
CACAACCATAGAATCGATCTGTCCGGTCTGGCCGTCGTACTTCTGCCGCATGCTGGCCGCGATATCCTCCAGCGAAGCGGGGATGGGCAAGGCCTCGTCCGGGTCGAACAGCGGCAGCCGTATCTTGTAGAGCTGGCCGCCTTCGATCAGCGCGAAAGCCTGGCCCTTGGGAAGCTGGACCAGATCCGCAGGGGCCAGCATGGGGGCCTCCTGGGTACTGATCCTGTCCTCGTTGCGGGTCGTAAAGGACAGAACCTCGCGGTCATCGGAGCTATCCGTGACAGCGCTGGCCTGGATCGACGTCACCAGCTGCACGTCGGGCAGCTGGTTGGTCAGGATTTCTGCCGTCTCCTTGTTTTTCACGCGCAGCATGACCAGGGTGTTCAGGTTGCCGCCGATCTGGGAGGCCTTGGCCTTGTCGCCAATGCGGGCTTCCACGTCGGCCCAGGTCTGGGTGTAGACCGTCACCTGAAACCCCGCGCCGCCCGCCTTGTTCAGAAGCGGGATGAATTCGTCCCCGATCAGTTCGTTGAACTCGTCAGCATGGATCGAGAGCTTCCGTTTGGGTGGTGCCGTAGACAGCCCGTATCCCTGATCGAACTTGTAGATTTGGCCGGCAATCGAGGTCAGGTCCGCAAACATGGCGTTTCCGACCGTTCCGGCCACCTCGTAGTCCGACAGGGAGTCCAGTCCGACATACACAACTGCCCCACGCTCGATCGCGCTCATCCAGTCAAAAATCGGCCTGGGGTCGTCCGGATCGTCGTACTGGGGCGAGAGAATCCCGGCGGTCTTGCCGGTCGTGAGCTTCTCCAGCAGGGGGTAAAGGCTCGAAACGAGCTTTTCGAAGTAGCTCCGGTCGTTCGACAGAATAGAGGCCAGACCATCCGCGATCGGGTCATGCAGGTTGTTCTCCCGAACAAACAGCATGGTTTTCATCGCATCCATCGTGCGGCCGGACTTCATGACTTGCTGGATCTGGGCCTTGTCGAGCTCGATAGCCTGGACCTCCTGGTCCCAGCCCGGCCGCTCCCGGTCAAGCCAGAACTTGAAGTATTCGAGCGCAAGGGCGTCGATGTTGACCGCATCCTCATAAATCATCCGGTAATCCGGGCGGTAGCCCAGCGTGGTCCGCGCCCGGGCGATCACGTTGACGAAGCGCCACACGAACTCCTTGAACGCGGCCGATTGCCCTTCGCCAGGCAACTGCCCGGCAATCCGCGTGCTGACCTCGGTCGTGCGAGCGAAGTTGCCGATGGGGTTGTACCGGGCCGACTGATCGGGATAGCCCAGGTGGAACATGAAGAACTCCCTGCCCGCCATGGCCGCTTCGATGTAACACCTCGTCATAAGGCCCGCATCACCCTTGGGATCGAAGACGATGACCACATCGCCGCGCCGGATGTCCTGGGTAATGAGCACTTCGGCGAGCCGGGACTTGCCGACGCGCGTTGTCCCGAGCACGAGCATGTGGCCCGGCCGCTCGACCAGGTCCATGCTGACTTCGGATTCCTCCGGTTCCAGGCCGTGTATCACCGGATCGCCACCAACGGGTGGAAGAGGGGCGACGGGGTTCCACCATGCGTCCCGCCGGGTTTGTCTGGCAACCCATCCGTG
>MKWM01000005.1:1695-1907 GCA_001899765.1 Thiobacillus sp. 63-78
GTTCTTGGGATCTCGGGCGAGAGCCAGCCGTTGGGTGTGGCGCTGGTCCCACTTGAATCCCATGCCCAGAAAGAGCCGGCTCTTCGAGACCGGAATGTCGGCTGTCTGGATGACGTACCTGGGCAAGCGGATCAGGTTCCGCTGAAATCGGGAAACCCTGAAACCTTGTCGGGCACGCCATGCGGCGTGCCCGACAAGGCCGAGCGCCGCGA
>MKWM01000006.1 GCA_001899765.1 Thiobacillus sp. 63-78
GCTGGCGGGTGATGGAACGGGTCAGGAGCCAGGCGATGGCGGCGCCTGCGACCACGGCGATGGCAGCAATCACCAGCATCCACAGGCCGGCGCTGGAAGCCCGATCCTGCACATCCTTGGCGGTATCCTCCATCAATTTCCTTTGCAGGCTGACCAGATCTTCCAGCGGCCTGGAAAGCGCGGCCTGAGCCTGCTGGCCTTCCGTGTTCAAGGTCGTGCGGGCGCCTTCCGCGTCGCCGGCGAGGCCGGCATCGATGGCCTTGTTCATGGCGGCGTTGTAGGCATTGCGGGCGTCGAAGGCGCTCGTGAGAATCTGGCGGGCCTGCTCGGTATCGACCGTTTCCTGCAGTTTCTTGAACATGGCGCCGGTTTCGGCACGCAGCTCATCGATGTGTTTCTTCGTGGCCTGCTTCTCGCCTGCGTCGTCAGCCAGTGCGATGTCGCGTATGGCAATCGCCTGCCGGTTGAGGTTGGTCTGGATGGTGCGGGTCCACGAGACCTTGGCCATGCGATCGTCGACCAGCTGTTTGGTTTCGCTGCTGGCATGCTCCAGCTGAACCCGCGCGATGAGGGCAATCAGCAGCCCCATCAGGATCACCAGGGCAAAACTCAAGCCCATGGCCGTGGCAACTTTCAAGCGGGATACAGCACTACCGTTCATTTCGTTTCTCCTGAGTACGTTAAATCAAGCGCATTAAAAAATATGTCGATGCAGTGCGGGAATCCCTGATTTCCAGGGGGTGCCAGGGATCCTTGAATATTTCAGGCCACGATTTTCCAGCCCATCGGCGCGTATCGAATTCGCCGGCACGCAAGCCCACCACGCCGGTGCCGTGCACCGTCTCAAAATTCTTCCCACTCCTCGTTACCGCCGCCGCCCGCGACGGCCAGTTTCTTCGGCCGGGCAAGAGGCGCCACGGCGCCTGGCTTGCCGCCCTTGCGGGCAGCCGGGCTCACCGTAGCTACAGATTTCGATGGCGCAGGCTCGGGCCGCGCACTGTAGCCACCACCCTCCAGCCGGAACACGCTCACCGCTTCAGCCAGCTTGCCGGCCTGGTCCTGCAAACTCTCGGCCGCAGCAGCGGCTTCTTCAACCAGGGCAGCGTTCTGCTGGGTGACTTCGTCCATCTGGGCAATGGCCTGGTTGACCTGTTCGATGCCGGCGCTCTGCTCGCGGCTCGCTTCGGCAATCCCGCTCACGATCTCGGTCACCAGTTGCACGGAGGTGACAATGTCGTCCATCGCCTCGCCAGTCTCGTCCACCAGTTTGCTGCCTGCATCAACCTTGCCGACCGAATCTTCGATCAGGGTCTTGATTTCCTTGGCGGCACCGGCGGAGCGCTGGGCAAGATTCCGTACCTCGGAGGCGACGACGGCAAAGCCGCGTCCCTGTTCACCGGCACGCGCGGCTTCGACGGCGGCGTTCAACGCAAGGATGTTGGTCTGGAAGGCGATGCCGTCGATGACGCCGATGATGTCGGCGATCTTCCTGGAGCTGTCCTTGATGGAGGCCATGGTGTCGACGACTTTCTTCGCCACCTCACCGCCGTTGGCGGCAATGTCGGCAGTGGACTGCACGAGCTGGTTGGCCTGACGGGCGTTCTCGGCGTTCTGCCTGACGGTGCTGGTCAGCTCTTCCATGGTACTGGCGGTCTCTTCGAGCGAGCTCGCCTGCTCTTCGGTGCGGGAGGACAGGTCAAGGTTGCCGGCGGCAATCTGGTTCGACACAGTGGCCACGCTGTCGGTCCCGCTGCGAACCTGCGAGACCACTTTTGCCAGGCTGTCATTCATCTCTTTGAGCGCCTGCATCAGTTGGCCGATTTCATTGGTCGAATGCACGTCTACGCGTTGCGTGAGGTCGCCTTCAGCGACGCTTCGTGCAAGCTTGACCGCGGCGTTCAGCGGACCGGTGATGGCACGCATCAGCATGAAACCAATCCACGCCAACAGCGCCAGCCCGACGATGGTGCCAGCGATCGCCAGGGTACGCGTGTTCGCGCCACGCGCGTGCGCGTTCAGGTATTCGCCCTTCGCAGCCTTCAACTGAAAGTCATTGAGGGCACGTATTTCCTGCGCGGCCAGGGTGAACAGCGGACGAACCTTGTTCGCGACAATCTGCTTGGCGCCCTCCATATCGTTGGCTTGCAACGCCGCGAGCGCGGGCTGCAAGCCCTCGACGACGAAACGCTTGCGGTCCGTTGCGAACCGCTCGGCCAGTGTCTTCTCCTCCGGCTCTCGAAGCGTGGCGGCATAAGACTCCCATATTTTCGTAATGGCTGCGATGTTCCGCCCGACTGTTCCGGTCGCCTGCGCGATCATCTCCGGCGTCGGATCGGCCACGGCGGCCATGATCGCCAACTGGTTCTGCAACTGCATCGACTCGATCGAACCAAGAGAGCCGAGTGGAATGGTGCGATCCTCGTAAACGCTCCTGAGCCCCTTCTCGTTCGCGGCCATGCCGCCCAGGCCCATAAAGTTGCCGACGACCAGCATCGTGGCCACGAACGCCAGCATGAATAGCAGTCGCGCCTTGATGCTCAGATTCACTAACATGTCATCCCTTTCCTGCTGATACCCGGTATTTCCAGGCTTGTCGCCTCAACGGCATTGCAATCGCGGGCCCTGGACAGCGGCCGGCATGGTGCCGGAACATCCGCAGGTGCCGTCGGAACGCACCGTCTCAGAACTCTTCCCACTCCTCGTTGCCGCCGCCGCCCGCCACGGCCAGTTTCTTCGGCCGGGCCAGTTTCTTCGGCCGGGCAAGAGGCGCCACGGCGGCAGGCTTGCCACCCTTGCGGGCAGCCGCCCTCACCGGCACGACGTTCTTCGGGGCCGGGCTGCCGGCGCGTGCGCTGTACGCGCCACCTTCCAGCCGGAACACGCTCACCGCTTCAGCCAGCTTGC
>MKWM01000007.1 GCA_001899765.1 Thiobacillus sp. 63-78
CTTTGATGCCATTGCAGCGAGGATCCATCTCTCCCCCAACTGCCAACAGCGCCCCGTTGCCGGGGGGAGGCGTCCATACCATCTGAACAAGCCCCGATTACAAACCCGCAGTCCGTCGACCGCCCGATTCTGCCTGCTGGGACGCGGTTTGCGTGCGAATTATCGCCCGACTTCATCGCAGATTGCCCAGGAAATGAGCAATCCACCCTATCGTAAGCGGATGTATCTCGTCGCCAGCAACGCGTGCCTGGCCTGATACAGATTCCCCAGCACAAACAGCGTCTCCGCGCCTTGCCGGCCCGGTTCGCCTCCGGAGAGACCCGTCGCTCGTGCTTGTCCATGATCGGTAACCCCTGTTTCTTCGGTTACCTTCAATTTGAGTCAACGTACCTGCCCGGCTACTTCCTTTGGTTACATTCTTTGTGCGGCAATTCGATGCTCAGCACACCGTTTGAACTGATGTGACTTATAAACTACAATCTTGAAATGATTGAGGTACGTCGATACCAACGCGAAGATGGCAGTATCCCGGTAGCGGGGTGGTTGGCTTCGATGCGTGACAAGATTGCCCAGGCTTCGGCGCGCACACGCATTCGGCGATTGGAAGCCGGCATTTTTGGTGATTGCAAAGCAGTGGGGGAAGGCGTCCTGGAATTGCGGATAGACGTAGGCGCCGGATACAGGCTTTACTGCGCGAGGCATGGTAACGAATTGGTGCTGCTATTGTGCGGAGGCGACAAAAGCTCTCAATCAAGCGACATCAAACAGGCAAAAGCCTATTGGCTGGACTGGAAACGGAGAAACACATGAAAAAGACACACATTGCATCCATCTCTCATCACGAGGCGGAAATCGAAGAGTTACGGGCAGACCGCGAGCTTGCAATCGCTTATCTCAAAGCTGCGATGGAAGAACTGGATGACCCAAATAACCGGGCAGCCGGGCTACTCGCGCTTCGCGCCGTTGCGGAGGCTTATGGCGGGCTTGGTGCGGTGGCTTCACAGGCAGGCATTAGCCGCGAGGCGCTTTACCGTTCGCTATCCCCCAAGGGAAACCCAACCCTGAAAACCCTTCTTGCCGTATTGAATTCTGTGGGAATGAGGCTTTCTGTCGAACCCGAGAACCACGCGCACGCCTAACCCCAATACTATTAAGCTATTAGCTAATTCTTGCAGGAATCACGGACAAAAAAATACGCGACTCAAGGCCGCGTATTCATTGGATATTTTAGTAAATATTTGCTTTTTATATACTATCGCGTGTATTGCGATTTTGTCAGTTGGTGCCGACGGCGAGACTCGAACTCGCACGACCTGAGTCACTACCCCCTCAAGATAGCGTGTCTACCAATTCCACCACGTCGGCCAAGGCATGCGCCCGGAAGTTGCAGCTGTTTACTGCGGAATGTCTCCCGCTTTTGACCCGGCATCCTTGCCCGGTATCTGCGCCGGAGATACGGGTGGAGCTTTCGCCGGCACAGGAACCTCCACACGCTGAAGCACGCTGGCCGCCGGCTTGTGCTGCTGAAGTCCGAAATATGCCAGACCCAGGCTGGTCAGAAAAAACAGGCTTGCCAGCACGGCCGTGCTGCGGCTCAGAAAATTGGCCGATCCGCTGGCGCCAAAAAGGCTGCCCGATGAGCCGCTACCGAATGCCGCGCCCATGTCCGCACCTTTGCCATGCTGCAAGAGAACCAGCGCAATCAGTGCAATGGCAATAATGACGTGTACGATCCAGACCAGTGTTTCCATACTTGATTCCTGCTCTGCGGCGCTTAGTTCGCGGCGGCCCGGCAGATCGCGATGAACTCATCGGCGAGCAGGGAAGCGCCGCCGATCAGCCCGCCATCGATATCCGGCTGAGCCATTAATTCTGCCGCATTCGCGGCTTTTACGCTACCCCCGTACTGGATGACCAGTTGATCGGCCACGCCTGCATCCAGCGCGGCGATCTTGCCGCGTATGAAGGCATGTACGGCCTGTGCCTGCTCGGGCGTGGCCGTCTTGCCGGTCCCGATCGCCCACACGGGCTCGTAAGCCACGACCGCCTTGGCCAGGGACGCCACGCCAGCGCTCTTGATCACGGCATCGAGCTGGCGCGCGACGACGGCTTCGGTCACGCCGGATTCGCGTTCATCCAGCGATTCGCCCACGCAGAGAATGGGCGTGAGGCCGGCGGCCTGCGCGGCCATGTATTTGGCCGCCACCCGTTCGTCGGATTCGCCATACAGGCTGCGACGCTCGGAATGGCCGACGATCACATACCTGCAACCGAAATCGAGCAGCATCGAGGTCGACACTTCCCCCGTGAATGCGCCCCTGGCTTGTTCCGACACGTTCTGCGCCCCCCAGGCAATCGATGACCCGGCGAGTGCGGCCTGCATCTGCGCCAGATAAGGGAAAGGCACGCATACGACAGCCGTGATTCCGGACAGGGCGGGCTTGATGGCGGCCAGCAGCGCGGCATTTTCAGCCAGGCTTCCATGCATTTTCCAGTTACCGGCCACAAGTTTCTTGCGCATCAGGGAATCCGTCGGATAAAAGTGCGCGATGGTAAGCGCTATGCGCCGGATGGTCAACCGGCTCTGCCGGCATCATGCCGCCAAATCAGCCGAACCGGCCGGTAATGTAGTCTTCCGTCTGCTTCTTGCCCGGCCGCATGAATATGGTGCCGGTTTCGTTGAACTCGATGAGCTCACCCAGATACATGAACGCCGTGTAATCCGAAATCCGCGCGGCTTGCTGCATGTTGTGGGTGACGATGGCGATGGTGTAATCGCTTTTCAGCTCGTTGATGAGCTCCTCGATTTTGGCGGTGGAAATCGGGTCCAATGCCGAAGTCGGCTCGTCCAGCAGCACGATTTCAGGTTTCACGGCCACCGCGCGTGCAATGCACAGACGCTGCTGCTGACCGCCGGACAGCGACAGGCCGCTCTGCTGCAATTTGTCCTTCACCTCCCCCCACAGCGCCGCCTTCTTGAGCGCCCATTCGACACGGTCATCCATGGCGCTTCTCGACATGCGTTTGTACAAACGCACGCCGAAAGCAATGTTTTCATAGATCGTCATCGGAAACGGCGTTGGCTTCTGGAACACCATGCCAATACTGGCACGCACCAGATTCACATCCTGGCTTCTGTCCAGCAGGTTCTTGCCATGGAACAGGATCTGGCCTTCGGCACGCTGTTTGGGGTACAGGTCGTACATGCGGTTGAAGGTACGCAGCAGCGTGGATTTCCCGCAGCCGGACGGCCCGATGAAGGCGGTCACCTTTTTGTGTGCAATGTCCAGGTTGACGTTGCTGAGGCCTTTGAAATCGCCATAAAAGAAATCCAGATTGCGGACTTGCAAAGCAACATTTTCGTCTGCGGGCATGGCTTGAACGGGCATCGGAAAGCTCCGGGGAAATTAACGTTTGTCTTTATTGCGGAACACCACACGCACAGCGATGTTGACCGCCAGTACCAGAAAGGCGATCAACAAAGCCCCCCCCCAGGCCAGGCTGATCCAGTTGTCGTAGGGACTCAGGGCGAACTGGTAAATCACCACGGGCAGGTTGCCCATGGGTTTGTTCATGTCGGTGTTGAAAAACTGGTTGTTGAGTGCGGTGAACAGCAGAGGCGCGGTTTCGCCGGTGATGCGCGCCATCGCCAGCAACACGCCGGTCACCACGCCGGACTTGACCGCGCGCAGGGTGACCTTGAGCGATACCTGCCAGCGCGGCGCCCCCACGGCAAAAGCCGCCTCGCGCAAACTGGTGGGCACCAGCTTCAGCATGTTCTCGGTGGTTCGCACCACGACCGGGATGGCAATCAAGGACAATGCCAGTGACCCTGCCCAGCCTGAGAACCCGCCCGTGGTCGTCACAAACAGCGCATACACGAACAGACCGATGACGATGGACGGTGCGGACAGCATGATGTCGGTCATGAAACGGGTGAACGACGCGAACTTCGAGACACGCCCGAATTCGGCCAGATAGATCCCGGCCATGATGCCGACCGGGGTCGAGATCAGCATGGAAAACAGCAGGATCAGGCCGCTGCCGACGATGGCGTTGCGCAAGCCACCGCCTTCGGTTCCAGGTGCCGGCGTGTCCTGGGTGAATATATCCCAGTTCAGGGCAGCAAAGCCTTTCGAAAACAGCGTCCACAAGATCCACAGCAGCGCAATCAGCCCCAGGCTCATCGCGGCCATGGACAGCGTGATGCCGATACGGTTGATCCAGATGCGGCGGGTATACAGTTTCATCATGTGCGTTACAGGCCTTCGGCGCCCATGCTGCGGCTGATCAGCCAGCGCGAAATGGCCAGCACGATAAAGGTGATGACGAACAACACCAGACCGAGCGCGAACAGGGAGGCGATATGCAGGCCGGGCGTGGCCTCGCCGAACTCGTTCGCCAGGGTCGACGCGATCGAGGTGCCGGGCGCAAACAGGCTGCCGTTGATACGGTTGGCATTGCCGATCACGAACGTGACCGCCATCGTTTCGCCCAGCGCGCGGCCCAGTCCCAGCATGATGCCGCCAATGACGCCCACACGGGTATACGGCAGCACGACGTTGCGCACCACTTCCCAGTTGGTGCAGCCGATCCCATAGGCGGATTCCTTCAGTACATGCGGCACGGTTTCGAACACATCCCGCATCACCGACGCAATAAAGGGGATGACCATCAAGGCCAGCACGATGCTGGCGGTGAGGATGCCGATCCCGATGGGCGGGCCGGAGAACCAGCCGCCGATGATCGGAACATCGCCCAGCAACGCCTGCAAAGGCGGCTGGATGTGATCGGCAAACAACGGCGCAAACACGAACAATCCCCAGATGCCATATACGATGGAGGGGATTCCGGCCAGCAACTCGATCGCCGTGCCCAGGGGTCGGCGCAGCCAGAGCGGGCAGGTCTCGGTCAGAAACAGGGCAATCCCGAAACTGATTGGCACGGCGATCAGCAAGGCCAGCACGGACGTCGTCACCGTGCCATAGATGGCAGCCAGCGCGCCGTATTGGTCGTCCGGCACGCTCCAGATGTTGGTCCATAAAAAGGATGGGCCGAACGCCTTGAGGCTGGGCCAGGCTTCGATGGAAAGTGCTACCAGGATGCCCACCAGCGCCGCCAGCACGACAAAGGCGAAAACCTGCGTGGAATGATGGAAAAACCTGTCCTGCAGCCGAAATTTCCGGACCTGCCTGGCGTGCAGATCGATTCCGGCGGTTGCGCTGGGCTCACTCACTGGGGGTGCCTATCGATTCGATTTTTTGTCTGCGAAAACAGCCGCCTGCGCAGCCGCTTTCGTAGAAAGCCGGGGTAGCGTACGGCCCCGGCCAGCATCAAGTCAGGTCAATCCAATGCCTTACTTGATGTGCTTCATTTCCGCTTCGACCATCTTCACGACATTGGGCGGCAGCGGCACGAAGCCAAGTTCAATCGCCATTTTCTGCCCGTTGTTCAAGGACCAGGTGTAGAAATCCACCACGCCTTTCTGCTTTGCGGCGTCGCCCTGTTCATAGGCCAGAATGAAGGTGGCGGTCGTGATGGGCCATGCATTCCTGGCGGACTGATCCAGCAGGTCGGGGGCCATGCCCTTGACATGGAAGTCGGCGCCGGCAGCGGCATCGGCGACCGCCTGCTGGTTCGGCACAATGAAATTGCCGGCACGGTTCTTCAGTGCCACGAAGTTCATGTTGTTCTTCATCGCGTCGGCGATGTCGACATAGCCGATTGCGCCCTTGATCTTCTGCACGTTGGCGGCGACGCCCGGGTTGCCCTTGCCGCCCACGCCGTTGGCGGGCCAGTTTACCGTGTTGCCGGCCCCGACGTCACGCCTGAATGCCATCGACTGCTTGGCCAGGTAGTGGGAGAACGCATAAGTCGTGCCGGAGCCGTCCGAACGATGTGCCACGGTAATGGCCAGATCCGGCAGCTTGACGCCAGGGTTCAGCCTGGCGATGGCGGGGTCGTTCCACTTGGTGATCGCGCCACGGAAAATGTCGGCCGCGGTCAGGCCGTCCAGCTTCAGTTTGCCGGATTCGAAACCGGGGACATTCATGACGACGGTCACGCCACCCATGACGGTGGGCACCTGGACCAGATGGTTCGCTTCCAGATCGGCCACCGGAACCGGCGCGTCGCTGCCGGCAAAATCAACAGTCTTGGCCTTGATCTGCTTGACGCCGCCCGACGAGCCGATCCCCTGGTAATTGACCTGGTTGCCCGTGGCGGACTTGTAAGCCTCGGCCCACTTCGTGTAAACGGCGTAGGGGAAAGTCGCGCCCGCTCCGGTAATGTCGGCAGCCAGGGCACTCACACTGAAAGCCAGACCCATGGCCGCAGCCAGCGCCCCTTGAGCCCGTTTATTGAGTGTACGCATGTGTAATATCTCCGGTAGTAGTTGACGTTGCCGCATGGGCGACGTCGCCATACTAACGGGCGAATATTACAGATATATTTCAGGTCGGGAAATCACCCAGCCGCCGCGGCGGCCTTGACCGCGGTGGCGATTGTTTCAGCCGCATGGCGAACCAGATCGGCGTCGCGCCCTTCCACCATCACCCGGATCAGCGGCTCGGTCCCGGATGCGCGCAGGACAATCCGGCCATTGTCATTCAATGCAGCCTCCACCTCGGCGACTGATGCGCTGACCGCAGGCGCCGTATCCAGCTTGAACCCCTTGGCCACCGGGACATTGATCATCACCTGGGGATAGGTTTCCAGATCCGCGGTAAACGCATCCAGCGTTTCGCCTGTCTCGCGCAGTGCGCGCATCACCTGCAGCGCCGAAACAATCCCGTCGCCCGTGGTGTGCTTGTCCAGGCACAGGATGTGTCCGGAGGTTTCTCCACCCAGCGTCCAGCCATTGGCGTGCAGCCGCTCGAGCACATAGCGGTCCCCCACCTTGGCACGTTCGAATGGAATCTGGATGCGAGCCAGCGCATGCTCGGTGCCGAGATTGGTCATCAGCGTACCGACCACGCCCCCTCTCATGTAGCCCGTCTGGATACGGTGACGCGCGATGACGTAGACCAGCTGGTCGCCGTCGTATACCCGCCCCTGGGCGTCCGCCATCATCAGCCGGTCGCCATCGCCATCCAGTGCGATGCCCAGATCCGCGCGATGCGCGCGCACCGAGTTGGAGAACACCTTGGTATGCGTGGCGCCGCATTCGTCGTTGATATTGAAGCCGTTCGGTTCATTGCCGATGGCGATCACCTCGGCCCCCAGTTCGTGCAGGACATGCGGCGCAATGTGATAGGTCGCGCCATTGGCACAGTCCACCACGATACGCATTCCGCGCAGATCGAGATTATTGGGGTAGGTGCTCTTGCAAAACTCGATGTAGCGCGCCGCGGCATCCTCGATGCGGCGGGCGCGCCCCAATTGCCGCGCTTCGACCGTCACGATCGGACTGTCCAGCCGTGCTTCAATCGCCTCCTCCACGCTGTCCGGCAGCTTCTGGCCGCTGGCGGAAAAAAACTTGATGCCGTTGTCCTCGAAGGGATTGTGCGAGGCCGAGATCACCACCCCGGCCTGCAAACGCAGTGCCCGTGTCAGATAGGCCACTGCCGGCGTCGGCATGGGCCCGGTCATCAGCACGTTCACCCCGGCGGCAGTAAAGCCTGCTTCCAGTGCAGCTTCCAGCATGTAGCCGGAAATCCGGGTATCTTTACCGATCAGTACGGTCGGGTGCTGGTTCGACGGCAGGCTGCCGCGGTCAGCGATCAGCACCTTCCCGGCGGCATAGCCCAGCCGCATCACGAACTCGGGCGTGATGGGCGATTCGCCCACCTTGCCCCGCACACCGTCGGTGCCGAAATATTTACGTCCCATCCCTGTATTCCTCCACTGCATTCCAGACGGCCCGTACGTCGCGCACGGCCATGACATCGTGTGTACCCGGACCCGCCGGGCGTCTTGTACCATCGCGGGCAGATGCGCCGCCCTCCCGCTCATTCGTGTTCATCAGCGACTCTTGAGCGTGTCGGGAATCCGCAAGACAACGGCATCGCCAACGTCAGGAATATCGGCTCCCGGTTCGCGCAGCTTGAATGCGTAGCCCATCGCAGCCTGCGTCATGCGGCGCAGCCTTGACGGTACTCATGTGCGAGGGCGGCACGGACGGCGTGATGAACACACATGAAGAACGAGCATGAAAAAGAGGGGACAAAGCCCCTCTATGCAATGGGATGCGGGTCGCGGCTCAGGCTTCCTGTGCAGGCTGAACGGTCGGAGCCGGCGCGCCAGGCTTGTCGCCCCCGCCGGCAGGCGGCTGCGGCGTGACTGACGGCTTGGGCGGGCGTGCGGGGCGACCCGCCATGATGTCGCCAATCTGTTCAGCGTCGATGGTTTCCCATTCCATCAGCGCCGCGGTCATCGCCTCGACCTTGTCACGGCCTTCGGTCAGGATTTTCCTTGCCCGGGCATATTGCTCGTCCAGAATCCGTCGAATTTCGGTATCGACCTTTTGCATCGTTGCTTCGCTCATGTTCTTGTGCGTAGTCACCGAACGTCCAAGGAATACCTCACCTTCGTTTTCGCCGTATACCATCGGGCCCAGTGCATCCGACATTCCGTAGCGGGTCACCATGTCGCGAGCGATGCTGGTAGCCCGTTCGAAATCGTTCGAGGCCCCCGTCGAGATACTGCCCACGAAGATTTCCTCGGCGACCCGTCCGCCATACAGCATGCAGATTTGAGACAGCATCTGATCCTGGTACAGACTGTAACGATCCAGCTCAGGCAGGGACATGGTCACCCCCAACGCGCGACCGCGCGGGATCACCGTGACCTTATGCACAGGATCGCAGCCCGGCAGCGTCATGCCGATCACGGCATGACCGGACTCGTGATAAGCCGTTTTTTTCTTGTCTTCGGGTGTGATGACCATGGATTTTCGTTCGGCACCCATGAAGATCTTGTCCTTGGCCTGTTCGAAATCGTCCATATCGACCAGGCGCTTGCTACGACGCGCCGCGAACAGGGCCGCCTCATTGACCAGGTTGGCAAGGTCGGCGCCCGACATGCCGGGGGTGCCGCGCGCCAGAATGTCGGCCCGCACGTCGGGGCCCATCGGAACCTTGCGCATATGCACCAGCAGGATCTGCTCGCGACCCCGGATGTCGGGCAGGCCGACGACGACCTGACGGTCGAAGCGTCCCGGACGCAGCAACGCCGGGTCAAGCACGTCGGGACGGTTGGTTGCCGCGATCACGATCACCCCCACGCTCGCTTCGAAACCATCCATTTCGACCAGTAACTGGTTGAGCGTCTGCTCCCGTTCGTCGTTGCCGCCGCCGAGGCCGGCGCCACGCTGCCGGCCGACCGCATCGATTTCGTCGATGAAGATGATGCAGGGTGAGTTTTTCTTCGCCTGTTCGAACATGTCGCGTACGCGCGCGGCGCCGACGCCGACAAACATCTCGACGAAGTCGGAACCCGAAATGCTGAAGAACGGAACCTTGGCCTCACCCGCAATCGAGCGGGCCAGCAGGGTCTTCCCGGTCCCGGGCGGGCCCACCATCAGCACGCCGCGCGGGATACGGCCACCCAGCTTCTGGTATTTGGAGGGGTCCTTAAGGAAATCCACCAGTTCGGCGACATCTTCCTTCGCCTCGTCGCAGCCTGCGACGTCGGCGAAGGTCACCGGATTGGCGTTTTCATCGAGCAGGCGTGCGCGGCTCTTCCCGAACGAGAACGCACCGCCACGGCCGCCACCCTGCATCTGGCGCATGAAGAAAATCCAGACGCCGATCAGCAACAGCATGGGGAACCACGAAATAAGCAGGCTCATCAGGAACGACGGTTGCTCTTCCGGCTTGGCTTCGACCGAGACGCCGTTTTTCAGCAGGTCGGACACCATCCACGGGTCGTTTGGCGCATAGCTGGTAAAGCGCTGTCCATCGCTGCGTTCACCCTTCAGCACGTTTCCCTCGATCACCACCTTGGAGATCTGCTGCTGACGCACCTCCTGGATGAACTGCGAGTACGGCATCTGCGACTGCGCAGTACGCTGCGCGCCGAACTGGTTGAACACCGTCATCAGGATGACGGCAATGATCAGCCAGATGGCGATGTTCTTGGACAAATTGTTCACGTATTACTCCTTGGTGCCGAATGCAGCACGTTTAGACTCATTCTAAACCCTGTCCTGCCCGCTTGTCACGGCTCATCCCGACTGTCTCCCCTGCTGCAACGGGGCGATGCCCCAGCAAATAGACCTCGGTACTGCGGCCGCGCGATGCGTCAGGCTTGCGGATCACCACCTGCTCGAACGCTTGCCGCATCCGCGCACGGAAATCCTCGAATCCTGCTCCCTGAAACACTTTGACGAGAAATGCACCGTCCGGTTTCAGCCACTTCACCGCGAAGTCAAGCGCCAACTCACACAACTCGTAATGGCGTGCCTGGTCGCGCGAGGTGACTCCACTGATATTGGGGGCCATGTCGCTTAATACAAGATCAGCCCGTCCTGCTTGCAATCTTTCTTCCAGCCAGACCTGCGCCCCGGGTTCGGTGAAATCCCCTTCCAGGCTGACGACTCCCGCCATCGGCACGATCGGCAGCAGATCGATCGCCAGTACCGTGCCCTGTTTTTTCATCTTCTGCATCGCCACCTGGCACCAGCTGCCGGGTGCGGCGCCCAGATCCACCACCGTCATGCCGGGACGCAGCAGGCGGTCGCGCCTGTCGATTTCCAGCAGTTTATAGGCGGCGCGCGAACGATAGCCTTCCTGCTGCGCTTTTTTCACATAGGGATCCGTCACATGCTCGTGCATCCAGGCACTGCCCGATTTGGTCCGCTTTGCTTTCTGCACCATGTCTATCGGCTACAATCCGCGCTCGGTTAAGGAAGACACATGAAATCACTCACGCCTGCCCAGCGGCAATTTCTCAAGGGCCTGGCCCACAGCCGCCAGCCGGTGGCCATGATCGGCAATCAGGGCCTGACCGCCGCCGTATTGAAGGAAATCGAACGCGGGCTCGATGCGCACGAGTTGATCAAGATCAAGGCGGCCAGCGACAAGCCGGACACGCGCCGCGCCTGGCTGGAGGAAATCTGCACGGCCACGGGCGCGGCGCCGGTGCAGCAGATCGGCAAGATACTGGTCATTTATCGCCCGATCGGCAAACCGGTGATCGTCCTGCCGGGTTGACGCCTGACGGAAGCGCTTATTTCGCCAGCCCCGAGCGCCAGACCAGCAACAGTCCCAGTACGCTCTGGATCAGGGAAAGAATGCTCGACACCCCATGCCAGCGGGCAAAGCGGTCGGCCAACACACTTTGCATCACGGCATGCGGCAGGGCCTGATTCTTCAAGCCCTGCAGGATGGGCTGGATACCGAAGTGACCCGCCAGCGTCAGTGCCAGCATCAATGCCACCACCCAGAAAAACAGGGTTTTCAGCGCCGCAGTCCCCTCGCAGGCGAAGCGGTAGATCAGCAGATAGACGGCCGCGGCGATGCCGATCCACGCCATCACTGTAAACAGCTGGCCTGCCAGCATCCCGGCCAATTGCTTGTCGCCCAGGTTGGCAAACAATACCGGCGCGGCGACGTAGCCGATCGCCCACATGCCACCGATCCACAGTACCAGCAATGCACCCGCGAGGCCGCTCCAGAAACGTCGCATGCTTATTTATACAGGACGTCCAGCACGTCGTACTGGCGCACCCCGGCGGGCGCCTGGACATCCACGCTGTCGCCCGCATACTTGCCGATCAGTGCGCGCGCAATGGGCGACGAGACCGAAATCTTGCCCTGCCTGATGTCGGCTTCGTCGTCGCCGACAATCTGATACGTGACGGTATCGCCCGATTCGATGTCTTCCAGATCGACCGTCGCACCGAACACGATGCGGCCTTCCGCATCGAGGGTAGCGGGATCGATGATCTGCGCATTCGCCAGCTTGCCTTCAAGATCGGCGATGCGTCCTTCGATGAACCCCTGCTTTTCCTTGGCGGCGTCGTACTCGGCATTTTCCGACAGATCGCCCTGCGCGCGGGCCTCGGCGATCGCCTGAATGACAGCAGGCCGTTCCACGCTCTTCAGATGCTGCAGTTCAACACGCAACTTTTCGGCACCGACGACGGTGAGGGGGAATTTGTTCACGAGCTTGCCTCTTCAGATCAGTGCAACCGCTGGTGCAGCGACTGCAGGGAATACACTTTCAGTTCGTTGCCGTGCCGCATGCCCATGCAGGCGGCACGTGCACCGGCCAGGGTGGTGAAATACACCACCCGGCGCGCCAGCGCCTCGGCGCGAATGGCGTAGGAGTCCTTCACCGCCTTCTTGTCTTCGACCACGTTGACGATGAAATCGATGTCGCCGTTCTTGATCATGTCGACGATGTGCGGGCGGCCTTCCTTGACCTTGTTGACGATCGCCACAGGAATGCCGGCGGATTCGATTGTCTGCGCGGTGCCACGGGTGGCGACCACGTTGAAGCCGAGATCATGCAGCATCTGTGCCACCTCGACCACGGCGTCACGATCACCCGAGCGCACGCTGACGAACGCCTTCCCGCCAGGCTTGGGCAGTTCGGAGCTCGATGCCAGCTGCGATTTGACGAAGGCCTCGCCGAAGTTGTCGCCGACCCCCATGACCTCGCCGGTCGATTTCATTTCGGGGCCGAGGATGGTGTCGACGCCGGGAAACTTGCGGAACGGGAACACCGCTTCCTTGACCGAGAAATACGGCGGGATGATCTCTTTTTCGAAGGCCTGCGATGCAAGCGTTATGCCGGCCATCGCACGCGCGGCGATCTTCGCCAGCGGCGCGCCGATGGCCTTCGACACATAGGGCACGGTGCGCGACGCGCGCGGGTTCACCTCGAGCACGTAGACGGTGTCGCCCTGGATCGCGAACTGCACGTTCATCAGGCCGACGACCTTGAGCGCTTTCGCCATCGCCACGGTCTGACGGCGCAGTTCGTCCTGGATCTCGTTCGACAGGCTGTAGGGCGGCAGCGAGCACGCCGAGTCGCCGGAATGCACGCCGGCCTGTTCGATGTGCTGCATGATGCCGCCGATCACCACCTGCTCGCCGTCCGACAGCGCGTCCACATCCACTTCAATCGCGTCGTTGAGGAAACGGTCGAGCAGCACCGGCGACTTGTTCGACACCTTCACCGCCTCGGTCATGTAGCGGACGAGGTCGGCCTCCTCGCGCACGATTTCCATGGCGCGGCCGCCCAGAACATAGGATGGGCGCACCACCAGCGGGTAGCCGATCTCCGCCGCCATGCGCAGCGCGCTCTCGGGGTTGCGCGCGGTGCGGTTGGGCGGTTGTTTCAGGCCGAGGTCGTGCAGCATCTGCTGGAAACGCTCGCGGTCTTCGGCGGCGTCGATCATGTCGGGGCTGGTGCCGATGATGGGGACGCCGTTCCTTTCCAGGTCGCGCGCCAGCTTCAGCGGCGTCTGGCCGCCGTACTGCACGATGACACCGAAGGGCTTCTCGATGCGCACGATCTCGAGCACGTCTTCCAGCGTCAGCGGTTCGAAGTACAGGCGGTCGGAGGTATCGTAGTCGGTCGACACGGTCTCCGGGTTGCAGTTGACCATGATGGTCTCGAAGCCGTTTTCGCGCAGCGCCAGCGCCGCGTGCACGCAGCAGTAGTCGAATTCGATGCCCTGGCCGATGCGGTTCGGCCCGCCGCCCAGCACCATGATCTTCTTCGCGTCGGTCGGCTGCGCCTCGCACTCTTCCTCGTAGGTCGAGTACATGTAGGCGGTCTGGGTGGCGAACTCGGCCGCGCAGGTGTCGACCCGTTTGTAGACCGGATGCAATGAAAGTTCGTTGCGGCGCGCGCGCACCGCGTGCTGGTCGGTGTTCAGCAGCCTGGCCAGACGGCGATCGGAGAAGCCGGCGCGCTTCAGCTCGCGCAACTCATCGCGGCCGAGGTCGGTCAGCGCACGTCCGGACAGCGAGGCTTCCAGTTCGATCAGGCCCTGGATCTGGTCGAGGAACCACGGATCGATCTTCGACACGGCGTGGACTTCTTCGAGGCTCATGCCGACGCGGAACGCATCGCCGACGTACCAGATGCGCTCGGGGCCGGGCGACATCAATTCGGCTTCGATTTCCTCGCGGTCGGTGGTCTTCTGATCGAGGCCGTCGGCGCCGACTTCCAGTCCACGCAGGGCTTTCTGCAGGGACTCCTGGAAACTGCGGCCCATTGCCATCACCTCGCCGACCGACTTCATCTGCGTGGTCAGGCGGTCGTCGGCCAGCGGGAATTTCTCGAAGGCGAAGCGCGGAATCTTGGTCACCACGTAGTCGATCGACGGCTCGAACGAGGCCGGGGTCGCACCGCCAGTGATGTCGTTCTGCAGTTCGTCGAGCGTATAGCCGACCGCCAGCTTGGCCGCCACCTTGGCGATCGGAAAGCCGGTCGCCTTGGAGGCCAGCGCGCTTGAGCGCGACACCCGCGGGTTCATCTCGATCACCACCATGCGACCATCCGCCGGATTGATGGAAAACTGCACGTTGGAGCCACCCGTTTCCACGCCGATCTCGCGCAGCACCGCCAGCGAGGCGTTGCGCATGATCTGGTATTCCTTGTCGGTCAGCGTCTGCGCCGGCGCAACGGTAATGGAGTCGCCGGTATGCACGCCCATCGGGTCGAAGTTCTCGATCGAACACACGATGATGCAGTTATCCTTGCGGTCGCGCACCACCTCCATCTCGTACTCTTTCCAGCCGAGCAGCGACTCCTCGATCAGCAGTTCGTGGGTGGGCGAAGCTTCCAGGCCGCGCTCGCAGATGGCGACGAACTCGTCCTTGTTGTAGGCGATGCCGCCGCCCGATCCGCCCATGGTGAACGACGGCCGGATGATGGTCGGAAAGCCGAGCGCTGCCTGCACCTGCAGCGCCTCTTCCATGCTGTGGGCGATCGACGAACGCGCCGAGCCCAGCCCCAGCCTCGTCATCGCCGCCTTGAACTTCTCGCGATCCTCGGCCTTGTCGATCGCTTCCTTCGACGCGCCGATCATCTCGACGCCGTATTTTTCCAGCACCCCGTGTTTGGCCAGGTCGAGCGCGCAGTTGAGCGCGGTCTGCCCGCCCATGGTCGGCAGCAGCGCATCCGGGCGTTCCTGTTCGATGATTTTTTCGACCACCTGCCAGGAAATCGGCTCGATGTAGGTGACGTCAGCCATGTCCGGGTCGGTCATGATCGTCGCCGGATTGCTGTTGACGAGGATGACCTTGTAGCCCTCCTCGCGCAGCGCCTTGCATGCCTGCGCGCCGGAATAGTCGAATTCGCACGCCTGCCCGATGACGATGGGGCCGGCGCCGATGATGAGAATGCTTTTTAGATCACTGCGCCTGGGCATAATTTAGTGTACGGGAGCATGGTCAGCCATCAGCTGAATAAAACGGTCGAACAGGTAACCCATATCGTGTGGGCCGGGGCTGGCTTCCGGATGGCCCTGGAAGCTGAACACGGGAGCATCCGTACGGGCCATCCCCTGCAGGGAACCATCGAACAGCGAGACATGGGTGCTGCGCAGATTGGCCGGCAGGGTCGCCGCATCCACTGCAAACCCATGATTCTGGCTGGTAATCGCTACCCGGCCGGTGTCGAGATCCTTGACCGGATGGTTGGCGCCATGGTGGCCGAATTTCATCTTGACCGTCCTGGCACCCGAGGCCAGTGCCAGAAACTGATGTCCCAGACAGATACCGAAGACAGGGATCTTCGCCTCCATCAGTTCACCCACCGCCTTGATCGCGTAATCGCATGCCTCCGGATCGCCGGGGCCGTTGGAGAGAAAAATACCGGCCGGCTTCAGCGCCAGGGCATCGGCTGCGGTGGCGGTGGCGGGCAGCACGGTCAGACGACAGCCACGCTCGGCCAGCATACGCAGAATATTGCGCTTGACGCCGTAATCGAAGGCCACGACATGGAAACGCGGCGCGGTCTGCTGACCATAGCCGCGTCCGAGCTTCCATTCGGTCTCGTTCCATTCATAGGCCTTCGACACGCTCACCACCTTGGCCAGATCCATGCCGGCCAGGCCAGGGAAGGCACGCGCGGCTTCGAGCGCCTCGGTTTCGTCAACATCGCCTGCCATGATGCAGCCGTTTTGCGCCCCTTGTTCGCGCAGGACACGGGTTAATCGCCGTGTGTCGATATCGGCGATGGCGACGACGTTCTGGCTCTTCAGGTAATCGTTCAAGGAGCGGCTGGCACGGAAATTCGAATGCAGGCGCGGCAG
Organism: Thiobacillus sp. 63-78; assembly: GCA_001899765.1. Taxonomy (GTDB): domain Bacteria; phylum Pseudomonadota; class Gammaproteobacteria; order Burkholderiales; family Thiobacillaceae; genus Thiobacillus. The sequence continues at coordinate 16,217 of MKWM01000007.1, forward strand.
ATCGCGCACCACCAGACCCGCTGCGTGAACGCGGTCCGCTTCGACGTCCTCGGCATTGACACCGGTGTTGCCGATATGCGGATAGGTCAGCGTCACGATCTGGCGTGCATACGAGGGATCAGTGAGAATTTCCTGATAGCCGGTCAGTGCGGTATTGAAGACCACTTCCCCGGTTGCAAGGCCGTTGGCGCCGATGGCGCGGCCGCGAAATACCGAACCGTCAGCTAGAACAAGGATGGCGGGCTGGGCACGTGACAAGGAAGACTCCGCAGGCTAATGAGCGTGGTGCAGGTGACAAAATTCAGGCGAGCCGCTTGCGCGAACCCGCCTGAACTTGAATGGCGAAATTGTAGCTGATTCCAGGCCCGGCTTCAATGCGCAGGCCCGCCTTCCCGCCCGGCTGAAGAGCCGGTCAGGGCTGCAGATGGTCCAGTCCGCCGTCCATGTCGAGTTCGGTCAATTCGGTGAAACCGCCGATACAGGAACCATCGACCACGATCTGCGGCACGGTGCGGGCGCCGTTGGTGACCACGGCAAACTCCTTCATCGCTTCGCGGTCAAGATCGATGCGAACTTCATCGTAGGCGATACCGCGTTTTTCGAGGAAGGCCTTGGCCTTGACGCAGACGGGACAGGTACCGGTACTGTAAACCTTGACGGCATTCATGGTGCATTCCTGTTGAAGCGGTTAATTCAGATTCAATACGTCGCGCATGTCGTACAAATCCGGCGCGCGGCCTTGCAGCCACTTGGCGGCACGCAGCGCACCCTGGGCAAACGTTGCGCGGCTGCTGGCCTTGTGGGTCAGTTCGACGCGTTCGCCGATGCCGGCGAACAGCAGGGTATGGTCGCCGACGATATCGCCGCCGCGCACGGTGGCGAAGCCGATGGTTTTTGGGTCGCGCTCGCCGGTCACGCCCTCCCGTCCGTAGACGGCGCAACGGGTCAGGTCGCGACCGATCGCGCGTGCCACTGCATGCCCCAGGCCCAGTGCGGTGCCGGAAGGTGCGTCGACCTTGTGGCGGTGATGCGCCTCGATGATCTCGATGTCGTAGCCATCCTGCAACACCTGAGCGGCAAGTTCGGCCAGCTTCATCAGAAGATTCACTCCCACGCTCATGTTGGGGGCGAATACGACGGGAATTCGCTGCGCGGCCGCTGCGATGCGTGCCTTGCCGGCATCATCGAAACCGGTGGTGCCGATGACCAGCGGCACGCCGGCCGCGACGCAGGCGTCGAGATAGCCGAAAGTGGCCTCGGGGCGGGTGAAATCGATCAGCGCATGCGTCCCACCCAGGGCAACGGCCGGCTGATCCGTCACCTGCACCCCGCTGACTGTGCCCCAGGCGGCGCCCACGTCCTGCCCGACCAGCGGACTGCCGGGGCGGTCGATGGCCGCGCCAAGCGTGCAGCCGGCATCAGCTTCCACTGCTTCGAGCAGGGCACGTCCCATCCTGCCGGACACACCGGCGATCGCGATCCGCACGCTCACGGCTGGTCATCCTTCAGGGTCGACAGCACTTTCTCTTCCACGATCAACCAGCGATCCTCGCGCTCGACCATGCGCACCTGCTTGAGGGTGGCATCGTGATAACTGCCTGAGCGGTATAGCTGTTTGAAGGTCACCGTAGCGGTATCGGCGGCGGTTCGATCTACCGATGGCGACTCGATCTTTACTTCGATATTTTTGGCGGCACCCAGTGCCTGACGCTTGCGTGTCTCCCAGGCGGAACGGCTGCCCCCCCCATCCGGAACAAAACGGCTGTCGTACGCGGCAAAATAGGCCTTGTCATCACGACGTGACCAGGCATCCGCCCAGGCATTCAGAGATTGCAATACCGGCGCGTCGCCTGTGACCGCCACACGCGATTCCGCAAAAGACGGCATCGCATCCGGCCTGATTTGCGCGATATTGGTTTCCTGCTTCAGGCTGAGCTCGGGGGCGGGATGAGGGTCGACGTAGGCGGGCGCATCCCGGGGGCTTGGCAGCGGCGGCACAATGCTGGTTTCGGGCATCGGCGAGCCGGCCGGAGATCCACTCCCCTCTGCCTCTGCGGAGGCCACAAGCGCGGTGGCCGTGGCAGGGGCGGCGGGAGACGGAACGGATTCGGTTCTGCCTGCGGGAGCGGAAGCTGGGGATGCCGTGGAAGTCAGCGCTGCCGCGGAAGTTAGAGCTACCGCAGTAGCTGGAGCTGCGGCAGAAGTTGGAGCTTCTGCGGTAGCTGGGGCTGCCGCGGGAATTGGAGCTGCCGTGGAAGTTGGAACTGCTGCGGAAGCTTGGGATGCTGCGGGAACTGGCGCTGCGACAAGGGCCGGGGCCGCTGTGGAAGTCGCCATCGCCGCGGCGCCAGGCTCGGTTACCGCCGCGGGTGGCAGGTCGCCTTCGATGCGTGCCAGCGTATCGCCGTCGAAGATCAGGGTAATGTGCTTTTGCTCGGTCAGTTTCCCCGCCTTGTAGTACAGATAGACATAATCCCAGCGATCGGTGCGGAACGGATCGACGACCAGCGGCGTACCGAGCAGAAAACGGACCTGCGAACGATTCAGGCCTGTCTTCAGGCGCGCGACATTTTCCTGATCCAGCGCATTGCCCTGCTGCACATCGATGTGATAGGGGCCGATGCGCGGCATGGCGCAGCCCGCTAGCAGACTCAAAATCAAGGCGGGGATCAGGGAATGACGCATGGCCAGAAAACCGGGAAGGTTTGGGCGGTTGGAAAAAAACGTATCATAGCGTATTCGCGTTCCCGTTCTGGAGGCCCCATTGAGCAATCCTTCCGATCTCAAGAGCATCGGTCTCAAAGCCACGCTGCCACGTCTGAAAATTCTCGATTTGTTCGAGCAGAGCGACAAGCGCCATATGACTGCCGAGGAAGTGTATCGACTGCTTTCGGACGAGGGCCAGGACATCGGCCTTGCCACGGTCTACCGTGTGCTGACCCAGTTCGAGCAGGCGGGCCTGCTGATCCGTCATCACTTCGACAGCGACAAGGCCGTATTCGAACTCAATCATGGCGACCATCACGACCATCTGGTCTGTCTGCAATGCGGCAAGGTCGAAGAGTTTTATGACGGGGAAATCGAAAAACGTCAGACCCGCATTGCCAAGGAGCGGGGGTTTGTCATTCGCGATCACTCGCTACAGCTCTACGCCGATTGCATCAAAGACAACTGCCCCAACCTCAAGCCGGTCGAGTCGCGTCACCGGGCCTAGGGCACGACCCACCGTGTCCCTCGGTCATGCCTTGGACAAGGCACGGCGTGGGGCGATGCAGGCCAACGAATACGGAAGACGGCAACGGGTCAGCGATGAGCAGGACTGCCGCCGTGAAAGACCAGACTCGCACGCCCGTCCTCGAAGCGCAGGCGGGTCAACCCGGCGCTCGCCACCTCGATGCGATAGGCATGCGCCAGCGGCACATGCAACGCCCAGACGAACGCCATGCGGATCACCCCGGCGTGCCCAACCAGCAGCACGTGCTGGTCTGCATGCTGCGCGAGCAGGTCGTCGAGTGCGGCGGCCACCCGTGCATGAAAAACGGCCAGCGGCTCTGCCCCGTCGGGACGGTCATTCACCGGATCGTTCCTGAAGCGGGCAAGCGAGCCGGGCGCCTCCTGCTCGATCTCGGCAGCCGACTTGCCTTCCCACACGCCAAAGCCGACTTCCTTGAGGCGCTCGTCGAACGCCAGCGGCAGGTCGTGCCGTTCCGCCAGCGTCTCGGCAAAAGCGCGGCAACGCATCAGCGGCGACGAGATGATCCGTGTCCATGGCATCCATTCGCCGACTGTCGCATCCATCTGCGCCCAGCCTTTTTCAGATAGCGGATCGTCGACCTGACCGCGGTACCTGCGCCCGCCTACCGGCTCGCCGTGGCGCAGAAAATCCAGCGTAATGGTCACGCCAGCATCACCAGATTGTCGCGGTGGATCAGCTCCGGCTCGTCCATGTAGCCCAGTTCAGCCTCGATCGCGCTGCTGGGCTTGCCGGCAATGCGACGCGCCTCGCCGGCACTGTAATTGGCCAGGCCGCGCGCGATCTCGCAGCCGTCCATATCGACGATCGCCACCACCTCGCCGCGCTCGAATTCGCCGGTGACGCCCTTCACCCCAACCGGCAACAGGCTCTTGTGATCGTCGCGCAGCGCCCGTACCGCACCGTCGTCGAGCACCACGCTGCCGCGCAGCTGCAGATGGTCGGCCAGCCATTGGCGCCGCGCGGCAAGCGGCGCCTGCCGTGCCACCAGCTGGCTGCCGATCGCCTCGCCGGCCGCCAATCGCAGCAGCACCTGATCCTCGCGTCCGCTGCAGATCACCGTATGCGCGCCGCTGCGTGCCGCGCGTTTGGCGGCAAGGATCTTGGTCAGCATGCCGCCGGTGCCGACGCTGCTGCCCGCCCCGTCCGCCATACGTTCGAGATCGGGGTCGCCGGCATAGGCATCCATCACCAGCGTGGCGTCGGGATTCTTGCGCGGATCGGCGGTATAGAGGCCGGGCTGGTCCGTCAGGATGACGAGGCAGTCGGCTTCGATGAGGTTGGTCACCAATGCGCCGAGCGTGTCGTTGTCGCCCAGACGGATTTCGTCCGTGGCAACCGTATCGTTCTCGTTGATGATGGGCACCACGCGCAATTCCAGCAACGTGCGCAAAGTGGTGCGCGCATTGAGATAGCGGGTACGGTCGGCCAGATCCTCATGCGTGAGCAGCACCTGCGCAGCAGGCAGACCGTGAGTGCGGAAAACCGTTTCGTACGCCTGCACCAGCCCCATCTGCCCGACGGCGGCGGCGGCCTGCAATTCGTTGACGGCCCGGGGGCGCTTCTTCCAGCCCAGTCGCGCGATGCCTTCCGCAATCGCACCCGAGGACACCAGCACCACTTCCTTGCCCTGCGCGGTCAATGCGGCGATCTGCGCCGCCCAGTGCGACAGCGCGGCATGGTCGAGACCGCGTCCTTCGGCAGTGACCAGACTGGAACCGACCTTGACGACGATGCGCCGCGCGTGCTTCACCACGGACTGCATCAGTGCGCTCCGCGCCGCAGTCTTTCCACCGCCTCTTTGGCGGTGCGCACATTGATGCCGCCGGGGCAGAAATAATCCTCGTACAGCGCCTTGTGATACGACAACAGCGAACGCATCCGGATAGTCTCCCATTGGGCATTGCGTGCCTTCGACCAGCTCCCGTCGTCATGGCCATAGGCATACAGGCGGCGTTCACCCGTTTCGCAGCGCAGTCCTTCGTATGAAATGTTTTTTGCCCCGCCCGCCGCTTCGATGACCACGGTGTAGCGCACCACCTTGTCGGAACCGACGCTGATCGAATCGGCATCGATGAAGAATTTGTTGCGGGTCGCCGACGACACCTCGAACGGGATCAGGTTGCCGGACTTCGGGTAGGGCGGCAAGCTGGCTGCCACTTCGGCCCAGGGTTTGTCTTCTTCGAACTCGTGATCGAAATCCATCCATGCGGCATGGGCGGCAAGCGGCAGACACAGGAGCAGGGCGAGCGGAATTTTCATGCCCGGCATTTTATTGCTTCGACCGCAGGATGTCTCCAGGAAAGATGCCCGCCGCCGCGGCCATGCGCGCAGGCGGACCTGTCATCACCCGAGCGGCTTGCGGATCCGTTCGGGGGCGGCGTGGCGGCATCGGCCCAGGGCAACGACCAACGCAGGGACCTCGCCTGGCTGGAGCGCGGCTGCGGCGGCCAATGCGGAGGCGTCATAGCCTCCGACCGGGCAGCTTCCGAGTCCCCTGTGCGCGGCCTGCAAGAGCATCTGGGCCGCCGCAAAATTGCACTGCCCGCGCGCCCATTCCGCCATGGATCCGGCGTGATAGAACGATCGGTAGGCCGCATGAATCGGTTCGGCATCCTGGCCGCGGGCTTCCGCCGCAAAACGCGCCCGCACATAGTCCGAATCCGGTTCGAGCACCGCCACCAGCGCCGCAATCACGATCAGCGCCGCAGCCGTCGTCGTGGCCGGCTGGTCGTAGCAGGCTCGCGCAACCGCCGCGCGGCCGGCCTCGTCGGTCACCACGACGAAACGCCAGGGCTCCAGGCCGAATGCCGAAGGGGCCAACCGCCCCGCTTCCAGCACCGAGGCCAGTTCGTCCGCCGATACCGGCGTGTCCGCGGCGAATTCGCGGCAGGCATAACGCAGTTGAATCGCATCGATCAGCGTGTCCGGCATCGTAGAGCCTCCATGACAACCGTGTTTGATCATAGCCTACAGGATCCGTTTCTCCGGCCGGAACACAACCCCTGTCCGACCGGCAGCACGTGCCTGCGGGTCAGCCGGCATGCACTGGGATACAATCCGGCACTCTTCAATCGCGCCTCGTGCAGCAACGGAATGTTACCTCCGGCTCTCAAACGTTACGCCTGGCTCTCCATCGCGGCCGCGCTCGCCACCATCCTGCTCAAAGGCTGGGCCTGGTGGCTGACCGGTTCGGTCGGGATGCTGTCCGACGCGCTCGAATCCTTCGTCAACCTGGCGGGCGCGATGATGGCGCTCGCCATGCTGTCGCTGGCCGCCCAACCGGCCGACGACAATCATGCGCACGGACACGGCAAGGCCGAATATTTCTCCAGCGCATTCGAGGGCCTGCTCATTTTTCTCGCCGCGGTCGGCATCGCCTATACCGCCATCGAACGCCTGCTCAATCCGCAACCGCTCGAAGCGGTGGGGATCGGCCTGGCGGTATCGGTGGCCGCATCGATCATCAACCTGATCACGGCGCGCATCCTCATGGGCGTGGGCCGCAAGTACAAGTCCATCGCGCTGGAAGCTGACGCGCACCACTTGCTGACCGACGTCTGGACGTCGGCGGGGGTCATTGCGGGCGTCGGACTGGTCTGGGCAAGCGGCTGGCTCTGGCTCGATCCGGTGATCGCGCTGCTGGTGGCATTGAACATCGTGTGGACCGGATGGCAGCTGTTGCAGCGTTCCGCTGCCGGCCTGATGGATGTCTCCCTGCCGGCGGCGGACCTCCGGGCGATCGAGGACATTCTGGACCGCTATCGGACACAGGGGCTGGACTTCCATGCCTTGCGTACGCGCCAGTCCGGTACCCGGACCTTCATTTCCTTCCATCTTCTGGTGCCGGGCGCGTGGTCGGTCAAGCAAGGACATGACTGGTCGGAACGCATCGAGGCCGACATCCGGCAAGCCATTCCCTACGCCCATCTCACCACGCATCTGGAACCGAAGGAAGATCCTGTCTCGCTGGCCGACCAGCATCTCGACCGTTAGGGCCGCCGTTGCCTGCTGAATGAAATGCGCAGGAATGCGTTGAAGACAATGCGTTGAAGACGGAGCCCGAACGTAAATCATCAAAGATGCGACCATGACCGACACCGACAGGACCCACCGCAGCCCCTGGGTGGTCTTCCTGATATTTCTTCGACTGGGCCTGACCTCTTTCGGCGGTCCGATTGCTCACCTGGGTTACTTCCGCGAGGAATTCGTGACCCGGCGGCGCTGGTTGACGGAGCGCAGCTATGCGGATCTGGTCGCCCTCTGCCAGTTCCTGCCGGGGCCGGCCAGCAGCCAGGTGGGGATCGCGATCGGGCTGTCCCGCTCCGGCTATGCCGGCGCACTGGCTGCCTGGGCGGGCTTCACGTTGCCCTCGGCGATTGCCTTGATCCTGTTTGCACTGGGCATTGCCCGCTACGGGGATGCGATGCCAGCCGGCTTGCTGCAAGGCCTGAAAGTGGTGGCCGTGGCGGTGGTCGCCCAGGCCGTATGGGGAATGGCCCGCAATCTCTGCCCGGATGTGCCGCGCATCACCCTCATGGTGGCCGTGGCCTGCTTCGTTCTCCTGGTGCCCTCCGCATGGGGACAAGTGGGCGCCATCGCCATGGCGGCGGTGGCCGGTCTCCTGCTGTTCAAGCCTCGGCAGGGTTCAGCGCGGGATCCCTTGCCAATGGCGATCAGGCGCCGCGTGGGCCTGTTCTGGCTGACGCTGTTTTTTGTCCTGTTGATCGGATTGCCGCTGCTGGCGGCCTCGTTCCCCAATCAGACCCTGTCGAGGATTGACGCCTTCTATCGTGCGGGTTCGCTGGTTTTTGGCGGCGGACATGTCGTCCTGCCGCTGCTGCAAGCCGAAGTCGTACCGCCCGGCTGGGTCGGCAATGACTCCTTCCTGGCGGGCTATGGCGCGGCACAGGCCGTTCCAGGCCCCCTGTTCACCTTCGCGGCGTTTCTCGGTGCATCGATGAGCGGCGCACCTTCCGGATGGCTGGGCGGCATGATCTGCCTGCTGGCGATCTTCGTGCCGTCATTCCTGCTGGTGGTGGGAGTATTGCCATTCTGGGAGCGCCTGCGCCACCACGCACGCACACAGGCTGCGTTGTCGGGCATCAATGCGGCCGTGGTCGGACTGCTGTTGAGTGCCCTCTATCAGCCTGTCTGGACGAGTGCGATTCACGCCCCGCAAGACTTTGGCCTGGCCCTTGTGGCACTGGTCGCCTTGATGTTCTGGAAATGGCCGCCGTGGCTGGTTGTAATCGGCAGCGGCGTCGCGGGCGGGTGGTTGAGCATGGCGTGAATGCCGGATATCCGGTGCGGCGCGGCCGGGAAAGGAAGGCAGTCCTCCTCTGCGTCATGCGCGCATCGGCCACCATGATCGACGGATGGCTGAAGGCCGACCGGATGAACAGACCGGCCCGGGCATCTCCCGGTGCCCGGCTGCGCACCGGTCGGGAGATGCCCGTTTGTCATGCCGCCGCGGACGCCCGCGGCGGCAGGTTCCGACTCAAAAATGCCTGCCCGCCGCCAGTCCGATCAACCATGGATTGAGCGTGATCGTTTCGATTTTCGCTCCGCCCTGGGGCGTGACATTCGTCTCGAGATAGAACTTCTTGAGATCGAAATTGACGAAGTAATCCTTGTTCACGTTATAGCTGAACCCTGCCTGCAAAACGGGGCCGGTATCCTCTTTGAAGCGGTCCAGGCCATCGAAGGCGGGTCCGTTCTTGTGGAAGAAAACAGTATGGTGGATACCCACCCCCACATAAGGCTGGAAGTCTGCGGCCTTCGGCATGAAGTAATACTGAGCCATCAGGTGGAACGGCGCCATGGAGGCTTTCCCCAGCGTTCCGCCGGCGTTGCTGAATTTGTGGCGGGTAATGCCGGCAGCCGTGTTCAGGGCGAAGTGCTCGCTGAGGAAATACGTGAAGTTCGCAACGGGCACGACCGAGGTGGTGGCATCGGCTCCCACAACCGGAGACTTGATGTCAGGCCGGACATTGGCCAGTCCGATGCTCACATCCAGACCCATCGGATCCGCATCGGCAGATACGGCAAAGGCGGCCAGAAGAACGCCCAGAACAGGCGGGAAGGGGTTGTGTTTTTTCATAGGGTCTCTTCGATAGAAAATTAAACTTGTACTTCATCCCGCTCAAGGACAAAGCCGCCACGTGTTATTACAAGGGCGCGATCATGCCGCGTAAATCGGTATGATTCCCGTCATTTTACGCATAAACCCACAATCGAGGAAGGGAAATCCCGTAGTGTGGGATTCCCGATTTTGTGTTGCCGCATTCATGTGGAAGCCAGGACAGAGGCTGACGATCGGTGCCGGGATCGGGCAAGCACACAGCAGCCGTTTGGGCCCGCCGGCCTCCCGGATGCTCAGTCCCGCTCGGGCTCCGTCACGAATCCGATCCGGGAAAGACCCGCACGCGCGGCCAGCGACATGACTTTTGCAACCGGTTCGTATTCGGCATGCCGGTCGGCGCGGATATGCAGTTCCGGCTGCGGCTGCTCTTTTGCGGCGGCGGCAAAGCGTGAAGCAAATTGATCCATCGTGACCTTCTCTCCGTTCCAGTAGAGATCGCCGTTTTCCCGGATGCCAAGTTCGATATGCGCGGCTTTCGTGATGTTGGGTGCGCTGCTCGCCTTCGGCAGATCGATCTTGACCGCATTGGTGAGCAAAGGCGTGGTGATGATGAAAATGACCAGCAGCACCAGCATCACGTCCACCAGCGGCACCACGTTGATGTCGGCCATCGGCCCCGGGGCCCGGCGCGGATCCAGACTTCCCATTGCCATGGCTCAGACCTCCTTCACGATAGACAGCGGGCGAGGCTCGCCCGAGGAACTGTTGGGCTTTTCGCCCACGGTAATGATGGCGTACAGATCGTGCGCGAACGCATCCAGCCTGGCGAGCCACACCCGGTTTCGCCGGTTGAAGGCGTTGTAGGCCAGCACGGCGGGAATCGCCACGGCCAGTCCCATCGCCGTCATGATGAGCGCCTCGCCCACCGGGCCCGAGACCTTGTCGAGCGTGCCCTGCCCCGACAGGCCGATATTGACGAGTGCGTGATAGATCCCCCAGACGGTTCCAAACAGGCCAATGTAGGGCGCGGCCGATCCGGCCGAGGCCAGGATGGTCTGTCCGTGCTCGACGCGCGTGGCTTCCTGGTCGATGCCGTTTCTGAGCAGGCGCGTGAGAAATTCACTCAGACCGCCTGCCGCCGCCAGTTTGTGCAGCCCGTGCTTCTCGCTGTCGCTGGCGGCTTCCAGCGCATCATGGGCCAGTTCGGCAAAGGCATGATCGCGCGGGTGCCCGAGCAGGGCGGTATGAATGTCCTGCAGCGAATCGGCCGCCCAGAATTGCCTGAGGAAGTGATCGGCACGCCGCTTGGCCAGGTAGTTGCCAATCGTCTTGGTCACGATCAGATACCAGCTTGCAACCGACAGCGCCAGCAGCAGGAGCAGTACCGTTTTGCCGAGCACATCGGTCTGACCCAGGAAATGGGCAAAGCCTATGTTCATATCCATGTCATCGTCCTTCGAGTACAAAATTGAAAGGCTGGATGGCGGCCGCACGCACGGCCACGCCATCGCGCGTGGCCGGATTGCAGCGCCAGCGCTTGACCGTGGCCAGCGCGGCCTCGTCGATGCGCGTGAAACCGGAACTGGTCTGGACCGTGGCACGGTCAACCCGCCCTGTTTCATCGAGTTCCACGCGCAGGATCACCTTGCCCTCTTCCCCCAGACGGCGGGAAATGGCAGGGTAAGTCGGGGGGGCGCGGTCGGGGCAGGTCAGCGCAAGCTCGCCGCTCAACGCGACGGGGCCTGCGGGTCTGGGCGGCGGCGCGGGCGGCGCGGGCTTGACCGGCGCCTCGATTTCAGCAGGTACGGGTTCAGGCGGAGGCGGCGGCGCGACCCGATCGGACGGCAGCACGGCCGGCGTCCGGGCGACCAGCTGCTGCGGGAGCTGAACAGGTTTTTCGCGTTTGACCGGTTTCGGTTTGGGCGGTTCGGGCTTGACTGGCTCGAGCCTGGCCGGTTCGGGCTTGACCGGATCGGTCAGCAGCTCGACAAACAGCGTCGCCGCCTCGGCGGGCGGCGGCGGCACACGGGCGTGCCACAGGCTGTAGAACAGCGCACCGTGCAGGGCGAGCACGACGGCAAGGCCGGCCAGGCGCGCACTAAATGCTTGCTGCCGAGCGCCCGACATGCTCAGTAATCCACGCGCAACTCAGCCTGGTAGGTACGCTGCGGGAAAGGATGCGGCCCGATGAAATAATTTTCATTGGTCAGGTTGTCGATCCCGAATGAGGCACGAATCAGTTTCGAGAAACGGTAGCCGAGCTTCACGTCGACGGTGGCGTATCGGCTCAGGCTTCCGGTGTCGTCGTGGTTGGTGTCCGAATTGTCCAGGTTGCCGAACTGGAGTCCGCTGTAAAGCAGGCCGAGGGAGCCGGTCCAGTATTCGTCGAAGCGATAGGAGGCGAAGATCGACGCGCGCCAGTCGGGAATACGCGGCACCTTTTTTCCGACGAGGGCGGGGTTGCCCGGGTCGGACAGGATTTCCGAGTCGGTATAGGTCAGGCTGCCATTGATGTCCAGTCCGGGCATCAGGAAATCCACCATTTCGTACGCGGCTTCGGCGCCGGTGACACGGGTACGGCCGATGTTCTGGACGCGGTTGACGTTGGTGATCAGGTTCAGCTGGCTGGTCAGGAAATTGTCGGTGCGCTGATCGAACAGCGACAGGCGCAGATTGCCGTTCCTGAGCGCGTGCTCCGCGGTGAGATCGGTCGCCAGGATCTTTTCCGGATTCAGGTTGGGGTCGCTGATCTGCGTGAGCGCGCCGATTTTCTCGGTCTGGAACAGCTCCGTGACGGTCGGCATGCGGTAGGCACGAGCCACCGAGCCCCGGATCAGCCAGTCACCCGCCGCCCGCCAGGCGAGCGACGCCTTGGGCGAATGATACGTGTCGTTGCGGCTGTCGATGGGCGCATAGCCGCTGATGAAGCCATCGAATGCCTGCCAGCGTTCGGTTCGCCAGCCGAGTGTCAGCGTCAGACGCGGGTCGAGCTTCCACGCGTCCTGTGCGTAGAGGGCATCGGTGCGGGTATCGCCCAGGGTGATGCTGGAAGGCGCGGCGCCGATACTGCCGTCATCCGTCCATCTGGATGCGGAATATTTTGCGCTGCTGAAGGTGTAATGGTCGTAATGGTAGCCAAAGGTGACGGTGTGGTTTTTCGTGCCCTGGCCAGGCTTCCAGATGGCCCTGGCGTCCAGCGTTCTCCAGCCGGTGTCGTCGCCGAACGTAATTGTTCCGCGCCCGCCTGCCGAGCCTGGCTGGCCGAGCCCGCCTGCGACTGGGGTGGTCGGCGTCGGCGTCCGTGTGACGTCTCGCGGCGTGGAATAATCCGAGGCGCTCAGTTCGATCGACCAGTCCGACGACAGGCGGCTGTCCAGGCTCAGTCCAAGTAGCTGGTTCTTTGTATTGCTGTCCGACGGGGCGAGCGCGATAGGGCTGACGTTGTAGTTATGGTTGTCGATATTGACGCTGCCGGCCCAGATGGGCTGACCCGATGCATTGCGCAGGTAGGTCCGGGTATCGCTGAAGCTGTCGTTCTGCCAATACGCGTACGTGAAGGCCGCGCGTGTGTCCGGCGTGAAGTCATACGCCAGCCGGATTTTCATCGTGTCCTGTACTGAATGATCCAGGCTGGTCGCGCCGAACATCATGCTGGAGACATTCGTCGGATTGGTATAAGCCACGCCGCCCGTGACCGGTGTCCCCGCGACACTGTTGGCTGTAGGGACGGCTGCCGTGGCGAAGTTGATCGGCTGCGAATGCGTATCGAGATGGTTGAACAGGAACGACCAACTCAGGCTGCTGTTCACGCGCGCACCCAGCGCCACCTGCTCCTGGTGGCCCCGGTAGGTGTCGTCCGTGGCGTAATGCTTGTAGTCCTGGGTCCATCCCTGGACGCGGGCATGGGCTTCGAACTGCTGCGGCCGGCGCGTATTGATCAGGATGGTGGCGCCGGCCGAGTTGCCGGGCAGCAGCGCCGAAAACGGCCCGTACAGCACTTCGATGTTCTCGATTTCCTCGCTGCCGACGATGTTCCAGCGCGGCGGAAAATTGTATGAATTGCCCAGCAGGTTGGACAGCAGCAGGCCGTCCGCGTAGACCAGCGACCACGCACTCTGGAGGCTGCCCGCCGTGCGGCTGGCGACGATGCCGTTGCGGTCGCCGACATAGCGCTTGCGTATGAAGAGGCTCGGGGTGTATTTGAGCGCATCCTCGACGTTGATGACGTTCATTTCGCGCATCTGGTCCTGGGTCACTTCGGCCGAGGGCGAGGGATTGTTCGTCACCACCGCCGGACGCGGCAGGCTGATGACCATTTCCGGCATGACCTGTTCTTCGGCCCAGGCAGCCGGATGACCCAGCGCACCGGCAATCGCCATCGCGAGCGCTTTGTGTTTCATGATTTTTCCCTTGATTGCGTGACGTGTTCCTTGATGCGCCGGATCATTGACGCTGTTGCTTCAGCCAGGCTTTCAGCTTCGTCTCGTCCAGTTCGCCCACCTCCGCCTGGCGGCGATGCGCCTTGTCATACAGATACGAGCGCGGCAGCTCGCCCTGCCATGCGGGATCGACGGTCGCGCGCAGGCGTTCGGGAATGGGATCGTCGAAGACCCAGGATTCTGCGTGGTTCAATCCAAGCTTGTGCAGGGTCTTGCGGATCGCTTCGCTGTCTTCGGGGCTGTCGACCGCGACCAGCACCAGGGGCAGGTTCTTTTCGTGTTTCGACAGTTTGCCCAGCATCGTCAATTCGTTGATGCAGTGCCCGCACCAGTTGACCGACCACAGGCTCAGAATGAACGGTTTGCCGGCATACCGCGCCTCGATTTTCGCCAGGCTGCCCGCATCGAAGCGTGCGGGTTCGGCGGCGGATACGGCCCCCGCGCACAGACCGGCGAGAAATATACACAGACGCACCAGCATGATCATTCGACCTCCATGATGCGAACGCCTTCCTGAAGCGTATTCCACACGATCTGCGTCCGGCCGTTGTGGATGAGCGGAATCGGGTAGTCGGCGGCATTGGCCGTCGTCGCCATGCGGCGCGGCGCGCTCCAGTGAGCGCCGCCATCCCTCGACAGCAGGGTCATGGCGCCATAGACCTTGCCATCGAACTCGCGCCAGGTGATCAGCACGGTCTGTCCCTCTGCCGCGACGGTGGCGTGGCCGGCCTGCGCCCGCGGATCGCCGAACGCCATCGGCGCCGACATCTGGTCGCCCTTCACCTGGCGGTAAAACAGGCCCTGGCGGTTTTTGCCCTGGGTGTACCAGACTGCGTGCAGCGTGTCATCGCCACCGGTTGCGAGCCCGCCTCCATGATGCGGGCAGGCATCGATGTTCCATTCGTCATCGGCCAGCCGCTGCAACCGGCCCGAATCGAGCAAGGCCAGGGCAAAGTCGCGTGTATGGGTGCCGTACAGGTTGCGCCAGAGCGCGGCCGGGCCGGCGGTCGTCCAGGCCAGGGCGGTCCTGCAGCATTCACAGGTGTGCTCGGTCAGTTTGCGGTTGGCCTGGAAACTGGCGCCGTTGTCGTCGGAGCGGGCGAAGTAAACCGATACGCCGGCGAATGTATTGCCCTGCTCTTGCGCGGCGTCGCGGTCGCGGCCATCCAGCCAGGCAATGGCCAGCCGGTCGCCGCCGTCCGAGACCAGCGAATCGAAACGGTGGCTGGTCAGACGCCCGTCGTCGTTGAGGGTGATGGGCGTCGAAAAAGTCTTGCCGTCATCGGTCGAGCGTGCGTAGCGAATCTCGCCCGTGTAGGGTTTCGACAGCAGCTGCGTCCAGCTCAGGTGCAGCGTGCCGTGGCGGGTGACGGCGATCTTGGGCCGGTTCTCGCCCTCTGCCCCGATATTTTCCGGTTGGGGATTGACGGCGACGGGGACGGAAAAACTCTGGCCGGCGTCGGCGGAATACGCAACCAGTATCGTCCGGTTTTCAACCCGGGCGAGCCAGATCCGGCCTCGCGCGTCGACGGTGGCGCTGACCGCCAGGCTGGGCTTTGCCGACGGGGCCGACGCGGCCTGTCCCTGATTCGGGAGCGGCGCATGCTCATGCGACAAGGCCGTTCCCGCACTTCCCGACAACAGTAGCAAGGCGGCGGCCCGTGCCAGGTTCCTGCACCCAGCAGGAACCGTGTTCATCCTATCCATCTTGACGCCTCTCGCCCCCTGGCCGGATAGGCCACGAGGCGCGGTCATGCCGCCGCGCCGTCCTGGCAATCCGTGCCGGCCCTGCAAAAACATTCAGACAATTTATTTGTTTCTATATTCGGTCGAGTGTACGGTTCGTGGCGTGCCGCGACAATGTGGCAAATTGCCGCAGCGTCGCGGAAGTCATGGCCGGGGTTCAACCCCCAGTGCATGCAGGACTTTCAGGGCATCGACCGTGGCCGCGACGTCGTGGACGCGTACGATCGCTGCGCCCTTCATCACGGCCAGCGTGGCCGCGGTGATGCTGGCGACCAGCCGTTCGGGCGCCGGCCGGCCGGTGAGCGTGCCGAACAATGATTTTCGCGAGATGCCTACCAGGGTGGGCGCCGCCCGGGTAAATCGTTCCAGCGCCTGGAACAGGGCGATGTTGTGCGCGGGTGTCTTGCCGAAGCCGAAACCGGGGTCCCACAACAGCCGCTCACGGCCAATGCCCGCCTGCATCGCTGCCTCCGTGCGCAACTGCAGATACGCCAGCACCTCTTCCACCACATCGCCGTAGCGCGGCTGCTGCTGCATGGTCTGCGGCGTACCCTGCATATGCATCAGGCAGACCCCGCATTGCGAGGCCGCCACGACCTCGAGCGCACCGGGCGCACGCAAGGCGTTGACGTCATTGATCATGTCGGCCCCCGCGTGCAGGGCAGCCGCCATCACCGGCGTCTTCATGGTGTCGATCGACAATGCGGCGCCGCAGTCGCGCAGGCCGGCCAGCACTGGCAGCACCCGGTCCAGTTCTGCGCCGGTTTCCACCGCCGCCGCACCCGGCCGGGTGGACTCCCCGCCGATATCGAGAATGTCGGCGCCTTCTTCGCGCAGACGCAGCCCATGTTCAATGGCACGCTCGCGGGCGGCATAAAGCCCGCCGTCGGAAAAGGAGTCAGGCGTCGCGTTGACGATTCCCATGACCAGGGGGCGCGTCAGCGGGAACTGGAAACGGCCGCAAATGAAAGCAGTCACGCAGACTCGAATTCCAGCACTTCGCAGTGTTCCACCCAGACCGACCACATCTCGGGCAGGCTCAGTTCGCGGAAATGTCCCGTGACGGCCTGCAGGACTTCGTGATGCGCCACGACCAGTACCGTGGACGTGTCGTCATGTTCGATCTCTTCCAGGAAATCGTGCACGCGTCCGACCATTTCCACATAGGACTCGCCCGCAGGCGCCTTCCACGAAAAAGGATCGGCCGCGCGGCGCATGGCGGACAGATAATTCGCAACCGGCTTGCCTTCGTAGCCGGTGTTGCGGTCATCGAGCCGCCCATCCACATAAACGTCGGCGCCATGCGAGGCGTTGACGATGGCTGCGGTTTCGCGGGCACGCGTCAGACGCGACACATAGACGCGCCGGATCGGCACGTTTCGCAAACGTTGTGCGGCGGCCGCAGCCTGCAGCCGCCCTTTCGGCGTCAGCGGAACCGGCACCGCCGGATCGGCGTTACACAGGCCACGCAGGTTGTATTCGGATTCGCCGTGCCGCAGAAAGACCATTCTCATGCCAGGACCAGAATTTCCCCTTTGCCGCCGAAGGCCAGATCACCCATGTAACGATACGCGTGCGTGGTGGCCGGCAGCAGGCCGGGAAGGAGACTTTCCGTATGCCGATGCAGCAGTCCCAGGTAGCTCAGATCCACCCGGCCGGAATCGTTGAAGCTGGATGGAAGGGATTCGGGCCGGCGGCCCAGGATCAGGCTTCCGCGTCGCAGGCCGGATCCTGGCTGACTGCCGCAACCGCCCGCCACCACGAGGGTGCCGGCCAGAAGGCGTGCGCCGCAGGCGTCGCCCGCCCGGCCGCGAACCAGAATCAGGCCGCGCCGCATGCGGTCGCCGAGCCGGTCGCCGACATCGCCTTCGACCGCGACCACGCCGCCTGCCATGCCGGCGCGATCGCCGATCAAGGCCGCGCCGAGCCAGTCGCCGGCGTTGCCGCGGATGCGCAGCAGGCCGCCTTTCATGCCGTTGGCGGCCCCCTCTCCGGCATCGCCCCGGATATCGATCTCACCACCGGTCATTGCCTGCGCGGCGTAATGCCCGGCCGGCCCGTCGATGCGAAGCTTGCCCGTGCGCATGCCTTGGCCCAGGTAATCGAGGCGATCGCTATCGGTGCGGATCACCAGCATGCCGGTTTCATCCGGCGTCACGTCGAACAGATCGTCCAGCATCAGGGGGCTTCCTGCGAGATGGACGATCTGCTTGCCGATATCCTCCGTACGCCGCCCGGCAAGGGTTTCCGGCAGGATGCCGGTCATGTCGACACGCCCGTTCGGCACGCTGCGCAAGGTCAGTGTCGTCATGCCAGGATCTCCCGCAGTCGATAGTGGAACTGGCCCAGCTTGCCGCCATAGTTGCCGGCCGACAGGCGCACGATGCCGCCTGCCGCGCCGATCCCGCACACGGCATCCATGCCGGCCTTCATCGCCACGCGCATGTCGGCGTCGGTGACGGCATCGATCACGATCTCGAGTACGGCGTCCGTATCCGGAGTGAGTTCGGTTTTCGCCACGCCGCGCAGGGTCGGGCAGAAGGCATCGTTGGTGGAGGCGGGCAGCGCCTTGTATTTGGAGCCGACCTTGGAGCCCGAGCGGACCACGCCGCCCGGAAACGGTGCGATCGCACCGGGCACACGCGCAATGGCGTCCACCGCGGCTTCGCAGGCGGCCAGCGCCTGGCCGCGCGAACGCGCCAGAACCAGGAAATTGCCGCCACCGACCGAACGCAGCAGGCCGGTCGATTCTTCGGCCAGAAACTCGCCGTCCATCACCGGTATGCGCCAGTAACGCCGGCCGGCAATGAGCTTCGACATCTGCCAGCCGTCGCCGAAATAGCGCAGATTCTTGCCCAATGGCAACGACTCTTCGCCTTCGCAGCCGGCAAACACGGCTGTGGTGGGGCAGGTCAGCACGCACTGGCCGACACGTCGTTCCAGCTGTTTGGCCAGTTCCTTGGTGGAGACCGCGAACAGCAGTCCGGCCACGCCGGGGCGACCGTCCGGCGTGTCGGCCGGCGACAGTTCGCACTCGATGGCCGCTTCGCAGCCGCAGGCGATGACCGAGGTGGCAAAGCCGAAGGCGGCGTTGGCCGCGTGCCTAGCCCAGGTCAGGTTGTCCGCGGTGATGACGATGCGGGTCGCCTTCATGCCGAAGGCTTCCGCATAGGTATCGTCGATGAATACGCCGTTGATGATCACGCCTTCCTCCCCTTGCACGTATGGGGGATCAGCTTGCTGGCGCCGCAGGTGCAGATTTCATCGTCGCTCAGGCGGACGTTTTCCATCCTGACGGTCATGTAACGATCGAAATATTCCTTCAGGGGTTTCTCGATGCCCTTGTCGTACTCGGGCTTCACCGCATGCAGCGCGCCGTTGACCACGTTCACCACTTTGCCGTCGCGCACGATGAGCTGTCCGTCCTTGAACACATACTCGGGTTTCGCGAACATCGCTTCACGGTCGGCGTCGTCGCGATAGACCACGATGTCGGCCGCGGCCCCTGCGCCCAGATGGCCGCGATCGGTCAGGCCAAGGGAACGCGCCGGCGCCGCGCGCGACATGATCGCAATCTCGTAGAGGGTGTATTCCCGGTCCAGGCTGCGCAACTGGCTGTGGGCGGCGGCCTCGGCGTTGATCTCGTCCAGCTTCGAATTGCGGAAGCGCTTGTCCATCAACAGGCGGATCAGGTGCGGATAGCTGGTGAAAGGCGCGCCGTTGGGATGATCGGTGGTGAGGAAGATGCGCCAGGGATCGCGCACCCGCAGGAACAGTTCGAGGCCGATCGCCCATTGCAGCGCGTTGACAAAATTCTTGTCGCGGTACTTGAACGGCACCACGCCGCAGCCCGAATCGCATTCGATGTCCATGACCACCCACTTGTCCGGACTGGCATGGCGATGGTTGCCGTACTGTTTCATGCTGTCGCCCGAGACGGTTACCGTCTGGCCAAACAGGACCTGTCCCACATCGGACGACACGTTGGTCATGCGATTGAGGGCATCGGCGATGCGCTCGGCCTCCGAGGAAAACTTGCGCTCGCCTTCGGTGCCGTAACTATGAAACTGAATGTGCGTCAGATGGATGGGCAGGCCCTCCGCCGCGGCCATGGTGGCCAGGGTGGTGTCGGCATTGCCGGGAACCCCCAGATTGCTGGCGTGCACATGCAGCGGATGCGCCACGCCCAGGTCGTGCACGGCGCGCGCCAGCGCCTGCACCACCTGTCGGGGCGTCACGCGGTAATGGGGGTGAGCTTCGTCGATATCCAGGCTGCGGGTATTGAACTTGAAGGCGGAGATGCCGCCCGGGTTCACGACCTTGATGGCCATGGCCTGGCTCGCGTCCAGCGTCCAGCCCACATAGTCGTTGATCAGGCGCTGATCCGCGCCGCTGGCCAGCATGCGCAGGAAAAAGTCGTCGCTGCCGAGCATGGCGTAGGCGCCCTTGTCCACCATGGGGATATCGCCCATCTCGAGGTGGGTATGACGCGCATTGATGGGCTGCATGGCGGGTTCGAAGCAGGCGGTATAGCCCATTTCGGCATAGCGGTAGCCGGTGGTCCAGGTGGAGGGCGCGGCGTGGCCGCAGCCGGCATGCATGCCGCCCATGGCCGGTACCGGATCGGCGCGATGATCCTCCGGCAGCAGGGCGCGGGCGATGTTCATCTTGCCGCCGCCAATGTGCGTATGCAGGTCGATGGCGCCCCCCATCACCACGCGGCCGGCGAGATCGATCTCGCGATCGATCCGCGCATCCGGCCCGGGCGTGGCGACGATGCGGCCGCCCTCGACATAAAGATCGCGAACCTCGCCGTCGATTCCGTTCGCGGGGTCGTAGATCCGGCCGTTCTTAAGCCGCAGCATGATTCACCTCCCCCTGGATGATGGCAAGGACCTGGGCCACGCCCGGCAGGCTGGAAGGCGCGGGCGCCGTCAAGGGCAGCGCCACCACCGCATCCATGCGATGCAGGAAACCCGCATGCTGTACGCCCGGCACGGCCACCGGGATAAACACATCCGGCGCCCGGGCAAACCGCATGTCGGCCCGTCCCAGCACCACGCTCGGGCAATCCGCGGCAGGCGGCGTTCGATCCGGATCGAACGCCGAGATCCAGAGCAGCGCGTCCACCTCGCCGGTCTTCAGCAGGCGATCCGTACCGAACAGCAACGGCTCGTAGCGCGGACCGGCAATCTCATAAGCGGTGCGCAGGGGATAGCCGGTCTGCCAGGTACAGGTCTGCGCGGCCGAGGTATCGCCATCGTTGCCGCCCAGAGGCAGACCTGACCAGCGTGTCGCCTGGTTGAGGGCCTTGACCAGATTCACGGCCGACTCGATGGTCAGGTCGGCGTGCGGGAAATCGAGTTCCGCCGCGTTCCAGACCAGCACGCCATAGCGCGCTGCGCGCATGTCAGCCAGCAGGGCTTCGACCTGTGCGGCCGGCACGCCCGCCACGTCTGCCGCAACGTCGGTGGACGTTCCCGCCAACCGGGCGCGCATGACGGCGAACAGTTCGCCCAGACGGTCCGCGTCGACCGCGAGGGACGAGACGGATACGCCGTCCATCACGGGAATGGACGCTGCCGGTCCGCCCAGCACCACGATCTTGCGCGTCAACTCGCCAAACTGGGAGGCCGGGGCGATGCAACGTTCGAAGAACCGCGGATAACGCGAGGCATCCGTGCCGGCCAGGACAATCAGGTCGGCACGATTGCGCACTTCGGACAGGGTGGTCGTCATCCAGCCCCCATTCTGGAAAGCCTGCCAGTTGCGGAACTGCGCGGCGCCATGCATGTGATCGACCACGCCGCCCAGTTTTTCCGCCAGCAACAGGGCTGCACGGTGGCCCGTGACGTCGCATCCCAGCCCGCCGATCAGCGGACGGCGCGCACCCGACAGGAGAATGGCCGCCGACCGGCAGGCCTCATCGAGGCTGACCGGCAAGCCGGCGATCAGCGCCTGCCCCTGATCGGGCACGGCAAACAGGCGCGATGCGCGGGGGCACGCCGGACGCTCGAGCCGGACGCCCTCCTCCGCGCGCGACACTTCCAGATCGTCACAAAGCAAACCGCAAAAAGGACAGCAAATCGAAGGACTGGACACTGGGACGGGATTCAGGAAAACCAAAGTGGATTGAATTTAGCATGATTCATGCCACGTACATCGCAACGGTTGCTATGTATCTGGCCAGAAGGTAATTTCCGGTGGCGCACGCGCGCTTCGCAGGTAAAAGCTGTCACACGACCGAAGCGGGCGACGTGACAGTCTGTCACTTCGCCACTCTGAGCATGTCAGGCTAGACGATTGATTATGTATACCTTTTTAGATTGGTACAGTAATTGCTTTAAAATCTTCATCACGCTTTGCACCATTTTATATACACATGTCGCCTACCACTACGATCAGTGTCACCGTACGCGCCTCCGCCCGACTGCACATGGGGTTTCTCGACCTCAATGGCGGACTGGGACGGCGTTTCGGCAGCCTGGGCCTGTCGCTGGATGAACTGGCCACGACGCTGACCGCCTTTCCGGCCGGGCAGGTCTCGGCCGAAGGTCCGCAATCCGACCGGGCGGGCGCTTACGCGCGTCAGTCGCTCACGGCCCTGGGCATCGCGGACGGCGCACATATCCAGATTCATCAGGCCATCCCCGATCACGCCGGGCTCGGTTCGGGTACCCAGCTTGCCCTGGCCGTCGGGACGGCGCTTGCACGACTGTATGAAGTGGACTGGCCTGTCAGCGACATGGCGAGAGAGATGAACCGGGGCGCGCGTTCCGGTATCGGTCTGGGCCTGTTCACCCAGGGCGGGTTCGTGGTGGATGGCGGACGCCGGGACGAAGGCGATCCCCCCCCGGTGATCTCGCGTATCGAGTTTCCCGCGCAGTGGCGAGTCATCCTGGTCCTGGACAAGACTTACAAGGGCTTGCATGGCGAACAGGAAAAACAGGCATTTGCCGCCCTGCCCCGGTTTCCCGAGGCGCAGGCCGCGCAACTGTGCCGGCTCGCGCTGATGCAGGCCATGCCGTCCCTGGCCGAGCAGGACCTGCCCGGATTCGGCGCCGCCATCCAGGCCATCCAGCAGACGGTGGGCGACCATTTCAAGCCGGCCCAGGGCGGGCGGTTCGCCAGCCATCGCGTGGCCAGCGCATTGACCTGGCTGGAGCGCAATGGCGCCAGCGGTGTCGGACAAAGTTCATGGGGGCCTACTGGTTTTGCACTGATCGACTCGGAGATCCGGGCACGTTCTCTGGCACGTGCCGCGGCTGGCGATTTCGCTACCGAAGGACTGGAATTCATGGTGTGCTCCGGCCGCAACCGCGGCGCGGAAATCCGCACCGAAGCGTATCGGGCCCAGGCGCATTCCTGATCACAACCGCTGGAGAAAAACAATGGGGAAACCCTATTTGCTGCACTTTGCCACGCCCGGCGAAAGGGTCAGCCCGTTTGACGTGAACATGGCTTACGATGCCGGCTGGAACGCCGTGATTCCGTATGCGGGCGTAGGGCTGGACGACATCGCGGGCTTCACCCAGGACGCCATTTTCTCCAGGGGCCCGAAAGGCGTGAAGCACACCGGCCTCTTCATTGGCGGGCGCGACCCCATCCTCGCGGCCGGCATGCTCGACGCCGCGCGCAAGGCCATGGTGCCCCCCTTCGAGGTATCCGTCTTCGCCGATCCAAGCGGCGCCTTCACGACCGCCGCGGCCATGATCGCCGCAGTGGAAAAGGCGCTGGCCAACACTCACGGCAACACGCTTCACGGCCGCCGGGTCACCGTTTTCGGCGGCACCGGTCCGGTCGGCATGACTGCCGCCGTGCTCGCGGCCCAGGCAGGCGCCGAGGTCACGCTTCCCGGCCATGACGGCCTCTCCCGTGCCCAGGCCGCCGCCGCCGCCATCCAGGCCGGTTTTGGCGTGACGGTACACCCTCTCGACGCCAGTTCCGAGGCAGCCAAGGCGACACTCATCGCGAACACTGAAATCGCACTGGCCACGGCCAAGGCGGGCGTCCAGGTACTGGGGCCAGACCATCTCGCACAGGCGACCCGGCTGATGGTGGCGGCCGACATCAATGCGGTCCCTCCGGCCGGCGTCGAGGGCATCGGCGTCATGGACAATGGCAAGCCGCTTGCGGCGGCGTCCAGGCAGGCCGTTGGAATCGGCCCGCTCGCCATCGGCAACATCAAATACAAGGTTCAGCAGGGGCTGCTGCAGGCCATGCTGAATGCGGACAGCCCGCTCTATCTGGGCTTTGCAGAATGTCTGCGTGAGGCCCGGCTGCATGTCACCTAAGGCCTTTCTGATCACGTCGCTGTCAGGACGCGTGCTGGCCAGGGCGGCTGCACGCGCCCGGCGTCCGGTCGTCGGGATCGATGCCTTCGCCGATCGGGACACCTGCGGGATGGCCATGAACTGGACACGCTCGCCCCTGGATCGCCATGGGATATTCGACACGGCGGCCATGCTGGATGCGGCCGATTCACTCTGTCCGCCCGCCGCCTGTCTCGGACTGATCTATGGATCGGGGTTCGAGGCCCGGCCGGCGCTCTTGCGCGGGCTGGCCAAAGACCGGACCTTGCTCGGCAATGGTCCGGAGGTTCTGGAAGCCATCGCGGACCCGCTCCGCTTCAGCGATCTGCTGGCCACGCTCGGCATTCCGCATCCGGCGACCCGCCTGTCGCGTCCTGCACAGGTCGCCGGCTGGCTGTCCAAGCGGGCCGGGGCATGCGGCGGCACGCATGTGCGCCCTGCTGCATGTGCGCCGTCCGAAGAGGAAGCAGGGCGCTATTTCCAGCAGCAGATCGCCGGCGAGGAATGGTCGTTCCTGTTCCTGGCCAACGGCGGCGGAATCTGTCCGGTCGGCTTCAATCAACCGCTTGCGACGCCATCCGAAGCCATCGGAAACTGGAGCTACGCCGGGGCGACGCGCAGGGATGCCGGGCCACCGGAATTCGGTGATGCGGTGACAGAGGCCGCGCGGGTGCTCACCGCCAAACTCGGCCTGGTCGGCCTCAATGGCATTGATTTCATCGTCACCCGCAGCGGCTGGGTATTGCTGGAATTGAATCCCCGCCCGCCCGCCACGCTGGAGTTGTGGGATGTGCCCTTGCTGCCGAGCCTGTTCGATCTGCACATCGAAGCCTGCCAGGGCCGACTGCCCAAACGTCTGCCCAGACCGGACGGCAGCATGACGGTGGCCGTCGTCTATGCCAAAGCCCGCACCGCCATCCCTGCCGATTTCGCGTGGCCCGAGTGGTGCGCGGACTTGCCCTGGGCGGATAGCGTGATCGAGGCCGGCGAGCCTCTCTGCACGGTCCGTGCGGAAGGACCGGATGCGGCGTCCGCCCGCTACCGGGCACTGGGCAGGCGCCAGGAAATACTCGAACGACTGGATCGGCCTGCCGCCGCTGCGGCCGGCAGGCAGGCGCGCCGCCACACTCAACCAACCCTCGTGCTCCAGACCCGATGACACCCGACATGAACCACACTCCCAGCGTCAACCGGCTTGCCGCCCCCCTGGTCGAGTCCTTAGTAGAGCACGCCGAGGAATTGCGCCTGACGATTTCGCGGCTGGACAATGGCGTGCACATTGTCGATGCGGGCATCCAGACCACCGGCGGCATCGAGGCCGGCCGGCGCATCGCCGAAATCTGCCTGGGCGGCCTGGGCCGTGTCGCACTTGTTCCGGCCGCCTCGCAGGCGGCATGGCCCTGGGAATTGTCCGTGTCCACAGCACAACCCGTGCTGGCCTGCCTGGGCAGCCAGTACGCCGGGTGGAGCCTGTCGCACGGCGAAGGCAAGGGCAGTTTCTTCGCATTGGGATCAGGTCCCGGCCGCGCCCTGGCCGGCAAGGAGGAACTCTTCGAAGAACTCGCCTATCGCGATCGCGCGGATTCGGCCTGTCTGGTACTGGAGACCGACAAGACCCCGCCGCTGCCCCTGCTGGACAAGATCGCCGCCCAGTGCGATGTTCCGCCCGACCGGCTGACCCTGATCCTCACCCCCACCACCAGTCTGGCCGGCGGCGTCCAGGTGGTCGCGCGCGTGCTGGAAGTGGCGCTGCACAAGGCGCACTTCCTGGGCTTTCCGCTCGCCCACATCGTCGACGGCATGGGCACGGCTCCGCTCTGCCCGCCTTCGCCGGATTTCCTGACCGCCATGGGACGCACCAACGACGCGATCCTGTTTGGGGGCCGCGTGCAACTGTTTGTCACCGGCGAGGAAGCCAGCGCCGAAGATCTGGCACGACGCATGCCGAGCGAGGCCTCCAGGGATTATGGCCAGCCTTTCGCGCAGGTATTCAAGGAAGCCGGGCATGATTTCTACAAGATCGACCCGCTGCTGTTCGCGCCAGCCCAGATCATCGTGACCTGTCTCGCTACCGGGCGCAGTTTCCGCGCCGGCCATCTCAATGCGGACCTGCTGGAGCGTTCGTTTTCATGACACGCCGCATCGTGATCTTCACCGACGATCCGGGCTGGCACGGCAGGCAGCTCAAACGTGCGTTCGCGCGCAGAGGCTATGCGGCCGACTACCTGTCGCTGACGGATTGCCGGGTGGATCTGAGCCAGGCCAGCGGCGTGGCGATACCCGGTTTCGGGCATGCGCTGCCCGACGGCGTGTTCGTCCGCGGCGTCCCGGGCGGCACTCTGGAACAGGTGACCCTCCGGCTTGATTTCCTGCACCTGTTGCCACTGCTGGGCGTGCCGGTCTACAACCCGGTCCGCGCCATCGAGAAAAGCGTGGACAAGGCCATGACCAGCCTGCTGCTGCATCGGGCCGGCATTCCGACGCCCCCCACGTGGGTGACGGAATCCGAATCCCATGCACGTGCCCTGCTGATGCGCGAAATCGCCCTGGGACACAACCTGGTGCTCAAGCCGCTGTTCGGTTCCCAGGGCAAAGGCCTCATGCGTCTGGCCTCGCCCGCCGATCTCCCGCCGGGCGAGGCCTACCAGGGCGTGTATTACCTGCAACGCTATATCGGCGGCGAGACAGGCTCATGGGAGGATTACCGGATACTCGTGGCCGGAGGCAAAAGCCGCGCCGCCATGACGCGTAAAGGGACCAGCTGGATCAACAACGTGGCACAGGGTGCCGCCTGCCGGCCGGCCCCGGCCGACCCCGAACTGTCCAGACTGGCGGAAGACGCCGTCCGCGCACTCGACATGGAGTACGCCGGGGTCGACCTCATGCGCGACCCCGAAGGCCGTCTGTGCGTTCTGGAAGTCAACAGCATTCCGGCCTGGCGCGGCCTGCAAAGCGTCGTCCAGGACAACATCGCCGCCCTGCTGGTCAACGATTTTCTCGACCGGCATGTGATCGGAGAATCCCGGGAGCGGTGCGCATGAGTGCAGACATGATGCATCCGCCTGTCGACCTGCGCTTGTCCGATCTGTTTCTTGCGGCCTGCGAGATGGATGTGGCCGCATTCAAGCCCGGTAATGTGAGCCGGGAATCCCCGGGACACGGCATGACAGCCGAGGATTTCCTTGCCAGTGCCGAGGCGGCCGCGCCCCACGTGACCGATCCCGACCTCGCTATCGGCGAACGGATCTATCGCGCGATCAAGGCCACCCGGGAGGCGGTCCACTGCAACACCAATCTCGGCATCGTTCTGCTGGCCGCCCCCCTCCTGCATGCCGCGCAGCATCGCCTGCCGGACGACACGCTGGTGCAGCAACTGCAGCGCAGTCTGGATGCGCTCACGCGGGAAGATGCGGAATGGGTCTACGAGGCCATCCGGCTGGCCGCCCCGGGAGGACTCGGCGCAAGCCCGCGTCACGACGTCCGGGAAGCACCGGCCGTGACGCTGCTGGCGGCCATGCAGGAAGCCTCGAAATGGGACCGTATCGCCTATCAGTACACCCATTGCTATGCCGACATCCTGGGTGCCGGGCTGATTTCCCTGCACCAGGGCCGCACGCACTGGGACAGCGAGACCGCGGCCGTCACAAGCGCCTATCTCGGATTTCTTTCCGGATTTCCCGACACCCACATCTGGCGCAAGCATGGCCCCGGCACCGCCGACGAGGTACAGGCCATGGCATTCGACTGCGTGGCCAACCTGGCCCGGTGTCCCGACTGGCCGTGCGCCAGGATCCATTTGACGGGTCTGGACAAGACCCTCAAATCCTCGGATTTCAACCCTGGCACGAGTGCCGATCTGACCGTGGCGACATGGCTCGCGGATCGGCTCCTGCACGAGGAGGAAATCCGTATTTCAAACCACACCAAGGGGAGCACTCAGTATGTTTGACTGGCTGAATCGCCTGGTTGGTCATGCAACAAGTGGTCAGCCGGCGGACGACTCGGCGCTGGCGACCGCTATAACCAAACCGAGTCTGTTTAACTTTAGGAGTGAATGATGGCGAAGATCAATAGCGTTCTGGTAGGCGAGTCCCTGGTCGGTGAAGGGAATGAAGTGGCACACATCGACCTGATCATGGGCCCGCGCGGCAGCGCCGCCGAAGCGGCATTCTGCAACGGCCTGGTCAACAACAAGGACGGCTTCACTTCCCTGCTGGCTGTCGTGGCGCCCAACCTGCCCACCAAGCCCAACACCATGATGTTCAACAAGGTCACCATCAAGGGCGCCAAGCAGGCCGTCCAGATGTTCGGCCCGGCGCAGCGCGGCGTGGCGATGGCGGTCGCGGATTGCGTGGAAGACGGCACCATTCCGGCTGCCGAAGCGGACAATCTGTTCATTTGCGTGGGCGTGTTCATCCACTGGGAAGCCGAGGACAACACCAAGATCCAGGACTACAACTACCAGGCCACCAAGGAATCCATCAAGCGTGCCATTGCCGGTGAACCCAAGGCGGCTGACGTGGTTGCCCAGAAAGCGAAGGCCGGCCACCCCTTCGCCGCGCACAAGTAATCGGGAGCACGGACGTGATTTGCAATGAATGCGGGGCCATGGTGAGCGAACTCGACAACGGGCATCTGCTTGCCTGTAGTGGCCTGACCTTGCAGGAATACGCATTGCGTCACGTCTTGCCGCTCGATCTGCTGGTGTCGCCGGACAGGATCAAGACAGACACCGCGCAAGCGGACCTTCCCCTCATGCCGGTCGCGGTACCCGATGAAACGGCGCGGGCCGTACTGGCGGGCTTGCGCCTGGCGGGCAAAGTGCACGATGCCGGACCGCTTTGTTTCGTCGAGGGCGAGGTTTCCTGGCTGGATCTGTTGTTCTGCGATCTGGCGCAACTCGCGCCTTACGGCTTCCGCTTTCGCCAGGAATATCACTACGCACCCGGCTCGCACCGGGTCGTGGCGAGAAACCGTCTGGTGACTCAAAAGCGCAATCTGGTCGGCCCCTGGCTTCCCGCCAGGGTGCCTCCCCCAGAGCAATACCTGAAATATGCAGTGTATCTGGCCCATGCAGCCGAGCTGCATGCCGGATTTTTATTCCTGCCTTTCGCTTCGGACGACGAAGCCGACGAGGCAGCCGAATTCCTGTCGCGCGAACTGGACGTGAACACCCGTCCACTGGCCGCCGGCACCCCTCTTTTACGTACCCTGACCCGGGCCGATGCGACACGCCTGCTGGACCGTCTGCGCAGCCAGCTGGAATCCATGCCGGGCGTCTGGCCGCGCTTCCATCCGGATACGCCGGAAATCACGGTGAGCAAGGAGGTCGTGTTCGATTCCGCCCACTTCCTCACCGATCATCCCGCCCGCTGCAGCAACCTGCACGGTGGACGCTATGTCCTGCACGTCAAGGTGCGCGGGCAGGTTGACCCGGTCACGGGCTGCGTGCTGGATTACGGCTATCTCAAACGCGTGGTCAACGCCCGCGTCGTGGAACGCTTCGATCATCACACGCTCAACTATGCCGGGCCGGAACTGGCCTGGCGCTCCACCACCGAAATGCTCAGTATGCATATCTGGGAGCAGCTCATCGACTTCCTGCCCGGACTGACCGAGCTGACCCTGTACGAAACGCCCCAGTCATGGTGCCAGTACAGCGGTCCCGATCTGGAGACCTGGCAGCGTCAGGGCAGCCAGCCGCTGCTGGGCCGCTTCACCGATCCGGCGCTGGGACATTCGCCTTGGCGCCACCCGCTGCGGACGTTGGATGAGCGGTATGCAACCCCGCAAGCTCGGTGCGACTGAGCCGGCCGTCGTGCAGCGCCGAGGCCAGCAGGACACCCGCCGCGCCGGCCCCGGCCAGCGTGGACAGATCGCCGGCATGGCGCACACCGCCCGCGGCATAGAAACGGCAGGCCGGATTCAGCTGCCGCAACTGTACGAGGCGTGCCAGATCGGGCCCCGCCTCCATCCCCACACGCGCCAGGGTCATGACGATCACCTGCGCCGGCCAGCGTTCCGGGTATTGCAGAAACGTGTCGGAACCGAGAAAATCGTCTCCCCGGAAATCCAGCGACAGGACGCCCTGCGCGGGCCATGCCCCGCCTTCCGGAAGGGCCGTCAGGCTCTCGCTGCCCAGCACCGGCCGTCCCCGGCCTGCTGCCTGCGAGGCTTGAGCCGCCGCCGCACTGGAAAATCCCCCGTCCACCCAGAACTCGAGCTCCGGATGCGATCGCTGCAATGCCTCCACGACCTTTCCATGATGGCCCCGCTTCAGGATGGCGTCCAGATCGGCAATATAGATTCGCCGGAAG
The DNA here is from genome assembly GCA_001899765.1 of Thiobacillus sp. 63-78. Lineage (GTDB taxonomy): Bacteria > Pseudomonadota > Gammaproteobacteria > Burkholderiales > Thiobacillaceae > Thiobacillus. The sequence continues at coordinate 46,369 of MKWM01000007.1, forward strand.
GGATACAGCGCAAGCAGCCCATGCAGCACCGCCGCGGGGCGGCTGGAATCGCACAACGTCGATTGCAGCGGCCGATAGTCGTCGCGCTTGCCGGCCCGGGCACGCACCACCTGCCCGTCCATCAGATCGAGAACCGGAACAAGGTCTAGGCGCGCGGACATGAAAGTGTTCGTTTTCGAATACGTGACGGGAGGAGGCTTCGCCAGGATGGCGCTGCCCGGATTTTTACACGATGCCGAAGTCATGTGGCAAGCGCTGGTCGACGATCTCCGCGTCATCGACGGCGTGGAGGTGCTGACCCTGCGGGACGACCGCCTGGACCGCCAGCCCGCCCTGGACAAGGTGGAAATCCTCTACACGGAAGCCGGCCGCTTCAGGGAGGACTACCGGCATTGCCTCGCCGCATCCGATGCCGTATGGGTGATCGCACCGGAAGAAGCCGGCATCCTCGAATCCCTGAACCGGGAGATCCTGATCGCCGGCAAACGCCTGCTGGGCTGCCAGCCCGACGCCGTGCGCATCGCCGCGAGCAAATTTGCCACCGCGCAGTGCCTGAGCCGTGCGGGCATCCCCGTGGCGCCCACGTTCACGTCAGCGTTGCGGATGCCGGCGACAGGCCCGGTGGTCGCCAAACCCGACGAGGGCGCCGGCTGCCAGGACACCCTGTACTTCCCCGACCGGGCCGCAGCCGGGGAATGGGCGCTGGGCAAGGACGGCGCAGGATTTGTTTTTCAACCCTATCTGCCGGGTGAGCCGCGCTCGCTTTCCGTGCTGTGCCATCCCGGCGGATGCCGGTTATTGTCGGTCAACAGGCAGCACATCCGTCTGGCGGCGGGGCAACTGCACTTCCATGGCGTGACGACCAATGCGCTGCCCGATCGCGATGGCTGCCATGCCAGCCTGGCCCGGCGCGTGGCCGCGGCCATCCCGGGCCTGTGGGGCTACGTGGGCATCGACCTGATCGATACGGAAGACGGGCCGGTAATTCTGGAAGTGAACCCGCGCGTGACCGTGTCCTATGCCGGGATGCGTTCGGCGCTGGGCTTCAATCCCGCCGCGAGTGTGCTGGCGCTCCCTGACCCTCCGGCCCCGGGCGCATGGCCGCCCGCCGGTCCGCTGCGCGACGAGCGGATATCGCAATGTCCATGAACGCCGCCGTGCACAAATCCTCCCTGGACGGCGCCCTGATCGGATGGGACGTCGGCGGCGCACATCTGAAAGCCGCGCGGATCGAACCCGATGACCGGCTCTCCGGCGTCTGGCTGGAACCCTGCCCGCTCTGGCGCAGCCTCGACCAGTTGCGCCAGGCCATCGACCGGATCGAAGCCGCGATGCCGGCAAACGGTGCCTGCGCGCATGCCGTCACCATGACCGGAGAAATGGTCGATCTGTTTGCGACACGGCAGGCCGGTGTACAGGCGCTGGCCGCCTTTCTGGATGAGCGCCTGGGGGCTGGCCGGGTATATTTTTACGCGGGCACCCATGGCTGGCTCGATGTCAGCCAGGCCCGCCAGCATGCCGAGTGGGTCGCTTCCGCCAACTGGCATGCCACCGCGCATCTGATTTCGACCTGCGTCAGCGAGGCCCTGCTGATCGATATCGGCAGCACCACCACCGACCTGATTCCCATCCGGAACGGCGCAGTGGCCACCTCCAGCAGCAGCGACCGCGAGCGCCTGTCGGCCGGCGAGCTCGTCTATACCGGCGTGGCCCGCACACCGGTCATGGCCCTCGCGAGCGAAGCGCCCGTGGCCGGGCATTTCACGCCGCTGATGGCGGAACATTTCGCAACCAGTTCGGATGTTTACCGGATCCTCGGACTGCTCCCGGACAAGGCCGATCTGCACGACACGGCGGACGGCGGCGCCAAGACGCAGGCGGCCAGCCGGGCACGCCTCGCCCGCATGGTCGGGCGGGATGCCGCGGAACTGTCAGACCAGGCCTGGGCCGACCTGGCGGCCTGGTTTGCGGAGGCCCAGATGGCCCGCATCGGACGCGCAGCGCGGCAGGTATTGTCGCGCGAGCTGCTGGCCGCCACCGCCCCGGTGATCATCGCGGGCGTCGGCGGCTTCCTCGGCCCGCGGCTCGCTGCGCGGCTCGGGCGTCCGGTGATCAATTTCTCGCAAATCCTGACACCGCACGCCCATCCGGATATGATTGACGAATGTGCGCCAGCGGTCGCGGTGGGGCGGCTGCTCGCCGCACAGCGCCCGCCCCGGAATCCTCACGCCCCTGCAGACACGCCATGCGGATAAGCCCTCTCCCCTATCGTCCAGACAGTGCCGAATGCTTCGAGGCGATCGCCGACGAGCCGTGGGCGGTATTCCTGGACAGCGGGCGGCCGCACTCCACCCGGGGGCGCTTCGACATTCTGTCGGCCCGGCCCTACATCACCCTGGTGACCCGGGGCGGCATGACCGAGATTCGCGAACGCGACCGGCCAACGCTTTCTCCGGCTGACCCGTTCGATCTGCTGCGCCATTATCTCGCCGCGGACGGCCAGCCCACGGAGCTTCCGTTCGTCGGCGGCGCGATCGGCTATTTTGGCTACGACCTCGCCCGCCGCATCGAACAACTACCCTGCCACGCGCGCGACGTCGAAGCCATTCCCGACATGGCGGTCGGCATCTACGACTGGGCGGTCGTCATCGACCACGTGCAGCGCGCCAGCTGGCTCGTCAGCGGCGGACGCGATCCCCGGACCGACGCCCGCTGGGACGAACTGATCGCCCTGTTCAACGACACGCCGCATGCCACGCCCCGACCTCCCTTCCGGGTCGGCCCGGTCACCTGCAATTTCACGCCCGACAGCTACCGCCAGGCATTCTCCCAGGTCCAGCGCTATATCCGCGCCGGCGACTGCTACCAGGTCAACCTGGCCCAGCGCTTTGTCGCCGAAGCTCACGGCGATCACTGGCTGGGATACCAGACGCTGCGCCGCCTCAATCCGGCACCGTATTCGGCCTATCTCAATTTCCCGGGGGCGCGCATCCTCTCCTCTTCGCCGGAACGTTTTCTGGAAGTGAAGCAGGGGCGTGTGGAAACCAAGCCGATCAAGGGCACGCGCCCCCGCGCCGCCGCGCCCGAGGCAGATTCGGCGCTGGCCCGCGAATTGCGCGACAGCCTCAAGGACCGTGCGGAAAACCTGATGATCGTCGATCTGCTGCGCAACGATCTGGGTAAGGTATGCCAGGCGGGATCGGTCGCCGTGCCGAAGCTGTTCGAGGTCGAGAGCTTCACCACCGTGCACCATCTGGTCAGCACGGTCACCGGTCGTCTTGACGATGGCATCGATGCGGTGGGGCTGTTGCGCGCGGCCTTCCCCGGAGGCTCCATCACCGGGGCGCCAAAAATCCGCGCCATGGAAATCATCGAGGAACTCGAGCCGAACCGGCGCGGCATCTACTGCGGCGCCATCGGCTGGCTGGGATTCAACGGCGACATGGACACCAACATCGCTATCCGCACCATGGTCGGCTCGGATCAGTCGTTGCGCTTCTGGGCGGGCGGCGGCCTGGTCGCCGACTCGCGCGCGGACGACGAATATCAGGAGTGTCTCGACAAGGCGTCGGCGATGCTGCGGCTGACGCGGGAATGCGGCGGCCACCTGGAAGGGGAGCAATGCTCGGAGTCGTGAAGCTGGGCGGCAGCCTGCATGGCGTGCCCGGGCTGGCAAACTGTCTCGACGCGCTGGCCCGCGCGGACCAGGAAATCGTGCTGGTGCCCGGGGGCGGCCCCTTTGCCGACACCGTACGCCTGACCCAGAAACGATACGGGATCAGCGATGCCGCCGCGCATCATATGGCCATGCTCGCCATGGAGCAGTATGCCCACCTGTTATGCGACCTGAAACCGGGCCTGGTTCCCGCCGACAGCCCGGACACGATCGATCGCGCGCTCAGGCAGGGACTCACGCCCGTCTGGCTGCCCTCCGGAATGTGCCGGCAGGCGCCCGACATCCCGCAAGACTGGTCCGTATCGTCCGACAGCCTGGCAGCCTGGCTGGCGATCCGGCTGTCGGCCGCCAGCCTCACCCTGATCAAGTATGAACATCCGGCCGACACCGACCCCACCGCCATGGCCGCGGCGGGATGGGTCGACGAAACCTTCCCTGCTTTTGCCCGCCGGTTCGGCGGAACCTTGCATGTGCTGGGTGTCCATGAGATCTGCGCCATGGCAACCCGGCTGCCCCAGACTGCCTGATACAGGAATGAACATGAGCGAAGGGCGCGTACGCAATGGGCCAGGCCGGACGCACGTCGGGAACGTGCCGTGCCTCCTGCTCGCCATGTCCCTCTGGATGAGCGCCGCGGGTGCGACCGAAACGAGCCGCGATGCCGAAACCGGTCTGGAAAGCTGGCAGGCCGACACGCATGGCATCCAGGTCCGCCTGACGCAGATCAGCCCCGATCAGGCACGGGCCTTCTACCAGGCGCGCGGCTTTACCCCGGAACAGGCGGAAGACTATGCGTCCCGCTGCGTCTTCATGACGGTGGTCCGCAATATCGGCACGCTCCCGATCGAACATCGCCTGTCCGACTGGCGTTATGTCGTCGGCGATGGCCCGCCCCGCACCCTGCGCGGCAAGGCGGAATGGGACGCGGTATGGGTTCGTCGCGGCGTGGCGGAAGCCGCCCGGATCGCATTCGACTGGGCCCAGTTCCCCTCGACCCAGACCTTTCACGCGGGCGACTGGAACCAGGGCATGACCACCTACCCGCTTCCGCGCGGCAGCCGTTTCAACCTGATCGTCAACTGGCACGCCGGTGACGCGGAACGCCGAACAACACTCGAAAATGTGAGGTGTGCAGATGAAACTCCGTAGCATGATGGGCGTCTTGCTCATGACAGCCGGCATGGCGGCGTTGGCCGCAGACCTGCCGCCCCTGTCCCATAGCCTGACCGCGCAGGCCGCCCAAACACCCGCCCCGATGCTGGCCCTGAAGGATCTCGATGACCAGCCTCACGATCTGGGCAGCCTCAAGGGAAAGGTCGTCCTGGTCAATTTCTGGGCGACCTGGTGCCCGCCCTGCCGCCGCGAAATGCCGTCCATGGAGCGCCTCGCACACAATCTGGCCGACGCTCCGTTCGTCGTGCTTGCGGTGAACATCGGCGAAGACGCCGATACCATTCACACCTTCCTCAGTCAGCTGGATGCGGCGCCTTCGTTTTCCATCCTGCTCGATCCCCATGCCCGGCTCATGAAAACCTGGAAAATCTCCGGACTGCCCACGACCTACCTGATCGATCCGCAGGGGCGTATCGCTTACAGCGCAGTGGGGGGCCGCGAATTCGATCATCCGGAAATCGAACGCCAGGTGCGCGCCCTGCTCAAACCCTAGGGCGTGTTCACACGTCCCGGAAGTCCCATGCCATTCGACCGGGAAAGCCTGGCCCTGCTGGACGAAGCCCTGGCCGTCCTGGCGGATGGCTTTCGCCACCTTCCCGACGTGCCGCGGACCGCTCGCATGAGCGAACTGCGCGAACCCCTGCTCGCCGCTGCCCGCCGGCTGCAGGACAACGCGCCCTACCATCATCCGCTCTACGTCGGGCACATGCAGAAGCCGCCGCACCCTGTCGCGCGGCTGGCCTACACGCTGGCCCTCTGGCTCAATCCGAACAATCACGCCTACGATGGCGGGCGCGCCAGTTCAGTCATGGAACGGGAAGCCATCGGCGAAATCGCGCGCATGGTCGGCTGGACGTCCAGTCAGGGACATCTGTGCAGCGGCGGCACGCTGGCCAATTTCGAGGCGCTCTGGGTCGCGCGCGAACTGCATCCCGGCAAGGGCATCGTCGCGTCCAGCCAGGCCCACTACACCCACGAACGCCTGTCCGGCGTGCTTGGCGTATCGTTCCGCGCCATTGCGACCGATGCAAGGGGACGCATGGACCCCGCCGCGCTGGAAGACGCCTTGCAGGACGGCACGATCGGCACCGTGGTCGTCACCCTGGGCACGACCGCCAGCGGCGCCGTCGATCCGCTCGAGCGGATCCTCGCCCTGCGCGCGCGCCACGCCTTCCGGATTCATGTCGACGCCGCTTACGGCGGTTACTTTACGCTGGCCGACAACCTGGACGCCGACACCCGGCAGGCGTTCAATTGCGTGGCGCAGGCCGACTCCATCGCCATCGATCCTCACAAGCACGGCCTCCAGCCCTATGGCTGCGGCTGCGTGCTGTTCCGCGACCCCGCCGTCCGGCGCCACTACCGCCATGACTCGCCCTATACCTACCTGAGTTCGGACGATCCGCATCTGGGCGAGATTTCCCTGGAATGCTCCCGCCCGGGCGCCGCCGCCGTGGCGCTGTGGGCCACCCAGCGCCTGCTGCCGCTGGTGGCCGGCGGCACCTTCGCGCAAGACCTGGCGGCCGGCCGCATGGCCGCCCTGGCCCTGCATCGCGCCCTGGCCGCGGACACGCGTTTCGCTCCGCTCTCCCCGCCCCAGCTCGACATCGTGGTCTGGGCCGTCCGGGCCGACACCGCCAGTCAGGCTTCACTGCGCGCACGCGCGCTGCATGCCGCGGCCGCAAAACACGACCTGCACCTGTCTCTCGTCGCGCTCCCCCAGGCCATGCTCGAACCCCACGATCCCGTCCGTGCATGGGATGCGGAAACCATCGTCTGTCTGCGCGCCTGCGTGATGAAACCCGAACATCGCGAATGGATGAGCGGGATTCTGGCCCGTCTGGATGCCGCCGCCCGGGCCACCGGACAGGAATCCCCGCAAAGCCGGTGAATCGCTGTTCACCGCCCACGGCGATCGGGCTGATTCCATCCGCCGTGCGGACCACCCTGCAACTAACAGATGAATCCCTGTCCAAGGACTTGTTCCTGGCCTGAACGGCCTGTCAACAGAGGCTGAAACGAGTCGGTTCGAAGCCATGCCCGTCCCAGGGCCGGAGGGATCGACGCGACCCGTTCAACGCGCACGTTCATGCGGGGGCGCCCATCATTCAACGTCATTCCGGTACCCGAGGTCATCGATGCCCTGCAATCATGAAGTTCTCAAGGCAGTCCCGCTGTTCACCCTGCTCGATGAAGAAGAGCTGGCGGTACTCGCCAGCCAGGTCGAGCTGCGCAGTTTTGCGCCCCGCCAGCGCATCTACAAGATTGGCGATCCCAGCGCGCATGCCTTCGTCATGGTCTCCGGTTCGGTCCAGATCACAACCATCGACGAGGATAACCAGGTCGTAAAGCTGAGCATGCCGATTCATGGCGAGGTGTTCGGTTTTGCATCGATGCTGGCGCAGACGCCGCACCAGACCAACGCCACCGCGACCGAGGCGACTGAATGCATCGAGGTGGGGCTGGATGACATCACCATCCTGCTCAGAAAAAAACCGGATGCGGGGCTGGCCCTGATGACCGTCATGGGCAAGCAGTATCATGCGGCGGAAAGGCTGGTCCGCCTGCGCGCCGCGCGCAACCCGAACGACGTGATCGAGGAATCGGAAACGCTGAGTGAACGGGTGGCCGACATGGTGGCCTCCTTCGGCGGTTCCTGGACCTTCATCATCGCCTTTGGCCTGATCCTGGCCGTGTATTCGACGATCAACGTCGAGCTGGGCAGCCGGGCGTGGGACCCCTACCCGTTCATCCTGCTCAATCTGTTTCTTTCGATGCTGGCCGCCATCCAGGCCCCCATCATCATGATGAGCCAGAATCGCCAGGACAAGAAAGACCGCCTGCGGAGCGAGCTCGATTTTGATGTCAATCGGCGGGCACACGTGGAAATCCAGGGCCTCGCCCACCGGATCAACCTGTTGCACGACAGGATCGACGATGTGGACGAATTGATCCGCCAGTCCGATGGCGTCCCATCGTCTGAAAACGCCTGAAATCCAGGCCGCATCCGCCCGTTTCACTCCAGCGGCGTCATGGAAATACGCCCGGAGGGGTGGGCGACACCGGCCGCCACCCGCCCGGACAGGACGCCACATAGGGATAGTAGCCCTTCGGCGCTTCACAGTAATACCAGGATGGCCCAGGCTGCACGGCGGACTGCAGGGCGGAGGGCTGCTGGATGATGAGTGGCTGCGGATCGTAGGATCGATACGGCAACGTGGCCATCGCGGCCAGCGGCGGCACGATCCACCACCACGGCACGCCCCTGCCGTAATGGCCACCGTAATGACCACCGTAATGGCCGCCGTAGCCCCGATGATCCGCGAGCGAAATCTGCGGGATGGCCATCAGCAAGGCAGCCAGAATCACGACGCTCACCCCTTTATTGCATGCCATGTCATTGCTCCTGTCGGTGGATGCCGTACCACGACTGCCTGCCCCCGCTGTCAGTACCCTGGCGGAGGCGGAGGCGGAATAGACCCGGGCGGCGGAGGCGGAATGGATCCGGGCGGCGGACTCTGCAGGATCACGGTCGGCGGCGGCTGATAGACCGTCAGCGGCCGTCCATAGCGGTAGTAAGTCGTGGTGGGCGCGCCATAAAACTGCGGGATCTGGTTACCCTTGGCGTACATGCACTGCTGGTAGGCAATGTCGTATCGACGCTGGGCGTTGTACTGGACACCGCTGGCGTTGCCCGTACCGACCGCCGACCCGATCAGGAGGCCGGCGCCCGCACCGCCCGCTGCGCCGCGATGACCGCCCAGCAGGGCACCGGCGGCGGCGCCTACAACCGTTCCCGCAGCCGCGCCGGACACCACGTTGCCGGCTCCGGCATCGGTGACCCGGGTGCCGATCGATTCGTCCGCATAGGCCCGGCAGACGCGTTCATCGGCCACGAATTGTTCAAAGCTCTTGCCAACACCGGGCATCACGGCCACGTTCGGTCCCTGGGGAACCGTCGCGCACCCGGCCAGGACCAGCAGGGCCAGAACCGGAACTCCGCTCTTCCAGAAAACTGTCTTCATGATGATTCTCTCGCACGCTCCGGGTTATTGAGGGGCATCCGGCGGTGTGGCAGGTACCAATTGCCAGTCAACCGAACAGGTGCCGACATAGGGGTAATACGCTCCTGAAGTCGGGCAGTAGTACCAGTTCTGGCCCGGCTGGACAGGCGGTGGAACCGCGCCGGGAGCCGGCTGCTGGATCAGCACCGCGGGTGGGGCCTGCTGCACCACGACGGGCGGCTCATAGGGATCGGGGAAGGGGTATGCCGGCGCAGGGTAGAAGTTCCACAGGCCACCCGTCACCCACCACCAGCCGATGCGGCCATCATGCGCGCCATGGCGCCAATGACCTTCGCGCCAGTGTGCCGGCTCATGGTGCTCCTCGTGGTGCTCGAAACGGGGCGCATCGCCACGCCTGTCGTGTCCGCCCCGGTCCGCGGTCGCCGGCTGGGCGAGCAGGGCCAGGGTCGGCGCCAGGAAAAGAAATACAGCCAGCTTCTTGTTCATGATCCACTTCCAGTCATCGCGATGAATGGACGTTGGCAGCCGGGCAGATCTCCCTGTCAGGAGGAGCCCATACCCTCCTGCCACGCCCCGGAGATGAAAGCCGCCATACCGGCGACCAGGATGGCTTGGTTGATCGTCATGCAACACTCCTGAATGGGGACGGAAACGGTCGGGCCATCACCTGCTCCCAACCTGAATTCATCCTAGGATCGGCACGGGTCAAGGGATGTAAACCGCGCGCAAATTCATGTAAATCTGTGCAAACCCGCCCCACCGGATGGGCAAAACTTTTAACATCGTGCTCAAGCCTTTCCTGTCAGCAAACCTTGATGCCTCACCTGCTACTGGCCGACGACGATCCTGAACTCTCCCTCATGCTGAAGGAGTATCTGGAACGCGACGGCTTCCGGGTCGACACGGTTCTGGATGGCACGCTCGCGCTGAAGCGGGCGCTGGACGAGGACTTCGACCTGATCATCCTGGATGTGATGATGCCCGGCCTGAATGGCCTCGACGTCCTGCGCGGACTGCGCGCGGAGAAAATCACTCCGGTCCTGATGCTCACCGCACGGGGAGAGGATGTGGACAGCATCATCGGGCTTGAACTGGGCGCGGACGATTATCTTCCGAAGCCCTGCAACCCACGCGTGCTGGAGGCCCGGATCCGTGCCGTATTGCGCCGCAGCGAGCCGCACCCGGACGGCGGAAACGAAAGCGGCCCGGGCCCATTGCTGCGGGTCGGAGACGTGTCGCTGCATCGCGGAACGCGCAGCGTGCTGCGGGATGGCAAAGCGGTCGCCCTGACCAGCACCGAATTCAGCATTCTTGAAATCCTGCTGCACGAAGCCGGCCGGGCCGTCGGCAAGGCCGACCTGCTGGAGCGCGCCCTGTCCAGACCGCTGGGCCGCTTCGACCGCAGCCTGGACATGCATGTGAGCAATCTGCGCCGCAAGCTTGGCCCGCTGGCTGACGGCGGCGAGCGCATCAAGACCATTCGCGGCATCGGTTATCAATATCTGCAAAGCTGATGATCACACTCGGCATGCACCGCCTGTTCTGGAAGCTGTTCGTCACCTACTGGATCGCGCTGATCCTGTTCGCCCTGGGCAGCCTGATCGCGGTGTCCTTCTACCTCGAACACACCCATGCCCGCCATGACTCGGCCAGTCCGATGGAGGAATACGACGCCCGGATACAGCAGGCACGCCTGGCAGCCGCCACGGGCGGGAAGCCGGGGCTGCGCGAATGGGCAACCCGGCTGGACGCCGAAGAGCTGGTTCCCTTTCTGGTCCTGGACAGGGAAGGCCGCGACCTGCTGCAGCGCGACGTGCCTCCGCGCGCGCTGGGCCACCTGCAGCGGTATCTGGAACGCGCCCGGAGCCACACCCCCCATGATGAACGCCGGCATGCGATCCGCCTGCCGGACGGCAGCGAATACTGGCTGGTCCCGGATTTTCAGGGCGCCACCCTGGGCCGGTTTCTTTCGCGGCCCAGGGTCATTGTCTTGCCGCTGATCATGGCCGCCCTGGCAAGCGGCCTGGTCGGCCTGCTGCTGGCGCGTTACCTGACCTCGCCCATGGAGCGCCTGCGCCAGGCGTCACAAGCTTATGCCGCCGGCGATTTCAGCAGACGGGTCGGGCCGAGCCTGGGCAGCCGGCGCGACGAGATCGTTGATCTGGCCTGCGCGCTGGACAACATGGCGGCGCAACTCGATGTCCTGCTCAAGTCCCAGCGCGGCTTGCTGCGGGATGTCTCGCATGAATTGCGCTCGCCCCTGGCGCGGGTCCAGGCAGCGCTGGGACTGGCCAGACAGCGGAGTACCGGCGCGGAGAGCGAACTCGATCGCATCGAGCGCGAAACCGAACGGCTGAATGATCTCATCGGCGCGATTCTCACTTTCTCGCGCCTCGACACCGGGGTTCATCCTTTCACGCCCGAGATGATCGATCTGGGCCTGATGCTGGAGGACATGGCCGAGGATGCCCGGCTTGAAGGCGCGGCCCGTGGCATACGGATCGATTATGCGCAGCAGGTCGTGGCGCCTTGTCTGGGTGACCCCGTGCTGCTCCACAGCGTTCTGGAAAACATCCTGCGCAACGCCATCCTGCATTCGCCCGATGGCGGCCTGATCAAGCTCACGCTGACGGATGAAACGGATGAGACCGGCCGTATCGATCATGTGGTGCGGATTCTTGACCAGGGCCCCGGCGTGCCGGAAGACATGCTGGAATCCATCTTCGATCCGTTCGTGCGCGTCGATGCCGCGCGCGGGCGCAACTCTGGCGGAGTGGGGCTCGGGCTTGCCATTGCGCGCCGCGCCATCCAAGCCCAGCATGGCACGATCCGGGCAGAGAATCATCCTCAGGGCGGATTGCTGGTGACCCTGCGCCTCCCGCTTTCCCCATGCAATCCTCTCCATCCTTCCCAGCAAGGCCATTGACATGGGCTCCTCCGCCGCGCCGCCTCTCCGCCCGCGCCATCCTGTCCGTACCGCCCTGATCGCCGCCGTGCTGGCCGGCCTGATCGGCGGGGTCTGGTACTGGAGCGATCACCTTGCCCCGCCGTCCGCTGCCCCGGGTGCGGAGAAAAAAGGTCGCAAAGGCGCGGGCAACAGCCATCCGCAACCGGTTTCGGTGGCAGCGGCCCGCAAAACCGATATCCGTGTCTGGCTGAATGCGCTCGGCACGGTCACCCCCGTCAATCTGGTCACCGTCCACGCCAAGGTCGACGGCACGCTGCTCAGCGTAAATTTCCGCGAAGGCCAGATGGTCAGGGCGGGGCAACTGCTGGCCCGGATCGACCCACGCCCGTTCCAGATCCAGCTCGACCAGGCCAGCGGACAGTTGCAGCGCGACAGCGCGCTGCTCGACAACGCCCGCATCGACCTCGCCCGCTACCGGCAGCTCCTCGCCAGGGACGCCATCGCCAGCCAGCAGGTGGATACCCAGGACGCCCTCGTGCGCCAGTATCAGGGCACGGTGGAGACGGATCGCAGCCAGGTGGACAATGCCAGGCTGCAACTGGAATGGACCCGCGTCACCGCCCCGTCATCCGGCCGCATCGGCCTGCGCCAGATCGACCCCGGCAACCAGGTGCACGCAAGCGATGCCAACGGGCTGGCCAGCATTGCCCGGTTGCAGCCGACCACCGTGCTGTTCGCCGTGCCGGAGGCGAACCTGGCGGCCATCCACCACGGGACATCGGCGCATGATGCCCTCCACGTCGAAGCCTGGGACCGCGAGCAGAAAAACCACCTGGCGGATGGCCAGCTCCTCACGACCGATAACCAGATCGATACGGCCACGGGCACCCTCAGGATCAGGGCCGGATTCGCCAATCGCGACAACGCGCTGTTCCCCAACCAGTTCGTCAACATCCGCCTGCTGCTGGGCACGCTGCCCCAGGTGCTTGCCGTGCCGGCCGCAGCGATCCAGCGTGGCGAGCAAGGCAGCTTCGTCTACCGCGTCAACGCGGACGGCATCGTAACGAGGGTTGCGGTCGTTCCCGGCGCGCAGGATGGGGACTGGGTGGCCATCGAGGGCACGATCGAGGCCGGAGACAAGGTGGTGATCGACGGCACCGACAAACTGCGCGACGGCGCCAGGGCCGAGATCATCGTTCCCGGCGGCCCGGCCCGGGGGCGCAAGCCGGCGATCAGGTCCGGGCAGCAATCGTGAGCAAGCCTGCGGCCGTTCCCCCTCCCCCGGAGCGTGACGACTCACCGGCCCCGTCGCTGGACGTGGATCTGAGCGTTCACGTCTTCACGGTATCCGCCACCATGGTGGGCGTATGCCTGACCGCGATCGGCCTGATCCGGGTAGTCGTCACGATACGTCACATGGAAACCCTGGTCGATGACCTGATCGCCATGAATGCCTTGCTGTTCGTGATCTCCGGCCTGCTGTCCTACTGGGCCATGCGCTCGCACAGGATCGGCCGGCCGCCTGTCGTCGAGGCGATTGCGGAGAAAGTGTTTCTCGGCGCCATGGTTCTGACGGGCATCGCCTGTCTGGCCCTGGTATACGGCATCAACACCCTGTGAACCCCTCGCGGCTTTTCATCCTGCGGCCGGTGGCCACCTCGCTGCTGATGCTGGCCATCCTGCTGGCCGGCGCGGTGACGTTTCGCCTGCTGCCGCTGTCGGCGCTGCCCGAGGTGGACTACCCGACCATCCAGGTCATGTCGCTCTATCCGGGGGCCAGCCCCGATGTCATCACCGCCACCCTCACCGCACCGCTGGAACGACAGCTCGGGCAGATGCCCGGCCTCCGGGAAATGTCCTCGACCAGTTCCGGCGGCGCCTCGGTCATCACGCTGCGCTTCAGTCTCGACCTGACGCTGGACGTGGCCGAACAGGAAGTGCAGGCCGCCATCAACGCCGCGTCCAACCTGCTGCCGACCGACATGCCGATGCCGCCGGTCTACAGCAAGATCAATCCGGCCGACGCTCCCATCCTCACCCTGGCGGTGACCTCGCCGTCGCTGCCGCTGGCGCGCCTGCACGATCTGGTGGAAAACCGCATCGCGCAAAAGATTTCGCAACTGCCGGGCGTCGGTCTGGTCAGCCTGGCCGGCGGCCGGCGGCCGGCGGTGCGTATCCAGGTCAATCCCCGAGCGCTGGCCGCATCGGGCCTGTCGCTCGAGGATCTGCGCACGGCCATCGGCACGGCCAACGTCAACACGCCCAAGGGCAGCTTCGACGGGGCGCTGCGCGCGTCGGCGATCGACGCCAACGACCAGTTGAAATCGGCCGACGACTACGTCAATCTGATCATTGCCTACAAAAACGGCGCGCCGATCCGCCTGCGGGATGTGGCGGATGTCATTGACAGTGCCGAGAACACGCGGCTGGCGGCCTGGGCCAACACGCGCCCGGGGGTGATTCTCAATGTGCAGCGCCAGCCCGGCGCCAACGTCATCGCGGTCACCGACCGCATCAAGGCCGCCCTGCCCGGCCTGCAGGCCAGTCTGCCGGGATCGGTCGACGTCACGCTGCTGTCCGACCGCACGGTCACCATTCGGGCCTCGGTGGCCGATGTGGAATTCTCGCTGCTGCTGGCGGTGGCGCTGGTGGTGATGGTGATCTACCTGTTCCTGCGCAAGGTCCCGGCGACGATCATTCCCAGCCTCGCGGTACCCATCTCGCTGGTCGGCACCTTCGGCGTCATGTACCTGGCCGGCTTTTCCATCAACAACCTGACCCTGATGGCGCTGACCATCGCCACCGGTTTCGTGGTCGACGACGCCATCGTGGTCATCGAGAACGTCACGCGCCACATCGAGGAGGGCGAACCGCCACTGGACGCCGCGCTGAAGGGATCGAAGCAGATCGGCTTCACCATCATCTCGCTGACCTTCTCGCTGATTGCCGTATTGATTCCACTGCTGTTCATGGGCGACGTGGTCGGCCGGCTGTTCCACGAGTTCGCCATCACCCTGGCGGTGGCCATCCTGATCTCTGCCGTGGTGTCGCTGACCCTGACGCCGATGCTGTGCGCGCGCCTGCTGCGCGCCGAAACACCAGGGGCGCGCCATTCCACCGAATTCTTTCAACGCATCGTCGCGGCGTACGGCCGGGCGCTGGCCTGGGTGCTGAACCACCAGAGCGCCACGCTGTGGGTCGCGGCCGCCACCCTCGGCCTGACCGTTGCACTCTACGTCTGGATACCCAAGGGCTTCTTTCCGGTGCAGGACACAGGCCTCATCCAGGCGATCACCGAAGCCGACCCGTCGATTTCCTACCCTGCCATGGGCGAACGCCAGCAGGCGCTGGCCGCCGTGATCCTCAAGGATCCGGCGGTGGCCAGCCTGTCGTCGTTCATCGGCGTGGACGGCGACAACGTCACGCTCAACAGCGGCCGTATGCAGATCGCCCTGAAGCCGCATGCGCAGCGCAGCGAGTCTGCTACGGTCGTGATGCGCCGCCTGACAGAAGAGGCTAAAAACGTAGCCGGCATCACCGTCACCATGCAGCCGGTTCAGGATTTGACCATCGAGGACCGGGTCTCGCGGGCACAGTATCAATTCACGCTCGGGTCGCCGGATTCGAAGGCGCTGGCCGAATGGGTGCCCCGGCTGGTCGCCCGGTTGAAGCAACTGCCGCAACTGTCCGACGTCGCCAGCGACCTGCAGAACAACGGTCTGCAGGCCTTTGTCGACATCGACCGCGATGCGGCCGGCCGGCTGGGCGTCACGGTGGCGGCGATCGACAATGCGCTGTACGACGCCTTCGGGCAGCGCCTGATCTCGACCATCTTCACCCAGTCGAGCCAGTACCGCGTCGTGCTGGAAGTCCAGCCGGCCTTCCAGGCCGGTCCCGCCGCGCTCGATGGCCTGTATGTGCCGACCGCCTCGGGACAGCAGGTGCCGCTCACCTCGGTGGCCCGCATCGAGGAACGCGACACCCCGCTCCTGATCAGTCATGTCGGCCAGTTCCCCGCCGCTACCGTGTCGTTCAACGTGGCCGCCGGTGCTTCGCTGGGCAGCGCCGTGAAGGCCATCCAGCAGGCCGAAACGGCACTTGGCCTGCCCATGTCCATCGAGACCAGCTTCCAGGGGGCGGCGCTGGCGTTCCAGTCTTCGCTGACCAACACCCTGCTGCTGATCCTGGCGGCGGTGGTGACGATGTACATCGTGCTCGGCGTGCTCTACGAGAATGCCATTCATCCCATCACCATCCTGTCCACCCTGCCATCGGCCGGGATTGGCGCCTTGCTGTCGCTGATGCTGGCGGGTAGCGAACTGGACGTGATCGGCATCATCGGCATCATTCTGCTGATCGGCATCGTCAAGAAGAACGCGATTCTCATGATCGACTTCGCATTGAGTGCGGAACGTGAACAGGGGCTTGCGCCACGTGAAGCGATCTACCAGGCGTGCCTGCTGCGGCTGCGCCCGATCCTGATGACCACCCTGGCCGCTATGCTGGGCGCCTTGCCGCTGATGCTGGGCACGGGCGTGGGTTCGGAACTGCGCCAGCCGCTGGGCCTGGCCATGGTGGGCGGCCTGCTGTTCAGCCAGATGCTGACCCTGTTCACCACGCCAGTGATCTACCTGGCCTTCGACCGGCTGGCGCGGCGCTTCCAGACGAGCCGATCCGCCGCTGAACCGGCATGAACGCCTTCGCCATCTTCATCCATCGGCCCATCGCCACCACGCTGCTGACGCTGGGCATCGTCCTGGCCGGCATGATGGCGTATTTCAATCTGCCGGTGGCGCCCTTGCCGCAGGTGGATTTTCCGACCCTCTCGGTGCAGGCCTCGCTCCCCGGCGCCAGCCCGGAAACGATGGCGGCAACGGTCGCCACGCCACTGGAACGCACCCTGGGCCGCATCGCGGGGGTGACCGAAATCACGTCGTCGAGTTCGCTCGGCAGCACCCGCGTGGTCCTGCAATTCGATCTCGACCGTGACATCGACGGCGCGGCGCGCGACGTGCAGGCGGCCATCCAGGCTTCCCGTGCGCTGCTGCCGTCCGGCCTGCCGTCGATGCCGACCTACCGCAAACTCAATCCGGCCGATGCGCCGATCATGATTCTGTCGCTGACCTCCGGTACGCTGACGCCGGGACAGATGTACGACGCCGCGTCCACCGTGCTGGCGCAGCGGCTGTCGCAGATCGACGGCATCGGCCAGGTCAACATCGGCGGCGGCGCCCTGCCTGCGGTGCGGGTCGAGCTGAACCCGACCGCGCTCAACCACAGCGGCCTGTCCCTCGACAAGGTGCGCGCCGCCATCGTCGCCAGCAATGCCTACCGCCCGCTGGGCACACTGGAAGACGGCGGCCGTCACTGGCAGCTCGGCTCCAGCGACCAGGGCCGCACGGCGGCGGACTTCAAGCCGTTGATCCTGAGCTACGTCAACGGCGCGCCGTTACGCCTGCAGGATGTCGCCGATGTACACGATTCGGTCCAGGACGTGCGCCACTTCGGTGCCGCCAACAGCCGGCCGGCCGTGCTGCTGATCCTCTACCGCCAGCCCGGCGCCAACATCATCCAGACCGTCGACAGCGTGCGCGCGCTGCTGCCGCGCCTGCGCGCGGTCATTCCCGCGGCGATCGATCTTGACGTGGTGATGGACCGCACGCCGACCATTCGCGGCTCCCTGCGCGAGGTGCAGCGCACCCTGGCGATCGCGGTCGGCCTGGTGATCCTGGTGGTGTTCCTGTTCCTGCGCCGCGCGCGCGCCGCGATGATCCCCACCGTCGCCGTGCCGGTGTCGCTGATCGGCACCTGCGGCGTGATGTATCTGGCCGGCTACAGCATCGACAACCTGTCGCTGATGGCGCTGACCGTGGCCACCGGCTTCGTGGTCGACGACGCCATCGTGGTGACGGAGAACATCACGCGACATCTTGAGTCCGGCATGAAGCCCTTCGCGGCTGCGCTGGCTGGCGTGCGCGAGATCGGCTTCACGGTGGTGTCGATCAGCCTGTCGCTGGTGGCGGTGTTCATTCCCATCCTGTTCATGGGCGGCATCGTCGGCCGCCTGTTCCGCGAATTCGCCGTCACCCTGTCGGCCGCCATCCTGGTGTCGATGGTGGTCTCGCTCACCGCCACGCCGATGCTGTGCGCGCATTGGCTCAAGGCCCCGCCGCCCGACACCGCGCCCGGTCCATGGGCACGCTGGAATGCGCGCCTGCTGCGCCGGCTCAAGCGCGGCTACCGTGCCAGCCTGGCCTGGTCGCTGCGCCACAGCGCCTTGATGCTGGCGCTGCTGGGCCTGACCGTCGCGCTCAACGTGCACCTGTACACGGCCATCTCGAAAGGCTTCTTTCCCACCCAGGACACCGGCCGCATCATGGGCGGGGTGAAGGCGGATCAGAGCATTTCCTTCACGGCGATGCGCCAGAAAATGCTTGATCTCATGCGTATCGTCCAGCGCGACCCGGCGGTGGATACCGTGGTCGGCTTTACCGGCGGCGGACAAACCAATTCCGGCTTCATGTTCGTCACCCTCAAGCCGCTGGGCACGGGCCGGCCATCGGCCGACAAGGTGGTGGCGCGGCTGCGCGGCAAGCTGGCGCACGAACCCGGTGCCAGCCTGATCCTGAATCCGGCGCAGGACGTGCGCATCGGCGGCCGGCAAAGCGACGCCACCTATCAATACACGCTGCAGGCCGACCGCCTGACCGACCTGCGTGCCTGGGAGCCCCGCGTCCGGCGCGCCCTGATGGATCTGCCCGAGCTGACCGACGTCAACAGCGACCAGCAGAACAAAGGGCTGCAGACCCGCCTGGTGTTCGATCGCGACCGCATGGCGAGTCTCGGGCTGACCATGAGCGCCGTCGATTCCACTCTCAACAGCGCCTTCGGCCAGCGCCAGGTGTCGGTGATCTACAATCCGCTCAACCAGTATCGTGTGGTCATGGAACTGGCGCCGGCCTGGCTGACCAGCCCGGAATCGCTGCGCTCGATCTGGTTCAGTACGCCGGGCGGCGGCCAGGTGGCCCTGTCCGACATCGCCCGTCTCGAGACGGCGAATGCCCCACTGGCGATCAATCACCAGGGCACGTTCCCCGCCAGCACCCTCAGCTTCAACCTGCCGCCGGGCGTATCGCTGGGCGCGGCGTCCGCCGCCATCGACCGCACCCTCGCCAGCATCGGCGCGCCCACCTCGGTGCACGGCGGTTTCCAGGGTACGGCCCGGGCTTTCCAGGATTCGCTGTCCAGCCAGCCGATCCTGATCCTCACGGCGCTGCTGACGGTCTACATCGTACTGGGCATCCTCTACGAGAGCCTCATCCACCCGATCACCATCCTCTCCACCCTGCCCTCGGCGGGCGTGGGCGCGCTGCTGGCACTGATGGCCTTCGGCAACGAGTTCAACGTCATCGCCCTGATCGGCGTCATTCTGCTGATCGGCATCGTCAAGAAGAACGCCATCCTGATGATCGACTTCGCCATCCACCGCCAGCGCCGGCACGGCGTCAGCGCGGCGCGCGCCATCTACCGTGCCGCGCAGATGCGCTTCCGGCCGATCATGATGACCACCCTCGCCGCCACCTTCGGCGCCGTCCCGCTGGCGCTGGGCAGCGGCGACGGCGCCGAGCTGCGCAACCCGCTCGGCATCGCCATCGTGGGCGGCCTGCTGGTCAGCCAGCTGCTGACCCTCTACACCACGCCGGTGGTCTATCTGTTGATGGACCGCCTGCGCAACCTGGTCATGCGCCGCGCCGCCCCGACGGTGCCGGCCATGTACCCTGCCTGAAGGAGACTCCGGTGCGGCTTCGTCCGATCATCCTGTCCATCCCGCTGCTGTGGCTCAGTGCCTGCACGATCGGCCCCGAGTACAGCCGTCCGGACGTCGTGCTGCCGGATCGTTTCACTGAGGCCGGCGGTACATGGCAAACGGCACAGCCAGACGCCTACACGGTGCCCGAGCATTGGTGGCGCGTCTTCGACGACGCCGAACTGGACAGGCTGGAAGCACGCGTCGCAATCGACAATCAATCGCTCAGGGTGGCCGAAGCCCAGTATCGCGCGGCGCGCGCGGCGGTCGACAGCGCCCGTGCCGCGCGTCTGCCGGAGGTGACGGGCACGGCGAGCGCCAGCCGCGGGCGGGCACAGGGAGAGTCCGTCAACAATCATGGCAGCCTGTCCGCCAGCGCCGGCTGGGAAGTCGATTTATGGGGCCGGGTCCGCCGCACCATCGAGACGGCCCAGGCCCGCGCCGAGTCGAGTGCCGACGATCTGGCCTCGGCACGGCTGTCGATCCAGGCGCTGCTCGCCCAGACCTGGTTCCAGCTCCGTGCCACCGACCTCCAGCACCAACTGCTGCAACGTACGCTGGACGCCGATACGCGTTTTCTCCAGCTGACCCGCGACCGCCACAGTGCCGGCGTGGCGTCGGGTCTCGACATCGCCCAGGCGGACACCCAACTGGGCAATGTACGCGCCCAGCTCAGCGAGATCGAGTTGCAGCGTGCCCAGTTGTCGCACGCGTTGACCGTGCTGCTCGGCGGGAAAGAAACGCAGTTTGCGACCGCCACTGCTCTGCCACCCGTCCCGGCATTACCGGAACTGCTGCCCTCGACCGTCTTGCAGCGGCGGCCCGACATTGCCTCGGCCGAACGTCTGGCCGCGGCCGCCAATGCGCAGATCGGTCTGGCCCGGACAGCCTATTTCCCCGTTCTGGATCTGGGCGCCAATGGCGGCTTTGGCGCCAGCGTGCTC
The DNA here is from genome assembly GCA_001899765.1 of Thiobacillus sp. 63-78. Taxonomy (GTDB): domain Bacteria; phylum Pseudomonadota; class Gammaproteobacteria; order Burkholderiales; family Thiobacillaceae; genus Thiobacillus. The sequence goes on from MKWM01000007.1 coordinate 66,902, forward strand.
AATCAGCTGTTCAGCGCATCGGGCCGGTTCTGGTCGCTGGGCCCCGGCCTGGCGATGGCGCTGTTCGATGGCGGCGCGCGGCACGCCGCGGTCGAGCAGGCACGCGCCGGTTATGACCAGGCCGTGGCCACCTACCGGCAGACGGTGCTGACGGCGTTCCAGGAAATCGAGGACAACCTGGCGGCAGCGCGTCTGCTGCGACAGGAAGCCAGCGAACAGACGCTGACACTGGCTGCGGCGCGACGCGCCCGGGCATACGCCGAGGATCAGTATCGCGCCGGCACGATCAGTTCGCTCAACGTGATCAGCACACAAACCGCCGAACTTGCTGCCGAGATCAATCTGACCAGCATCCAGATACGCCAGCTCACCGCCAGCGTGGTGCTGCTCAAGAACACCGGCGGCCTGCCCGCTACGCCCGACCCGGCACTGGTGAACGCTAGTCAACGGCAATCCGGTTGATGACATTGTCCACCGCGAACAGGCACCACGCGTCCTGCTCCGCCCGCTCCTTTTCCGCCTGGGACCTGACCAGCCCTTGCAGCGTGACCACGCCATCCTGCGTCTGGATGCGGATCCGCCCGGAATGGAGAATCAGCGGATCCATTTCGAGCACCAACAACAGGGCATCGCTGATTTCATCGTCGCCATCCTGCTCCGGCGGCACCACCTCGAGTGCGTTCACGACATCCCGACAGCCCGGTGTCCACCACGCCAGCACGCCCGCCAGGCGTTTGTGCGAAAGACTGATGACCCATCCATCGAGCGTCACGACGCCGGCCTCCACTGCAGCCAGGATGTCGCCGCTGGCGTCATCATCGATGATTTTCTGCAGCGCAAGGGGCTGCCCCTTCTTCATCACGCGCAATGTGCAGTTCTTCAAATCGCGCGCATCGAGCAGCAAGGCTCCCAGCACGTCGAGAATCTCGCCGTCGCCCTTTGGATCCGCAGTGGCAATCTGCAGACGATCCACCACCCCGCGCACCTCGGGCACCGCGCCCGCAATCCCACAGGCAATTTTCCTCGCGGAGAGGTTCTCGACATCGCCTTGCATGATCAGGACGCCGTCATCGCCCATCTCGAGGTGAATGGGCCAGCGATGCAGATTGATGCGCGGCTCGCGTTCCAGTCCCGCGCGTATGGCTTTGATGATGGAATGTCCGTTCTGCATGGTAGTTACCCCCCCGTTCAACATAGCACACGGGGTTCATCCGGGTGACCGGCAAGATCACGATCATGGCTTTCGTTGCAGGCGCATCATGTTCAAAATCTCGCGGCGGGTCACTTGATTTTCACCTGCACCAGTTCCTCGCCGTCCGGATCGGTCACATGGACGGCACAGGCGATGCAGGGGTCGAAGGAATGGATGGTGCGCAGGATCTCGATCGGCTGCTTCGGATCGTGCATCACATGGTTGTCCTGCAGCGCCGCCTCGTAGGCGCCCGGCTGGCCTTGCGTGTCGCGCGGACCGGCATTCCAGGTGCTCGGCACCACCGCCTGGTAGTTGCTGATCCTGCCGTCGTCGATGACGATCCAGTGCGAAAGGCCGCCGCGCGGCGCTTCCATCAGGCCGACGCCCTGCATGTGCCCGGGCCAGGTCGACGGCTCCCAGTACTGCTCGTTGAAGGTCCGGATGTCGCCGGCCTTGATGTTGGCGATCAACTGGTCGTACCAGCCCTGCATGGCGTCGGCAAGAATCTTCGATTCCAGCGTGCGCGCGGCGGTGCGGCCCAGCGTGGAGAACAGCGCATCGACCGGCACATCGAGCGTCTTCAGCGTGATGCCAACCAGTTCCTTCGCCTGGGCGTTGCCGCTGGCGTACAGCATCAGCACGCGGGCAAGCGGACCGACTTCCATCGATTTTCCCTGCCAGCGCGGCGATTTCATCCAGGAATACTTCCTGTCGACATCGAGATGCTGGTACGGCGGCTTCGGCCCGGTGTAGTTGAGTTCCGTTTCGCCCTTGAACGGATGCAGCCCCTGCCCGTCGCCCTGGCTGTATTGGTACCAGGAATGGCTGACGAACTCCTGGATTTCGTTGTCCGCATCGAGGTCGATGGGATGGATCCTGGTGAGGTCGCGGTCGAGGATGACGCCGCGCGGAATGAGACAGGAATCGGTATCCCAGAAGCTTTTCGACGGCAGGTCGCCGAACGACAGGAAGTTGCCGAGGCCCTCGCCCCGTCCGGCCCAGTCCTTGTAGAACCCGGCAATCGCGAGGGTGTCAGGCACGTAGACCTGATCGACGAATTCGCGCATCTGCCGGATGACGTTCTGGATCGTCTCCAGGCCCACCATATTGAGCGCGGTCGCATCCTGGCCGCCGCGGTAATGCGGCCCGCCCCTGCCATGGCCCGCACCGGGCTGGATGGAAATGGCCGAGGGCACGCCACCCACCACGAAATTGGGGTGCGGATTCTTGCCGCCGAAGATGGCGTGCAGCTTGACCACGTCGCGCTGCCAGGCGAGCGCGTCGAGGTAGTGCGCCAGCGCCATCAGGTTGGCTTCCGGCGGCAGCTTGTAGGCGGGATGGCCCCAATAGGCGTTGGCGAAGATGCCGAGCTGGCCCTGCTCGACGAAGGTCTTCACCTTTTTCTGCACGTCGGCGAAATAGCCCGGCGACGATTTCGGATAGCCGGACAGACTCTGCGCGAGCGCCGAGGTGGCCTTGGGATCGGCCTTGAGCGCCGACACGACATCCACCCAGTCGAGCGCGTGCAGATGGTAGAAGTGCATCACGTGGTCGTGCACGAACTGCGCCGCGATCATCAGGTTGCGGATCAGTTCGGCATTCTGCGGAATGCCATAGCCGGGAAGGGCGCGATGCAGCGCGTCCTCGACCGCGCGCACCGAGGCGATGCCGTGCACCAGCGTGCAGACGCCGCAGATCCTTTGCGCAAACGCCCAGGCGTCGCGCGGATCACGCCCGCGCAGGATGATCTCGATGCCGCGCACCATGGTGCCGGCAGAATAGGCGCGAGTGATCTTGCCGCTGGCGTCGGTTTCGGCCTCGATGCGCAGGTGGCCCTCGATGCGGGTGATGGGATCGACGACGATGCGCTGTGCGGTGGTCATGGCGTCAGGCTCCTTCTGCCCTGGCTGCGGCTTGCGGCTTGTTCGGGATATGTTCGGCAATCATTTCGGTCAGGCCGACGACCGGGATGTCCATGTTGTAATGCTCCAGGCTTTCTTCCAGCACGATGCGGCAGTTGGCGCAGGCGGTGACCACCCGATCCGGGCTGACGGCATCGAACTGGGATTTCTTTTTCCGGAATGCCTGTAGCCGCAGCGCTTCGCCTTCCTCGATGGCGGAGGCGCCGCCGCCGCCGCTGCAGCACCAGTTCATGTAGCCGGCGTCGGGCATCTCGACAAAGTTCTTCGCCACCATGTTCATCAGCGTGCGCGGCTGCCCGATCACACCGCCGCGCCGCACCAGTTGGCAGGGGTCGTGGAAGGTCAGCCGGTCGCTCTCGAAGCCTTCGGTCTTCAGCAGGCCCTGCGCCTGGAATTCCCCCAGCACCTCGATAATGTGCTTCACCTCGAAAGTGAATGGCCGCCCGATCAGGTTGGCGCCTTCCCAGCGCAGCGCGGTATAGGCGTGGCCGCACTCGGGGCTGATGACGGTCCTGACCCTGAGCTTTTCCGCGCCCTCGACGATACGCGAGACGATCACCTTCGCGAGGTCGGAGTTGCCGATCTGGATGCCGGCGTTGGTCGCCTCGAACGCGGTCGAACACAGCGTCCAGGTCTTGCCGGCCTGCTGCATGATCCGGGCGATGGCGCCCAGATATTCCGGGAAATTGATGATTTCCATCGAGGACAGCACGACCAGGTACTCGGCGCCTTCCGCGTCGAGCGGGATGGGCAGGCCGACGTCTTTTTCCACGTGCTTCATCTGCGCCTGCACCGCGGGCAGCTTCACCCCCATCGGGCTGCCGAGGGTCACGGTGCGATTGACGGCGCTCCTGATCCCCTCGGGCGCATGGCCGGATGCCGACATGCCTTCGCGGAACTTGCGCACCATGTAGACGATGTCGTTGCCGACCGGGCACACCGCGGAACAGCGGCCGCACAATGTGCAACTGTTGTAGACCAGCTCCTGCCATTGATCGAGCTCGCCGTCGGTCACGGGCTTCGACAGGCCGAGCATTTTCTTCAGTCGCCCGAGCAGGGTGTATTCCTGCTCGTAGACGCGGCGCAGCGGTTCCAGCTTGTGGATCGGCGTGTATCTGGGATCGCCGGTCTCGGTGTAGAACAGGCAGGCCTCGGCGCACAGGCCGCAGTGCACGCAGCTGTTGAAGTAGCTGGCGATGGGCGCGTCGATGACTTCCTTGAGGACGCGGAGGCCTTTTTCGAGTGTCGCGCTCATGCAGCCTCCTCTTTGACAATGAAGCTCATACCGGCACGCCCTTATGGCCGTTGACCTGGCCGTTGTACCAGCGCGAACCGAACAGCGTGAAGGCGTGAAACAGCTTGGTGAAGGGAAGCACGATGAGCAGAATTTCCACGGAGAGGATATGCAGCGCCAGCATCGTGGGATAAGGCAGCAGCAGGTGCTGCACCGCCAGCCAGCCGGTCAGCACCGGCAGAAAAGTCACCGTCCAGGCGAACCAGTCCTCGAAGGTGCTGAGAAAACGTTTGGGCGCCTTGTTGATACGGTCGACCAGCACCGCCACCATCGCCGCCATCGTCACCACCGTGATCATGTCCACGAACCGGGAAGGCAGACCCGGCCACGACAGGCCAATGGCATTCTGGATCAGCAGGATGTGGGGCGCAAACAGGAACACAATCAGGACCAGGCCGATATGGAACAGGTAGCCGGCGGTATAACTCACTGGCGAATATTTCAGCATTCCGGGCGCCGGCAGCGAGCGCCGGAACACCGTGTGCAGACCGGACGCGCCGGCCGTGCGGCGCGGCGCGGAGAGATCCTTTCTGCGGCCCAGCGAGTAGATCTCAAGCAGACGCCAGAGGACCCCCAGCATGAAAATACCGATGGCGATGTTCAGGCCCGGCCCACGGACCCAGGTGAGAAACTGCAGTGCGTTCATGTCATTTCTCCAGATCGGCCAGTGTGGTCGTCTCATGCGCCGACCTGGCGGCATTCTTGCTGGCCCGGTTGGCGAAGCCGACCGCCGCGCCCACCCCCGCGCCCACAACCGAAGAGGCGGCGACGAACTTGAGTGGATCGGCCGGCACCGAGAGCGCCTTGTAGAAGCCGCCGCCGTCCCAGAAGTCAGGTTCGGAACAGCCGAGACAGCCGTGCCCCGATTCCACCGGCCACGAGGTGCCGCCATTCCATTTCACCGTGGCGCAGGCGTTGTGCGTCACCGGCCCCTTGCAGCCGAGTTCAAACAGGCACCAGCCCTGGCGCGCGCCTTCGTCGTCGAAGGTTCTGGCGAACTTGCCCTGGTCGTAGAAGGGGCGGCGGTAGCAGCGGTCGTGGATGGTTTCGCCGAAGAAGGATTTGGGCCGCTTCTTGTCATCGAGTTCGGGCAGGCTGCCGAAGGTGAGGTAATGCGCCAGCACGCCGGTCATCACCACCGGAATGGGTGGGCAGCCGGGAATGTTGACGACGGGCTTGTCCTGGACGAGGTCGGATACCGATACCGCGCCGGTCGGATTCGGATTGGCTTTCGGGATGCCGCCAAAGGAGGCACAGGTGCCCACGGCAATGACCGCGGCGGCTCCCTGTGCCGCTTCCTTCAACAGATCCACATTGGAACGTCCGCCGATGCAGGAGTAGGCGCCATCCTGACCCAGCGGGATCGAACCGTCGACGATCAGCAGGTACTTGCCCGCGTTCTCCTTCATCGCATGGCGCAGGGCTTCCTCGGCCTGGTGGCCGGCGGCGGCCATCAGCGTCTCCTGATAGTCCAGCGAGATCATGTCGAAGATCATGCCTTCGAGGGTCGGGGAGTGCGAACGCGTGATCGATTCGGTGCAGCCGGTGCATTCCTGGAACGGCAGCCAGATCACCGACGGCCGCTTCGCCGCTGCCATCGCCTCGGCCATGGCGCGTCCCGCGGCAGGCGGCAGCGCCATCATCGAGGCCAGCGTCGCGCAGTACTTGAGAAAAGCGCGGCGGGTGACGCCCTGCCGTGCGAGCGTGTCGATCAACGAACCCTGCATGATGCGTGTCTCCTGACGTAAACACCGGGTGAACGGTGCCTGATTCAGTCTAGCAACCGGAAATCATTGATTCAAGATATTCTTGTCCTGTTAAAACATCCCGTGGATGCGCCTTGACCAGTTCGGGCACGAACGCCGCTTCGATGAATTGCGACATGACCGCGCCCTGTTCGTTGCGATGCGTCACCCACCATATGCCTGGACACCCTGTCTCGTTCAGCGTGGATTCACCGTGGGCGTGCAGGGTGACAGCAATTTCTCCGGTGCCCAGCTTGTCGCGCAGCCAGGCCAGGTCGGCCGGCGTCAGCGGCAACGCCGACAGGTCGATGGCGGAGGACTCGCCGTCATCGAGCAGGCGTCGCACCCTCTCGAGCAGTTCGCGCAGCAGCGGCGGCGCGTTGCCGCTCAGGCCGGGTTCGCCCGGCGGGACAACGTGCAGGGGGATGGAATCACGCGCCATGACGCCATGCCTGAATCAGGCCGCGGATCGCCGCACAGGCCGGCGCAATGGCCGCGGCGACGGCAGGCGTGGGATATTCTCCCCAATCGATGGTTTGCGGCTGGATGGCCAGCATGGCGCGCTTTTCCGGCCAGTGGCCGGTCAGGATCGCGATGGTGCGCAGATCGGTCAGCCCCACCTCGTGCACCGAGGCCTTGCGATTGCCCATCAGGAATGCGTCCATCTCCTCTCCCTCCAGCAATCTCCAGTCGCCTGGTTTCGATTTGACCTGGGCGGCATCGACGACGATCAGCGCATCGGCGTCCCCGATCGGTCCCGCCAGGGTGAAGGACAGCGTGCCGCCGTCGAGCAGGGTCACATCGGGCCGATCCGCCAACTCGGGTTCGAGTGCCCGCAACACATGAATGCCGATGCCTTCGTCGGTGAGCAGGGTGTTGCCGATACCGAGCACGAGCGTTTTCATCGATTCAATCTACCAGCCCGCCACGCGAATAACAACCGAGTAATTCACTCAAGCTTATGATTGGAAATCATTATTTTGTGACACACCCGGCCCGGCAAAGCGCCGGTAAATCACATATACTGATCCGGATATGGATTCTGATTGCCACGCATGTGCCTCGCCATTCCGATGCAGATTGAATCAATCGACGGTTTTATCGCGCGCTGTCAGGCCAAGGGGGTATGGCGGGATGTCAGTCTGTTCATGATGCAGGACGAACCGCCCGCAATCGGCGACTTCGTCATGGTGCACGTCGGCTACGCCATCCAGACTATTACCGAAGCCGATGCCCGCAGCACCTGGGAACTGCTCGACCAGATCCTGGAAGGCCAAGCCCAGGAGGTGGGGGGTGCATGAACTGGCTGTCGCACAGGCGCTGGTCGAACAGGTGGAAGCCGTGATTGTTCAGCATGCTGCGATGCAGGCCAGCCTGATCCGCGTGCACATCGGCCCGCTGGCCGGCGTGGTGCCGGAACTGCTGGCCACCGCATTTCCGCTGGCCGCCGCCGGCAGCCGCGCAGAACACGCCGAACTCGAATTCAGCCACGCGCCGATCACCGTGCGCTGCCAGACCTGCGGCGCCGAAACCGAAGCCGCGATGAACCGCCTGCTCTGCGGCGCCTGCGGCGACTGGCATACTCAAATCGTCAGCGGCGACGAGCTCCTGCTCGAAAGCGTCGAACTCGAAACCGTCCCCACCTGACCACTCACCACTCACCACTCACCACTCACCACTCACTACTCACTACATCACTACTCACCCAAAATGTGTAACACCTGCGGCTGCAACCTCACCCCCGGCAACCAGCGCCTCGCCTTCAAGCCCGTCGCCAAGGGCGCGACCGCGGTGTCGGTACTGAAAGGCCTGCTGGCGAAGAACGACGACCAGGCCGCGCACAACCGCGAGCACTTCGACCGCCGCGGCATCCTCGCGATCAACCTGATGTCGTCGCCCGGCTCGGGGAAGACCGCGCTGCTCGAAGCGACGCTGACTGCCTTGAAAAACGAATTCACCTGCGCGGTGATCGAAGGCGACCTCGAAACCGAGAACGACGCCGAGCGCATCCGCGCCCTCGGGGTAACGGCGCACCAGATCGTCACCGGCACCGCCTGCCATCTCGACGCCCATCTGGTGCACGACGCGCTGCATCACATGAATCTCGACGGCGTCGATATCCTGTTCATCGAGAACGTCGGCAATCTGGTCTGTCCGGCGAGTTTCGACCTTGGCCAGCACCTCAACGTGACCCTGCTCTCGGTCACCGAAGGCGACGACAAGCCGGCCAAGTACCCGGTGATGTTCCGCGCCGCCGACGCCATGCTGCTGACCAAAACCGACTTGCTGGCCGTGCTCGACGACTTCGATCCCGACCAAGCCGAGGCGCATCTGCGCAACCTCGCCAACCCGGCGCCGGTGCTGCGGCTGTCGGCGCGTAAGAACCTGGGCATGGACGCGTGGCTCGCCTGGCTGCGCGAGCAGCTCGCCGCGCAGCGTGCGCGGGTGGCGATCGGCCAGTCGCGCCGTCCCGCCATCCAGAGCGACGGCCAGACATTCCACAGCGCCAGCGCATGATGCACGACGCCCGCGCCTGGCTGGAGAAAATCCACGCCCTCGACTTCGACCGCACGGTCAAGATCATGAACGTATGCGGCGGCCACGAGCGCTCGATCACCCATGCCGGCCTGCGCGGCGCGCTGCCGGCATGGCTCGAACTGGTGCCCGGCCCCGGCTGCCCGGTGTGCGTGTGTCCGGAGGAGGACGTCTACCAGGCGATGCAGTTGGCGCTCAAGGACCGCGTGATCCTGGTCGCCTACGGCGACATGCTGCGGGTGCCGGTCAACGTGAAGAAGGGCGAGATTCGCACCCTGGCCGAGGCGCAGGCGGCCGGTGCCGACGTGCGGCCGATCGCCAGCCCGCTCGATGCGCGCAGGATCGCGCTGGAAAACCCCGGCCGCGCGGTGGTGTTCTTCGCCGCCGGCTTCGAGACCACCACCGCGCCGACCGCGGCGATCCTAGCCGAAGGCCTGCCCGACAATCTGAGCATCCTGCTGTCCGGGCGGCTGACCTGGCCGGCGGTGGCGATGCTGCTGGATTCCGAGAGTCCGGGCTTCGACGCCCTGGTCGCGCCAGGACATGTGTCCGCCGTGATGGGGCCGGAGGAATGGAACTTCGTCGTCGAGCAACACGACATTCCCGCCGCGGTGGCCGGCTTCACGCCGGAGTCGCTGCTGGCCTCGTTCTATTCGGTGCTGCGGCAACTGAAAAGCGGCGAACGCTTTCTCGACAATTGCTACCGCGAAGTCGCGCATCCCGGTGGCAATGCCACCGCGCGCCGCATGCTTGCCGCCACGCTGGATGTCGTCGATGCCAACTGGCGCGGCATCGGCACCATTCCCCATTCAGGCTATGCCTTGAAAACGGCCTGCGCCGCACACGATGCGCGTCTGCAATTTCCCGATCACACGGACCCGGCCCGCCGCCGTGCCGGCGAAATGCCGCCCGGCTGCGACTGCGCCAAAGTTGTACTCGGCAAGATCTATCCCAACCAGTGCCGCATCTACGGCCGCGCCTGCACCCCGCGCAACCCGGTCGGCCCCTGCATGGTGTCGGACGAAGGCGCCTGCCGCATCTGGTGGGCGGGCGGTGTGCGCGTCACCGCCGATGCCTGAACGCGTCGCGCGGTTCATCGCGATCGGCGGCCGGGTGCAGGGCGTCGGCTTCCGGCCCTTCGTCTACCGCCTGGCGCAGCAGCACGGCATCACCGGCTGGGTGCGCAACGTCGATGGCGCGGTGGAAATCCATGCCGAGGGCACGCCCGCGCAACTCCATCAGTTCAGCGATGGACTGCTGAAGGAAGCGCCGCCCTTGTCCGCGCCCGGCTCACTCACGGCCACCGCCTGCGAACCCGAACACGCCGCAGCGTTTGCCATCCTCGACAGCGCGGCATCCCATCAAGCCTGCCTGAATGATGCATCGTCAGAAATGGCCGATGCAGGGTCCATTCACCTGCCGCCCGACGGCTTCGTCTGCGCCGACTGTCGCGCCGAGCTGCACGACCCGACCGACCGCCGCCATCGCTACCCCTTCATCAACTGCACCCAGTGCGGACCGCGCTATACCCTGATCACCGCCCTGCCCTACGACCGCCCCAACACGGCCATGCGCGATTTCGCGCTGTGCCCGGACTGCCGGCGCGAGTATGAGAACCCGCTCGACCGCCGCTTCCACGCCGAGCCGATCGCCTGTCCGCTGTGCGGGCCGCATCTGCAGTGTGTTGCGGGCGACGAAGCGATCCATGGCGATGCGGCGGCACTGGCCGCCGCCGTCACCGCGCTGCGTGGCGGCAAGATCGTCGCGGTCAAAGGCGTCGGCGGCTACCACCTGCTGTGCGACGCCACGAATGACGCCACCGTCGCCGCGCTGCGCGCCCGCAAGCCGCGACCGGCCAAGCCGCTGGCGGTGATGTTGCGCGATCTCGATGCCGTGCGTGCGGTGGCGCACACCACGCCGGATCTGGAAACTTTTATCGCCGCGCCGGAACGCCCCATCGTGCTGCTGCAAAAACGGGGCGATTCCGGTTTGTCCGAACACATCGCTCCCGGCCTCGCGGAAATCGGCTGCCTCTTGCCCTACTCGCCGTTGCACGATCTGCTGCTCACCGATTTCGGCGGGCCGCTGGTGGCCACCTCGGGCAACCTCTCCGGCGAGCCGGTGCTGACCGACAACCACGAAGCGCAAACCCGCCTCGCCCACCTCGCCGACGCCTTCCTGCACCACGACCGCCCCATCGTGCGCCCGGCCGACGATCCGGTGTATCGCGTCATCGCCGGCATCCCCAGACCGCTGCGCCTCGGGCGCGGCACGGCGCCGCTGGAGCTGAAACTGTCCGCGCCGCTTGCCGAACCCGTGCTGGCACTCGGCAGCCACATGAAGAACACGCTGTGCCTCGCCTGGGGCACGCGCGCCGTCGTTTCGCCGCACATCGGCGAACTCGACACGCCGCGCAGCCTCGACACCCTGGCGCAGGTCGCCGCCGACCTGCAGCGGCTGTATCAGGTACAGGCCAAAAAACTGCTCATCGATCGCCATCCCGCTTACGGCTATCGCCGCTACGCCCGCGACAGCGGACTGCCGCTGGCCGAAATCTGGCACCACCACGCCCACGCTTCCGCGCTGGCCTGGGAGTTTCCCGCAGTCAAGGAATGGATCGTGTTCGCCTGGGACGGCGTCGGTCTCGGTGAGGACGATACGCTGTGGGGTGGCGAAGCCTTTACCGGTTCGCCCGGCCGCTGGCAGCGCGCCGCCTCGTTCCGTCCCTTCCGCCTGCCCGGCGGCGACAAGGCCGGGCGCGAGCCGTGGCGCGCCGCGGCGGCCTTGCTGTGGGAGAGCGGCCGGGCCGTGCCGTTCGCGCCCGAGCCCTTGCAGCGGGCGTGGTCGCAAGGCCTCAACAGTCCGGCGAGTTCGTCGGTTGGGCGGCTGTTCGACGCCGCGGCAGCTCTGTGCGGCGTCTGCACCCACGCCAGCTTCGAAGGCGAAGGTCCGATGCGGCTGGAAGCCGTCGCGGCCGCCGACGGCGAAACCGTCGCCCTGCCGCTCGCACGCGACGCCGCCGGAATCTGGCGCAGCGACTGGGCGCCGCTGCTGCCCATGCTCACCGACATCGCCCGCCCGCAAGCCACGCGCGCGGCCAGCTTCCATCTCAGTCTGGCGCAGGCGCTGCTCGCACAGGCGCGGCAGTTGCGTACGCAAACCGGCATCACGTCGGTCGGCCTTGCCGGCGGCGTGTTCCAGAATCGGCTGCTCGCCGAGGCCGCCATCAGCCGTCTTCAGGCCGCAGGCTTTGCCGCGCATCTACCGCAACGCGTACCGGTCAACGACGCCGGGCTGAGCGTCGGCCAGGTCATCGAATTCCTCCACCCATAAAAAACCCATGGACGACACCCGCATCCTTCTCGCGCACGGCAACGGCGGCCGCCTGATGCGCGAGCTCATCGCCGATATTTTTGCCCGCCATCTCGGCAACCCGCTGCTCGACACCGACGCCGACGCGGTGACGCTGCCGATCCTCGACGGCGAGCCCATGCTCACCACCGACGGCTTCACCGTGCAGCCGCTGGAATTTCCCGGCGGCAACCTCGGCTCACTGGCGGTGCACGGCGTGGTCAACGATCTCGCGGTGGCGGGCGCCGACCCGCGCTACCTCACCCTGTCGGCACTGATCGAGGAAGGGCTCGAAGTCGACGTGCTGGATCGCCTGATCGCCAGCTTCGCAGAAGCGGCGCGGGAAAGCGGCGTGGCGGTGGTGGCCGGCGACACCAAGGTGGTGCGCCGCGGCGAAGGCGGCGGCCTGTATCTCTCCGTCGCCGGCCTCGGCGTCAAACGTGCGCAGGCAAAACTTGCCATCGAATCCATCGCCGCGGGCGACGTCGTGCTGGTGTCCGGGCCGGTGGGCGACCATGGCATCGCGGTGATGCTGGCGCGCGAGCAGTTCGGCTTGTCGGGCGAACTGCGCTCCGATTCGGCCTCGGTACTGCCGCTGACGCGGGCGGTGCGCGACCTGCCCGGCCTCAAGTTCATGCGCGACCCGACGCGCGGCGGCCTCGCCACGGTCGCGCATGAAATCGCGCGCGCCAGCGGCCACAGCGTGGCGCTCGACCAGAACACGGTGCCGCTGCGCCCGGAAGTGGTGTCGGTGTGCGACATGCTGGGCTACGATCCGTATTTCCTGGCCTGCGAAGGACGGGTCGTTGCCGTGGCCGATGCTTCCTCGGGCGGCGACATCCTGAGCCGCTGGCGTGCCCTGCCGGAAGGACGGGCGGCCAGTATCATCGGCCGCATCGAGAGCGGCAGTGGGCGCGTCATACTGGAAACCGGCCTGGGCGGCCGTCGCGTGCTGGACGAGCTGGAAGACGATCCACTGCCCAGGATCTGCTGAGCGGTAGCCAGGCGCCGCACCTGGATTCACGGCTACCCGTCCTCAACCGCGGCGCCCTGTCCGAAACCATCCGGCCTCGTCACGGGTCAAACCGGCGGCCATCGCACCAGCAGGAGAATCGGCATGAACGAAAGGATCAATCTCGGGAAATCTTCGCCCGCCTTGTATCAGGCAGTCCTTACCCTCGAACAGCTTGCGTCCGGGGAAGGCGCCAAGGCCGGTATCGCAGTCGGCTTTTCGCACTTGCTGCGCTTGCGTGCCTCGCAGATCAACCAGTGTGCGTTCTGCGTCAGGATGCATACCCGGGATGCGCTCGCAAGCGGAGAGCCAAGCGATCGCATTTCCGTACTGCCCGCCTGGCGGGAAACCGGTTATTTCACCCCCAAGGAATGTGCGGCGCTGGAACTTGTCGAGGCCATCACGCGGGTCTCCGAGGGCCAGGTTCCCGATGCGGTCTATGAGCGGGCGGCGGAAAAGCTTTCAGAAGCGGAGATCGCGGCCATTGAGTGGCTCGCCATCGTCATCAACGTCTGGAACCGTATCGCCATTTCCAGCCGCTATGCCGTCAAGGCGTAGGGACGTCGACCCGGACTAGGGCCTGGCAGCCACCCTGCCCGCGGCTATCCGGCTATTCGCATTGGTCCACGGGCTGCGTCCAGAGGGTCTTCTGTTCTGGCGTGCGGCGCGCCTTGCCAAGGGCCTGGGAGATGGCCAGCATGGCCCCGGCATCGAGCGTCCGGGTCCGCGCATGGCCATGGCACAAGGCGCCACGGAAACCCAGATAGTCCGGGTCAAGCGGCGCCAGGACAGGGATATCCTCTGCCCGCAAGGAACCGGCCAGTCCACTGATCAGATTCAACTCCCGGGCCTGCGCGACAAAACGTTCGAGCTGTGCGACAGGCTGGTGCCGCAGCAATCCCCCCGCGGACTTGTCCAGCGTGTCCAGCATGACTCCCGCAAAGCCGTACCCGGCGAGCCGGCCGAGCAGGCCGAGGTCCGGGTGGCGGTCCGCGAACAAAACCGCCACCAGCCGGTAGCGGCTGCAAAGCGGCGCCAGCGCGGCCAGACAATCATGCAATGCCGGCGCCGGGAACAGTCCGATCTTCACAAAGTCGACGCCGGAGATGGCCATCATGCTGACGGCATGGAATACCGCCTGCGGCGCCATGGCGGGAAAATCCCCTATGGTTGCGCTGACGGGCGTCCGCCCGCCCACTGCATCGACAATGGCGTGCACGGTGTCCAGGGGCAGTGCGCCCAGCGCGCCGGCATGCGGGTTCTTGGCGTCGATGATGTCGGCGCCGGCAGCAAGCGCCTGCCGCGCTTCGCCGATATCCGTGATGCTGGCGAGCCAGCCCGTCATGCTGCCTGCTCCCTTGCACGATGCGCATCGATTTTTTCCTTCAGCCAATTCCAGGCTTCCAGCTCGCGCGGACCCGCCGTCTTGTCAATCGCGATGGCGAGATAGTCCATTTCATGCTTCACCTTGTCGGCGGGAAGCATGTCCAGACGGCTGGCCAGTATGCAGGCCTCGATGACGGCAGCCTGGGCACGGTTATGGCCGGGGAAGGCCAGGTGGCCGACCTGGACGACCTCGCGGCAGATGAAGCGGGGCCGCACGGCATCTTCTTCGATCCGCTCCACGATCAATTCGCTGTGACTGAGGGCCTCCGCAAGCCGGCCGCAGGCAATCCGGTCGCACGGGACAAGCGGCCAGTCGCGCCGTCCCGTGAGGCAGCCCGCGAAGACCCGCACGTCGGAAGGATGACTGATCGCGGCGATTCCGGTGGCGCGCAGGTTGTCGAGCGTGCGCGAAGGATGGAAAGGCGACAGCACGACGAATCCATCTTCGCGGCGGAAACCCAAAGGCGCGATGTGCGTCCCGCCGTCCGGCGTGGCGGTAGTCAGGATGGCCTCCAGGATCAGGCTCATGAGGGCTCCGTGTGCGAGGGCGCGCGACGCGTGCTGCCAGGCCCGCATTGAACCGTCAGGTCTTCTTCCTTGCGGCGCAGCCCCATGCACCCCCAGGTCAGTTCCTCGTCCTGGCTGTAGCGTTTGCCGAGTTGCCAGGCGATCTGCGCCCGGGCCAGTTCGACGCCCAGGTAAAACGCGTGGCCGCCATCCTGCTCCAGCTTGAGATGCGGCCACAACGCAAACGGATCGGTCGCGCTGTGCAGGCCATCGCGGTTGTAGATATGCAGGCCCTCTTCGCTGATCTGGATGCGAAAACTGGGATCCTTCACGGCGCGTGCCATCGTGGCGATTTCTTCCCTGTCGTAAGGGAACGGCCGGCGATGATGCAGACCGAGCAGCGCATCCGAAAAATCGCGCGGCAGGCTCTGCGTGTCGTGCGCGGCGAACATCATCCGGCGTGCGGCGTCGATCTCGCGCACCGCGCTGCGGCAATGCGGGCTGACCTCCGTGGTGAGCAATGCGCGGATGTTCAGCTCGGCCATGATGCCCAGCAGCAGGGCATGCATGCCGGCCGTGTCGGCGTCCGTCAGTTCGGAAAGATTGCCAGTGCCCATCAGGATGTCCGCATCGGGCATCCGCCGGCGCAGTTCGTGATAGCGCGCCAGCGAGGCGGTGAATCCGAACGGCAGCGGATCCAGGATGGGATCGGCGAAATACGGCCGATTATTCGCCTCCATCCGCTTCATGGCGTCGATCAGGTTGTCCACATCGCCCGGATGCGCGGGAATCAGGATCGGCGTGGCCGCTACCTCGTCGGCCAGATGCAGGGTATCCGTGGTGAGCGACAGCAGATAATCCGCCCCCGCCCGACCGCCGCGCAGCAGTTCATCGGAATCCAGCGAGTCGACGCTGACCCGGTAGCCGACCGCCTTCAGCGCCTGCACCGTTTCTTCCAGATGCGGAAACGGTGTCTGCGGCAAGCCACCGATATCGATCACATCGGCGCCATCGGCAACATAGCGGGCAGCCTGGGCCAGGATGGCCTCGATACTCATCAGCGGCGCATTGACCAGTTCGGCGAATATGATCACGTCGTGCCGCGACAGGTCCGGCGCACGGCGCTGCCGGCCGAAAAATCCGGGTAAATCCATGAGCTCGTCAGGCCCCCGTTCGACGGGAAGGCCGAAATGCCCGGACAAAGCCGGCAGATCGCCGCGGCAGCGGCCTGGCAGCAGGATACGGTCCGCCCCTCGCGTATCCGTCAGGCGGCGCCGGATCATGTCAGCGGTCATCAAGGCGGCCACCTGCACACCCATCACCTGTATCTCCCAGGTGAAGCCTGCGTCACCCATCTCGGTGAGCACGCGCCGCAACTGCGACTCGGCGAGACGGCCCGTCAGGAAAAGGATGTGTTCAGACATGTCATTCTCTGATCTATGGCGGATTTCAGCGCCTCGATGCTTTCCGCCACGCTGGTATAGGGGAAGCTTTTCAGCCGTTCGGTATTCTCGAGATCGATGGGCCGCGGGTACAGCGTGACGGTCTGGCCCGGCGCCTCGGTGATGACCGTTGGCTCGCAGTCGCAGGCAAACACGATGCTGGGGATGCGGCATTTACCCGCCTGGGCATACAGATTGGTGACCAGCGTGTCGGAAATTCCGGCCACACACTTGGCCACGGTGTTGGACGTGGCCGGGCCGATGATCAGCGTGTGGTAATGGCCGCCATACAGGAAGCCCACCGGCACGCTGCTGGCCGTATGGTCCTGAAAGATACGGATTTTCTCGCGCAGACGCTTGAGCGGAATCCCGTACATTCCGAGTATTTCGGCGGCCGCCCGGGTGACGAACAGATCGACATCCGGAAGCGTCTCGATGATTTCCAGACTTTCGCGGAGATAATGCCCCGATCCCGTCAGGCCCCAGGCGATGCGGGGGGTTTCACGTGCTAACACGGTTCTTTGCCGGGGCTCATCGCGGAAAGGCGTGCCGGGAGAATCCCCATTGGCGATCGGCTTCCTCCACCCCCACCTCCAGCAAATGGACCCCCTTGGCCAGCTTTTCCCGGTGAAGCGCCTCGGTCAGGCGATCGCCGATGTGCCGGGCCAGCAACTCCGCGGTGGCATTGGGTATCTGCAGGATGACGCAGCTTTCCCGCTCGATCCAGAAACGCTTGCCAAAACTTTCCACCTTGACCAGACCGTCCTCTTCCGTCAGGCGGACGACAGGACTGGTGGCGGGCAGGATCACGTGATCGGACAACTCCTGGCAGATTTCCCGCGCCAGGCGGGTCAATGCAACAAAATCCAGCACGTAGCCCTCGCCGGTATCCTCGCCGTGCGCCGTCACGCGTGTGTGAAAGTTGTGGCCGTGCAAATTTTCACAGACATTGCCATAGGTGATGAAGTGGGCGGAATTGAACCCCAGATCCGCAGGTTCGACCCAGGTGACAAATGGAGACGGCGTCAAATCATTCTTCCTTGTTGATGCGGATATGCAGGTTGTTCATCTTGCGATACAGCGTGTTGCGGCTGATTTTCAGGTTCCGGGCAGCCAGCGTGACGTTCCAGCGGCTCTTCTCCAGGTTCAGCAGGATCGTTTCCCGCTCCGCCATTTCCAGCGCGGACAAGGGTACCGCGGTACTGCCGTCAGGGCTGCCTTCAGGCTCTGTTTCCGCTTGATGCGGCTGCGTGCAAATCTCCTGCGGCAGGTCGTAAATCGTGATTTCAGGTCCGTCGCACAACGCCAGCGCCGTCCGCAAGACATTGCGCAACTGACGGATGTTGCCCGGCCAGGCATACGCTTCGAGTTGGCGCATGGCGCCCTTGCTCAGGTCTATCTGCTGCTGGTCGGCGCATTCCAGGCGCAGGATGTGATTGATGAGCTCACGCTTGTCGCGCCGGTCGCGCAAAGGCGGCAGGTTCAGCGTGATGCCTTGCAGGCGGTAGTACAGGTCTTCCCGGAAACGCCCTTCCGCCACCAGTTCCTTGAGGTCCCGGTGGGTGGCGCTGATCAGCTTGATGTCGACCTTGACGGGGATTTCGCCGCCCAGCGGTATGACTTCGCGTTCTTCCAGCACCCGCAGCAAACGAGCCTGCAGCATCACGGGCATATCGCCGATTTCATCCAGGAATAACGTGCCGCCGTTGGCCTGGAGAATTTTTCCGCGGCGCCCTTCGCGATTGGCGCCGGTGAACGCCCCCGACTTGTAGCCGAAGAGCTCGCTCTCGATCAGGGTTTCCGGGATGGAGGCGCAGTTCACTGCCACGAAGGGACGCTTGCCGCCGGTCTGTTCCTGGTGAACGCCCTGGGCAAACACCTCCTTGCCCGTTCCCGTCTCGCCCAGCAGCAGGATAGGGATATCCCGGCCCAGTACGCGCCGGGCGCAGTGAACGTTATGTTCCATGGTCTGATCGCCGAACTGGAGTTCGCTCAGACGAATGAACTTTTCATCGCCCGCGGGCGGATTTTCGATGACAGGCTGACGCGAAGCCCGTCCGGATGACAGCACGGCCGCACGGCCTTCGGGTGGCTGGACCAGGCCGAAGAAGCGATTGCCCCGCTTGGCCTCATAGAGCGCGACCGGATTGAGCCAGCCCTGGTTGTTCCGCCCAAGCAAGGCCTCCATGCCTGTATTGAAAAGGTCGCGAAGTTGAAACCCCGCCAGATCGGCCGGCTTCTTGTAGCCCAGCTGGAACAGTGCGCTGCGGTTGGCAGCCAGGATACGGCCTTCCTCATTCAGGGCCAGCGCGCCTTCCCACAGCGTGCCAATGAATTCGGGCCGGCTGTGGAAACGCAGGGCGTAGTGGTCGCGGAACCGGCACAGGAACGCGCGGTTCTCGATCATCTGTGCCGACATGTTCACCAGCACCAGGGTGTGCTGCTGCGCCTGACGAGAAAAACTGGAGGCGTCCAGCACCGCCAGCAACCCGCCTTCGTGATCGAAGATGGGCGCCGACGAACAGGTCAGCCCGATGTTGCGCGCCAGGAAATGCTCGTGATGATGAACCAGCAGGGGACGCTTCTCGATGGCGCAGGTGCCCATGCCGTTCGTTCCCTGGTACTGCTCGCTCCACAGTGCACCCTCGACCATCCCGCAGCGCCGCGCCGCCTCGGAAAACGACGGATCGCCCAGATAATCCAGTACCACGCCTTCCTGGTCGGTCAGCAGGACGGAAAATCCCGATCCGGATAACTGCTGGTAGAGCGTAGCCATCTCGCCTTGCGCGATCGCACGCAGGGATTCCAGCGGTTCCTGCCTGTCCTTGAGTTCCCGGCTGTCCAGAATGATCACCGGCTCATCACGAACCGGGTCCAGACCGAACTCTCGTACGCATCGATTCCATGACTGGACGATCGCCGGTCCGACTTGCGTCACGTCCATGTCGCCAGGCGATTCGATCACCGCATTCACTATTCGGGCATGTTCCAAGATTTCGTGCCTTTCCATCGCCTAAATCCTTATCGAGACCATGAAAGCAATATCCGCACCAGGATTTCCTGGGTACCCGGCCAAGCCGCATTCCTCCGTGTGTTCTTATAAAAAATATTGAAAAAACAGATTCGCTGCCTTGCAGGGGCTCGAATCACATGGAATACACGGTACATGTTGTACCGGAATTGAAACATTCAAGAGCCGTTTCCGTACCTTGTCCTGCAGTGTAGCATCGTAAATTGCCACGTCCATGGGACATTATGGTCACGTGGCACGCTTCATGCTGGACTGGAGGTATGGCATTCAAGATAATGAAAATGAAAAGCATGCGTGTTGGCATCGCGTGGCTGATTCTGTTGGGCGCCTCCTTCGCCTGGGCCAGTCCCGCGACTCTGGGAGGAGACTTCACGCTGCGCACCACGAAGAATCAGGAAGTCTCGCTTTCCTCGTTCGAAGGCAAGGTGGTGTTGCTGTATTTTGGCTTTACCCACTGTCCGGACATGTGTCCGACGGAGTTGCTGCAGTTCAAGCAAGTGCTCGCCATGCTGCCGGCCGACCAGCGCGCGCGGGTCCAGCCTGTGTTCATCAGCGTCGATCCCAAACGCGATACCGCCGAGGTTCTCGACCCCTACGTGGGATTTTTTGACAAGCGCATCCTTGCCCTGACAGGCAGTGAAGCCGAACTGCACAAGGTGGCCGGACAGTTTGGCGCGCATTTCCGCTACGTGCCGACAGGTTCCAGCTACACGGTCGACCACACGGTGAACATGTTTCTCATCAATCCACGCGGCAAACTCGTGAGAATCATTCCTTACGGCACTCCCACCGAGGATGTATTGAAGCAAGTCACCGCCTTGCTGCCTGATTCCGCCAGCGAATAATCCCGGGCCGGGCTGTCAGCCTGCCAGCATGACGGGGGCGCGGCGTTCGCTGCGCTCGACCCGCGGCGGGAAAGGCAGCCGCTTCACTTCGTTGCCCTGCGCATTGCGGTAGATCAACTGGCGGGTGGCAAAGTCGTATTCCGGATGATGCGGGGCGCGCCACTGATTGAGGAAATGCACGTAGAACGCCGAAAACAGGCCTTGCGTGGGTTTGTCGCGAAGCAGGGCAAAGACATACTCCGGCTGGTCTTTCAGTTCATGGCCGTCGTGACAGTACTGCACCCATACGTATTCCCCGGTGATGATCAGGTTCCAGAAGGGCGGATCCTCGTAGAACTTGAGCGTCACCTGCTTGCCTGAGGCTTCCAGGGCAGCCAGCCGCTCGATCGTGGCTGCGGTCTCCTGGCAGTAGGTTTCGAGCAACGCGGCGGGATCACCCAGCGATTGCACGCGCCGCATGGCGCCCGCGCCGTAAGGGTTCATCAGCATGACCCGCAATTCGTAACTGTGGTCGATCACCTGGCTCAGATTGCGCCGCTGCGAGACGAACGTATCGTATCCGGTGACCGACATCATCGACACGTCGCAGGTGCCGGTGATCTGGTCAAGCAGCTTGCGGTCGTACCCGTGCGCGCGCCAGTGGTTTTCCCCCCGCACATGTACCAGCGAGACCAGGCGGTTCAGGCGGTGGCTGAGGCGCCCCTGCCGCGCGCTGAGGAAGAGGTTGAACAGCATCACCAGCACGGCGGCGAAAATGATTTCGTTGGCCAGCAGCAACTGTGAATTGTCCTCCACCTGCGGCCACCAGGTGAACAGGATGAATTTCGCCAGCGCGGGCAGCGAGAAGGCGATGCCTACCGCCAGGAGCGTCACCCCGATATGGCTGAAGACGTGTCGGATCGTGTGAACGATGCTGAAAAAATGCGGGCTGCGCGCCATGGGACGTGTCTCCTGGTTGTCGGGGAGCGGGGCTGATCTGATTCTTGAGGGCCTCGCTTGCTCCGGACATCCCGGAAAGGCAGGCCAGTGACGGAAAGAAGAAAGCGGGACCAACAAGCCAATACCACTCCAGCACGTGTCGTGCCAGTCATGAATATCCATTGCTTTTCATCGACTTGCTGCTTGTTCGCCCGAATTCTGGCGGACATTGCGTCGCCGTCCGGCGACATCAAACCGGGCCTTTACCGCAATGCCTTGTAAGGAAAAGCGCTTTTCTGTCCGGTATCCGGGACAGGGTTCGGCGTCCCTCAACGGACTCGCCGCGCGACAACCGGCGCACGGCCTCCCTCTTGCGACCGACGGCCGGCCAGCGCCGGATTTCGGCGGCCGCGGCGGGACAGCAGGAAGAAAGCGATGGGAATCCGGAACCCGTGGAAAGATCCGGGGCGCGACTCAGGCGCTGAGAAGCCGAACGGGAAACGATGTCATCAGACGCAGGCGTGATGCATCGGCATCAAACCCTGTCCGAGCCTGCGCAGGATCTGCAGACCATCCTCCAGTCCGGGGAAATCGATGCGGTGGACGTCGTTCCGGTCCAGCATGCGTTCAAGGATCGAAGCGGCCCGGCCATGGCGGGGCAGTACGCATTCAGGCGAGATTTCCACCAGCGGCGCCAGGACGAAAGAGCGCAGGTGCAGACGCGGGTGCGGCACAATCAGTGCGGGATCGTCGTCCAGCGTCAGATTGTCGTACAGCAGCAAATCCAGATCCAGCGTACGCGGTCCGTTGCGGAGGTGGCGTACGCGCCCATGGCGCGTCTCCAGCGCCTGCAATTCGGTCATCAGCGCAGCGGGCGACAATGTCGTGTCCAGCAGGACGGCCGCATTGATGAAATCGGGCTGGTCTGCATAGCCTACGGGCGCGGTTCGATAGAGCGAGGAGGCACGCACCAGTCGGGTATGCGGCAGGCTGTCGAATTCCTGCATGACGGCAAGCAGGCGGCTTGCCGGCCCATCGATATTTCCACCCAGGGCGACGAACGCCTGGCTCATTGAATTTTCCCCAGGACCTGATCACGATGCTGGGTCAGCGCTTCCCTGACCAGGGGCGCCAGGGCGCCATCCTGCGCGGAATCCAGGTAGGCGTACAGGCTCCGCCGCATGCGCTTCTCCCAGAAGCGCGCCAGATGCTCCGCAATGCCTGCACTCGCAAGGGCTCGATCGGGCTCGGTCTCGAAGTAGGCACCGATCTGGTTGGCCATGTGGATCAGATGATCAATATTCATGTATCACTCGGTTTCGATTCGTTGCGGGGTTGAATAGACGGTATAGCGGCCCCGTCGCACGAAGCCTGCCAGGGTCAGTCCCACTTCCTGAGCCAGCCGGATGGCATAGCCGGTCGGGGCGGAAACCGCGGCGAGGAGGGGGATCCCGACAGCCGCCGCTTTCTGCACCATCTCGAAGCTGGCGCGACTGGTCACCAGCGCGAAACCGGCGGCAGGATCGAACGACGCCTTGATCAATGCGCCGATCAGCTTGTCCAGGGCGTTGTGGCGCCCCACATCTTCTCGCACCAGCAGCACATTTCCGCCGGGGTCGGCCCATGCGGCAGCGTGCACGCCGCCGGTACGGATGTGCAGCGGCTGCCTGGGCTGCAATTGATCCAGTGCCCGATGCAGCGAGGCCGCCGCAATGACTGGCCCCGCCGGCAGCGGCGTCAGGACGCGGGCCACCTGATCCAGACTTTCCACGCCGCACAACCCGCAGCCGGTGCGGCCGGCCATGGCGCGCTGCCGGTTTTTAAGCGCGGCAAAACGGGCTTGAGCGATGCGCATCTGCACGACCACGCCCTGGGCACCGATTTCCAGTTCCAGTTCGTACAGTTCGGAAACGTCCGCCAGGATGCCTTCGCTCAGGCTGAACCCGAGGGCGAAGTCCTCCAGATCGGCCGGGCTGGCCAGCATCACGGCATGCGAGATGCCGTTGTAGGACAAGGCAACCGGCACCTCTTCCGGGACCGATTCCAGGCGTGACCCCGCCGTGCCGCACGCCATGGTTTCCACCAGGGGAGGCGGCAGCGTCATGGAAGGGTCGGGCAGATCACACAGGCGCACCAGCCGACTCCTGATTCAGCAGCTTGATCTGCTCCTCGCTGAATTCCGCAAAATGCTTCTGCCAGGCGGAGGGCTGCTCCACGCGGGACAACTGCACGGCGGTCACCTTGTATTCCGGACAGTTGGTCGCCCAGTCGGAGTTTTCGGTCGTCACCACGTTGGCCCCCGATCCGGGCCAGTGGAAGGTGGTGTAGACCACGCCGGGCTGCATGCGTTCATGGATCTTGGCGCGCAGGACGGTCTCGCCGGCACGGCTTTTCACGCCCACCCAGTCGCCGTCGCGGATGCCGCGATCTTCGGCATCGACCGGATGGATCTCGATGAGATCTTCCTGATGCCAGGCGTTATTCGCGGTGCGTCGGGTCTGTGCGCCAACGTTGTACTGCGTCAGGATGCGACCGGTCGTCAGCAACAGCGGGAAGCGGCGATTGACGCGCTCTTCCGTGGCGACATATTCGGTCAGCATGAAACGTCCCTTGCCTCGCACGAACTCTTCTATGTGCATGACCGGCATGCCCTCCGGACTTGCCGCGTTACAGGGCCACTGAATGCTTCCCAGCTGGTCCAGCTTGGCGTAGGAGACCCCCTGGAACGTGGGCGTCAGCAGCGCAATTTCGTCCATGATTTCGGACGGGTGCTTGTAATGCATCGGATAGCCGAGCGCGTTCGACAGCATCTGGGTGACTTCCCAGTCGGCATAACCCGCGAGCGGACGCATCACCGTGCGGATGCGGGAAATGCGCCGTTCCGAGTTGGTGAACGTGCCGTCCTTCTCGAGGAAGCTGGAGCCCGGCAGGAATACGTGTGCGAACTTTGCGGTTTCGTTGAGGAAAATATCCTGCACGACCAGGCACTCGAGTGATTCCAGCGCATGCGTGACATGCTCGGTGTTCGGATCCGATTGCGCGATGTCCTCGCCCTGCACATAGAGCGCCTTGAAACTGCCGGCGATGGCCGCGTCGAACATGTTCGGAATCCGCAGGCCGGGCTCGTCCGAAAGCTGCACCCCCCAGACCGACTCGAACGCGTGACGGGTTTCGTCGTCCGCCACGTGACGATAGCCCGGCAACTCATGGGGGAAGGAGCCCATATCGCACGAACCCTGCACGTTGTTCTGACCGCGCAGCGGGTTGATGCCGACGCCGGGGCGTCCGACGTTGCCGGTGGCCATGGCGAGGTTGGCGATTCCCATGACCATGGTGGATCCCTGACTGTGCTCGGTCACGCCCAGGCCATAGTAAATGGCCGCATTGCCACCCGTCGCGTACAGTCGCGCGGCCGCACGCATGTCGTCCGCGGGTACGCCGGTGATGGAGGCGGTGGCCTCCGGCGAATGGCGCGGATCGGCGATAAACTCACGCCACTTGTTGAAAGCCTCCGGTTCGCAGCGTCGCGCCACGTAATCCTCGTCAACCAGTCCCTCGGTGACGACCACATACGCCAGGGCATTGATCAATGCGACGTTGGTGCCGGGCAGCAGTTTCAGATGATGCGTGGCACGCACGTGTGCCGTCTCGACCAGGTCGATTTTGCGCGGGTCGGCGACGATCACCTTGGCGCCCTGGCGCACGCGCTGTTTCATGCGCGAGGCGAAGACCGGGTGCGCATCGGTCGGGTTGGCGCCGATGATCAGGATGACATCCGCCTGCATCACGGAATCGAAATCCTGGGTACCCGCCGATTCGCCTATGGTCTGCTTGAGGCCATATCCGGTAGGCGAGTGGCACACCCGGGCGCAGGTATCGACGTTATTGACGCCGAAGGCGGCACGGGTCAGTTTCTGGACCAGATAGGTTTCCTCGTTGCTGCAACGCGAGGAGGTGATCGAACCGATCGATTCGGCGCCATATTTTTCCTGCAGGCGCCGGAATTCGCTCGCGGTGTGAGCGATCGCCTCTTCCCAGCTCACTTCGCGCCAGGGTTCGCGGATCGAGCTGCGGATCATCGGCGTGGTGATACGCTCGGCGTGCGTGGCATACCCCCAGGCGAAGCGGCCCTTGACGCATGCATGGCCATGATTGGCGCCGCCATTGAGGTCAGGCACCATGCGGACCACTTTCTCACCCTGCATTTCGACATTCAGCGAGCAGCCCACGCCGCAGTAGGCGCAGGTGGTCGTGATGCTGCGTTGCGGCTGCCCCATCTGGATGACGGACTTCTCCAGCAGCGATGCCGTCGGGCAGGCCGCGACGCAGGCGCCGCAGGACACGCATTCGGAAGACATGAAGTCTTCGCCCCCGGCGGGTGCGATGCGGGTGTCGAAGCCACGAGCGGTCGTCGTCAGGGCGTAGGTGCCCTGAATGTCGTTGCAGGCCCGGACACAACGCGAGCAGACGATGCACTTGGACGGATCGTAGGTGAAATAGGGATTCGAGGTATCCGACGTTTCCTGCAGGTGGTTATGGCCGTCCGCATAGCGAATCTCGCGCAGGCCGACCCGGCCGGCCTGGTCCTGCAACTCGCAGTTGCCGTTGGCGGGACAGATCAGACAATCGAGCGGATGATCGGAGATATACAGTTCCATGACGCCGCGGCGCAGGCGGAACAGGTCATCGTTCTCGGTCGTGACTTCCATCCCCTCTTCCACCAGCGTGGTGCACGAGGCGGGATAGCCGCGCCGGTTCTTCACCTGAACCACGCAGAGCCGGCAGGAGCCGAATGCTTCCAGTTGTTCGGTCGCGCACAGCTTGGGAATGTCGATACCCGCTTCGGCGGCGGCGCGCATGACCGAAGTGCCGGCCGGGACGGTCACGGGAATCCCGTCGACGGACAGCGTCACGTGCTGGGTGGACGTACGTGCCGGGGTTCCCCGGTCGTGGTGGCAGTGCAGAATCATGCTGAGGCCTCCTCATGCTTCGGCGCCAGGCCGAAATCTTCAGGATAGTGATCGAGAGCGGACAGAACCGGATACGGTGTCATGCCGCCCATCGCGCAAAGCGACCCTTCCAGCATAGTCTGGCAAAGATCACGTAACAGAACGTCGTTGTTGGTCCGCTGCGCACGCGCAGCCAGCATGCCGTCCAGTAATTCCACGCCGCGCACCGAGCCGATGCGGCAGGGTGTGCATTTGCCGCAGGATTCGATCGCACAGAATTCCATGGCGTAACGGGCCATTTTTGCCATGTCGACACGGTCGTCGAAGGCAACGATCCCGCCATGACCCACTGTGGCGCCAACCGCCGCGAACGCCTCGTAATCGAGAGGCAGATCAAAGCGCGACTCGGGCAGATAGGCGCCGAGCGGCCCGCCCACCTGCACGGCCCGGATCGGTCGGCCGCTCGCCGAGCCCCCGCCAAAGTCGTAGAGCAATTCGCGCAGCGTCATGCCGAAAGGAACCTCGACCAGGCCGGTATATTTAAGGTTGCCGGCAAGCTGGAACGGCAGCGTGCCGCGCGAGCGGCCACTGCCCAGTGCCTGATAGGCCTCGCCGCCTTGAGCCAGAATCCCCGGCACACTGGCCAGCGTGATCACGTTGTTGACCACCGTGGGCTGGCCGAACAGGCCCTGCAGCGCTGGCAGCGGCGGCTTGGCGCGCACCAGGCCGCGCTTGCCCTCGACGCTTTCCAGCAACGACGTTTCCTCGCCGCACACGTAGGAACCGGCGCCCTTGAAAAGGTTCAGCTCGAAACGCCGGCCCGAGCCGAGCACATCGGAGCCCAGCACGCCTTCGCGCGTGGCCGCGACGATGGCGGCTTCCAGCACCTCCCAGGCATGCGGGTACTCCGAGCGCAGGTAGATGTAGCCGGTATCCGCCCCCACCGCCAGGCCGGCGATGATCATGCCCTCGATCAGGCCATAGGGATCGCCCTCCATCTGCATGCGGTCCGAAAACGTGCCGGAATCTCCTTCATCCGCATTGCAGACGATGTATTTCTGGGCACCCTCCGCATTCATGACGGTGCGCCATTTGATTCCAGTAGGGAAGCCCGCACCGCCGCGCCCGCGCAGGCCGCTCGTATCGATGGCCGCCACGATCTCTTCGGCCTTCATGGCGAGCGCGCGCTCCAGCCCCTTGAATCCGCCATGGGCTCGATAATCCTCCAGCGACAGCGGATCCGTGACGCCCATGCGGGCAAAGGTGACCCGGGTCTGGCGCTTCAGATAGGGGATCTCTTCGGTGGGGCCGTGGCATAAGGCATGCGAACCGCAATGTCCCTGCAGCCATCCGGCCTCGAACAGGCCCGCCACGTCTTCCGGACGGAGCGGCCCGTAGGCAATGCGCTGCCCATCGATCTCGACCTCGACCAGCGGTTCCAGCCAGTACAATCCGCGCGAGCCGTTGCGCACGATCTCCACGTCCAGCCCACGGCTCTTGACCTCTTTCCCGATCGCCTGAAGCACGCGTTCCGCACCGACCGACAGGGCACTGGCGTCACGCGGCACAAACATCCGTTGTGTCATGTCATGCCCCCCTTGCTTCGGCAAGAATGGCGTCGAGACGCTCGGCGCTGACCCGGCCGTGCAATTCGTCATCCAGCATCACCGCCGGCGAACAGGCGCAGTTGCCAAGACAATAAGCCGCCTCCAGCGTGATTTCGCCATCGGCCGTCGTGGCGCCGAACTCGACACCGAGCTGCGTGCTGGCGTGCAAGGCCAAGGCGTCCGCCCCCATGGCCTGGCAAGACTCCGCGCGGCATACCCGGAGACGCTGACGACCGGGTGGCGTGCGGCGATAGTCGTGATAATAGTCAATCACGCCGACCACTTCGGCGTGCGACATGTTGTGGTCTTTCGCCAGATCGACAATGGCATGGTCGGAGATATAGCCGAATTTTTCCTGCAGCTGGTGCAATGCGGGCAGCAGGTCGGCTTGATTTTTACTAGGCATAAGTCCTCTGGGCATCGAGAAAACTAGTGGGGCGGGAGCGTTGCAAAAGCTTATGAGCAATTTATATGCCAGATCGTTTATCCAGATAAAGATTCCTGCAAAATCATTCATGAACAGGCCCCTGCTCCGCCATGGCGGAAGCAGATCCGGCTCAGAAAGTTCCGATAGCGGGACAGATTGTCATGTCCCATCGATCAAAAAGAGGGCTGCACGCCGACACAAACTGTCACATCGTCACGACCCGGCGGGTTGTCGGGCGGGTCCGTACCCGTGCATGAGCAAGACGCTTGAGCGCGAGGTCAGCCTGGATTAGGGCCTGTTAACACGATTTTCAGGTCTGCGTTGCCGCGAGAAAGCGATGGATGCAAGGCGCGTCGCGCCGGCAAGGGTCGTTCCCTTGCCAAGCGGCGCAACGCCGCAGACGCGCTTTCTCGCAGCAACC
>MKWM01000008.1 GCA_001899765.1 Thiobacillus sp. 63-78
TGGTGGCCGGGACGAATGTGTGGGCCGCCGACACGCCCGCTGCCAAGCCCGCTGAAGGCACGTCACCCTCCATGCACAAGGCGGAAGAAAGCGCGAAGAAGACGGCCGCGGACGCCAAGGAGGCTGCGCAGAAGGCCGCGGACGCCGCGAAAGTGGCCATGGACAAGGCGGAACTGGCTGTCGGCAACACGTCGCAGAAAGCCGCCGAGGTAGCCAGACAGGCGGCTAAAGATGCCGAGAAGGCCGCTAAATTCGCTGCGCACAAAGCCGCCGAGGCCACCCGGAAAGCCACGGCGGCAACGCGCGAAGCCGCTCAGAAAGTGGAAGACTCCGCGAAAAAAGCCGCCCTTGCGAGCGAGGAAGCCTTGAAGAAAGCCGAAGTGTCCGCCAGGCAGGCGGCCCAATCCGGCGCGGCAGCCGCACGGAAAGCCGCCGAAGACACCCGGGATGCGGCGCGCCATGCCATGGAAGCCACCAAGGCGGCAGCCGAGAAAGCGTTCGAAACCAATGAAGGCGCGGCCGACGCGAAGAAATAATCCCGGCGCCTCAGGGTGTCGTCAGCCCAACTCCACCCACACCGGCTGATGGTCCGATGCCTCGGTCGCGGCATCGATGCCGTGCGCCTTGAGCCGGGCCGCTACTCCTTCGGTGAGGAAGACGAAATCGAAGCATTCGGGCTGCTTGACGAAATCCACCGGGTGGATGCCGACCGTGGGTGCGTGCGTTTCGCCAGGATGCAATATGGACCAGGCATCGTGAAATCCCGGCGTCCCCTCGGCAAACGGGGCGAGAATTTGTGCACGCTCGAGTGCGGTGGCGGGAAAATTCATGTCGCCGCACAGCAGCGCCTGCGCAGGCCGGGGGAATACCTCGAAGGCCCCGCCCGCCTCCGCCGGCATCGGCGCCCGCCCGGATAGGGCGCAGGCTTCTGCATGCAGGTGGCGGATGGCGTCGATCTGGGCCTGGCGCTGGCGTTGCGAGTAGTACTCGAGGTGGGTGGTCAGCACGCGCAGCGGCCCGACATCGCTTGTCACCACGGCTTCCACCAGCACGCGTTGCATGCTGGGCACCGCCATCTCGGCCGGCCACGGCAGCAGATGCCGCCACACCTGGCCGACCGGCAGGCGCGAAAAGATGGCGTTGCCGAACTGGCTGCGGTCGCCGTGGCTGCCGGGCACATCGGTCGCTGCGCCGTAAACCGCCGCATAGCCGGGCAGACCGGCGGACAATTCGGCGACCTGATCCTCGCCGCGGCTGCCGGGCAGGCCAGGAAAATCGATCGCGACTTCCTGCAGGCAGATGACGTCGAAATCGCCCAGCTGACGGATGGTCCGCAGGATGCGCGCGAGATCGACGCGGCCGTCCATGCCGCGCCCCCATTGAATGTTCCAACTCAGTAATTTCATGCCGCACCTCTTGCCGTCAGCATAGCGAATGGTCTCATTTGGATGGAACATTGACAGGCAGGATCCGCCCGTCAGCAAGGGATTGCCTGCACAAGGGGATGGAGTTGGCGCGGCGGGACTGCGTGTCGGTCCGGGCAAGGAATTTTCCGGGGCGGCGGCACTCCCAATTAAGGCGGCGTCCGGCCGTAAACCCTTGCCGCGGCAAGGCCTTGGCGGAGGCAATCATTGCCGCACGCGGCTTGAGGGATTAAAATGCCGCACTTTTCGCTTTAATTTTGCGGCTTGCCCTGTGGGCAGGCCGCTGTTGCCTGAGCATACGTAACCATGGAACGACAACGCTGGCTGGACGGGACGCTGTATTCGCCCGATTTCGAACAGGATAGCTGCGGCTTCGGCCTGATCGCGCAGATCGA
>MKWM01000009.1 GCA_001899765.1 Thiobacillus sp. 63-78
CAGTGGAGAGCCGGGAGGCGAAAAGAATTTGCTGCGCGAGGAAGCCGCGCAGCGGCGGGGAAATTGTTTTCGCCGGACGGTTGCAGCCATGAAGCCCGAGGCGCAGCCGCGCCCCCGCAAGGATTCACAACGAGACAAGGACGCCTTGGGCCGAACCGCTCCGAAAGGAGATAGGGCCGGCTCGGCATCCCCGCCCGAAGGCTTCTCCGGTACGCCCGCTGACGCGGGCCAGGTCAACCACGCAACGACAGGCGAGAACGCCCCTGCCACACCTTGCGGCGCAGGTCTTGAGGCGTGGCGTAGAAGCTCCATAGCGATGCCGGGTGGGTTGTCCGTGAACCGTCCTTCGTGACGTGATGGGCAGGAGTCGCCAGCGTTGAGGACGGCACGCATCCGCACAACCTGCCGCAGCAAGCGTCAGCGTGTTCGCCATCGCTCCGCCCACGCGGCGGGGCGATGGCCGGGCCGATCCGGCGCAGCCAGTTCGGCGGCATCGAGGGGCGCCAAGCTGCGCGCGGCGGGGATAGCCCGCAGGGCTTTCCCCTGGAGGCAAGCGCAGCGCGCAGCGCCCGCAGGCGCGAAGGCGTGAGGGATTGAAGCCGAATGGCCGTGACGGCAAAGACGGCACGGGGCGAAGCCCGAAAGCCTGGCGGTGCATCGCGCCGACACGCCAAAACAAGAAGTTGATTGAAGAAGGGCGCTATGTCCGCTGTAACATCGACTTGGAAAACTGGACTTGTATGTCACCCGTCATTACTACAGAGGCTTGATTTGCCGAACACCATCTACACCAGCACCTTCACGTTCGCCAAGCGTGAGTTTGACAACGAGTTCCATGTACTGGACAACGCCATCGCACAGCTTGCCAGATCCATCCCCGGCTACATGGGCGAGGAAGCCTGGGAAAACTCTGCCACAGGGCTAATCTCCAATGTGTATTACTGGGAAAGCATGGAGGCGCTTCGGGTACTAATAGAGCACCCGATTCATCAAGAAGCGAAGCGAAAGCAAGCACGGTGGCTCAATGGCTTTCAAGTGGTCATCGCCCAGGTGACGCATACCTACGGCGATGGTGGTATTCCGCATCCGCTGGGCAAAGTTCGGCCATCCCGTCCCTAAGCCATCGCCTTCCTCGGTGCCTTATGCAAGGCACTGCCGGCGGCCCGGCGCAATTCTGCACTGATATTCTGCAAAGTATCGGAACGAATGGCAGCGTGCTGCCAATACAGGGGTATATCGAGTGAACGATCCGGGGCAATACATGCCACGCGGCCTTCCAGTAGCGCAGATTGCAGCAGTGACTCGGGGGCCAGACACCACCCCAAGCCAAGCGCTGCCGCGTCAATAAAGCCGGTAGCTGTCGGCAAGTAATGGATCGGCGGTGCCAGGTGGGCGCGGGTGATTCGGCGTACGAAACGCCACTGCAACTCATCCTTGCGGTCGAACACGATCATCGGGGTTTTGGCGAGTGATGCTGCATCCACGCCAACAGGAAAGTGGCGTGCAACAAACTCCGGTGCCGCAATGGCCTGGTAGCGCATCGCCCCAAGCGCCTCAACCGTGCAGCCCTGCACGGGGGCGCTTTCAGCCGTGACGGCACCGAGCACAGACCCGTCGCGCAGCAATCCGAGGGTGTGATCCTGATCGTCCACCCGCACGTCGAACAGATAGCCATATCGCTGGTTCAGTTGGGACAAAGCGCCGAGGAACCAGGTTGCAAGCGAATCACTGTTGACCGCAATGGGGATGGGGCGTGTCTTCGCGCCCGGGCTTTCTTCTGGAAGAAAGTCGGCCAGCGCCTCCGCTTCCAAGGTTTGCATCGGTCGCACTCGACGTAGCAGCAACTCGCCTGCCGGCGTGGGCCGGCATGGTGGCTGACGCACCACCAACACCTGTCCCAGCCTGTCCTCCAGCGCCTTGATGCGTTGGGACACGGCGGAGGATGTGACGCAGAGGCGGCGGCCGGCCGCCTCGAAGCTCCCTTCTTCCAGTACCGCAGCGAAGGCCGCCAGTTGAGGGTGGATCAAGTCCATAGCTACTCTCGAAGATTAGATTTTCTTGATGAAATGAAGAATATCTAATTTTACTTAAGATGGCGACTGCTGCACCATAGCTCAATTTCTACCACTTGTGAGTCATCTGGATGCTTCTTTCTGCTGCCGCTGCCGGATTCATCACCGGGGCGGGCCTCATCATCGCCATTGGCGCACAAAACGCCTTCGTGCTACGGCAAGGGCTGCAACGAAGCCATGTCGGCTTAGTCGTTGCGGTCTGTGCGCTTAGCGATATTGCCTTGATTCTTTGCGGCGTTGCCGGTGTGGGCGCCCTGGTACTGAAGTGGCCACAACTGATGCAAGTCCTGCGGTTCGGCGGAGCAGCATTCCTCGCGTGGTATGGCCTTCTTGCAGCACAACGGGCCTGGCGCGGTGCTGGTGCCTTGGCGCCAGAGCAAGGCAATGAGAAGAACTGGCGCCGTGTGCTTCTGGCCTGCCTGGCCTTCACCTTTCTCAACCCGCACGTTTACCTCGATACGATGGTGCTGGTTGGCAGCCTGTCCACCCGCTATCCAGGCGTGGCGCAATGGATGTTCGGGCTTGGGGCTTGTATTGCCAGCATCGCGTGGTTTTCGTCCTTGGGCTTTGGCGCACGTCTACTGCAACCGACCTTCCGCAATCCCAAAGCATGGCGCGTGCTCGACGGCGGCATTGCCGTGTTCATGCTGACGCTGTGCCTGATGCTGCTACTGAACCCGCTTCACTGAACATCTGTTGAGCGTGGTTCCTACTGGAGATTCGTCATGCCTACTGTGACACCTTTTATTGCGCCAGCCATTGTCGAGCTGGCTCCTGGCTTCCGGGCCTTGAGCATCAGTGTCGAGAACGACTGCGTTACCGAGTCGGGCCTGGCTGCCGAAGTCTTGATGGATGCCTGCCAATCGCTGGCTGCCGGCGGCCCAGCATGGGCTGAGGCTCATCTTGTGGCGTGGGCAGACGTTTTCCGGAAGTTCGGCGCCAAACCACAACGCACTCCCTGTTCTGCCGAAGCTTTGCGCAAGCGGGTGCTGCGCGATGGGCACCTCCAGAGCATTGATCCGGTAGTCGATCTCTACAATGCCATCAGTATCCAGTACGCCGTTCCGGTCGGTGGGGAAAACTTGTCGGCCTATGTCGGTACGCCCCGCCTGGTGGTTGCAGATGGAACAGAGTTGTTCGACACGATCAAGGAAGGCCAGCCTGCCCATGAATCCCCGGAGCCGGGAGAAGTCATCTGGCGCGACGACGTAGGCGTAACTTGCCGGCGCTGGAACTGGCGGCAAGGAGTCAGAACCAGACTGAGTTCAGAGGCTCGGCGCATGTGGTTCATTCTGGAAAGCCTGCCGGCCATGCCACTGCCTGCGCTCCATGAGGCGGGTCAACGGCTGGTCGAAGGGCTGCACTTGATGATGCCGGACGCAAGCATCGACACGAAGCTGGTGGGCATCGAGACGACGTAGCTTCACTTTCCGAAAGTAGCTATGAAGTACAATTTAGTGTTGGGGACGACCCCAGCCTGCGGGCTAATTTATCGTCCGGGACGACCCGGCTCTTTGTCATAGGAGAGCCGTATGGCTTGGATTCTTTTGGTCGTTGCCGGTCTGCTTGAGGTTGTCTGGGCTTATACGATGAAGCTCTCGGACGGCTTCACCCGGCTGAACTATTCCTCCATTACCATCGTCGCCATGATCGCCAGCTTCGGGCTGCTTTCAGTGGCGATGAAATCCCTCCCCCCTGGGCACGGCCTACACGATCTGGACAGGCATCGGCGCCGTAGGTGCCTTTGTCGTCGGCATCTTTGTATTGGGTGAGGTTGCCAGCCCCATGCGTATTCTTGCGGCTGTTCTGATTGTCGGCGGCTTGGTGCTGATGAAACTCTCCTCCTGAGTGCGAATCCCGCAGGATTCTCTCTTGCGATACACGAGGGACAGACAATGAACCTCCGCAGCTCCCTTCTAGTGCAGCTCATGGCCCATAAGAAATGGATGGACATGGGCTTGTACGAAGTGCTCCAGTCCCCGGCCTACGCGGACAGGCCCGATGCAGTGCAACAAGCACTCTACTGGATGAATCACATCCACATCGTCGATCAGATATTCCGATCCCACATGCTAGGGAAGCCTCACGGCTTTACTTCGACGGAGAGCAATTTCTTTCCTCCGCTGCTGCAATTGCGGGAGGCGACCGAAGGGCTTGATGATTGGCTAATCCAATATGCCCAGGAATTGGATGACGTTGCTGCCGGGGAGGAAATCGACTTTTTTTTCACCGATGGCGACAAAGGACGAATGAGCCGCGCACAAATGTTGATGCACCTAGCCAGTCATGGCCTCTATCACATCAGCGTGACCACTCACGAACTGTCCAACCAAGGGCTACCCACACCCCCACTTCTGCTAACAACCTGCTTGGGCCAGGAGGCGGCAAGGGAAACCCAATTTAGCAACGTCGGGCAGGCACCCCGATATTCAACATGAGCAGAAAGGAAACCACACAATGAAAGCGATTCTGTTGAGAACCCACGGCGGGCCGGAAAACCTGCATCTGGAGGATGTTCCAACCCCTACGCCTCAACCGGGGGAGGTGTTGGTGCGAATCCATGCTGCGTCCGTGAATCCCATCGACCTCAAGATCCGTGCCGGCTTGCCCATTGGCCCGCAGCTCCCCGGCATCCTGGGGTGCGATTTCTCGGGGGTGATCGAGCAGGTGGGCGACGGCGTGGAGTCCTTCCATGTCGGCGATGAAGTTTACGGTTGTGCCGGGGGCGTTCGTGGCCTGGGTGGAACCTTGGCGGAGTTCATCGCGTGCGACCCGGCGTTGCTGGCGTCAAAACCGCGCTCGCTCTCGCATCGGGAAGCGGCGGCATTGCCGCTGGTGGCTATCACGGCATGGCAGCTCAATGACCGCCCTGGCGTCAAAGCCGGGGAAAATGTCTTGGTGTATGGCGCAACCGGAGGTGTGGGGCATATCGCCGTGCAAATCGCCAAAGCGCGCAAGGCTCGGGTGTCTGCTGTTGTGAGCAATGAGGAAAAGGCCGCGCTTGCACAGTCCCTGGGGGCTGACGAAACCATCCTCTATACCGAGGAAACGCCGGAAGCCTATATCCAGCGTCTGACCGAAGGCCGGGGCTTTGATGTGGTAATCGACACGGTGGGCGGCGCCAATCTGGACAAGGCGTTTCAGTCGGCTTCCACGGGAGGCAGAGTGGCAGCCAGTGCCGCTCGCAGCACCCATGATCTATCGCCATTGCATGCCAAGGCCCTGAGCCTGCATGTGATCTTCATGCTGCTGCCAATGCTGACCGGCGAGGGCCGAGCCGAGCACGGTCGGATTCTCAAGGAAGTCGCAGCCTTGTGTGATGCGGGCCAGCTACGTCCTATCTTGGATGATGCACGTTTTGATCTGGCCCACGTTGCCGAAGCCCATGCGTTGCTACAGGCTGGTGGGGTGACAGGTAAGGTAGTCGTGGATGTGATTCGTAGCTGATCGGAGATTGGTTGTCGCCGCCAGTTTTTGAGGGCCTCGTACTGGACTGCGGCGCTTCCAACTCCGTCGCCTGAGCTACTGCGAAGGCGGCGGGGTTCTGATTCGGCTGTTGGCTTGGAACACCGGGCGCGGCTACCGCCGCGCCCGGATTTTTGCGTCCACCGCGCCCAGGGCGGAACGGCCTGGGCGCGGTGCCAATCGTGCTATTCCTTCGTTTCGATGAGCCACCACACGGCGCGCGGCAAGGCGCGGCCCGTGATGGGATGAATGTCGGTGAGGTCGGCGCAGGCCGTCCAGCCCGAAGGCGGGCGGTAGGCGCGCACGTCGCCTTCGCCGTGCCAGCGGCGGGCGCGTACCGTGCCGGGGGCATAGGTTGCCGCCATGCGTGGGCGGCTGGTGCTGGTGCAGGTCATGGGTGCTTCTCCTTCCAGCGAAGCGCCCCGGTCGGGGCCGGGGCGCTTGCCTTCGGCGCGGGTCAAGCGGCCAGCGCCTCGGCGGGTTCATCCGTCACGGCGTCGGCATCCTCCGGGGCGTCCTGCTCCGGGCCAGCCTCCTGCGCGACCTCCTGCGGGCCTGCGGCCTTGAAGATGGCGGGCATCCAGCCCGTGCCATCCGCCAGCCGCTCGGCTTCGCTGGCAATGTCGGCCTTCTTCAACTTCGCCAGCCGGGTGACGTGCTCCGGCGCATACTCGCCCACGGCTTGCAGAATCGCGGCCTTGGAAACGTGCTTGAAGTAGCCTTCGGCGGTCGGCTTCCACCATGCCGCCATGTCGAGGCCCACGGCCTGCGCCAGTTCTTCGCCGCGCTGGTGCGTCGTGGCGCGGGGCGTCACCACGTCCACCGTGGAAGCGACGCATACGGCCAGCAGCCGCACCAGTTCGTCTTGCGGCTTCGCCAGCAGCACGGCGAACAGTTCGGCGCTGTCCTCCGGCAAGGCTTCACCTGCCACCTGTTGCAGTTCGTGCAGCGCCACGACGGCGGGCGATTCCGGCCAGTCCGGGGCCATGCCTTCCAGCCGGTCTTGCGCCGTGAGGCGCACGCCCAGCGGCAGGCCGTCGCCGTAGGCGTCGGGCTGCAAGATGGTCTGCACCATGCCATGCACCAGCGCGGCCAGCGCGACTTGCGGATGCCGTGCGACTTCGATTTGCAGCGCCGCCGTGCGGTGGGCGCTCAACCGCTGCGCCAGCCGATCGGACAGGCTCGTGGTCTTGGGCGCGTCGTCGGTGTCCTCGTGCTCGTCGTTGGCGGCTTCGCCTTCGGTGCTGCCGAAACCGCGCCGCAGCTTTTCCAGCGTGCGCAGCGCCTTGGCCTCGGCTTCGCGCAGCAGGCCGCGATGAATGACGGCCTC
>MKWM01000010.1 GCA_001899765.1 Thiobacillus sp. 63-78
ACTCTTTCAACTCATCAACAAATCTCGACAACGCGCCGCCTGAGTCAACTCCGATTGCCCCGCTCGCTCAGGCTCATGTGTGAATTGGAAAATACTTCGGACACCGTGCGCACCGCTGAGGCCCATGCTGTTCATGATGCGCACAGCCCTGCCGTTCATGTCAAATCGCCGTGTCCCGGAGATGAAGCGGCGGACCCGGAGCGGACAGGCCATGATGTTAAAATACGCCGGATTTCGATGACCGTTTCAAGCCTGCCAAACGAAAATTCAAGCGCCGCCGGAGCCGGTTTCAGGAGAGACGGCCGTATGATTCGGTGGAAACCGCTGTAGCCTTTTCCGTAAAATCGAGACTTCGACAAGAGGCCCAAAGACGTGCCGAGTAATGTAAATAGAGCATGTCCTTGCTCCTGATTCTTCTTCTTCCGTTCGTTGGCAGCCTGTGCGCCGCCTTTCTGCCGTCCAACGCCCGCAATGCCGAAGCGTGGCTGGCCGGCCTGGTCGCGCTTGCGGCCGCCGCCCTGACGGCGAGCCTGTATCCGCAAGTTGCCGCCGAAGGCGTCATCCGCACGAGCATTCCCTGGGCGCCCGGCCTCGGGCTGGATTTCTCCCTGCGCATGGATGGCTACGCCTGGCTGTTCGCCATGCTGGTCACGGTGATGGGCACGCTGGTGGTGGTCTATGCGCGCTACTACATGTCGCCGGACGATCCGGTGCCCCGTTTCTTCTCCTTTTTTCTGGCATTCATGGGGGCGATGCTCGGGGTGGTGCTGTCGGGCAACCTGCTCCAGATTGCCATGTTCTGGGAGCTGACCAGCCTCGCTTCGTTCATGCTCATCGCCTATTGGCATCACCGCGTGGATGCGCGCCGCGGCGCGCGCATGGCGCTTATCGTCACCGGTTCGGGCGGACTGGCGCTGCTGGCCGGCATGCTGCTGCTCGGGCACATGGCCGGCAGCTATGACCTGGATGCGGTGCTGGCGGCGGCGGAGACGATCCAGCGCCATCCCTGGTACCCGCTGACGCTGATCCTGATCGCGCTCGGCGCGCTGACCAAGAGCGCCCAGTTTCCTTTCCACTTCTGGCTGCCCCATGCCATGGCGGCGCCGACGCCGGTTTCGGCCTATCTGCATTCCGCCACCATGGTGAAGGCCGGCGTGTTCTTGCTGGCGCGGCTCTGGCCGGTGCTGGCAGGCACCGATCTGTGGTTCTGGATCATTGGCGGCGCCGGCCTGTGTTCGCTCTTGATCGGTGCCTACCTGGCCTTGTTCCAGCAGGACATGAAGGGCGTGCTCGCCTACTCCACCATCAGCCACCTCGGCCTCATTACGCTGCTGCTGGGAATGAACAGTCCGCTGGCGCTGGTGGCGGCGGTGTTCCACATCGTCAATCACGCCACCTTCAAGGCTTCGCTGTTCATGGCGGCGGGCATCGTCGACCATGAAACCGGCACGCGCAACATGCAGCGGCTTTCGGGCCTGTACCGGGCGATGCCGATCACCGCGACGCTGGCCATGGTGGCGGCCGCGGCGATGGCGGGCGTGCCCCTGCTCAACGGCTTCCTGTCGAAGGAAATGTTCTTTGCCGAGACCATCTTCCTCGACCGCCCCGACTGGCAACGCATCGGCCTGCCGCTGGCGGCGACGCTGGCGAGCATGTTCAGCGTCGCCTATTCGCTGCGCTTCATCCATCAGGTCTTCTTCGGTCCGCCGACCGACGACCTGCCGCGCGCGCCGCATGAGCCGACGCGCTGGATGCTGCTGCCGAGCGCGCTGCTGGTGCTGGCCTGCCTGCTGGTCGGAATGCTCCCCGGCATCACCGTCGGGCCCTATCTGCGAACGGCAACCGACTCGATTCTCGGCAGCGGCGCGCCGTCCTACAGTCTGGCGGTCTGGCATGGCCTCAATCTGCCGCTGCTGATGAGCGCCGCCGCATTCATCGGCGGCATCGCACTCTACCGCGCCTTCCTCTGGCGCGCCGACACGGAGGTGCCACTGCTCGAACGCATCGACGGCAAACGCATCTTCGACTGGCTGCTGACGGCGCTGATGGCGGGCGCCGAACAGGCCATGCGCCGGCTGTTTTCGCCGCGTCTGCAGATGCAGCTTCTGGTGCTCGTTCTCGTTGCCCTGGGCGGCGCACTGCTGCCACTGCTCACTGCAGGCAGTTCCTGGGGCACCCGGGACACGACGCCCCTGCATCCGGCCTTCGCGATACTCTGGATAGTCGGCGCCGCCTGCGCGCTGGCTGCCGCCTGGCAGGCCAAGCATCACCGCTTTGCCGCGCTGATCCTGTCGGGCGGCGCCGGACTGGCGACCAGCCTGACTTTCGTCTGGTTCTCCGCACCCGACCTGGCGCTCACCCAGCTCACCGTCGAAGTGGTGACCGCCGTGCTGATCCTGCTCGGCCTGCGCTGGCTGCCGCGCCGCGAAGCGCGCTTCGCCCAGGGACAGCCCGAGACGGCCCGGGTGCGCCTGCGCCGCCTGCGCGACCTGCTGATCGCCGCCGCGAGCGGCCTCGGTCTTGCCGCGCTGGCCTACGCCATCCTGAGCCGCCCCGACATCGATGGCATTTCGCCCTTCTTCATCGCGCAGGCCTTGCCCCAGGGCGGCGGCCTCAACGTGGTCAACGTGATCCTGGTCGATTTCCGCGGCTTCGACACCCTCGGCGAAATCACCGTGCTCGCCGTGGTCGCGCTGACCGTATTCGCCCTGCTGCGCCGCTTTCGCCCGGCGCCGGAGAGCATTCCCCTGCCGCGCCAGCAACGCGAGCAGAACGCGGCGGACGGCATCGAGGAAAACCGCGTGCCCGACCCCGACGCCAAGCTGCCAAGCGGCTACCTGATGCTGCCGGCGGTGCTCGTGCGCCTGCTGCTGCCGCTGGCGATGCTGGTCTCGCTGTTCTTCCTGCTGCGCGGCCACAACGCGCCGGGCGGCGGCTTCGTCGGCGGACTCGTGCTGGCCACCGCCATCATCCTGCAATACCTCGTCGGTGGCACGGTCTGGGTGGAGTCGCGCCTGCGCATCCATCCCATGGTATGGCTCGCGCTCGGCCTGCTCAGCGCGGTGTCGGCCGGCGCCGGCGCCTGGCTGTACGGCTACCCCTTCCTCACCAGTCTCGCCTGGCACGGCGAACTGCCGCTGCTCGGCGAGTTGCACCTGTCGAGCGTGCTGCTCTTCGATCTGGGCGTTTACATGCTGGTGGTGGGCGCGACGGTGCTGATGCTGGTGGTCATCGCGCACCAGTCGCTGCGCCGCCATCACCGCAAGGCCGGCATCGGAGGAAGAGCCTGATGGAAATCGTTTTCGCCCTCGCGATCGGCGTCATGGCCGGTTCGGGCGTGTGGCTGCTGCTGCGTCCGCGCACCTTCCAGGTCATCATCGGCCTGTCGCTGCTCGCTTACGCGGTCAATCTGTTCATCTTCGGCATGGGACGGCTGCGCGTCGGCGCGGTTCCGGTGATCGATCCGCTCAAGGGCAGCAGCCCCGATCTGTATACCGACCCGGTGCCGCAGGCCCTGGTATTGACCGCGATCGTCATCAGCTTTGCCACCACCGCGCTGTTCCTCGTCGTCCTGCTCGCTTCGCGCGGCTTGAACGGCACCGACCACGTCGACGGCCAGGAAACCGGAAAAGAATGATACCGTCCCGCCTTTCACCCCTGCCGGCCTCCGGAGCGCTACATGGGTAGCTGGCAACAACATCTGCCCATCCTGCCGGTCGTGCTTCCCCTGCTGACGGGGACCGTGCTGCTGCTGATCAGCGAAACCCGGCACCGTCTGCGCGCCACGATTGCGCTGCTCGCCACGTTCGCCCAACTGTTGCTCGCGCTGACGCTGCTGGCCATGACCGACGCGCAGCTGCCCGCTCCGTGGCACGGCGAGATCGCCGTCTATTCGCTCGGCAACTGGGCGGCGCCTTTCGGCATCGTGCTGGTGGCGGATCGTCTGGCGGCCATCATGCTGACGCTGACGGCGACGCTCGGATCGGCCGCCCTGCTCTACTCGCTGGCGCGCTGGGAGCGGGCGGGGGTGCATTACCTGCCCCTGTTCCAGTTCCTGCTGATGGGTTTGAACGGCGCTTTCCTGACCGGCGACCTGTTCAACCTGTTCGTGTTCTTCGAGGTCTTGCTGGCGGCTTCCTACGGCCTGGCGCTGCATGGTTCGGGGGTGGCGCGGGTCAAGGCCGGACTGCACTACATCGTGGTCAATCTGGCCGCTTCCCTGCTGTTCCTGGTGGCGGCGGCCCTCATTTATGGCGTGACGGGCACGCTCAACATGGCCGAGCTGGCTCTGCGCGTGCAGACCCTCAGCCCCGACGACCGCACCCTGTTCGACATCGGTGCCGTACTGCTCGGCGTGGTATTTCTGGTCAAGGCCGGCGCCTGGCCGCTCAACTTCTGGCTGCCCACCACCTATGCGGCGGCCTCGGCCCCGGTGGCCGGGGTGTTCGCGATTCTGACCAAGGTGGGTATCTATGCCTTGTTGCGCTTCGAAACCCTGCTGCATGCGACCGGATCGCCGGCGCCTTTCGGCGGCGAATGGCTCTTCCATTGCGGCCTGGCGACCATCGCTATCGGCAGCCTCGGCATTCTCGCCACCCAGCGGCTGGAGCGGCTGGCGGGATTCCTGGTGATCGTCTCGTCCGGTACCCTGCTCGCCGCCATCGGCTTCCGCGGCACCGCCCTGACCGGCCCGGCCCTGTTCTACCTGGTCAGTTCGGTGCTGGGCGGTGGCGCATTTTTCATGGTGGTCGAGATGGTGCAGCGCAACCGGGCCTACGCAGCCGACCTGCTCGCCATCAGCTTCGAGGCTTTCGGCCTGCAGGATCCTGCCAGCGACACGGAGCGTCCCGACGAAACGGTCGGTCTGCCGATCCCGGGCGCGATGGCGTTTCTCGGACTGACCTTCGTTTCCTGCGCGCTGCTGCTGACCGGGCTGCCCCCCCTGTCGGGCTTCGTCGCCAAGTTCTCGCTGCTCGCCGCGGCCATTGCCGAAGCGCCGGGCGGCAGTTCCCTGCCTTCCTGGCTGTTTGTCGCGGCCCTGCTGCTGTCTGGCCTGGCGGGGATCATCAGCCTGTCGCGCCTGGGCATGCGCGTATTCTGGAGCGGCGAGCGCAGCACGCCGCGCCTGCTCTGGGTCGAGGCCGGGCCGGTGGCCGGCCTGATCGCCCTCTGCGCCATCCTGGCGCTGGCTGCCGGGCCCGCCACGGACTACTTCAGGGCCACGGCCGAGTCGCTGCACAATCCCGCCGCCTACATCCATGCGGTATTGCCGGCCTACGCCGGAGGAGCGGGCGAGTGAAGCGCAAGCCCCTGCTGCCGCTGCTGCCGATCGTTCTGGTCGCGGTGTGGCTATTGCTCAACGACAGCCTGTCGGCGGGGCAGATCGTCCTCGGCATCCTGCTCGCCCTGCTCGTCACGTTTGCCGTCGCCCCGCTGCGCCCGCTTCCGGCCTGGCCCCATCGCCTGCATCGGGCCATCGGCCTGATCTTCCACGTGCTGCACGACATCATCCGTTCCAATCTCGCGGTCGGCAGCATCATTCTCGGCGCCTCCCGGCGTCAGCCCCAGGCCGGTTTCATGAAGATTCCGCTCGACATGCGCGACCCCCACGGACTGGCGATGCTGACCATCATCGTCACCGCCACGCCGGGCACGGTCTGGGCCGGGCACGATACCGACAGCAACGTCCTGACGCTGCATGTCCTCGATTTGCAGGATGAGGCCGCCTGGGTGCGCACCATCAAGCAACGTTATGAACGTCCCCTGATGGAGATATTCGAATGAACGCCATACTCTCCGGATCGATTTACTTCGCTCTGACCTGTTTTGCCGTCGCCATGCTGTGCGCCCTGCTGCGCCTGCTGCGGGGACCCTCCGCCCAGGACCGCGTGCTGGCCCTCGATACCCTGTACATCAACGGCATGCTCACGATATTGATGCTGGGAATAGGGATCGGCTCCGCCGTCTATTTCGACATTGCCCTGCTGATCGCCCTGTTCGGCTTCGTCGCTTCGACCGCGATGGCCAAGTTCCTGCTGCGCGGCGAGGTGATCGAGCCATGATGGCTACCGACATTTCGCCGTGGTTTGCCCTGCCGGCGGCACTGCTGCTGATATGCGGCGGCCTGCTGACCCTGGTCGGCTCCCTCGGTCTGCTCCGCCTCGATACCTTCTACGCCCGCATTCACGCCCCGACCATGGGCAACACGCTGGGCGCCGGCTGCGTATTGCTGGCTTCGATCCTGGTGTCTTCCGCACTGGCCCAACGGCCGGTGATCCACGAAATCCTCATCACCGTATTCATCCTCCTGACATCGCCGGTCACCGCCATGCTGCTGATGCGCGCAGCCGTCTTCCGCGGCCGCGACTGAGGCACGGCTGCCGCCGAAGCGGCACGCAACGCTCGAATAAACGGGCGGGACCCCCCTCCGGGCGGCCTGCCAGGTTCAGACTACGGGGACAAACCGGAGAGATTGCGACGGATGCGCCGAAAACGCACCGCGCAGATATGACAAAACGGGCAAAAGCCCGTTTTGTTTGATCTACCGTTGGTAGGCGCGATTGGACTCGAACCAACGACCCCCACCATGTCAAGGTGGTGCTCTAACCAGCTGAGCTACGCGCCTAATGCGGGGCGCATCATAACCGAAAGGCCACGCGCGTGTCGAGCCGCGTGACTTTTTTTATCATGAAAATCGGCTCGGCAGTCGAAGAACCGAGGGCGCAAACTGGATGATCTATTACCGGGCAAGATATTACGATCCGGCGCTGGGGAGGTTCATTTCCAGAGACCCGGCGGGAATGCCCAACGGGGTCAATCGATATGCGTATGTGAACAACAACCCGGTGAATCTGACCGATCCGGCTACGACGCGGCACACCGGGGAATCCGTTTTTTGAGCGGTAGGCATTCAAACCAGATGCACCTCTACCCGTTTGCCCAGCGCCTTGGCGTATTTGCGCAGCGTATCCAGGCTGGGCGAGTACTTGCAGGAAGCCAGTGCGTTCTCCAGCCTCGCCACAGCGGGGGCTTTGGTCCCCATCCGTTCGGCGACCTGCGCCTGCGTGAGCCCAGCGGCTCGCCGCGCGGCAAGCATCTCGTCGAGCAGGGCAAATTCCTCGCGTTCGAGCCGCTCGTGTTCGGTACGTACCGCCGGATTCTTGAGCATCCGGGCTACCAATTGTTCATGCGTCAACATGCTTGATCTCCTTCATACGGGTTTCGGCAATCCGTCGCTCGTGCGGCGGGGTTTTCTGGGTCTTCTTACGATGAAACCCGAGATCCGATCACCCTCCGCACCGAAGATTTGTGGTAAGCCCGCGCAGGGCAATCGCGATTGCGCCGCATGGTTGTTGTTTAAAAAAACAAGCCTGGAACTTCACGCCGCTTTCAAATCACGCAATGCCTCCGGGTGCGCAATCGCCACGCGTAGCAAGGTCTGCGCTGCGCCCGTGGGTTTGCGCCGGCCTTGTTCCCAGTCTTGCAGCGTGCGCGGCGACACCCCCATCAATGCGGCAAGCTCCGATTGCGACATGCCCAGTCGGTTGCGCGCTTCAGCGATGGGAGATAGCGTTACTTTGGTCGTCCGCGCCGCTTTGCCCGCC
This sequence comes from Thiobacillus sp. 63-78, assembly GCA_001899765.1. Taxonomy (GTDB): domain Bacteria; phylum Pseudomonadota; class Gammaproteobacteria; order Burkholderiales; family Thiobacillaceae; genus Thiobacillus. The sequence goes on from MKWM01000010.1 coordinate 7,605, forward strand.
TTCATCTGGCGAACCGATTCAAGCAGGTCTTTCTGAAACCTTTCCATTTCCTTATCCATGTTCAATCGCCTCTCGTAGTTGACTCAAAAAAGATGCGGGCAAGGTGTCGAACTTGGCCTTGACATAAATCATCAGCAGCCAGATTTCTCCGCATTCCAATTGATTGAAATACACCACCCGCGTGCCGCCGCGTTTGCCCATACCTGCACGTGCCCAACGCACTTTTCGGCATCCGCCCGAACCCGGAATCACATCGCCCGCTTCCGGGTTGATCGCCAACCAGTTGATGAAGCTTACGCGTTCGGCTTCTGTCCAGACTTCCGAAGCGGCACGGACAAAAACGTTCGTTTCGATGACCGTATACATGGCATGAATATACGGCATAGCCGTATATCGAGCAAGTATGTGATAAGGGGGCTATGCGCCATCAACGGCATGCAGCTCTTCTATTACGCCAACGGCAAGACCTTACGCCACCGCGCCATCGGCTCCGGCGGCAGCGACCTCGGCCAGGAGATCGGCTTCACCTACAACGACTTCCGCCGCGAGACCGTGCAGCTCAACGAGCGCGGCCTCAGCCGCAACGTCGCAAGAGTCGGCTTGATTTCGTATCTTGCCTAAGATACAAAATTTTGTATAATCATTTCATGATAGAACCCAAGCCCGTCGAGTTCCGGGGCGCGTCCCTTGATGACCTGCGTACTTTTCCACTGGAAGCCAGGCGCGAGGCAGGACATCAGATAGATCGGGTACAGAATGGCCTGGAGCCGGATGACTGGAAGCCCATGAACACGGTAGGCCAGGGTGTGAAGGAGATTCGGATTCGCGGTGCTGCCGGCGCCTTTCGGGTTATCTATGTGGCGAAGTTTGCTGATGCTGTTTATGTGCTTCACTGTTTTCAGAAGAAAACAGTGAAGACCAGCAAGGTAGACATCGACTTGGCGGCCAAGCGATACCGCGACTTACTGAAGGAGTTAGAGCAATGAGCAAACAAAGATTTTCCAGTGTCTGGGATGCCATCGAGGACACCACCGAAGAAGCGGAGAACATGAAACTGCGCTCCACGCTGATGATCGCATTGAAGAACCGTATCGAGCGCGCCGGCTTGAGCCAGGCGCAAGCTGCCAGACTCTTCGACGTCACTCAGCCCCGCGTATCCGACCTGATGCGGGGCAAGATCAATCTTTTCAGCCTCGACGCGCTCGTGAATATGGCATTGGCCGCCGGCCTGCATATCGAAATGCGCGTGCTCGAAGCCGAGGCGGCTTGAGTATTTGGATAGAACCCAGGCTGGCCCATGAAGCCGAATGACCTCTGCTCCGGATTTTAGGGCAACGCTAAACAAGTAGCGCCATTAGTCTGGCGCACAGACCGGTCAAAGCGATAGCACGAATTTATCGAAACACGCCTGTCTTGCTGCTATTTCATGGCGTTTTCCACCCTGATTTCCCTGGTTTCCCGCTTCATGGGCGCACCTGTGGTAGCAAGCGCCCTCGACATAGGTAAATATTGGCCAGCGCCAAAACCGTGAAGGCATGGGTAGCGTTCTTCTGCAACCCTTGCAGATCGTCGAGGAACGGCGGCATCCGCAAATACGCCAAAAAAATCGCGACGAAGCCGACTCCGTCGGTCCGGGGCCGATGGGGTTACAGGGGTTTCTTGTTGCTCGCGACAGGCGCCGCCCGCCAGGCGACATAGATACCGACGAGGACCGTGGCCATGCCGACGATCTGGATAGAGGTCAGCGATTCGTCAAGGAACAGCCACGCGAACACCGCGGCGGCGACCGGCGCGGTGAGTAGCGCGACCGAAGAAAAACTCGTCGGCAGATGGGCCAGACCCCAGACGATCAGGCCCTGGCCAAGGCCCTGGGAGATGACGCCGAGCGCGATCATCAGCCCCCAGCCGTGCGCCGTCGCGGGGATCAGTGAGTGACCGCTGGCCAGCGTGACCAGCACCAGTATCGGCGCTGCAATCAGACAGGTCCACAGGTTGATCTCGGCACTCGAGAGTCGTCCCCGCAAGCGGCTCGCACCGAGAATATAACCGGCGTAGAGAATACCCGCGAACACACCCAGGCCATCGCCAATCAGGTGTTCGGTACCGATATCGAGGCTTTGCCAGGCTACCAGCACCCCGCCGACCAGGGCAATCGCCACGCCAAACCCGAAATGTCGGGTGACGCGGGTGCCGAACAGCAGCCAGCTGCCGATGACGACATAAATGGGTTGTGCGTTGACAAACAGCATCGAGTTGGCCGCCGCCGTACGCTCGATCGAGGCGTGTAACGACACCAGATCAAACGCGAACAGCAGGCCGCAGAATAACAACAGTAACGTGACGTGTTTCCCGGAGGAGGGTGGCCGCACCGCGGCCTTGGGTCTCGACAACCAGAACCACAACGCGAATACCGGCAGCGCCCAGATCATCCGGTGAGCCGCCGATGCGACCGAGGTCAGCTCACTCAGTCGAACGAAAACCGGATTGGTCGCCACCGCCACGGCGCCCAGCACGACGGCTAGCGGTGCGAATCGGGTAAGGTCCATGAGAAAATGCTCCACAACCGGGTGTAAACAGGCCGTCGTCACAGGCCGTCATCCGATCCGCGTGCTTGAAGGGATCATATCACGCAAGAGCCACGATACCGGCGACACGCCGCGCCCATGAACCCGGAAGCCTGCGCCCGTGCCTGACGCACAAAAAAAAGCCCGGCTCAAGAGCCGGGCGGAGTATCCACCTAAGGAGGAGGATTGGAGGAGACAACACCAAGTACCGTTGCAGTAAACTCAGTGTTATTAGAATAATCTAATATTATTGATTTGCTGTCAAGACCCTTTACACGCTTTTACAAAAGAAATTCCGCCACGCTCGTTCCCTCTTCGTCCATTCCATCTTCGTCCAGTTATCAATTTATCAATACATCACGCTCACGGCCCCAGGCTTGAGCCAGTTGTCCAGGGACTCGAGCAGGCGGTCATCCAGCCGTACCCGCCAGTCATCCCCCAGCCGTACCCGGCAACGCGCGCTGAGGTTGTGGTATTCGATCCACACCGGGCATCCCCCCTCCTCCAGCCTGTAAGGTGTGAGCAGTTCGGCCAGCTTGCGGCCGCCATGGGGCTGGGCATGGCACTGCCCGTCGCACGCCAGTCGCAGGCCCTGGGCAAAACGGGTGCGTGCGCCGGTGAGATCGTCAATGCGTTCCGCCGTCACCCGCACGCCGCCCGAGTAGTCGTCGCGGTTGACCTTGCCTTCGATGATCAGCAGGGCATCGTCCTTCAGCAGATGCCGGCTCTGCTCGTACAGTTCGTTGAAGATCACCACCTCGACCTGCGCGGTAGCGTCGTCCAGCAGCAGGATCAGCATCTTGCCGCGGCGCGTCATCTGGGTGCGCAGCGAGACGGCAATGCCGGCCAGCATCACCGGATCGCGCGAGGGCTCCAGGCTGTCGAGCTGCCTTTTGGCGAAGCTGGACACCTCGGCCAGATACGAGGTGAAGGGATGGCCGCTGAAGAAATAGCCGAGTGCGGATTTCTCCTGCAGCAGTTTTTCCTGCTCCGGCCACACAGGCACGTCGATCAGATCTTCGCCGCCGTCGAGCGCTTCGCCGAACAAGCCCACCTGGCCGCCGCTGCGCGCCGCGCGATCAGCGGTTTCCAATGCGGCACCGACGGAAGCCATCAGGCTGGCGCGGTGGTCGTTGAGGGCATCAAAGGCGCCCGCCTTCACCAGCGCTTCGAGCACACGGCGGTTGAGATAGCGCTTGTCGACCCGCCGGGTCAGGTCGAACAGGCCTTTATACGGGCCGTTGGCCTCGCGCTCGTCGACGATGGCGCCGATCGCCGCCTCGCCGCTGCCCTTGATCGCACCCAGGCCGTAGCGGATGTCGCTCTTGCCGACCGGCTCGAAGCGGTAGCCGGACAGGTTGATGTCGGGCGCCAGCATGGTCAGTCCGTTGGCACGGCAGTCTTCATAGAACACGCGCACCTTGTCGGTGTCGGACATTTCCGACGACATCGTCGCCGCCATGAATTCGGCCGGGTAGTAGGCCTTGAGCCAGGCGGTG
>MKWM01000011.1:0-35354 GCA_001899765.1 Thiobacillus sp. 63-78
ATCATGTCTCCATGATCCCGATTCATCCACCTTCAGGCTCAACTCACTTTGGATTTACACCACTACCTTCAGGCTCATGTGTCATTGGACAAGGCTGGCGGTTTGCAATGAGTGCGGACTGGCGTAGAGTGAAGCCGTCCAACACCCTGTTGGATGAGCGGGGCAACCAAGTGCGCGAACACTTGGCACCCCTAACCGCAATCGCGTTACAGGAGAACACGATCATGGCTGACGCCAATTCTACAGACCTTCCAACCCCGGAGAAATTCGCCGTTCGGCTAGAAGAGGCTCTCGTCCACTGGCAGAGACTGAATCAGAGAAGCCTGAGCGCGCTGGAAAAAATCCAATTCATAGCCAAGACCGCCGGCCGCACAAACCGAACCGCGCGCGCCTGGCTGGATGGGGATCACCTACCCCACCGCAACCAGGATATTCACAAGCTCGCCGAAGCGCTGGGGGCGAGCTACGTGTGGCTGCATTTTGGGATTGGGCATAGCCCGCTGTCGAGCTTCCTGATGGAAAAGCTCGCGACATTTCCGCCTGAATATGTGCCCAAGCTGACGCGGTATTTTTTGCGACTGCTGAACAATGACCCCAAGGCGCTGCGCTGGGCAAAAATGCTCGACCAGGGCGAGATTGGAATGGAGCAGATTCTTGCGATGGCTTGATGCGCCTTCGCTCAACATTGAACCAGGCCGCGTGCCTGGTTTTTTGTGGGCTATCAATCCCGGCAATCTGCTAGCCCGATGCTAGCCCGCTGAAAACGAAAAGGGCCTGCATCGCTGCAAGCCCTGTATTTGGTGCGCCCGAAGAGATTCGAACTCCTGACCCCTTGGTTCGTAGCCAAGTACTCTATCCAGCTGAGCTACGGGCGCTTTGAAGGTTGCGCATTATACGCAATTCTGGCGGTACAGGACAGATGAAATCTGTCTGTCATCATCATTCTGGCGGAGACGGAGGGATTCGAACCCTCGAAGCAGGTTTAAGCCCGCTTGCTCCCTTAGCAGGGGAGTACCTTCAACCACTCGGCCACGTCTCCGAACCGCCGCGCATTGTAGCGGAATGCGTGGCGGAGCGCCACCTTACGCTGTCGCCTGGTCGAGTTCGAACGCCTGATGCAGCGCACGCACCGCGAGTTCCAGGTATTTGTCCTCGACCACGACGGATATCTTGATTTCGGAGGTGGAAATCATTTTCAGGTTGATGTTTTCCCTGGACAGGGTCTCGAACATCTTGCGTGCGATGCCCACATGCGAGCGCATGCCGACGCCAACAATCGATACCTTGGCGATCTTGTCGTCGCCGGTCACTTCGCGTGCGTCGATGGTCACGGCTGTGGCCTTGACGATATCCATGGCCTTGGCGAAATCGTTGCGGTGCACGGTGAAGGTGAAGTCGGTGGTATTCGCGTGACCGATGTTCTGCACGATCATGTCGACGTCGATATTGGCGTCGGCGACCGGACCGAGAATCTTGTAGGCGATGCCGGGGTGGTCGGGTACGCCGACCACGGTAATTTTGGCTTCGTCGCGGCTGAACGCGATGCCGGAGATGATGGCCTGTTCCATGTTGTCGTTTTCCTCGAAGGTGATGAGGGTGCCGTCGCCTTCGTCCTGAAAGCTGGACAGCACGCGGAGTTTGACTTTGTATTTGCCGGCGAATTCGACCGCGCGGATCTGCAGCACCTTGGAGCCGAGGCTCGCCATTTCGAGCATTTCCTCGAAGGTGATGGTCTTCAGCCGGCGTGCTTCGGGGACGATACGCGGGTCGGTCGTGTAGACACCGTCAACGTCGGTATAGATCTGGCACTCGTCGGCCTTCAGCGCCGCGGCCAGCGCCACGCCGGTGGTGTCGGAACCGCCACGGCCCAGCGTGGTGATGTTGCCCTGCTCGTCGACGCCCTGGAAGCCGGCGACCACGACCACATGGCCGGAATCGAGGTCGCGCCGCATGTTGGCCTCATCGATGCTGAGGATGCGCGCCTTGGTATGGGCGTTGTCGGTGAGGATGCGCACCTGCGCGCCGGTGTAGCTCCGGGCCTTCAGGCCCAGGTCCTTCAGCGCCATCGCCAGGAGCGCAATGGTGACCTGCTCGCCGGTGGACACCAGCATGTCGAGTTCGCGCGGGTCGGGCCGGGCCTGGATGTCTTTCGCCAGCGCGATCAGGCGGTTGGTCTCGCCCGACATGGCGGAAAGCACGACCACCACCTGATGGCCGAGCATTTTGAATTTGGCGACGCGTTCTGCCACGGCACGAATGCGTTCGACGTTGGCAACCGAGGTGCCGCCGTATTTTTGTACGATGAGGGCCATGTTGGGGCGAGGGGTCGTGGGCTGGGCAAAGGCGGGATTTTAATGGATTACCGCGTAAACAGGGCAATCGACTCTACATGTGCGGTATGCGGGAACATATTGGCCACTCCGGCGGCGGCGAGGCGATAACCCTTGACATGACACAATACCTCGGTGTCGCGCGCCAGGGTGGCAGGGTCGCATGAAACATAGACGATGCGATGCGGGGCGCCGCTGTCGGGCAGGGATTTGACGACTTCGATCGCGCCGCTTCTGGGTGGATCGATCAGCAGCTTGTCGAAATGTCCCAGTGCGCCGAATTTTTCAGGCGTCATGTCGAACAGATTGTCGACTTCGAAGCGGGCATTGGGCAGATCGTTATGCAGCGCGTTCGCGCGTGCGCGGGCGACCAGTTCCGTGCTGCCTTCGATGCCGATCACCTCGGCGCCGCTGCGGGCGATGGGCAGGGTGAAGTTGCCCAAGCCGCAGAACAGGTCGGCAATGCGTTCGCCTGGCTGGGGCGCGAGCAGGCGCAGTGCCCGGCTCACCAGCGCACGGTTGATCGCGACATTGACCTGGGTGAAATCGGTCGGCCGGAACGGCATGACGAGGCCGAATTCGGGCAGGCTGTAGCTGAGTTCGGGCGCGAAGCGGGGCCAGAACGGGCGCACGGTATCGGGTCCTTTGGCCTGCGCCCAGATCTGGATGTGATGCCGCTCGGCAAAGGTGCGTACCCTGGCGGCATCCTCGTCGGTCCAGGGGGAAAGCAGGCGGAACACCAGTACGGTGACATGCTCGCCGACGGCCACCTCGATCTGCGGGATGCGGGAGGCATTCGACAGTTCGCCGATCAGGGCGCGCAGCGGCTGGATCAGCGCCGAGACATCGGGTGTGAGCACCTCGCAGCTCGCCATGTCGGTGATGTAGCTGGAACGTTTTTCGCGGAAGCCAACCAGCCCCCCGCCTTTCTTGTCGACCCAGCGCGCGGACAGCCGTGCACGGGTGCGGTAACCCCAGCTCGGTCCGTGCAGGGCGGATAGCATCACATCGGGTCTGACCTTGCCGATACGGGCAAGGTTGTCTTCCAGTACGCGTTGTTTGGCGGCCACCTGGGCACTGGCTTCCAGATGCTGCATCGAGCAGCCGCCGCAGTGGCCGAAATAGCGGCAGCGCGGCTCGGTGCGCTGGGCGCTGGCGTCGAGGATGGCGACCGCGTTGGCCGAATTGTATTTGGCATGTTTGCGGTAGACCGCGATTTCCGCGCGTTCGCCCGCCAGGGCGCCGTCGACGAAGGTGACCTTGCCGTCGATGCGCGCGACGCCGTGGCCCTCGTGGTCGAGGGAGAGAATGTCTACGATGGGGTTCATGGTTTCAATGCGTTAACCACAGAGGCACAGAGACACAGAGAAAAGCGCAAGAAAATTCCCGAACCGTTCATCGCTGTTACTCTGTGCCTCTGTGGTGAAAAGGTTTATCCCCAGGCCGCCAGAAACTCCTGCCAGTGCGCCGCCGTGTGCGCGCTGACAGTACTGCGGGCGAGTTCGATTTCGCTGGCATACGCCGACTCACTTAAGGTGCCGCGCATTTTCTGGAAACGCAGGTAAACCAGCCAGGTGTTCATGACGTCGGTTTCGCAGTAATGACGGATGGCCTCGATCTTGCCGTTCTGGAAAGCATCCAGCACTTTCGAGCCGTCCATTCCGAGTTTGCCGGGAAAGCCGCACAGTTTGGCCATCTGGTCGAGCGGGGCGTTGGCGCGCGGCTGGTACATCGCCAGGACGTCCATCAGGTCCAGGTGGCGGGTGTGATAGCGCCCCAGGTAGCTGTTCCACTTGAACTCCTTGTCGTCGTCTCCCCAGTCCCAGTAGCGTGCCGCGGCCACCCCATGGATCAAGGCCCGGTAATGCAGGACCGGCAGATCGAAACCGCCACCGTTCCACGAGACCAGCTGGGGGGTATAGCGTTCGATGCCGTCATAGAAGCGCTGGATCAATTCCGCCTCGCTGCTGTCCGGCTCGCCGAGCGACCACACCTTGAGCTGGTCGCTGCTCCGGAGCACACAGGAAATGGCGACGATGCGGTGCAGGTGATGCGGCATGAATTCGCTGCCGGTTTTCTGGCGGCGGGCGAGCAGCGTCATTTCGACGAGCTCGTTCTGGGTCAGCGACGCCTCGTCCAGGTTGTGGACGGCGGCGAACCCGGCGAGATCGGGAATCGTTTCAATATCAAAAACAAGGGTGGGATGCATGGCGGCGGCGGCGGACAAAACCGCCATTTTATGCCAACTCAAAATCAAAACCCGTCTGACCGCGTTGACCCTGCCCGCGAGCGGCCGCAAGACGCCAAAGGGCCAAGGACCACGCTTCGTCGTATGACGCATGGCCGGTTGCCCGGTTGGGCGTTATTTTCCGTTCAAGCCGGAATATGGCTGTCAATGCAGGGCGGCATCGAGTTCCGATGCGGCGATCAGGGCATCCAGATAGGCTACCGAGATCTGGTGCAGGGGAATGTCCAGTTGCTGTGAGTAGGTGGCCAGGGTCTCGGCGTCGTTGTTTTCGCAGGCATGGGCCAACTGCAACATGGCGCTCCCGGGCGAGGGATGTGCGCTCAGGGCGCGCGCGCTGGTTGCCGACAGGCCCAGTTTGCGTATGAGCACTTCCAGTGGCAACGACAGGGCGTGGGTGGCGGTCGAAAGCAGGCCGATTTCGAATGCGGCGGCCGCACTTTTGGCCGGGCCGCCCAAGCGGGTGATCTTTCCCATGAACAGCGCCCGTGTCAGCGCGGTGATGGCATGGCGGCGCGAGGCCTCGGTCGGCAGCCTGCCTGCCAACGCCAGCAGGGCTGCCACACGGCTGGCACGTTGCGGCCCCAGCATGATCAGCGCGTGCGCCGTCGATTCGGCAGGACGGCTCAAACCGCCGGCCCGGGAGTTGGCAATGGCGAGCAGGCGAGGCGCCAGGCCGGGATTCAGGCGGAAGAACTGCACCAGGGTTTCAACCGATTCGCGCAGGGCGATGGCCAGCAGATCCAGCTGGATAGCCTGTTCGTGGCTGAGTCCGGCCGGCTGGGCGTCGCCGGAAAAAAAGCCACTCCGGAACCAGGTGCTCGCGGGCCAGCGGGTCCGGGCGTGAGCATGCCGCACGCCGTCCACGACCAGACGCGCCGCAACGGCCGGCGGCGGATCATCGACATGGCAGGCCAGGTAGCGCCAGGCAGACATGCTCTCATGTACGACCGCGTCTTTGGGGTTGAGCGTGGGACACAGCATCAGTCCCGCATCCTGCAGGGCCAGTGCGCGTGCCAGATGTTGCTCGCTGTCCAGGGCGACACACCAGACCAACCTGCGGTGATTGAGCTGCTGCGGCACTTCGCTGAACAGCATGCCCGTGCTGATCCGCACCAGCAAAGGCAGTTTGTCGGCCAGACCATCCTGTGTCAGGGAATACAGGCCGGTCAGCAGCATGTCCTCTTCCATTTGCCGGAGTTCGGGCGGTGCATCGGCCGCGGCGGCCCGGCCGCGCAGCACCAGTTGGTGCGCAACCAGACCGGCGGCGGCATCGAACAGTGGATCGAACGACAGGAAACGTGCCCGCAGGATGTCCTCTCGAACCGGATCGCCGCGGGCGATGCCGAGCATCTGCGTCACGACTACCGGCTGTTCGGATTCGCTGGTATTGATGCCGCCGCCGACGATGCGTGACAGGGAAGGGTCGTCTGAAGTCATGTCGTTCAATACGGGATCGGTCCATTCATTCTAGCGCCGGGAAGCATTTTTTCGCGTGCTTCGGTCATCATGGATATAGTCTGGAAAATCTTGAAGGAGCCCCGCATGACGAAGAAGACGCTGTTCACCCTGATGATCGCCGGGCTGATGACTGCCGCCCAGGCCGGCTGGGCCAGCGGCCGCGATGAGGTCGTCAGCACCGCATCCGACCAGTCAGGCGTGGCGGTCACGATCTACAACGACAACCTGGCGCTGGTGAAGGATACGCGGCGGGTCCGGCTGGAGCGCGACTTCAATCAGCTGGCGTGGCGCGAGGTGTCGGCGCAGATGCGCCCGGAAACTGCGCAGTTGCGCAATCTGTCGAATCCCGCCGGATTCCGGCTGCAGGAACAGAATTTCGATTTCGATCTGCTGACCCCACAAAAGCTGCTCGAAAAATATGTCGGACGCGAGGTCAGCGTCATCCGCATGCATGCGGGCACCGACGTGGAAACCCGCGAAACCGCCACCGTCCTGTCGACCAACAACGGCGTGGTGCTCAAGTTTGCCGACGGCCGCATCGAAACCGGCGTACCGGGGCGGCTGGCGTTTCCCGGCGTGCCCGACACCCTGCGCGATACGCCCACCCTGGTCATTTCTCTGCTCAACCCGGTCGCGGGCGGGCAGAACCTGGAGCTGTCCTACCTGACCGGTGGCCTGTCATGGCGTGCCGACTATGTGGCCGAGCTGAACGCGGATGACAACCGGCTTGATCTGAATGGCTGGGTGACGCTGACCAACCAGAGCGGCGCGGTCTATCGGAATGCCAGACTGCAACTGGTGGCGGGCGACCTCAACCGGGTGCGCGAGGCGCAGCCGGTGCCGCGCGCGACGATGGCCATGGCGAAAGCGGCCGATGCCGCCGACATGCAGCAGGAATCACTGTTTGAATACCATCTCTACACGCTGCAGCGTCCCACCACGCTGGCGGAGAACCAGACCAAGCAGGTTGCACTGATGGCGGCGAGCCGGGTGCCGGTGAGAAAGGAATTCCTGCTCGAAGGGGCGAATTACTACTACTCGGGGCAGGTCGGAGAAATCGGCCAGAAGATCAAGGTCGGCGTGTTCGTCGAATTCGACAACAAGGGTGAAGGCCTTGGCGTGCCCTTGCCCAAGGGCGTGATCCGCGTCTACAAGCAAGACGGGCAAGGCAATGCACAATTCGTCGGCGAGGATCGCATCGATCATACGCCGAAGAACGAGACCGTACGCCTGAAGCTGGGCGAAGCGTTCGACGTGACCGCGGACAGGAAACAGACCGTCTTCCAGAAGCTGGCGGGCAGCGGCCGCTTCAACTATGTATTCGAATCGGCCTATGAAATCGCGCTGAAAAACGCCAAGCCGGAGGCGGTGACCGTCACCGTGCGCGAGCCGATGCCGGGCGACTGGACGATGGTGAACGAATCGCAGCCGCACACCAAAGCGGCATCCGGTACCGCGGAGTGGAAAGTCAAGGTGCCCGCGGAAGGTGCGACGACCTTGACCTACCGCGTGCGCGTTAAGTACTGAGCCCGCGCCGCCGGCGGATGTCGGCGATCAACCCCTGTGTCGAGGCGTCGTGTTCGCCGACCGCGCGCACCGAACTCAGCGCGGCGCGAATCGGTGGCGCCAGTTGTTTGCCGAGTTCGACTCCCCATTGATCGAAGCTGTTGATTTGCCAGATGGCTCCCTGAACGAACACCTTGTGTTCGTAGAGCGCGATCAGCATGCCCAGTGTGTGCGGGTCGAGTTTCTGGTAGAGCAGGGTGTTGCTGGGGCGGTTGCCGGGAAAAACCTTGTGCGGCGCGAGGGCGCGTGCGTTTTTCCGGCTCATGCCCTGGGCGATCAGCTCGGCCTCGATCACCGCGCGCGATTTGCCTTTCAGCAGGGCCTCGGTCTGCGCCAGGCAGTTGGCCAGCAGCCATTCGTGCTGATCGGCCAGTGGCGTGGCGTTGACCGCCGCCATCAGGAAGTCGGTCGGGATCAGGCGCGTGCCCTGATGGATCAGTTCGAAGAAAGCGTGCTGGCCGTTGGTGCCGGGCGCGCCCCACACGATCGGGCCGGTGTTGTAGTTGACCCGGCGATTCGCACGGCTGACGTTCTTGCCGTTCGATTCCATGTCGAGCTGCTGCAGGAACGGCACCAGGAGGTGCAAGCGCTGATCGTAGGGGAAGATGCCGTAGGTGTCGGTGCCCCAGAAGTTGGCGTACCAGATGCCGAGCATGCCGAGAATCACCGGCATGTTGGCCTCCGGCGGCGCCTCCTTGAAGTGGACGTCCATCGCATGTGCGCCCGCGAGCAGGGCCTGGAAATTACCCCATCCGATCTGCAGCGCGATCGACAGACCGATCGCCGACCACAGCGAATAGCGGCCGCCGACCCAGTCCCAGAAGATGAACATGTTGTCGGGATCGATGCCGAAGGCTTCAACGGCCTGCGCGTTGGTCGACAGGGCAACGAAATGCCGCGCGATCGCGGCCGGCGCGCGCAGTGCAGCGAGTAGCCAGGCCTTGGCCGAATTGGCATTGGCCAGGGTTTCAAGGGTGGTGAAGGTTTTCGAGGCGACGACGAACAGCGTGGTTTCGGGATCGAGCAGCTTCAGTGTGCCGGCCAGATGGGCCGGGTCGAGATTGGAGACGAAATGCACCCGCACGTTCTCCACGGCGTAATGATCGAGTGCGTGACATACCATGGCCGGCCCGAGGTCGGAGCCGCCGATGCCGATGTTCACCACGTCGCGGATCGGCTTGCCGGTGTGACCGCGCCAGTTGCCGTTGTGGATCGACTCGACAAAATTCTGCATGCGGCGAAGCACTGCCGCAACTTCGTGCTCGACGTGTATGCCCTCCACCACCAGCGGTGGGCGCACCGGGGCGCGCAGAGCGGTATGCAGTACGGCGCGGTGTTCGGTGAAATTGATGCGTTCGCCACTGAACATGGCGGTTCGCAGGCCTTCCAGATCGGATTCGCGGGCAAGCTGCATCAGCAGGCCCAGGGTGTCGGAGGTGACGCGATTTTTTGAATAGTCGAGCAGCAGGTTGCCGCAGCGCAGCGAGAGCTGGTCGAAACGACTGGCGTCTTCACGGAAGGCGGCGCGCATGTCGAAGCTTCGCATGGCCTTGAAGTGCTGTTCCAGGGCTTTCCAGGCGGACAGGGTTTTGAGCGGTTTCATGAGCATGCGATGTGGAGGGCGGACTTCGAAGGTATCATATGCAGGCGATACGTTTAGCGGGTTTGGCGCGGACGTGACGCCTTGTTCGATTAAAGATGGATGAAACAGCATGCTTACCGCGATACAAAACACGCTTGTCTACATTACCTATTCCATTCTTGATTCGCGCGGCATGGTCGTCGAGCAGCATGACATCCCGGTGGGGTATGTGCAGGGCGCCAACAGCGGCATCCTGCCCGCCATCGAATCGGCTGTGGCAGGCCGCGCGGTAGGCGATCGCATCGAAATCACCCTGTCCCCCGAAGAAGGGTACGGGCTGCGTGACGAGAGCCTGGTGTTCGTGGACGACCTTGAAAACGTGCCGCCGGAGTTCCGTCGCGTCGGAGCTGAAGTCCTGTTCGAGAACGCGTCGGGCGAGACCAAGGTCTTTTACGTCACGGCGATCGAAGACGGAAAGCTTACGCTGGACGGCAACCCCTCGCTGGCCGGGCAAAGCGTGACCTGTCTGGTGAACGTGATGGATATTCGTGAGGCCACGCCGGAGGAAATCAGCAATGGCCGCCCGCTCGACGCGCAGGCGGGAACGGTTCACTGACGCAAAAAAGCCGGGAAGCTCCCGGCTTTTTTTGCGGCGTCAACCGTTCACTTGGTGGGGGCAGGCCTTGTCGCCCGGGACTTTGCCCGGCAGGAGCAGGAAGTGCTCGAACGGGCCCATCACGCTCATGGCTTCCATTTTCGGGCCGGTGAACTTGAGGCGGCCGAACATCATGGCCTTCATCGGGCCGTATTCACCCGCACCCATTTCGTCCCAGCGATCGGTGGTGGCATGCATCGTGTAGTCGACCGCATAGTCCATCTTGGAGCTTTGCACCGCGCCGCCGTAGACGCAGATGGCCTTGCCGTCCTTGTCCTGGATCTTCAGTTCGGTCTGCGTCGCCTCGCCACAGTCGGTGCGGTACAGGTGAATGATCTTGTAGCCGCGTCCCGCGTTGTTCTTGATCCATTTCGTACCCAGGTCGTTGGTCAGGACGGGATCCTTATTGAAGGCGTCGCAGGCCTGAGCGGTCCACTCGACGGACATCATGGGGGGGGCGGCGTGTGCGGCGGTGGCGAATGCCGCCATCGCAGCCAGTGCGATTGCAGTGTATTTCATGGTTGACTCCTCCTGTTGACTATTTGGAATTACAGCCTGCCTCTGTTTACTGCTTGGTATTTTTTTACAGGGAATAATGATTCCCTGTGGGCGCACGGTAATCATCGTGCACGGGCTTGTCAATGAGGCATGAGGGATTTTTTAAGGTCTCCGCGCCGAAATCCGGACGGGATGCCCGTCCGCTCGCCGCCGGATGGCAGTGAGCAAGTCGGGCAGCCTATCTGGGAGGCGGAAAGAAACTTGTTTCCACCAGCCGGATACGCTGGTCGAGCCACGCCTGTTCGGCGCGATCCCCCCGAGCAACGGCCTGTTCCCGCTGGAGTTTCAGGAAAGTCAGCAGTGGCTGGCGCCATCCCTGGGAGGAGGCCGTTTCGGTGGCGATGACCAGTGTGGCGGCATCGGCCTCCTGGCGCATGACCAGCAGGCTGGCATCGAGCAGGCGCGCCAGCGGATCGGTGATCGTGTCGAGTGTTTCAGAACGCCGGCCGGTCGGGGCACGCAACACGTCCCGATGCTGAGGCGGCAGCAGGGCAGGGTCGAGGTCTTCCCAGCGCAGGGTGATGAACCGATAGTAGGCCTGATCCGTCGCGCTGGGTGCCATGCGGGCAAGCTCGGCGTACTCCGTGCAGGTATCGTCGATCAGCATGGCGCGGCGGATGCCGCAGCGTACCAGCCACAAATGAGCCGTCTCGGCCACGCGGCCCGCGCCGCCGGTGGCGGCAACGGCCTGCTGGAAATAACGCTCGGCCAGCGTGTTTTCGCCGAGCAGGGCGTATTTCTGGTAGCGCGCGACGAGGTCGGCGGAATCGGTCTTCCAGTCGGGCGGCGGCGGCCCTCCGCTGCCACAGGCGGCGAGCAGAAGCAGAGCGGCCAGGGCACGCAGCGATTTCATGGCAGCTTCACCTCGGGCTCGCGGGCGAATGGCCATTTCCTGTTGATTTCGTTGATCAGATCGTTGGCCTTGCGCACGGCATCGTCGATCTCGGTACGCAGTTGGGCGATATCCTGCGTACCGTCCTTGATGTTGGCGGAAATCTCCACGGTATTCGCCATCACGGCGTCGGCCTTCTTCAGGCTCGACTGCGCATCGTTCAGCATCAGCCGGACCTGCGCCAGCGAGGCTTTCGTCTGCTCGGCCATGCCGTCCCGGGCAAACAGCCATTGATCGGTCTTCGCGGTCATGGCGTCGAGCCGGGTAATGAGCGCACGGGTCTTGTCCAGCGAGTCGGTCACCGCGCGTGCTTTTTCCGGACTGCCGAGCACGCCTTCGAGCACCCCGTATTCACCGGTCATGCGTCCGGTCACCGTCTTCACGTTGGCCAGCGTGGCGTTGATCTCGCCATCCTTGCGGGTGAGGTGTTCCACATTGGCGAGGATCGCCTTGACCCGTTCGACCAGCGCGGGGATTTCCTTGCTGATGTCGGACGTGAGCAGCAGCATGGTGGCGTTGTCGGGCAACGCAGGGGCCTGGAGATCGGGTGAATCGACCCGGATCTTGGCGCCGCCGACGATGGGTTTGTCGAGGATGAAGCTGCTGTTTTCCTTCAGCCATCTGGCATTGCGGTCGAGGAACTCGGCATGGATGATGATGCCGCCGTTTTCATTCAGGCCGAGCGTGGTGACACGGCCGATCTCGATGCCGGAGAACACCACCGGCACACCGGGCGCCACGCCGTCGGCACTGGCGGCGGCCAGTTGCAGATGGAAGGTCTTGTCGAAGAAGCCGCGCGCATGCAGCAGATAAACCATGAAAATCCCGACCAGCAGCAGCGACGCAGCGGCGAACAGCCCGACCTTGAAATGCAGTGTGTTCATGCTCGATAAAGTGCCTGGTTCCAGCCGAAGTCGAAAATCTCCCAGGTGCCGGTCATCTCCGCCCGCTCCGCCAGTTGCCGGATGAAGGCCGGATAGGGCACATCGTAAAGCATGGCGCCGGGGTGGTCGATGACCAGGCGCGGACGCCTGAGGATAAGCGCGCGCGCCAGTTTGGTGGCGAAGCGCTGCGCCGGGGTCATGTCGGGGTCGCGCAGCGGGGCGAGGTCGGCGTATCCCAGCCGCTCGAGCATGGCCTGTGCCAGCCGGACCGATTCGGCCGCGCTGCAATGGCGCTGGTAGAGCGGGATCAGCGCGATGTTGTCGAGCGCCGACAGATTCGCCCGCAGCGGCAGGTCGGGCGCGACGCGCGCCACGTCGTCCGGAAGCGCCGCCACGGCGGCCATCAGGCTGGCGCGGTCGTCGAACGCGGTCAGATGTATTTGAGCGCTAATGACACCACCTCGATCGCCACGATGGCGAAAAACACCCGCATCATGCCGCGCAGCACCGAGACCGGCACCATGAAGAGCTTCTTCGGCGTCTCCAGCCCGGCGGTGACCGGGATCAGGGTGACCGCCAGTCCGAACAGCGCGCACTTGACGATCAGGCCTGCCATGATCCTGAAATCGAAGATTTTTGCGATGGTCCGGGTATAGGGTTCGAAACCGGCGGCGTTCATGCCGTAGATGGCGAGGTAGCCCATCAGGATGGCGAGCAGGCCGGCCAGACCGGCCAGGGTGACGACCGATACGACCCCGCCGATCAGCCGCGGCAGGAACTCGAACTGCATCGGCGGAACCTTGCAATGCGCCAGCGCATCCAACTCGTTGTTGACCCGCATCAGTGCGACTTCGGTGTTGATGGCGCTGCCCGAGCGCAAGGCCACGAACAACGCGGTCAGGAAGGGCAGCAGTTCCAGCACCAGGACGCGGATGGTCATCTCGCTGGCGAATTCGGTGAGGCCGAAGTCGCGCGCGGTGGAGAGGATGATGGTGATGAAGAGCCACGAAATCACCATCGCGTAGCCGAGGAAGACATGCAGGATCTGCACCGCGGTGAAGTACACCTGCTTCACCACGACGTCGAAGGTGGCGCGGTTCCAGGTGGCGGGTTCCAGCAGCAGCAGGCTGGCCTGGACCAGAAACGCGAACATGCCATAGCCGACGGTGAACCAGCCGACGACCTTGGCGCCGAGGGATTCGATGGAGGCCGCGAGAAAATTCATCGCGGCATCTTAACGCCATTGCCGGCGCTTGCACCATCGGATGGCAGGCCCTACAGTTTCGCTTCAGACGGAGAAGACACACCATGAAGAGATTCCTGATTCCGGCAGGTGCGCTGGCGCTGTGTGCGGTGGCCGCATCGGCGCTCGCCGCGCCCGGCACGGTCCTGCGCAACGACAAGCTGTATAGCCAGCCGAACGCATCGTCCAGCGTGGCGGCGAGCGTGCCCAAGGGGGCCAGCGTCGATATTCTTGCCAAACAGGGAGGCTGGCTGCGCGTCACCTCCGGCAAGTCGACCGGCTGGATCCGGCTGCTCTCGGTGCGGGCCGGGGCGGGCGGACTGGGCGGTGCGGGGCTGGGCGACGTGGTGGGTGCGGCCACGACCCGATCCGATCCCAGCCGCGTGGTGGCGGTGGCGGGCTTGCGCGGTCTGAACGACGAAGACCTGAAACAGGCCCGGTTCAATGGCGAGGAACTGGCCCGGATGAACGCCTGGCAGGCGACCCCGGCGCAGGCGCGCAGTTTCGCCGCCCAGTCCGGGTTGACGACGGCCAACGTGGCGGCCCTGCCCGCCCCCCAGTCCAACAGGACGTCGTCGCCGTGGGAGACCAACTGATGAAAATCAAATGGATGGTTCTGGCCGTTGTGCTGGTGTCGTTCAGCGGCGTGGCGTCGGGGCTGGATTTCGGCAAGCTGCTCGAAGAACGCGTCAAACAGGAACTGAACAAGGACAGGAAAACGCAGCCGGAACAGACCTCGCCTGCGCCTGATGCCGCGCAAAACACGGCCGCGCCTTCGCCGCCGGCCAAGCAGAAAATCGATGCCCGGCAACTGGGATTTGCGTTGTTCGGCGATTACTCGCCCGAAGAGGAGACGCGCATCGGCAGACAGATCGCGGGCGACCTGCTGGGTGCCGTGCCGCTGGTTCGCGACGACAAGCTTCAGCGCTACGTCAATCTGGTCGGCAACTGGGTGGCGCTGCAAAGCAGCCGCAAGGACGTCACCTGGCGTTTCGGCGTGCTCGATACCGACGACATCAACGCGTTCGCCGCGCCCGGCGGCTATATCTTCGTGACCCGGGGCCTCTACCAG
Source organism: Thiobacillus sp. 63-78 (assembly GCA_001899765.1). GTDB lineage: Bacteria > Pseudomonadota > Gammaproteobacteria > Burkholderiales > Thiobacillaceae > Thiobacillus. Next base: position 14,489 of record MKWM01000011.1, read on the forward strand.
CGCCTGAACAACGAAGCCGAACTGGCCGGCGTGCTGGCGCATGAAATCGCGCACGTCACCCTGAAACATCATCTCAAGGTGCTCAAGCAGTCGAGCCTGATCGGTGCGCTGGGTCAGGCAGCCGGCAACAAGGTGAAGGACAGCGACCAGGTGGTGCAGAACCTGATCGGCAACGGTGCGGAAATCATGGCGCGCGGGCTCGACAAGAACGCCGAATTCGAGGCCGATCGCGTCGGCATCGTGTTGGCCGCGCGCGCCGGCTACGATCCCTGGGGGCTGCCCGAGGTCTTGCAGGATCTGGCCGGGCTGCCCGCCAAGGACAGCCGGACCAGCCTGCTGTACAAGACGCATCCGCACCCGGCGGATCGCCTGGCCGAGCTGGGCGAGGCCGTCGGCGGACGCCTCGATGCGGTGCACGGAAAAGATCTGCCCGGTCGCCTCTACCGTATCCGGTGATACGCATCCCGTCCCGGCTGGCGCAGGCGGGGCTGTCCGCGCTGTTCGTCCTGCTGATCGCGGCGCATGTGGGCGGACTGATCCATGTCGCGTCCATGCAGCGTGCCGAGGCCTGGCTGTATGACGCCTGGCTGAAACATACCGCGGCGGCGGGAACGGACGATCGCGTGGCCATCCTCGACATCGACGAAGCCAGCCTGAAAAGCGTCGGACGCTGGCCGTGGAGCCGCGACAAAATGACCGCGCTCGTCGAACAACTGTTCGACCGCTACGGCGTGGCGGCGGTCGGGTTCGACGTGGTGTTCGCCGAACCGGATACGAGTTCGGGTCTCGCTACGCTCAAACAGCTGGCGCAGCACGATCTCGCGTCCAACCGCGCGTTCCGGGCGGCGCTCGATGACCTCGCCCCGCACCTCGATTATGACGCGCGCTTTGCCCGGGCACTTGCCGAACGCCCGGTTTCGCTCGGCTATTACTTCATTCCGGCGGGCTACGGCGACGCCCATACCGGCATGCTGCCGCCGCCGTCCCTGCCTGTCACGGCGTTCGACCCGCTGCACCCGGGCATGCCGCCGCCTGCGGGCTATGGCGCGAATCTGGCGGTCTTCCAGAAGGCTGCGCAGGGTGGCGGATTCTTCAACATGCAGGCCGATGCCGATGGCACGGCGCGCCAGATGAGTCTGGTGGCGCCGTTCGGCAAGGGCTATTACCTGGCGCTGTCGGCCGCCACGCTGAGGGCGGCGTTCGGCGGCGATCCGGTGACGGCGGGTGTCGAGCAAAGCCGCCTGCCCGGCAGGTCATACCGCACGCCGTGGATCGAGGTGGGCGGCCTCCGCGTGCCGCTGAGCCGGGATGGCACGGTGTATGTGCCGTATCGTGCCGGTTCGCCGTTCCCCTACATTTCGGCGGCGCAGGTGCTGGCGGGAAAGGTGGCGCCGGCCCAACTGGAAAACCGCATCGTGCTGGTGGGCTCTACCGCCCCGGGGCTGACCGACCTGCGCGTGACGCCGTTTTCCAATGCCTTCCCGGGCGTCGAGATTCACGCCCACCTGATCGCCGGCATGCTCGACGGCACCACTCGCAGCATGCCGCCGTGGGCCGACGACGCGCGTCTGCTCGCCGTGCTGTGGCTGGGTGCGCTGCTGACGGGGGTGCTGCTGCGCTTCGGGCCGGTAGCCGGTTTGATGGCGAGCCTGGCGATGCTCGGATTGCTGCTGGCGGCCTATGCGGCCGCCTGGTCGCATTTCCGGGTCGTACCGATGGCGGCGCCGATGCTCACGGTGTTCGGCCTGTATGCGCTGAACACCGCCTACGGATTTTTTGCCGCGACGCGCAGCAAGCGCCAGATCACCCGGCTGTTCGGCCAGTATGTGCCGCCTGAGCTCGCCGACGAGATGAGCCGCGATCCGGCGCACTACACGATGGAAGGGCAATCGCGCGAGATGACGGTGCTGTTTTCCGATATCCGCGGCTTCACCAATTTCTCGGAAAAACTGGCGCCAACCGAACTCGCCGAAGTGCTGAACGCCTATCTGTCGAGCATGACGCGCATCGTCCAGCACAACCGGGGCACCATCGACAAATACATCGGCGACGCCATCATGGCGTTCTGGAACGCACCGGTGGATCTCGCGGATCATGCTCCCCGCGCGGTGCAGACCGCGCTCGACATGCAGGCCGCGCTGCCGCAACTGAACCGGGAATTCGCCGTGCGCGGCTGGCCCGAGGTGAAGATCGGCGTCGGCGTCAACAGCGGGCGTATGAGCGTCGGCAACATGGGTTCGGAATTCCGCATGTCCTACACCGTGATGGGCGACGCGGTAAACCTCGGCTCGCGTCTCGAGGGCATCACCAAGCAGTATGGAGTCGGCATCCTGGCCACGCAGGCGACGGTCGACGCCGATCCGGATCACCACTTCATGAAAATCGACGACGTGCGTGTCAAGGGCAAGGAGACGCCGGTGGCGATCTACGAGCCGCTGGGCCGGAAGGACGGCCTGGACGAAGCGGTGCGCCAGACGGCCAGCGATTTCGAGCTTGCCTTCGCGCGCTACCAGGCGCGCGACTGGGAGGCCGCCGAGTCGATGCTGCGCGCGCTCGGTGCCCGAGTCCCGCGTCCGCTGTACGATATCTATCTTGAGCGCATCGCGCATTTCCGCGCAACGCCGCCGCCCGCCGACTGGGACGGTGTGTTCGTCTACACGACAAAATGACCATGAAACTGACCATATTGGGCTGCAGCGGCGGCATCGGCAGCGGGCGCCACACGACCAGCCTGCTGCTCGACGACGACGTGCTGATTGACGCTGGCAGCGGCCTCACCACGCTCGACTTCGAACAACTGGTGAAGATCGACCACGTGTTTCTCACCCATGCCCATCTCGACCATGTGCTGGGATTGCCGCTGCTGCTCGACAGCGTCGGCGACCTGCGCGGTGCGCCGGTCACCGTGCACGCGCTGCCCGAGGTGCTGGAAGTGCTGTCCAGCCATCTCTTCAACTGGCAGCTATGGCCGGATTTTCGCAAGATCCCCAGCGAGGCCGAACCCTGGCTGCGCTTCGCGCCGCTCGGCCTGGGCGAGGCGTGCACCCTGAAGGGACGCACATTGCGTCCGCTGCCGGCCAACCACGCGGTGCCGGCATGCGGCCTGCAAGTGGCCACGGCGGCCGGCAGCCTTGTGTTCAGCGGCGACACCACCCACAGCGATGCCTTCGTCGCGGCGCTCAACGCGATTCCCGACCTGCGCCACCTCATCATCGAAACCTCGTTCGAGAATGCGCTGGTCGGGATCGCCAGGGCCTCGAAGCATCACTGGCCGGATTCGCTGGCGGCGGAACTGCGCATGCTTCGTGTGCGTCCCGAGATCTGGATCACGCATCTGAAACCCGGCAACGAAGCGGCGATCATGAACGAACTGCGAGTCGCCGCGCCCGACTGGGGGATTGAGGCGCTGCGGCAAGGGCAGGTAATTGTCTTATAGGAAAGATGCGCGTAGCCGGACTTTCCGCAGCGGCAACCCTGTCAAGTGACATGATCGGTGCAAGGTTCTTTGCAGAGGCCGACCCCAGGGCGCGAGTTTCGCAGGCCTCAGGGTAATCACTCAAATTTGCTACTCGTTCGAGTTGCCTCTCGATAGCTCGTTTGCGTGGCCTATCGAGAGACTTTGGCTTTTAGCCCGGGATGCCTACTTGTCTGCGGCGGGAAACACTATTTACCCGCGGCCAGCGATTTGACGTCCTCAGTCGTCAATCCTTTTCCTCCGATACCCCAGTCTCCGCTCTTGACTTCCTCGATGACCGTCCAGGTCACCCCTCGCATGTTTTCGCCTTCGATCGATACCATGGTATCCGTCATTTTTTTGATGATTTCCTGTTTCTGCGCATCGCTAAAAACCCCTTCGATAATCTTGATATTGATAAACGGCATGTCTCGTCTCCTTTGAGGGTTATCGCAAAAAATACGCTGCGAGTGGCTTTTATAATTGCATGCGGGTGCGGGCTGCAATACGTATAAATACGCCAAGGATTGGTCGATACATGAATATCCATGGCCAAGAATCGTCAGGCCATTTGTACGTTTGCATGACGAGGATTTCGCCCGAACGCATGAGCTATCCGGTGTTCCCGAATGTTTTTACTGCACGCACGTGATTGCCTCATCAGCTTGTGATGAGGGTGGTTCGTTGAATCACCATGACTCACCCGGCCGGGCGCGTTTCTGGCCGAACAGCGCCAAGATGGGCAGTCGCATCGCCCCTTTCAAGGCATGAAGTTCGCCAGTTCCGCCTCGAATTCGGCTGCACTCAGCGCGTCAAATTCCTTCCGGCTGAACAGCGTGACCGCGCCGGCCATCTCGTTCCAGCCGTAGCCGCGGCAACGGCCGCTCAATTGATCGCTGTCCTGTGGCACGCGGGCGACGAGGTGCAGGCAGTTCTTGCTGTAGATCAGGTTGTAGGGAATGTCGTGCGCATGCAGGCGATCGAGTTCGAGCCAGGCGTCGGCGGGTTCGGTGAAGCGCTGGCAGGGAAGCGGATAGGATTCGCTGCCGCCGTTGTGGGTGAAGCACGGATACCTCACCGGCAACGGTTTCGCCTGGACGAAACTCTGGAAGTGCAGGTGGTTGACCGATGCGCCGGCACCTGTGCTGTTATAGGCGAGGGACAGGCCGTGCGTGCCAGCATGGGCGCACAGGTGCCAGGCCCAGCCATGCAGTTCGGGCGTGAGATATTGCGGCATCTGGCGCAGGGGCTCGGGAACCAGCAGGCCGTGCAACTGCGCGAAAGGGAATTTGTTGTACAGGAGACGTGCCGGCTTGGCGGCGAGCTCGCCTTCCCACAGGATTTCCTTGTCGAGAAAGGGCTTGTTGAAATGGAAGCCCGCGGGGTCGAACGGACGCAGCAGGCCGTCGAATTTCATTCCGCTGATGCGAGGCGGACGCAGCGCACGAATGGGGTTGAAGAACAGATGCCACGGCCCGGCGCAGCGGTTCTCCATCGTTTTCAGATGATCGAAGCCGATGGCGAGAAGCTTGAGAAAGACCTGCACGTCGTCGGCCGGCTCGATGAGTGTCTGGCCGTTCCGCAGCCTCTCCGTGAGATGGCGGGCGAGCTCGCCGTGGCGGGCAGCCAGGGCGGGCGAGAGCTGTGCCCACAGCTTCGGGTCGTAGGCGGCGTTGGCCAGCGCGAGGATATAGACGCCGAGGCTGCGATGGTTTTCCAGCATGGCTGCGAGGCCATCGGCGAAATTCCGTTCCAGTACCGGAAGCGAGATGAAGGGAGAGGACAATACAGGCATGCGGTCTGGCCGTGGCAGATTCGAATCCCGCATGGTGCCATCCTGCCGCCGTGGCGGGTATTCGGTTTTTTTTCGTATGCGGCAGATGGATTTATAGGGCGCCGTCGGCCCCGGCACGCATCACGTTATCCAGTTTATCGCGGATAGCCATCACATCCTTGCGCAATTCTGGCGTGATATCCGCATGCTTGCCGGCCTGGTCGAGCCAGGTCGCGTCCCAGTCCAGTGTCAGGACCCAGATGTTCTTGTCGCCATCTTCCATTACCGCGATGCGGCAAGGCAGAAAGACGACGATTTCCGGAATGATCTTCAGCAGCTCCCGCCCGACGGCAATGTCGCAAAAGCTGAACACTTCGACACGGGGCGCCTTGTCGTCGTTCAGCACCGCTCGGAATTCCTTCCAGAGCAGGTTCTTGCCGACGAATTTCAGATTCACCTCGTTGGCACGCAGCATCATCGATTCGACCACCTGATCGAACGACACGCCCGGCTTGGCCTTGTACTTGACGGCAAAATGGTTCATCGCCTCGCGCGCATCCATCTGCATCAGATGCGCCATCATGGGCATGGCCATCTCGCGCCAGCGTGCCTTTTCCTCGGGGGTCAGGATGCGATTCATCTGGTAATCGCGGTAGGGCGGCGGTGGGGCCTGCTGCATCAGCATCGGGCCATAGGGTGTCGGCGTGACGTCGATCCAGCTCTTGGCGGGCGCGGCCTGCGTGGCAGGCGTTGCGGTCCGTGTGGCAGGGGCTGCGGGCGGCTCGACTGCGAGTGCCGGCAGACTGCAAAGCCAGGCGAGAAGGGCGGGAAGCATGCGCATCATGACGTGTCTCCAGGACAGCTTGTTTTTTATCCTACGCGTTGCAGGGCGCGCGTCAATGTCCGGCGCCCGCATGGACCCGGAAGTGTTCTTCCAGCGCCGCCAGCTCAGCCGCGGCGGCAGCGAAATCGTCGCGCTGCACGCAGGCTTCGATGCGTGCGGCGCCTTCCTGCATGGCAACGGCCATCACGCTGGCGGCGGCCCCCTTGAGTGCATGCGCCTCCTTGCGGCAGGGCTCGGCACGGCCTTGCTCGATTTCACGCTTCAGCGCGGCAAGGCTGGTTTCGGTGGTGGAGACAAAAAGTGTTTCCAGGTCGTGCACCAGTTGAGGATTGCCGGGGTAGCGGGCATGCAGGGCGGGCAGGTCGAGCAGCGGGGCGGCCGTCGCAACAGGCATGGAATTCGGCAACCATTGACTCAACAACGCGGCCAGCGCCGCTTCGGTATAGGGTTTGCTGAGGTAATCGTTCGCGCCTGCCGCCAGACAGGCTTCACGGAAACCGACATTGGCATTGGCGGTCAGTGCGATGACCGGAATGCTGCGGGTGTCGGTTGCCAGCTGGCGGATGCGTCGGGTGGCTTCCAGGCCATCCATTTCCGGCATTTGCCAGTCCATGAGCACGATATCGAATGCGCCGGCCGACAGCAGGTCCAGAGCCTGGGTGCCGCTGGCCGCCACGACATACTGCAGGCCCATTTCACGCAATTGATGGGACAGGACTTTCTGGTTGACGGGATGGTCTTCCACGATCAGGACACGGCCCCGTAACTGGATGGCGGGTTGCACTGGAAGCTCGGCGAGTGGTTGAGTCGTCGCGGCAAGAGGAAGGTACAAGGTGAAACAGCTCCCCTTGTCCGGTGCGCTCTCGACCGTGAGCCGTCCGTCCATCAGGCCTGCCAGCTGGCTGCTGACCGCGAGTCCGAGACCGGTGCCGCCATAACGTCGCGTGGTCGACGAGTCGGCCTGCGAAAAGGCCTGAAACAGGCGTGCCTGGGTTTTGTCATCCATGCCGATGCCGCTGTCGCGCACGCTGAACAGGCAGCCGATGCCGTCTTCGCTGGTCTCGAAGCGCACGCGCAGTTCGACTTCGCCCTGGTGGGTGAACTTGATGGCATTGTCGACCAGATTGAGCAGTATCTGGCGGATACGGGTGGGGTCGCCGAGCAAGGCAGCGGGCGTCTCATCGGGCAGGGAGAGCGTGAGCTTCAGGCCTTTTTCCAGCGCGCGTGCCTGGAACAGGGCTGTCACGCCCCGCACCAGGGAAGCTGGCGAAAAGGCAATCTGTTCGATGGAGAGCTTGCCCGCCTCGATTTTGGAGAAGTCGAGAATGTCGTTGATGATGGCGAGCAGGCTCTCGGCCGAGTTTTTCAGCGTGGACACATACTCGCGCTGACGACCGTCGAGCGGGGTCTTCAGCAGGAGCCCGCTCATCCCCAGGATGCCGTGCATGGGGGTACGGATTTCGTGGCTGACGTTGGCGACGAACTCCGATTTGGCGCGTGCCATCTGGATGGCTGCTTCGCGGGCCGCTTCCTTGGCGGCCTCGGCGGCCCGGCGTTCGGAGACGTCGCGCATGATTGCCTGGATCACCGGCTTGCCTTCCAGCGTCATGGCATGGAGGGCGATCTCGGCCGAGAACACCGAGCCGTCCTTGCGCACGCCCTGCCAGTCGATGGTGGCGTGCCCCAGATGGCGCGCCAGATTGATGGCGCGCATGGCGTTGTCGATGGCCATCGCGCCATTGGCCTGGATCGGCGTGCCGAGCTTCTGTATCGACGAGTGCAGAAATTCTTCAACCGTATCCATGCCGAACAGCGACAGCGTGGCCGGATTGCAGTCGGTGAAGCCGGTGTTGTCGAGGATGACGACGGCATCCGAGTTGGTCTCGAACAGGGTCTGGTATTTCTGTCTTTCCGCTTCCAGCTGGCGGGTCTGTTTCAGCATGCTGCGGCCCACCAGTACGGCCACCAGCGAAGCCAGCAAGGCCGCGAAGATGCCCAGCACCAGCATCAGATTGCGCGTGGACTGGTAGGCTGCGAAGGTTTTTCCCAGCGCGGCTTCATTATCCCTGCGCTGCAGACTGGTCATGTTGTCGAGTGCCTCGACCAGACGATTCTGTAAGGGAATGACCTGTTTCTGCAGCAGGGTCAGCGCACCGTAATTGTTCTCGTCGAGTGCGGACTCGACGACCTCGAACATGACCGGCTGATTGGCGACGGTACTGGCATCCAGCTCGGCCATCAGCTTCTTCTCTTCGGGTGTCTCGAGCATCGCCTTCAACTGGATACGATCCTTGGAATAGCGCTCGCCGTATTCCATGAACTGGGTAAAAAGTGCGTCCTTTTCCCATGGGTCGATCGAAACCACGATGTTATGCATCAGCATTGCGCGATCACGCAGGGTGTCGCGCATGCGCGAGGCCAGCCGCGTCTTGACGTTGTTGACCGATACCACGTTCGCGAGCTCGCCGTTGAGATGGGCCATCTGGGTGACACCCAGTCCGATCACGGCCAGCATCAGCAACAGGGCGGCGATAAAGCCCATCCCTACATGGAACAGCAAGCCGCGAAGAGGCGAGGGCAGCATGGAATTATTCGCGGCGGAATGCCACGACATGATCGGCGGCCAGCTTGATGCCGATTTTCTCGCCAATGGCGTGATTGTGGTGCGAGGGCACCAGCGACAGGGCGTGCTGGCCGCTCGGCAGTTTCAGCGTGTAGAGGAAGTCGGCGCCGCGGAAGGCCTTGTTTTCGACCTCGGCCAGCAGCAGGCTGTCGTCGTCGTGGATGATGTCGTCCGGCCGCAGCAGCACGTCGACGTGGCAGTTGCGCACGCATTCGTCGCAGCCGCTGGCGTCGCACTCGACCGGGATGTGTCCTTCCAGCACGCCGAGCTCGATTTCCACCTGATGGTCGTTGATCACCTCTCCCGGCACCAGCGCACCCTGCCCGACGAAATCGGCGACAAAGCGGTTGCCCGGTTCGTGATACAGGTTGTAGGGCGTGTCCCATTGCTGGATGCGGCCTTCATGCATGACGCCGACCCAGTCGGCCAGCGCGAAGGCCTCGTGCTGGTCGTGGGTGACGATCAGTGCGGTGGTGGCTTCGCGCTTGAGAATGTCGCGCACTTCGAGCGACAGGCGTTCACGCAGGTCGACGTCGAGATTGGAGAACGGCTCGTCCATCAGGATCAGGCGCGGGCGCGGCGCCAGCGCGCGGGCAAGCGCCACGCGCTGCTGCTGCCCGCCGGAAAGCTGATGCGGAAACTGCCCGGCGTGGCCGGCCAGGCCGACCAGTGCCAGCAATTCGTCGATCCGTGTCAGACGCTCAGCCGGAGTCTGGCCGCGCAGACCGAAGGCGACGTTGTCCGCCACATTCAGATGCGGGAACAGGGCGTAGTCCTGGAATACCATACCGACGCGTCGTTTCTCCGCGGGCAGCATCCAGCCGGGGCGGCTGACGATTTCGCCGCCGATGCGGATCTCGCCCGTCCGGATCGGCTCGAAGCCGGCGATGCACCGCAGCGCGGTGGTCTTGCCGCAGCCCGACGGGCCGAGCAGGCAGCCGATCGCCCCTTCGGGCAGGGTGAAGGAAAGGTCGGCAATGATCTGTCGCGCGGCGTACGACTGCGAGACCGAGTCGAGGATCAGTTCAGCCATGGGGGATCAGTCAAGCGGGCGTGTTCCACGCCAGGTCAGGAGAATGATGGGGATGATACCGGCAACGACGATGGCGAGCGAAGGCAGCGCGGCGCGCTCCCATTCGCCTTCCGAGGTCATCTCGAACACCCGCACGGCCAGCGTGTCCCAGCCGAACGGACGGGTCATCAGGGTAATGGGCATTTCCTTCATGATATCGACGAAGGTCAGCGCCGCGGCAGTCAGCAGGCTTGCGCGCAGGATGGGGAGATGCACCCGGGCAAGCAATGCGGTGGTGGAACTGCCGAGGTTGCGGGCGGCTTCGTCGATGTTGCGGGTGATACGATGCAGCCCGCTGTCGATGGGGCCGAAGCCGACCGCAAGAAAGCGCACCAGATAGGCCAGCAGCATGACCAGCAGCGTGCCCTTGAGGATCTCGGTGCCGCCGAAGCCGAACCAGATGCGGCCGCGCTCGATCAGCCAGTTGTCCAGCGCGGCCACCGGGATGAACAGTCCCACTGCCAGAACGGCGCCAGGGAAGGCGTAGCCGAGTGTGGCGAGGCGCTGCGTCCAGGTCATCGCGGCGCCGGGACGCTGGCGTCCCGCATAGGCAAGCAGCAGCGCGACGATCACGACCATCAGTGCGCCGATGCCGGCCAGCAGCACCGAGTGCCAGGCGAAGTCCCAGTAGCGTGAATCGAGATCCCTGGCGAGGACCGTGCGTGTCCACAGGGCGAGCTGCACGACCGGAATGAGAAAGGCGATGGCCAGCACCGTTCCGGCGTACAGGCATGCCGCCCCGGCCAGCGCCGGCGACAGCCTGATGCGGCGCCGCATCGCGTTGCGGCCCACCGTGCCATAGCGCATCCGGGTGCGTGAACGCTGCTCAAACACCACCGCGACCAGCACGAACAGGATCAGGATCGAGGCAAGCTGTGCGGCCGCGGGCAGGGAAAACAGGCTGTACCAGGCCTTGTAGATGGCGGTGGTGAAGGTGTCGTAGTTGAAGATCGCCATGGTGCCGAAATCGGCCAGGGTCTCCATCAGCGCCAGCATCAGGCCGGCGGCGATCCACGGCCGCGCCATCGGCAGCGCCACCCTGAAAAACCCCTGCCAGCGCGACAGTCCGAGCGATTGTGCGGCTTCCAGCGCGATCGCCCCCTGGGTGGCAAATGCATTCTTCGCGATCAGATAGACATAGGGATAGAGCGCCAGCGACATCACCAGGATGACGCCGCCGCGCGAACGGATCTCGGGCAGGCCGGTGATGCCCCGGCTTTCGCGCAGCCAGGTCAGTAGCGGGCCGGTGAAATCCAGCAGGCCGATCGCGACAAAGGCGGTGACGTAGGCGGGCAGGGCCAGCGGTAGCAGTAGCGCCCAGTCGAACAGGCGGCGGCCGGGAAAATCACACATCGCCGTGAGCCAGGCCAGCGACACGCCCAGCACGCTGACGCCGATCCCCACGCCGAGCAGCAGCCACAGCGTATTGCCCACCAGTTCGGGCAGGACGAATTCGGTCAGGTGGGCAAGGATGTCGCCGTCGACCTGCGCAAACGACGAGAACGTGACCACGACCGGCACCAGCACCAGCGCGGTGATCGCGAGGGCGAACAGCACCCAGCCGCTGGGAGACGGCCAAACAAAAACGCCCGCAGCGGGCGTTTTCGAAGACGTGTCAAGCCTGTCGGGCAAGACGGAAGATGGCTTATTTGTAACCGGCACGATCCATCAATTTTACGGCCTTGGCCTGCAGGCTGCCAGCCTCCTTCACATTGACGAGGTTCTGTTTGAAGCTGCCCCAGGACGCCACGGTCTTGTCGAGCGTCACGCCCGGGTTGACCGGGTATTCCAGGTTGACGTCGGCAAACAGATTCTGTGCCTTGTCGGACGACAGCCATTCGATCAGTTTCTGCGCACCCGAGGGATTCCGGGCGTAACGTGTGACGCCGGCCCCGGAGATGTTGACGTGTACGCCGGCAGCCTTGTTCTTCAGGTTCTGGTTCGGCCAGAAAATCGCCAGCGGCAGCGTCGGCTGCTTCTCCATCAGGCGACCGTAATAATAGGTATTGACCAGGGTGACATCGCACTGCCCGGCCGCCACGGCTTCCATCGCCTTGGTGTCGTCGGGGAAAGGCGGGGTGGCGAGGTTGGCGACCCAGCCACGCACCATGTCCTCGGTTTTACCTTCGCCGTATTCGGTGATCATCATGGCGACCAGGCTCTGGTTGTAAACCTTCTTCGAGGTGCGCAGACAGAGACGGCCTTTCCATTTCGGACTGGCCAGGGCTTCGTAGGTCGACAGGTCGGCAGGCTTGACCTTTCCGGTGTGGTAGACCAGGGTGCGCGCACGGACCGACAGGCCGAACCATTCGTTGCCGGGATCGCGCAGGTGGGCCGGCACGTTGGCCTGCAAGGTCTTCGACTGGATCGGGCGCAGCAGGCCTTCTTCCGAAGCCTGCCACAGGTTGCCGGCATCGACCGTCAGCAGCATGTCGGCGGGCGTGTTTCTGCCTTCGGCTTTCAGCCGCGCCATCAATGGGCCTTCCTTGTCCGTGATGAATTTGATGGGCACGCCGGTTTCACGGGTATAGGCATCGAACAGCGGTTTGATGAGTTGTTCGTTGCGCGCGGAATACACCACGACCTCCTCGGCTGCCGCGGGCAGGGCCGTCGCGGCAAGGAGCAGGGCGGCGATCAGTCTGGGGAATCTCATGTGTCGGGTTTTTTGCTGAACGTGGAATGCCGCATCGTACTAAAAATGAGAACCGTTATCAATACTACTTTGTCCGATTTGTCCGGGCTGGGCGCCAGGAAGTTTGACTGCGCAGCCCGGCGGCCGAGGTCGCGCGGCGAAAGGCTGCGAGCAGATCTACTCGAACGAGGCAAGCATTGCAGACGGGTCCGCTGGCAAGGCTACCCGCCGTGCGCCGTCGAACCGCTCATGCCAGTAACGATCGCTCAGCCGGGACACCATGACCGTGCCGGTGCGGCTGCTCGCGGCATGCACGAAGCGGTCTTCGCCCAGGTAGATCCCGACATGGGAAAATGCGTGACGGAGGGTGTTGAAGAAGACCAGATCGCCGGGCTGGAGATCGGCCCGATCGAGCGGTTGCGTGGATGCGCTGATCGCCAGACTGCCACGGGGTAACTGGATGCCGCTGATCTGCCGAAAGACATGATCGACCAGGCCGCTGCAATCGAGCCCGGTGTCAGGATCGTTTCCGCCCAGACGATACGGGCTGCCCACCAGGCTGACGGCATACATGGAAATGTCGTCGGCCGGCGCGGCCTGAACGGGCTGGATGAACAGTGCGGCCAGCATGGCGAACAGCGGGAGAGTCTTCATCGATGATCAATCTGCTCTATAGTTAAGCGAGACTACGGCCGGATGCGGCGAATCTTGACCCTGAGGACTGCACCATGAGTGACGCAAACATTCCTGATCCCCTTGAAACAAGTATCCCCGATCCCATGCCTCTTGAGCAACTGCGCGCCGAAGCGGAGGCGGCGGCGTCCGCGCCCGACCTGCACGATCGCGTACGCGACCTGACCGCACGCGTGCTGCACGAACGACGCATGACGCTGAACGATATACGCGAACTGGTCGTCGCCGTGTCCTCCGGAGTGGGCAGCGGTCTGGCTGCACGGGGAGGCGAAATGAAAGACGGCCTCAAACAGGCGATGACCGGTCTGGACGAAGCGGTTGCCGGTGCAGCGCAGGCGGCGTCTTATACCTTGCGCGAAGCGGTGACGCAGGGAAAGGAATTCAAGGATACCGAACTGAAAGCCAGCCTCGAGCAGCTTCGCGACCTGGAGACGCAGATCGTGGAGGCACTGAAGCAGACCGCCAGTCAATCAGGCGGGAAGTTGAAGGAAGAACTGGGCGATCTGATCGACCACCTGAAAATCAGCGGTACCCGTACCGGCGAGGAGACGCACCAGGCGCTCCGTCAACTGGCGAGCGGCGTGAAGGCAGGCGTGCAATCGGGCCGGGCCGGATTGAGCGAGTCGGCCAGCACGGCGAGCGGGCGCCTGTCCCAAGTGGCGAGCGGCATCCTGGATGCCTTGTCCGACTCGCTCAAGCGCCAGAGCGAGCGCCTGCGTTCTTGATAGCCGCTCAACGGCAACGGGGATCGCCTGTTGGACTGACTGCGCTTGTAAAATCGCCACTGCCTTGACAGCTTGCGAATCCGGCGTGCCCCTTGCGGGTACAGCGGAGTCGTTGCCGCTTGAGCGGCTTTACGAATCCGGCGTGCCCCTTGCGGGTACACTCACGGCATGACTGATTCCAGAAAATAACCATGCTTCGGGAAACCATTTCGGTCGTGCGCGACCTGCCGCGATTGCACGAAATCGCCTCGGTGATGATCCGCTACGGCTGGGGCGACCTGGTGAGAGTGCTGGGCATCAGCGGTGTGCTGGAACGGGCGGGCCAGGTGCTGCACTGGCACAGCGCCACCGGCGAAATCAGTCAGCTCGACGCACCGGTGCGCGTCCGTCGTGCGCTGGAAGAACTCGGCCCGACCTTCGTCAAGCTGGGACAGGTGCTGGCGACAAGAGTGGACATGTTTCCGCCGCACTGGATCGCCGAATTCGAGAAGCTGCACAGCCAGGTGCCGGCGGTTCCCTACAATATCCTCCATCCCGATCTGGTGGCAGCCATCGGGGGCGAGCCCGGCGTGGTCTTTGCCGGATTCGATTCGGTGCCGCTGGCCGCGGCGTCGATCGCGCAGGTATACCGTGCCACGCTCAAGGACGGCACGCGGGTGGTTGTCAAAATGCGCCGCCCCGGGATCGAAGGGGTGATTCAGGCCGATCTGCGCATCATGGAACACGCCGCCCGCTTGCTGGAGAGCGAAGTACCGGATTCGCGTCGCTACGACCCGGTACGGATGGTGTCGCAGTTCCGCCGTTCGTTGAATCGTGAGCTGGATCTGGCGAAAGAGGCGCGCAACATCGACCAGTTTGCGCGTCATTTCGCCGACGATCCGCTGGTGCAGATTCCCAAAGTGTATTGGGAATTCACCAATGACCGCGTCAATGTGCAGGAAGAGATCATCGGGCTGGCGGGCGCCGCCCCCGACAAGCTCAGGGACCAGGGGCTCGATCCCAAACTGCTGGCGGCACGGGGCGCCGATACCGTGCTGCGCATGGTGCTGGAGCATGGCTATTTCCACGCCGACCCCCATCCCGGGAATGTCCTGTTCCTGCCCGACAACCGTATTGGCATGATCGATTTCGGGATGGTGGGAATGCTGACCCATTCCCGCCGCATCCAGATTGTCGACATGCTGCATGCCCTGATACGCAAGGATGAGCAGGCCCTGCTTCAGGTCCTGCTCGACTGGAGCGGCGAGTCGGTGCGTGATGAGGATCGCCTGGCCTATGACGTGGCCGAGCTGCTGCAGAACTACGACGACCTGCAGCTCAAGGACGTGAAAATCGGCATTCTGCTGAGCGACATCACGGCGATCATGCGCGACAACGACCTGGTCCTGCCGGCCGATCTGACCCTGTTGTTCAAGGCACTGATCACGCTGGAAGGCCTGGGCCAGCAACTTGATCCCGAATTCCACATGGTCGACCATGTGACGCCCTTCGTGGAACACATCATCCAGCAGCGCTACACGCCGCAGGCCCTGCTTGCGCGCGGCCGCAAGAGCGTGCGCGAGACACTGGAAGTCGTGGCCGGCTTGCCACGCGATCTGCGGCATCTGCTGCGGGATATACGGCGGGGCCGGATCAGGGTCGATCTCGATCTGAAACGGCTGGACCAGTTTGGACATCAACTGGACCGCGCCAGCAATCGCCTGACCATGGGCATCCTGACCGCCTCGCTGGTCGTCGGCTCCAGCATCATCATGACGGTGAAGGGGGGGCCTCAGTTGTTCGGCCTGCCTTTTTTCGGCCTGGTGGGATTCCTGATCGCTTTTTTCAACAGCCTGTGGATCATTTTTTCCATCTGGCGGTCCGGCAAACACTGAGGCCCAGGATCAGGTGACGCACTTGACCCCGGCGTGCGGAATGGCGCGGCTGGCAGCCACCTCCGCCAGCGGAACGGGCCGGCTCAGCAAATAACCCTGTACATGCGCAATGCCCAGGCTTTTGACCTTGCGCAGAATGACATCGGTCTCGACGCCTTCGGCCACCAGTGAATAACCCGCTTCGCTCATCATGCGGGCGAAGTCGGCCACCACGTGGCTGGCACGGTTATCCTGCCCCAGTTTGTTGATCAGCGAAATGTCGAACTTGACCACATCCACCGGCAGATCGACCAGATAGCGCAACGGCGAATAACCCGTACCGAAATCGTCCATGGCAATGCGGTAATTCACCGTACGCAGCAGATCGAGATACGTGCGCACCTCGGCCATCTGCGTGATGAGCGAGGTTTCCGTGATCTCCAGTATCAGTGGATGGCGGGCGCTGTGGCGCGACAGTTCGAGTAATTGCGAAACGACCTCGGGATGGGAGATGCTCTGGGCGGACAGATTGATGGATACGCCGATGCCGGACGGCAACTGCTGCGATGACAGGTCGGCATCGATCTGATGCAGGACGGCAAGATCGAATCCGGCCTCCAGGCGGCGGCTGCTGACGACCGGCAGGAAGGCATCCGGCATGACGAGGCTGCCGTGGTAGCGGATGCGCGCCAGCGCCTCGTAATAGTCCACCTTGCATCCGGGCAGCGCATGGATGGACTGGTAATGCATTTCGATCATGCCGGGGCTGGCCAGGGCCTGGAACAGGGCGCTGGTTTCACGGCTGGCCACCAGCGTCTGCGAAGCGCGTTCGGTATCTTCGCCATACAGCGCGATACGGTTACGGCCTGGCTGCTTGGCGGTGTACATGGCGATGTCCGCCTGTTTGGGGAGGTCGTCGATATGCTCGAGTTGATCGGCTGCGCAGAAGGCGATACCGATGCTGATGCCGACCGGTTCGTTGATTCCCAGATCGCTGAAAACCGATGCCTCGAGCAGGCTCTGGCAACGCTGCGCAATCTGCTTGGCCTGGGCCGGCGTGGTGCGTGACAGGAAGGTCGCGAATTCGTCTCCGCCCAGGCGGTACAGGCGGTCGTTGGCACGAAGCGCCATGACCAGCGCGTCGGCGATGAGAGAGAGCACGCGGTCACCCTTGGCATGGCCATAGGTGTCGTTGATGGTCTTGAAGCGATCGCAGTCGAACAGCAGGAAGGCCACGCCCTGGGGCGAGTTTTTCAGATCGAGACGGAATTTCTCCCAGTCCTCTTCATAGGCGCGCCGGTTGTGGCTGCCCGTGAGCGCATCCTGGCGCGCCTGCGAGTGAAATTCACGATTCTGGTTTTCCAGCGAGCCGTGAAGTTCGCGCAACTGGAGTTGATAGTCGTACAGCGAACGCCGGACATTTTCCAGTTCGATGATGCGCATGGTCTGCGAGCGCCCGGACTGGAGGCTGAAGCGGCCATGCTGCATGGCGTCGATGTCCTGCGAAAGCCGCTGCAGCGGACGTGCCAGCAGACGGTGGTACGCGAAGAGCGCCAGCAGGGCGGCAATCATCAGAAGGATGAACAGCGCAAGCAGGGTGCGTGACAGGATGGTCTGGAAGTGCAGCCGGTCGAGGTCGGGCCGGGCCTTGAATTCCAGTGCGGAAAGCAGTTTCGAGGCAGACAGTTTTTCGCCCGGCTTGAGCGTCAGCCTGACGCTGGTCTTGTCCGTGAAGTAGAGCGCTTCCTGCTGCAGCAGTGCCGGCATGAAATCGAGTCTGATCAGACCGTAGCCGAGCAGGGACAGGCGATGCTTGTCGGCGTAAATGGGAAAGGCATGGTAGAGCACGGCAGAGTCCGCCTCGCCAGTCAGCCAGCTCGCGGCCTGATGCAGCGGTAAATCCGCGGGCAGTCGGGCCGGCAGCCTGATTTCTCCCGACCGTGTGGCGAGCAGCGATCCGGACGGGGTATACAGCGCCACGCGGACGAAATGACTGGGCAGGATGCCGCTTTCATAGACCCGCTGATCCCGCCAATAGGTGTAATACTCGGGCTGCACCATTTGTTGTCGGGTTTCGTCCCAGTTTGCCAGATTGGCGGCCTGTTCCTGCGTCTGATTCAGCAAACGCTGAACGGCCGTAGTCAGTTCGGACCGTGCCGCGTCATGGTTGTGCCGTTCAAGACTGTAGGTGACCCCGCGCGTCTGATACGCGGCAAAACCGCCGATCAGGCTGACCAGCACCAGCAGCCCGGCGATAAAGGCGAGCGCGACCTGTTTGATGGAAATGGCATGGGGCCATTTCATTTCGAAGCCCTCTCCGGGGTCTGGCGCAGGAAAGCGAGCGTATGGTCCAGCAGATCGAATTCGTGTTCGCCGTCCATGAAATGATTCGCGCCGTGCACGATCACCATGGGCATCTGGATATGCTGCAAAGCCTTGAGCCAGCCTTGTCCCAGCATGCTGTCCGTATCACCCATGATGAGCAGCATCCTGACCGGCACCACTTTCAAGGCTGACAGCACACGAGGTTGATCCCACAGCACGTAGGAGAGCAGGCCTTCCGGCGTCGAGGGGTATTTCTGACAGAACGACAGAGGGTAGGTGACCAGTGCATTCTGCTTGTTCCGGATCAGGGATTCGAGCCGGGCAATCAGGGTAGGGCGAAAGGTGCTGCCGATCTGGGCCTCGATCAGCGAGGTGCCGACATAGGCTTTGACTGCCGGATCCGGATGGTCGCTTAGATAGGCCAGTAGCTGCATGCTGCCAAAACTGTGGCCGATCAGCACAATGGAGCGATGGCCGTGCGATTTCAGCCAGTCGACCCAATCCCTGATTTCGGCGATGTCCTCCTCCATGCCGTGCTTGTGCGCGGCTTCGCACGCCAGGCTCTGCGTACGGTTGGGAATGTTCAGGCTGAGCGTGGGCGACAGGACCGTGTAACCCTCGGTCTGCAGGCCGTGGGCCAGCGTGATGACGGTGGGGAATTCGCGTGTCTGCAGAAAGCCATGCAGCAGCAGGACGGCGGGTTTGTCGCGGTCGCCGATGAGGTATTCGGCATTGGCCGCAATACCGGGGCGCATGAGCTGCTGGACGATGACCGCATGAGCCGCGGCGGGAAATACCAACATCAGCAGGCAGAGCAGGCATGAACGCATGGCGGGACGAGAGGAGCAAAGTCTATGAATCCTTGAATCTAACGGTGGAAAGCCGGTGAAACTGAAGCGCGTGACGAGCGTTGCTGCCTCAGGCGAATGTTACACTCCGTCTCGAAACATGGCCTGAAAATGTTTGATCTGAAACAATTCTTTTCCTCCGATGGCGCGTGCGCCGCAGTCCTTCCGGGGTGGCGTGCGCGATCCCAGCAGTTGGCCATGGCCGAGGCAGTCGAGCGCGCCATCACGGACCACAGCGTGCTGTTGGCCGAAGCCGGCACCGGCACCGGCAAGACCCTGGCCTATCTGATTCCCGCCTTGCTGTCGGGCGGCAAGGTGGTGATCTCCACCGGGACCAAAGCCTTGCAGGATCAGCTGTTTCATCGTGACCTGCCGGCGGCGCGCCGCGCGCTCAAATCGCCGGTCAAGGTGGCCTTGCTGAAGGGCCGCGCCAACTATGTCTGCCATCATCATCTGCAGCGCAACCTTGCCGACGGCCGCTTCGCTCACCGCGACGATCCCGTCTGGCTGGCCAGGATCGCCCGCTTTGCCGAAACCAGCGCGAGCGGCGATCGCGCCGAGGCCGAAGGCATTCCGGAGGACGCCACGGCCTGGCATTATGCGGTCTCCAGCCGCGAGACCTGCCTCGGCAGCGAATGCAGCCATTTCAAGCATTGCTTCGTGATGGCGGCGCGCAAGGCCGCGCTCGACGCCGAAGTCGTGGTGGTCAACCACCACCTGTTCTTCGCCGACTTGTGGCTGAAGGACGAGGGCGTCGCCGAACTGCTGCCCGCCTGCAACACCGTGATTCTCGACGAAGCGCACCAACTGGCCGAAACCGCCGCACAGTTCTTCGGCGAGACGCTGTCCACCGCGCAAGTGCTCGATCTGGCGGGCGACACCAAGCGGCTGGCGGCGGTGAAAGCAGGTGATTTTCCGGCGCTGCGCCGCGCAGCGGAAGACCTGACCAAGGCCACGCGCGACCTGCGCCTGGCGTTTCCGCAGAACCCGGTCAAATCCACGGTCGCCGAACTGGCGCGCTACGACAAATGGCCGGATGCGCTGAAGACGCTGTCGGCGGCGCTGGACGACACGGCAAAACTGCTGGCAACCCAGGCCGAGCGCGATGCCGACCTGAAGAACTGCTTCGAACGTGCGCAATCCCTACAGGCGACCCTGGCCCACTGGCAGTGCGACGACGATCCCGAACAGCCGCGCGTGCGCTGGCTCGAAACCACGCTGAGCTCGCTGCTGCTGCACGCGACGCCGCTGTCGGTGGGCGCGATGTTCGGCGCCAGGCTGACGGAGCGCGCGCAGGCGTGGATCCTCACCTCGGCCACGCTGTCGGTCGGCGGCGATTTTACTCACCTCAAAACCCGCCTGGGGATCGAGACCGCCGAAACCCTGTGCGTCGACAGCCCGTTCGACTACCCGCGCCAGGGCGTGCTCTACGTGCCGCAGGGCCTGCCCGCGCCGAACACCCCCGAGTTCACCGAAGCCGTCGTCAACGCTGCCCTGCCGGTGCTGGAAGTCAGCCGCGGCCGTGCCTTCATCCTGTTCACCAGCCTGCGCGCGCTGGAGAAGGCGCGCGGCCTGCTGGCCGATGCTTTCAAGTTTCGCGGCTGGGACTACCCCTTGCTGGTGCAGGGCGACGCGCCGAAGAACGAACTCCTCGCGCGCTTCCAGAAAGCCGGCAACGCCGTGCTGCTGGGGAGCCAGAGTTTCTGGGAGGGGGTCGACATGCCGGGCGATGCGCTGTCGGTCGTCATCATCGACAAGCTGCCGTTCCAGCCGCCCGACGACCCGGTCGTCGCCGCGCGCATCGCCCAGGCCGGGAAGAACGGCGGCAAGCCCTTCATGGATTACCAGTTGCCGCACGCGGCGATCAGCCTGAAGCAGGGTGCCGGGCGGCTGATTCGTACCGAGACCGATCGCGGGGTGCTGATGATCTGCGACACGCGGCTGGCGGACAAGCCGTATGGACGCTTGTTGCTGAATGCGCTGCCGGCGATGACGCGGACGCGGAAGCTGGAGGTGGTGGAGC
>MKWM01000011.1:35421-265781 GCA_001899765.1 Thiobacillus sp. 63-78
CACCGTGCGTGCAACATCACGGCTGCTCATTTTGCCGCGCGCAGCCTGGCTACATCCTGTGCCGTGACGGTCGGTGCGTGATTGCCCCAGTTGCTGCGTTCGTGATTGATGACCGCCGCGATCTGTGCGTCGCTCAACTGGTCGGCCCACGGCGGCATCGGCGAAGCGTAGTGCACCCCGGCGATCGCCTTGCCCTGCAGGCCGTTCAGCACCACCTCGATGTGCGTGGCGGGATCCGTGTCGGTGACTGCGGGATTTCCCGCCAGGGGCGGGAACACCCCGGCGAGGCCCTGGCCGTTTGCCTGATGGCACGAGACGCAGTGGCTGTCATAGACCGAGGCGCCCAGTGCGGCGTCGCCGCCAGCCGCCCCGGCGGGTAGTGCCGCCGGGACTGCGTTATGGCCTGCAGTGGCCGGCAGGCCGGCGGACTGAGGCAGTTCCAGCGCGAGCGGACCGTAGGTCGGGGTGGTCGCGAAGTCGGGCGGCGGTCGCCACAGCCGCACACCGTAGAACGCACCGAAGGCGACAATGGCGATGAACAGCACCCAGGCCCAGGTCGGAATGGGGGCCGGCGTTTCTGCCCGTGACGGCTCCCAGTGGGTCTCGCCCGTCCCCCCGTAGGCGTTGATGAGAATGGGGATTTTACCTTCGAGCACGTCGTTGTCGCGCACGCCGTCGACGGCAATGCCGGGGCCGTTGCGTACAGTGAACGGGATGGTGCGCACGCCCTTCTGGCCCGTGGAATCGTAGGCTTCCACCCGCAACCGGTGGTCTCCGTCCTCGAGCCGGGAGGTATCGAGCTCGAAACGAACCGGCGGGCGATGGCTCAGCAGCGGCTCGGTTGCGTCATCCAGATAGACGAGTGTGCGGGCCTCGTGTGGAAGTGCGTTTTCCTGTTTGCCTTCAACCATCATGGCTCCTTGCGGCACGGCATCAGAAGTCGTCCCGCAAAATCTGGCGTTTGATATGGTCGGGATTGCTTTCCCGCGGCCAGATCAGGAATTTGACGGTATAGACGCAGACCAGCAGAACGATGATTGCGCCCAGCGCGACCAGGACGATGTCGGCCGGGCCGTCCGGCCCCGCAGCCATGTGATGGCCCTGAATCGAGCTGGAGAAGTTGACGGCATCCTGAGCCTGCAGCTTCATCGTGGATGGCAATGCGGTCATTTCGCCTCTCCTTTGCGCACCGCCGCCACGTCCTTCGCCGTCACCTTGGGCGCCTGGTTGCCCCAGCTCGAACGCTCGTGATCGACGATGGCGGCAATCTGGGCATCGGTGAGCTGGTCCGCGAAGGCGGGCATGGCCGCCGGGTAAGTCATTCCTTCGATGGTTCGGCCCTGGGCGCCGTGCAATACCGTTGCAATGTGCGGCGCCGGATCGTCGGCCACGACCACGGGGTTATTCGCCAATGACGGAAAAACGCCGGCGAGACCCCGACCGTTCGCCTGATGGCACGACGCGCAGTGGTTGCTGTAGAGCGTCGCGCCCTCGGCGCCGGCCGTGGCGTTCTCCGGCGGCACGGGCGTGCCGGCCGCCGCGTTGTTCGCACCTGACGCCCGCAACGGCACCTGCTTCAGCGACAGCAGATACGCAACCAGGGCCCTTGCCTTGTCGCTGGCGACAACCGTCCCCGCTGACGGGGCGTAAGCGGGCGGCACCGGCACCACCACCGCGTCCGCAGGCGCGTTGGCGACGACTTCGAACAGCCAGGGAAAGGCCGGCATGACCGAATCCGGGCTCACCGCGCGCGGGTTGTAGAGATGGAGGTATTGCCAGGTCTCGCTCGGCTGGCGCGTGCCGATGCTGGTGAGATCGGGGCCGGTGCGCTCGCTGCCGAGAACGGCGGGGGCGTAGGGTTGCCAGATATCCAGCGGTTTCAGATGGGCATAATCGCCGGGCGCCGAGGGGCGCCCCCAGACCGCGTCCATCTTCAGTGGCCGGACCTGCTGCGTATGGCAGGCGATGCAGCCCTCGGCAATGTATACCTGGAGCCCGCGCCGCTCGACCGGGGTCATGGGCGCGCTGCCCGGCAGCGCGCGGGTATGATCCTGGACCCAGATTGCCGGCCCGATCGCGGCAATCCAGGAGAGTGCGATGTAACCGAAGAAGATGACGGAGAAAAGCAGCCAGTGGTTTTTGTGGAAGCTCATGCCAGCGCCCCCATTTGCGCCACGGGCATCGTCCGTTCGAGGCGAAGCGGGCGCATCCGCCAGAGGTTGTAGGCAAAAATCAGATGCGACAGGAACATCATCGCCCCGCCCACCGCGCGCCATAGCCAGAATGGCGCCATCAGGCGCACCGACTCGATGAACGGCGCATTGAGGATCCAGCTCACCCCCTGCAGGGTGCCGCCCACCATCAGCGCGAAGGTGTAGATGAAATAGCCCAGCAGGGCGAACCAGAAATGCACCCCTGCCAGCAGATGCGAGGGTTCGCGCCCGGTCATCCGTGGCAGCAGGCCGTAGATGCCGCCCCAGATCAGAAACACCACGAAGCCGTACATGGTCAGGTGCGAGTGCGCGACGGTGTAGTTGGTGAAATGCCAGACCAGGTTCAGCGAGCGCAGGGCTTCCAGCGTCCCCTGCGCCGACCACAGGAAGTAGCCGATGACCCCGGCCAGGATGAACGGCAGGCTGTAGCTGCGTGCAATGGTGCGACCGCTGCCTTTCATGGTCAGCAGGAAATTGCCGGTGCCGGCGGCCAGCGTCACGATCATGCCGACGCTGAAGATGATGGCCACGGTCTGCAGCCACCACGGCGTGGGCGCGAAGACGAAGTGGTGTCCCCCGATCATGGTGTAGAACACCATCTGGGTCCAGAACGCCAGGACCCCGAGCGAGTACGAATAAATCGGCTTGTTCAGCAGCTTGGGCAGGAAATAGTAGGTCAGCCCCAGCACGATCGGCGTAAACCACATGCCGACGGCATTGTGCATGTAGTAGCCCTGGATGACGGTTTCGCTGATGCCGTTCTGCTGATAGAACGGCAGGTAGGCGATCGTCACCAGCACGCTGGTCCACAGAAAACCGCCCATGATGTACCAGTTGGAAATATAGATTTCCTCCACGCCGC
The DNA here is from genome assembly GCA_001899765.1 of Thiobacillus sp. 63-78. Classification (GTDB taxonomy): domain Bacteria; phylum Pseudomonadota; class Gammaproteobacteria; order Burkholderiales; family Thiobacillaceae; genus Thiobacillus. Next base: position 38,497 of record MKWM01000011.1, read on the forward strand.
GATCGGCGATGGTTCGAATCAGGTTGTACGCGGTCAGCACGACGCCGCTGGCAAAGATCGCCATCACCGGCCAGATGTATTCGCGATACTCCTGACCACCGTTATTGATACCGCCCATGAGGCAGAGTCCGCCGATGACGACTGCGAGATTGATCAGGGCCAGGCTGATCCAGGCCAGTGGAAAGCTGTAGAGCCGTCGTTGACTGGTCTTCGGCACCACGTAGAGCACCAGCGCGATCATCGCCAGCGATGTCCAGCCCCAGAAGACGGTATTGGTGTGGACCGGCCGCAACCGCCCGAACGACAGCCAGGGCACATGGTCCACGTCCGGTGCCGTGAACTTGATGCTCAGATAGACACCGATCAAGGTCCCCACGATCAGCCATGACGTCGCGCACGCCAGGTACACGAAGATGAGCCGCGTCCAGGCGGTGTCGCGTTCGCCCACCGACTCCACGCGCGCCTTGCCGACGACGAGTGGTCGATCGGCAGACAATATCGGAGACGGTTCAGCCATGATCTGTTCCCCATGTTCATGCCCGGGCGCGCATGCGAAAGGTCTGTTTCCGGAATGACGCCACATGAAACGGCGGTTTTCCCCGCCACGCCATTCCGGAAGCAGGGCGCTATCCGTTGCACACAACCCGTGCCCGCGCGATCCCGTTCTGATTGATCGCCAGGCCGTGTGCCTTAAGGAGGCCCTGAACAAGTCCTTCGACAAGCTCAGGACGAACGGCAAGTTGTTGATTCCGTTCGTGGTGAGCTTGTCGAACCATGAACGGGATCAACTTGTTCAAGACCTCCTTAATCAGTCAAGGTATAAACGCCTCCGTTTTCAACCATTCCCGGGGCAGGGGATTTTTCCCGTCCCCATGCAGGGACCGGTCCTGGGAAACACGATGAGCGGTACGTGGTACAGGCCGCGGCCGTTGCGGGCCGTGCTCAGAGCGTTTGCACGAATTTCAGCACCTCCGCCGCGTGCCCCGGTGCCCTCAAGCCGCGCCAGCTCTTCACCAGCCTGCCGTTCACATCGAATACGAAGGTGCTGCGCTCGATGCCGCGGACCTGCTTGCCGTACAGGGTCTTCAGCTTCATCACGCCGAACTGTTCGCAGACGATTTCATCCTTGTCGGACAGCAATTCGAACGGGAAGTTGAATTTGGCCTTGAAGCCTTCGTGGGATTTCAGGCTGTCGCGCGAGATGCCGACGACGATCGTGTTGGCTTGGGCGAAATCGGGATCGAGATCGCGGAATTCCTGGCCTTCGAGGGTGCAGCCCGGGGTATTGTCCTTGGGGTAGAAGAAGACGACGACGTTCCTGCCGCGATGGTCGGACAGCTTGAACGGGACGTTGGCGGTGGACGGCAGTTCGAAATCAGTGATGGCAGGTTCGTTCATGATGGGTCTCACTTTCTTCTAACGCGATGAGGATTTGAGGAGCACGATGACGGCCCCGGCGCCGCCGTCGACCGTGCGGGCCTGGCAGAAGGCGAGCACATCCTCACGCTGGATCAGCCAGTGCCGCACCTTGTTTTTCAACACGGGCAGGCGATTCTTCGAGCCGTGGCCCTTGCCGTGGATGATGCGCACGCAGCGCCGCTCTTCGAGCATGCAGCGGTTGAGGAAGGCAGCGAGCGCGACGCGGGCTTCGTCGCCGGTGTGGCCGTGCAGGTCGAGTTCGCCTTGGATGACCCAGCCGCCGCGTCGCAGTTTGCGCAGGGCGGCGGTAGGCACGCCGGGACGTGAATACACCAGTTCCTCGCCGGTCGCGACCGCGGCGTCCTGGTCCCAGGGATCGGACAGCGCATCGATCAGCACCTGGCGTTCGTCGGCCTGCCGCTGGCGGGCAATCGGCTGGGGGCGTGGACGCGCGATGTCGGCGCGACCGGACGGCGCTAGCGGAACGGTACCGGCGACGGCACGGCGGAACAACACGGCGCCGTCCGGCTGGGGTTTCGGTTTATGCGGGGCCTGATGAAGCGTGCCGGGCGAAACGGCCTGTTCGCGCAGCATGCGGCGCACACGCAGCAGCGCCTCGAACGAGACGGGCGCGAGCGTACTGCCGCGGCTGCGCTTCATGGCACATGGCTCCGTTACATCTTGCCGAGTGCGTCCAGATAGCGTTCGGCGTCGAGTGCGGCCATGCAGCCGGTGCCGGCGCTGGTGACGGCCTGGCGGTAGATATGGTCCTGCACGTCACCGGCGGCGTAGACGCCTTCGATGTTGGTGGCGGTGGCATTGCCCTTGTTGCCGCCCTGGGTGACGATGTAGCCATTCTCCAGCGCAAGCTGGCCTTCGAAAATGCCGGTGTTGGGCTTGTGGCCGATGGCGATGAAGACACCGGTCAGCGCGATATCTTTGGTCGAGCCGTCCTTGGTGCTCTTGATGCGCATGCCGGTGACGCCGGTCTTGTCACCCAGCACTTCGTCCAGGGTGTGGTCGAGTTCGAGGCTGATCTTGCCTTCCTTGACCCTCGCCATCAGGTGATCGACAAGGATTTTTTCCGATCTGAAGGTGTCGCGGCGATGGACCACGGTGACGTGTTCCGCGATATTGGCCAGATACAGCGCTTCCTCGACCGCGGTGTTGCCGCCGCCGACGACGGCAACGTTCTGGTTCTTGTAGAAGAAGCCGTCGCAGGTGGCGCAGCCCGACACGCCCTTGCCCATGAAGGCCTGCTCGCTTTCCAGGCCCAGGTACATGGCCGAGGCGCCCGTGGCGATGATGAGCGCATCACAGGTGTAGGTGCCGGAATCGCCGATCAGGGTGAAGGGTTTTTCGGTCAGCTTGGCGGTGTGGATCTGGTCGAAAATGATTTCGGTCTTGAAACGTTCGGCATGGCGCTGGAAGCGGTCCATCAGTTCGGGACCCTGCACGCCGTCGACGTCGGCCGGCCAGTTGTCGACGTCGGTGGTGGTCATCAACTGGCCGCCCTGCTGCATGCCGGTGATGACGACCGGAGAGAGGTTGGCGCGTGCGGCATACACGGCGGCGGAATAGCCGGCGGGACCGGAGCCGAGGATGATGAGTTTGTGGTGTGTGGTGCTCATATCTGATCGCCTGTAAAGGAAAAGGCACTATTCTAACCAATCCTGGCGGCGACATTTCCATACGGCCAGCCCGGTATAATCAGGTCCACTTTTGGTCCCCAAGTTCCCATGGCGCGTCCCGCTTCCCGTTCCTCGACCCCCTTGTCGCCGCGCATGCAACGCCTGCTGCGCGAAGCCCGCGCCCTGCTGGTGGGGTGCGCGACGCTGCTGCTGGCAGCGATCCTGCTGAGCCACAACGCCGCCGATCCGGGCTTCAGCACGACCGGCGATGGCGGCCCCCTGCACAATCTGGGAGGGCGCTTCGGCGCATGGCTATCGGATCTGCTGCTGATGCTGTTCGGCGTGTCGGCCTGGTGGTGGGGGGTGCTGGCGGTGGCCTATGTCATTCACACGTTCCGCCACCTCGACGATACCCCGCTGGCGGGCGGGCGGCAGCGCTGGTTCAGGCTGGGCGGTTTCGGTTTGCTGCTGCTGGCCAGTACCGGCATCGAATGGCTGCGCACCTGGCACTGGGCCGTGGCGCTGCCCGATGCCCATGGCGGTGTGCTGGGTGCGGGTCTGGGCGCGGCGGCAGGCGCAGTGTTCGGATTCAATGGCGGCTCGCTGATCCTGCTGCTGCTGATGGCCGTGGGTTTCAGTCTGTTCACCGGCGTGTCGTGGCTGACCATGGCCGAGCGCACCGGCGCATGGGTGGAGGGCGCATACTGGAAGACGATCCGGGCCTGGCAGGCGTATCGCGATCGCAAGCTGGGCGAAGTGGCCCTGCAAAAGCGCGAAACGAAGGTATCGGTGGAAAAGAAAAAGCGCATCGACGCGCCGCCGATCCGCATCGAGCCGGTGGTGAAGGAAGTGCCGCAATCCGAGCGCGCCGTCACCGAGAAGCAGGCGCCGCTGTTCTCCGACCTGCCCGATTCGCCGCTGCCGCCGCTGCATCTGCTCGACCCGGCGGACGAGGCGGTGGAAACCGCGAGCCCCGAAGCGCTGGAGTTCACCTCGCTGATGATCGAACGCAAGCTCGCCGAATTCGGCGTCGAGGTCAAAGTGGTGTCGGCTTCGCCCGGCCCGGTGATCACGCGCTACGAGATCGAGCCGGCAACTGGCGTGAAGGGCAGCCAGATCGTCAATCTGGCGAAGGATCTGGCGCGCACGCTGTCGGTGATCAGCATCCGCGTGGTCGAAGCGATTCCCGGCAAGCACACCATGGGACTGGAAATTCCCAACCCCAAACGGCAGATCGTTCGCTTGAGCGAAATCCTCGGCTCGCAGGCCTACGCCGACAGCGCGAGCCCGCTCACCGTCACGCTCGGCAAGGACATCGCCGGCAACCCGGTGGTGGCGGATTTGGGAAAAATGCCGCACCTGCTGGTCGCCGGCACCACCGGTTCGGGCAAGTCGGTCGGCGTCAACGCCATGATCCTGTCGCTGGTGTACAAGGCCGACCCCAGCGCGGTGCGCATGATCATGGTCGACCCCAAGATGCTGGAGCTCTCCATTTACGAAGGCATTCCGCACCTGCTGGCGCCGGTGGTCACCGACATGAAGCAGGCCGCCAGCGCGCTCAACTGGTGCGTCGCCGAAATGGAGCGGCGTTACAAGCTGCTGTCGGCGGTCGGCGTGCGCAACCTCGCCGGCTACAACCAGAAGGTGCGCGACGCCAAGAAGGCCGGCACGCCGCTGACACACCCGTTCAGCCTGACGCCGGACGCGCCCGAGCCGCTGGACACCATGCCGATGATCGTGGTGATGATCGACGAGCTGGCCGACCTGATGATGGTGGTCGGCAAGAAGGTCGAGGAGCTGATCGCACGGCTGGCGCAGAAGGCGCGCGCCGCCGGCATCCACCTGATCCTGGCGACGCAGCGGCCGAGCGTCGACGTCATCACCGGCCTGATCAAGGCCAACATCCCGACGCGCATCGCGTTCCAGGTGTCGAGCAAGATCGACTCGCGCACGATTCTCGATCAGATGGGCGCCGAGGCGCTGCTGGGGCAGGGCGACATGCTCTACCTGCCGCCGGGAACCGGGCTGCCGCAGCGTGTGCACGGCGCCTTCGTGTCCGACGCCGAAGTGCATCGCGTCGTCGATTACCTCAAGGCGCTGGGTGAACCCGATTACGTCGAAGGCGTGCTCGAATCACCCGAAGAGACAGGCGAGGGCGGGGGCGAATTCGGCGAGGCCGGTGCGGAAGCCGATCCGCTGTACGACCAGGCCGTCGCCTACGTGCTGAAGTCGCGCCGCGCGTCGATCTCGTCGGTGCAGCGCCAGCTGCGCATCGGTTACAACCGCGCCGCGCGCATGATCGAGGACATGGAACGCGCCGGACTGGTGTCGGCGATGCAGTCGAACGGCAACCGCGACGTGCTGGCGCCCGGTGGCGAGGCATGAGTTTCTACGCGCTGATTCCCGCCGCCGGCTCGGGTTCACGCATGGGCGGGGTCATCGAAAAGCAGTATTTGCCGCTCAACTCGGTTCCCATGATCGCGCACGCGATCCGCGTGCTGGCGCGTGAGCCGCGTCTTTCGAAAATTTTTGTGGTGCTCGCGCCGGCCGACCAACGCTGGGGCACCTACGCGTGGCAGGACTGGGAAGCGCGCATCGACGTGCTGCGCTGCGGCGGCACGACCCGTGCCGAAACGGTACTGAACGGCCTCGACGCGCTTTCCGCAATCTGCGATGCCGACGACTGGGTGCTGGTGCACGACGCCGCCCGTCCTTGTCTGCCGGACGACATGCTGGCCAAGCTGCTGGATGAGGTAGCGGATGACCCGGTGGGCGGTCTGCTCGCCGTGCCGGTGGCCGATACCTTGAAGCGCGCCGCTGCCGAGCCGGCTTCCGGCACGCGGGCCGAGGCCACGGTGCCGCGCGCCGGTCTGTGGCAGGCGCAGACGCCGCAGATGTTCCGCCACGGCATGCTGCTCCAGGCGCTGCGCGCGGCCGGCAGCGACATGACCGACGAGGCTTCGGCGATTGAAAAAATGGGCCTGCAGCCGCGGCTGGTCGAGTCCGACAGCCGCAACCTCAAGGTTACGTATCCGCAGGACCTGGAACTGGCGGGTCTGATTCTGGGGACGCTGCATGGGTGACATCCGCATTGGCCACGGCTTCGATGTGCATGCGCTGGTCGAAGGCCGCAAGTGCATCATCGGCGGCGTCGATATTCCCCACGATCGGGGCTTGGCCGGCCATTCCGACGCCGACGTGCTGCTGCACGCGATCAGCGACGCGCTGCTTGGGGCGGCCGGGCTGGGCGACATCGGCCGCCACTTTCCGGATAGCGACGCCGCGTTTGCCGGCATCGACAGCCGCATCCTGCTGCGCCGCGTCGCCGGACAATTGCGCGAGCGCGGCTGGCGCGTCGGCAACGTCGACGCCACGATCATCGCCCAGGCGCCGAAAATGGCGCCGCACATCGCACGCATGACCGCGCACCTCGCCGACGACCTCGGCATCGCCATCGACCGTGTCAACGTCAAGGCCACCACCACCGAAAAACTCGGCTTCACCGGGCGCGGCGAAGGCATCGCTGCGGAAGCGGTGTGCCTGATCGCGCGTGACTGAGCCGGGCAAGTCAGAACCGGACACGCTGCGGCTGTTCTTCGCGCTGTGGCCCGACGACGCCACCCGTGCCGCACTCAACCGCACCGGCAAATGGCTGCACCAGCACTGGGGCGGCCGGCGCATGCGCGCCGATACGCTGCATATCACGCTCGCCTTTCTCGGCAGCACGCCAGCCGATCAACGCGACGCCGTCCTTGCCTGCGCCGATGCCGTGCAGACCGAATCCTACGAGCTGCTGCTCGACCAGGCCGGCTACTGGCGCCACAACCGCATCGGCTGGCTGGGCATGAGCGAAACACCGCCTCGGCATGTCGAACTGGTCGAGGCGTTGAACGTGCAATTGCGCGCGGCGGGCCTCCCCGTCGACGACCGTCCGCACGTGCCGCATGTCACGCTGCTGCGCAACACGGCAGGCGGTGAAATCCCTGCATGCGAGCCAGTACGCTGGCCGGTGAGCGAATTCGTGCTGGTCAAGTCTGTTACCGAACCGGAAGGCGCGCATTACGAAGTGATCCGGCGCTGGCCGCTCAACATGGAACGCTTTTAACTGCGCCGTGGTGAAATACGAAGCCTACGCCGGGCTCATGATGCATTGAACCATTGCAGTCACTGACAGCGCGGATGTCGTGCTGGCCCGCTTCCGCTGGGTCATTACAGTCAGACCAATGCTCAGGGACGGCATTTGTAGATGGCGAAGGTGCGTTTGCCGATCTCGGGTCTGTCGCCTGGTACGACGGTGTCGCCGCCCTGGCTCACGGCTTCGTTTCGCGCCAGTTGCAGCAGGTTGGCGTCGACATTGTCGATGCCCCGGCTGATGAATCCGACTTCAGCCAGGACGCTGACCGTGGTTTTTCCAATGGCTTTACACTGGCTCACCTGATCGGGTTGGGCCACGGCAACCTGCTCGGACCCCTGGCGGGCTTCGATCAGGCTGCTGGCGCAGCCGCCCAGTGCCAAAGACATCAGGATGGGGGCGACCATCCTTGCCTGAGTGATTTTCTGGAACGTATTCATTTCAGTCAGGAACTCCGTCGTTATCCATGCGATCCCAGCTATGACTGGCAGCCATGCCATTCGTTCAGGGAGCCTGTCTCATGCGACAGTCCGGCTTTTCCGGCTGCGGCGCCTTTGGCAGGCTGGACCAATCGAAGGAATGTCGCCAACTGCTCCACCCAGCGCAGTTTGTCCTCGGGCGACAGCGCGCGAAAAACGCGCAGACGATCATCGCTGACATGGTAGGTGCGGTTGCTGCGATCGAAAGGCATGCTCAGGATTCCTTCAAGCGTTTGAGGTTGTTCGATGTCGGCAAGATCGATTGGACGGCCGATGATCTGCTTCAGCGCAATCAAGTCGTCGATGGAAGCGCCCACGACGGGTATGTCACCTGCCAGGAACGTGACCGCGCGGCCGCGTATTTGGGCGTAATCAACCGGTGGGTAGAGCAATACGTCCAGCGTGACGCCAGACAGGCCGGGTGCGCGCAGTGCAAAGGCTTGCAGGTTGCGTTCACGATGCCACTGCGCCAACTGGTCGAGATCGGACAGGTTCTCGAGCGCCACCGGCAGTACCGGGGTCATACCCAGCTCACGCGCCATCTCCACCAGTGCCGACAAGTTGTCTGGAGTCATGGCCACGGTCACGTCAATATCCATCGTTGCCCGCTCGATGCCGTGCAGCGAAATCGCCAGGCCGCCGATCAACACATAATCGACACGACGGTTGAGCGCGGCAAAGAGGTCGAGGTAGAACATGCGGGGATTCTACTTGGCTGGTAGCGTTGAATGCCATCCGTCAGGACGCGAGTCAGTACTCCGCTCCCAGATCGATCCAGGCGCCGATGGTACGTGCGTCCTCTTCGGACAGTTCGACCCCGCCGTGCGGCATGCGGATAGACGGATCGAGCTGGCCGGCCAGTACCCGGTGCAGGGTGCTGCTTAAACTGGAGCCCGGGCGCACTACCGGGTTGAGCCTGGCGCCTTTCATCAGCGCGTCGTAGCTGTCGAGACGCAGGCCGGACTGCTCATATCCCGGCTGGCCGGGCATGTGGCACGCTACGCAATGGGCATCGAGGATCGGTTTGATGCGGGCCTGATACGTCAGCGGTCGGTCGTCGCTGCAGCCCGCCTGCAGTACGACAGCCAGAAGGGAGACGGCGGAAAGAGCGGTACGTTTCATGGGCGACTCCTGCGCAAGACCCGCAGACAAGGATACGCGGCACGGATTGAGCGGATCGTGCGTGTCAGCGAGCCGATCATGATATCGCCGGTGCTGCAGGCCGCAGGGTTAACCCAGCAACTGGTCCAGCACGAACGGCAGGATGCCGCCCTTGTTGTAATACTCGACTTCGATGGGCGTGTCGATGCGCAGCTTGAGCGCGACACGTTCCACCTTGCCGTCGGCGCGGTGGATCACCAGCGTGACGTCCTGCTGCGGAGCAATGCCGGATTCGGTGCCTTCGAGGTCGAAGCTTTCGCTGCCGTCGAGTTTCAGCGTGGCCGCATCGACGCCGTCCTTGAACTGGCAGGGCAGCACGCCCATGCCGGCGAGGTTGGCGCGGTGGATGCGCTCGAAGCTCTTGGCGACGACCGCCTTCACGCCCAGCAGCGTGGTGCCCTTGGCGGCCCAGTCGCGCGACGAGCCGGTGCCGTATTCCTCGCCGGCGAAGATCATCAGCGGCGTGTCTTGATTCTGGTATTGCATCGCCGCGTCGTAGATCGGTTTTTGCTCACCGTCCTGCAGCGTGATGCCGCCTTCGGAACCCGGGATCATCAGATTCTTGATGCGCACGTTGGCGAAGGTGCCGCGCATCATCACTTCGTGGTTGCCGCGGCGCGCGCCGTAGCTGTTGAAATCGGCCTTTTGCACGCCGTGTTCGGTGAGGTACAGCCCGGCCGGCGAGGTCGGCTTGATGCCGCCGGCGGGGCTGATGTGGTCGGTGGTGACCGAGTCGCCGAAGATCGCCAGCGCGCGCGCGCCAATCAAGCGGTTGGGGTGCGCAATGCGCTCGTTTGCCCCCTCTCCCCCAGCCCCTCTCTCGCTTGCGGGGGAGGGGAGGAAGAACGGCGGCTCCTGGATATAGGTCGACGTTGCGTCCCACTGGTAGACCGCGCCGGACGGTGCGGGCACTTTGTCCCACAGCGGGTTGCCGGCACCGACGTTGGCGTAGAGGTCACGATAGATACTGGCGTCGGTGGCGGTGTTCATCACCGCGGCGATGTCGGCATTGCCGGGCCACAGGTCGCGCAGATAGACCGGCTGGCCGGCGCTGGAGGCGCCGAGCGGCTCGCTGTCGAAGTCGATGTTGACGCGGCCGGCCAGCGCGAAGGCGACGACCAGCGGCGGGCTCATCAGGAAATTGGCCTTGACCGCCTGATGCACGCGTGCCTCGAAGTTGCGGTTGCCGGACAGCACCGAAGCGACGACCAGATCATGATCGGCGATGGCTTGATCGATTTCCGGCTTCAACGGTCCGGAGTTGCCGATACAGGTGGTGCAGCCGTAACCGACCACGCTGAAGCCAACCTGTTCCAGTGCATCCATCAGCCCGGCTTTTTCAAGATACTCGGTGACCGCGCGCGAGCCGGGACCGAGCGAGGTCTTGACGTGGGCGGGCGGCTTGAGGCCGAGTGCGGCCGCCTTCCGCGCCAGCAACCCGGCAGCGAGCATGACGCCGGGGTTGGACGTGTTGGTGCACGAGGTGATGGCGGCGATCACGACGTCGCCGTGGCCAAGGCTGCCGTTGCCGCGACCGAACAGCGTATGGGGATCGGCCACGACATGGTCGGGCGAGGGATGGCTGTCGAGCATTTCCTCTTCCTGGGCCGGCACGGTACGGGATTCCTCCTGACTGCCGCCGCCGGACATATTCGTTTCGGCATGGGTCGATGCAGGCAAGGGGACACGCTTGCCCAGTTCGCCGGTCTTGGCGTAACCGCCCTCGGCGGCGGGCTTGTCCATCAGACTGGAGAAAGCGGACTTCATCGCACTCAGTGCGATGCGATCCTGCGGGCGCCGGGGACCGGCCACCGAGGGCTCGACCGTTGCGAGATCCAGCGTCAGCCTCTGCGAGTAGTCGATTTCGCCCGCGCCGGGGATGCCGAACAGACCCTGTGCCTGGTAGTAGGCGCGGATCAGCTCGACCTGCGCAGCCGGCCGGCCGGTCGCGGCGAAGTACTGGCAGGTGGCCTCGTCGACCGGGAAGAAGCCCATGGTCGCGCCGTATTCGGGCGCCATGTTGGCGATGGTCGCACGGTCGGTCACCGGCAGCGCGGCGGCGCCTTCGCCGAAGAACTCGACGAACTTGCCGACCACTTTGGCTTTACGCAGCATTTCGGTGACGGTGAGCACCACGTCGGTGGCGGTGACGCCCGGTTTGACGCTGCCGGTGAGGTCGACGCCGACGACGTCGGGGGTGAGGAAATACACCGGCTGGCCGAGCATCGCGGCTTCCGCTTCGATGCCGCCGACGCCCCACGCGACCACGCCGAGGCCGTTGATCATGGTGGTGTGCGAGTCGGTGCCGACCAGCGTGTCGGGGCAGGTCATGCCGTCCTGTTCCATCACGCCGCGCGCCAGGTATTCCATGTTGACCTGGTGCACGATGCCGACGCCGGGCGGCACCACCTTGAAGGTGTCGAAGGCCTGCATGCCCCATTTCAGAAACTGGTAGCGCTCGAGGTTGCGCTCGAACTCGATTTTCATGTTGAGGTCGAGCGCATCCTTGTTCCCATAGGCGTCGACCTGGATCGAGTGGTCGACCACCATGTCGACCGGCACCAGCGGCTCGATTTTCTGCGGGTCCTTGCCGGCGCGCGCGGCAGCCGAGCGCATCGCCGCGAGGTCGGCCAGGAGCGGCACACCGGTGAAGTCCTGCAGGATCACGCGCGCCACGGTGAAGGGGATTTCATCGATGCGTTCGGCGTTCGGCTTCCAGCCGGCCAGCTGTTTCACATGCTCCGGCGTGACCTTCACCCCGTCGCAGTTTCGCAGCACCGATTCGAGCACGACGCGGATCGACACCGGCAGCCGCGCCACCGACACGCCGAGCGCGGATTCGAGTTTCTTCAGCGAGGCGAAGTGATGTTTGCCGCTGGCGGTGGTGAAGGTGTCGTGGGTGTTGAAGGCGTCGGTCATGATGGGTGACTCTGAAAAGGATGGATGGCGGGAAAAAGTGCGATTTTACCGGAAGGCATCGCGGGGCTGCGCCCTACAGGCGGATGCCGAATGCAGCCAGCAGCCTGATCATGCCCAGATAGGCCAGCGCCGTGGCGGCGCTGGAAACCGCCAGACTCGCCCAGAATCCCCAGCCACTGCGCAGCAGGACGGGCAGCAGCACGAACAACAGCAGCGAGGGCAGCACCAGCCAGAAGATACTGCCGGACAGCGTGGCAATCTTTTGCGTGTCGCCGCTGTCGAGATACAGCCAGACAAAAGCGAGCAGCGAGGTGAGCGGCAAGGACGCCAGCGCCGCCGCCCAGAAGGTGCTGCGCTTCGCCACTTCGGCAATCGCGACGAGGATCAGTGCGGACAGGCCGATCTTGAGCGCGTAGTGCCCCATGGCGGCAGGCTCAGCCCGCGCGCCGCATCAGCGGGCGCATTCGAATCTCCCGCCGCATCTGCGGACTCATTTAACCCTCCCGCCGCATCTGCGGGAAGAGGATGACGTCACGGATGGAGGGCGAATCGGTCAGCAGCATCACCAGCCGGTCGATGCCGATGCCGCAGCCGCCGGTGGGCGGCAGGCCGTGCTCCAGCGCGCGGATGTAGTCGGCGTCGTAGTGCATCGCTTCCTCGTCGCCGGCCTCCTTCTGCCGCACCTGGTCCATGAAGCGCTCGGCCTGGTCCTCGGCGTCGTTCAATTCTGAAAAACCATTCGCCATTTCGCGCCCGGTGATGAACAGTTCGAAGCGCTCGGTGATGTCGGGCCGGGTATCGGAGCGGCGGGCGAGGGGAGACACTTCGGCCGGGTAGTCGATGATGAAGGTCGGCTGCACCAGCAGCACTTCGGTGGTTTCCTCGAAGAAGGAGAGCTGCAGCCCGCCGATGCCGTCCTGCGGCTTGTATTTGGCCTTCATCGCGGCGAACTGCGCGATCAGCCAGTCGCGGTCGTTCAGCTGCGCCACGGTATATTCAGGGTGGTATTTACGGATCGCCTCGACGATGGTGAGGCGGTCGAACGGCTTGCCGAGATCGATTTCGTGGCCCTGATACATCACCGTGGTCGAGCCGGTGGCGGCGAGCGCGGTGTGGCGGATCAGCGCCTCGGTGAAGTCCATCAGGTAGCGGTATTCGCGGTAGGCCTCGTAGAACTCCATCATGGTGAACTCGGGGTTGTGGCGGGTGCTCAAGCCCTCGTTGCGGAAATTGCGGTTGATCTCGAACACCTTCTCGAAACCACCGACCACCAGCCGCTTCAGATACAGTTCGGGCGCGATGCGCAGGAACAGTTCCATGTCGAGCGCATTGTGATGGGTGGCAAAAGGCTTGGCCGCGGCGCCGCCGGGGATGGGGTGCATCATCGGCGTTTCGACTTCGAGGAAGTCGCGCTCGACCATGAAGGCGCGAATCGCCTGGATGATCTTCGAGCGCCGCATGAAGGTCTCTCGCGCATCGTCATTGGTGATGAGATCGAGATAGCGCTGGCGGTATTTCTGCTCCTGGTCGGCCAACCCGTGGAATTTTTCCGGCAGCGGGCGCAGCGCCTTCGACAGCAGGCGGATCGATTGCGCCTGGATGGTCAGTTCGCCCTTGTTGGTCTTGAAGAGCGTGCCGGCGACGCCGATGAAGTCGCCCAGGTCCCAGCGTTTGAACGCATCGTGCGCGTCAACGCCGACGAGGTCGTTGGAAATGTACACCTGGATGCGTCCGCTCATGTCCTGCAGCGTGGCGAAGCTCGCCTTGCCCATCACCCGCTTCAGCATCATGCGGCCGGCCAGCTGCACCGCCACGCCTTCGGCTTCCAGCGCTTCCTTCGATTTGTCGCCGTGGGCGGCGGCCAGCTTGCCGGCGTAGTCGCGGCGCTCGAAATCGTTGGGGAAGGCGACGCCCGTCTCGCGGATCGCGGCGAGCTTGGCGCGGCGCTCGGCGATGATCTGGTTCTCGTCGAGGGCAGGGGCAGTGGTTTCGTTGTTCATGAGTAATGATTCAATAAAAGGTGATCACGTCGAGGCCGAGCGCGCGGGCGGCGTCGGCCTGAGATTTGTCGGCGCTGGCGAAACGCTGTGCGCCGAAGTGACGGGCGTAGGCGAGGTGCAGCGCATCAAGTGCGCGCAGCGGGACCTCGGGCAGCAGATCGATCAAGTTCCGTGCTTCGTCGAAAAGCCCGGCGGATTCAGGATAGACACGCCACATCCGGCCGAGCATGTCGCGGTCGAATTCCGCGAGGGCGCTGCGTTCCAGCATGGCTTCGATCTGCGCCGCGCGGCGGCGGCGCGCGAGCAGGCAGCGAAACTCCACAAGGGCGAGGGGGCCGGTACAGACCTCATCCTCGGCATCGGCCCAATCGAGCACGTCGAGTGAGCGCGGTTCGCGGATGTAGCACTTGGCAAGCGCACTGGTATCGATATAAGCACTCAAAAACGCTCCTCGCGATCTTCGGAAATGAGCACTTCACTGGGCACGTCCTGCATGGGCTGAGATTCCAGAAACGCGCGCAGCGAACGAATCTTGCGCCGGGGTTTGACCGGCAGAATGCGCGCCACCGGCTCGCCATGCTTCACCACCAGCACTTCGTCGGCGTCGGCGAACATCTGGTCGGGATGCGACAGGCCTTCACGGGCCTCGCGGACGGTCAGGGTTTTCATGGGCAGCCTCTAGTCGGCAAAACGTGACACAATTATAGCCAATGTGACACGTTTCTTCCCAGCCATTTTTTACCCATGCCCGACACTTCCTTGAGTCTGCTCAACCGCGTCTTCGGCTACTCCGCGTTCCGCGGCGAGCAGGCGGCCATCATCGACGTCGTCGCGGCGGGCGGCGACGCGCTGGTGTTGATGCCGACCGGCGGTGGCAAGTCGCTGTGCTTCCAGATTCCGGCGCTGCTGCGCGACGGCTGCGCGGTGGTGGTGTCGCCGCTGATCGCGTTGATGCAGGATCAGGTTGCGGCACTCAAGGAACTCGGCATCGCGGCGGCGTTCCTCAATTCCAGCCTCGACGGCGCAAGTGCTGCGCAGGTCGAGCGCGAATTCGTTTCCGGGCAATTGAAACTGCTCTACGTCGCCCCGGAACGTCTGCTCACGCCGCGTTTCCAGAGTCAGCTCGAACAGGCCCGCGTGTCGCTGTTCGCCATCGACGAAGCCCATTGCGTGTCGCAATGGGGGCACGACTTCCGTCCGGAATACCTCGGCCTCTCCGCCTTGCACGAGCGCTTTCCCGCGGTGCCGCGCATTGCCTTGACTGCAACCGCCGACGCCGCGACGCGCGCCGAAATCCTGCAGCGCCTCGACCTCGGCGCCGCGCGCGTGTTCGTCGCCAGCTTCGACCGCCCCAACATCCGCTACCGCATCAGCGAAAAAACCGAGCCGCGCCGCCAACTGCTCGATTTCCTGGACGAACACAAGGGCGAAGCCGGCATCGTCTATTGCAGCACGCGCAAGAAGGTCGAGGAGACAGCCGACGCACTCAGGCAGGCCGGCCTCACGGCCTTGCCGTACCACGGTGGCATGGACAACGACACCCGCCGCCGCCACCAGGAACGCTTCCTGCGCGAGGACGGCGTGATCATGGTCGCCACGCTCGCGTTCGGCATGGGCATCGACAAGCCCGACGTGCGCTTCGTCGCGCATCTCGACCTGCCGCGCTCGGTCGAAGGCTACTACCAGGAAACCGGCCGCGCCGGTCGCGACGGCGAACCGGCCGAAGCGTGGATGGCATGGGGCCTGCAGGACGTCGTCACGCAGCGCCGCTTCATCGACGAGGGTGAAGCCGAGGACGCGCACAAGCGCATCGGCCACGCCAAGCTCGACGCGCTGGTCGGCCTGTGCGAGGCGGCGAACTGCCGCCGCGTCGCGCTGTTGAGTTATTTCGGCGAAACCAGCCAGCCCTGCGGCAACTGCGACGTCTGCCTCAACCCGCCGACGCTGTGGGACGGCACCGAAGCCGCGCAGAAATTATTGTCGGCGGTCTACCGCACCGGCCAGCGCTTCGGCGCCGGCCACGTCATCGACGTGCTGCTCGGCAAGACCACCGAGAAAATCGACCGCTTCGGCCACAGCGGGCTTTCCGTGTTCGGCATCGGCGCGAGCCAGACCGACAAGGTCTGGCGCGCCGTGCTGCGCCAACTGGTGGTGCGCGGCCTGCTCGAAGTCGACCACAGCGCCTGGGGCGCGTTAAAGCTCACGCAGGCCGCGCGGCCGGTGCTGAAGGGCGAGGAAACCGTCATGCTGCGCGCGATCGAAGCGCGGCCGGCACGCAGCAAAAAATCACGTTTTGCGCCAAGCTCAGGCGCAGGCGTCCACGACGACGAGGATCCGCTATTCCTTTCCCTGCGCGCCTGGCGCCGCGAAACCGCCAACGAAAAAGGCGTCCCCGCCTACGTCATCCTGCACGACGCCACCCTGCGCGAAATCGCCGCGCGCCGTCCCGCCACACTGGCGGAGCTGGGCGAGATTTCGGGGCTGGGGACGAAGAAGCTGGAAGCCTATGGCGAGGCGGTGCTGGAAGTCATTGCGGCGGGCTGAGCCGTCCTGCGTTAAGCAGCACGGCCCCGGTTCATTGAACGAATTCCCTCTTGCGCCGGGCCGTCCCATGATCGAAGTGAAAGTATGGGGTCATCCCGTGACACGGATGAAACTGCCCGCTGCCCGGGCTCAAGGCTGTCTGCGCGGCAGCATGCGGCGCAGCACGTCATCCCGCTTGACGTAATGATGGAAGAGGGCGGCGCCGGCATGGAGCAGGACCAGCACCCAGACCAGATACGCGCCGGAATTCTTGTGCACGAAGTCGATCGGCTTTTCGAATGTTTCCCAGGCCACGCCGAGCGACTTGAAGAGTGCGGTGTCCTTGAAGCTCGGGATGTCGCCAAGCCCCATGAATTCGATCGCCACTCCGGTTCCCAGATAGCCGCTGATGGGCATGGCGATCATGAACAGGTACAGCGCGCCATGCATGCCGTGCGATGCGAGGTGCTCGAAACGGGTGCCGGGCGGATCGTCCGGCTGGATGCTGCGGAAGAACCAGAACACGCGCGCCACCACCAGCGCGGCGACGGTAACGCCTGCGACCAGATGCGTTTGCAGGGCGATCCAGTTGGCGGGCGTTTTCGGCAGCGTAAACCAGTGGCGGTAGTAGACCGCCACATAGCAGACCAGGAACAGCACGGCGATGCTCCAGTGCAAGGCCCGGGCGACCGACCCGTAGCGCTCGCGGCTGTTGGCCCACGACGGCAATTGCCCGTCGTCTGTCTGTACTGCACCTGCCGATGCCATGTCCGAGCGCGGTTTTTTCATCATGATCCTGTGACACGCAAAAAAAATCTGGGTATATGGTGCACTTTTTCCGGTGTGATGCAACGCACTTCAAACCGTATTCGGAGCAGTCGTGGATGGTGCGCGTAATGGCCAGCCTTGGCGTGGGCGTGGTGGCACTGCTGTGGCCGGGCCTGACCATGGTGGTCATGGTGATCCTGCGCGTCGCACTGGCCTTCCGTTCGAGGCCGCTTCAGGCATAATCCACATGGCTCCTCACAGGGGCTTTGATGCGGCTGCGGGGATGGCATCTGGCAAGACTTCGGATGCGGGCGACCGGCACGCCATGGAGGAAAGCCGTCTTACGGGAGGGCATGGGATCGCACGGGCGCACAGACCAGGATTGAAATGAGGCGGACGAAGAGATGGCTGAAGGCGCTTTTCCTTCTTTTGTTGATCCTGGCGGTAACTGGCGTCGCGATTCGCATGTTTGCTAGATTACCTTCGCTGGACGGCCGCACCGTCTCCCATGCATGGGTCGATACCGACGATAGCCGCATCGGCCGGGCGGTTGTGTCCAGCACCGCCGGCCATCCGGGATTTTCCGGCATCCATCTGCTCGATGATGGCCGCGATGCCTTCGCGGCCCGCATTCTCCTGGCGCGCGCGGCCGAGCGCAGCATCGATGTGCAGTATTACATCTGGCATGGCGACGTCACCGGAACGCTGCTGTTCAATGAGCTGCGTGCCGCCGCCGACCGGGGTGTGCGGGTTCGCCTGCTTCAGGATGACAACACGACCTACGGCCTGGACGAGACGCTTGCCGCGCTCGATGCCCATCCGAACATCGAAGTGCGCCTGTTCAATCCCTTCGTGATCCGTTCCCCGCGCTGGATTGGCTATGCCACCGACTTCCTGCGGCTGAATCGGCGCATGCACAACAAGTCGTTCACGGTCGACAACCAGGCGACGATCGTCGGTGGGCGCAACATCGGCGACGAGTATTTCGGCGCGGGCGACGGCGGACTTTTCGTCGATCTCGACGTGCTGGCGATCGGCCCGGTGGTGCGCGATGTCTCCAGCGATTTCGATCGTTACTGGGCGAGCGCGTCGTCCTACCCGGCCGACCGCATCCTGCCGCGCGTTTCGGCCGCGCGGCGGGACGAGATCGAGACTGCCGCGAAAAGCGTCGGGAACAGCCCGGCGGCGCAGCACTATATCGAAGCCTTGAAGCACAAGTCCATCGTCACCCGGCTCGCTGAATCAAGCCTGCCGTTCTACTGGTCGCCGGTCCGCATGGTGAGCGACGATCCGGCCAAGGCCCTGGGCCGGGCGCCGCGCGAAGGCCTGCTCATCACGCGGCTTGACCGGCTGCTTGAACGCCCGCGGCAGCGCGTGCAGCTGGTTTCCGGATATTTCGTTCCGACGAAAAAGGGGGTCGATGCGTTCACGGCAATGGCGGGTCGCGGCGTCCACCTGAACATCGTCACCAATGCACTGGAAGCGACCGACGTACCGATCGTCCATGCAGGCTATGCGCACTACCGCAAGCCGCTCCTGGAGGCGGGCGTCAGACTTTGGGAACTGCGCAGCGAGGCCGGGGCCGTTTCGCTGCGCGATGTCGCCGGCGGTAGCGGCGCCCGCTCTGTCATCGGCAGTTCGAGTGCGGCGCTCCATGCCAAGACCTTCACGGTCGACGGCGAGCGCGTGTTCGTCGGCTCGTTCAACTTCGATCCGCGCTCGGCACGCCTGAACACCGAACTCGGCTTCGTCATCCACCATGCCGAACTCGCGCACAGGATGGACGCCGATCTCGAACGGTCGATCCCGTTGATCGCTTACGAGCTCCGGCTTTCCGGGAAAGGGGGATTGATCTGGATCGAGCGGCGGGCGGACGGAACGGAAGTGCGGTACAACACCGAGCCTGGCACGACGTTCTGGCAGCGCGCCGTGGTTTCGTTTCTCTCCATGCTGCCGATCGAATGGCTGTTATAAGCTTGATCGATCGACCCCATCCGCACCTTGCAGCCGCCTTCTGGCCAGCTTCCGCAGTGCTTCCGTAGCCGGAAATGCAGGGACGCAGGTTCAAGCCGTCCCGGCCAGCGTGCTGTTCTCCATCACGAACCGGTATTTCACGTCGCCGCGGATCATCCGATCGTAGGCCTCGTTGATCTCGTCGGCACGGATCAGCTCGATGTCGGCGACGATGCCGCGACCGGCGCAGAAATCCAGCATCTCCTGCGTCTCGGGAATTCCGCCGATCAGCGAGCCCGCGAGGCTGCGCCGCTTCGTGATCAGGTTGAACACGTTGGGCGAGGGGTGCGGGGTAGCCGGCGCGCCGACCAGGGCCATGGTGCCGTCGCGCTTGAGCAGCGCGAAGAAGGCATCGAGGTCATGCGGTGCGGCCACGGTATTGAGGATGAAGTCGAGGCTCATGGCCTGCGCGGCCATCTCGTCGGGATTGCGCGACACCACGACCTCGCTCGCGCCCAGCGCCAGCGCCGCCTTGCGCTTGGATTCGGACGTGGTGAAGGCCACCACCTGCGCGCCCATGGCGTACGCCAGCTTGATGCCCATGTGACCCAGGCCGCCTATCCCTGCCACGCCCACCTTGTGGCCCGGCCCCACTTTCCAGTGGCGCAGCGGCGAGTACGTGGTGATGCCCGCGCACAGCAGCGGCGCCACGGCGGCCAGTTGTGCCGCCGGGTGGCGCACGCGCAGCACGTAGCGTTCGTGTACCACGATCTGTTCCGAGTAGCCGCCCAGCGTGTGGCCAGGCGCGTCCGGTGTCGGACTGTTGTAGGTGCCGATCATGTGATCGCAGTAGTTCTCCAGCCCTTCGTCACAGTCGGCGCAATGCTGGCAGCTGTCGACGATGCAACCGACGCCGACCAGCTCGCCCGGCTTGAAGTTCGATACGTGCGCACCTACCGCCGATACCTGGCCCACGATCTCGTGCCCCGGCACACAGGGGTACAGGGTGCCGGCCCATTCGGAGCGTACCTGGTGGATGTCGGAGTGGCACACGCCGCAATAGGCAATTTCGATCTGCACATCGTGCGCGCCCGGGGTGCGCCGGGTGATGTTCATCGATTCGAGGGTTTGGTCGCCCGCACGGGCGCCATAGGCTTTGACTGTCACAGGTTTCTCCTTGAATGGGTCAGTGCGCCAGATGCTTGTCAACGATGCGTTGGGCGTCGGGTGGCGGGAATCGGGTTGACGGCCTGGATCCCGTTTATTTCCTGGATGCAGGCGTGGCCAGGTGCCGATCCAGTGCCTCGCTCGCGCGGCGCGCCATATCCTCATCCACACGCGTCGCCAGCACCTGCGTGAGCTGGCGCAGCTGCGCCGCCGTGAGGCCGATGTTCATGCTGATGCCCATGTGCGACTGCAATTGCGGCTCGGCGCCGGGCAACGCCGACAGCATGCCCACAGTGGCCAGTTCGCGGCTTTGCCAATCGAGGTTGTCGCGCTCGAAGATGTCGCCGAACAGATGGGTTCGGAGATATTCATTGGCGACGGGTGCGAAATCGAACAACGGCCCCGCGACCGGCCCGCCTGCCAGCCGGGTCTGGTTGGCCGTGCCGGCGGCCAGCAGCGCATCGCCCTGCGGGATGGGACGGTCGGGCGCGCGGCCGGGCGCGTCCTGGATGCCGCGCTGCTTGCGCGCTTCCAGCACTTTCATCAACTCGCCCAGCGCATTGAGACTGCGCGGAAAACCGGCATAGGCGTAGAGCTGCACCAGGATTTCGCGGGCGTCGCTGATCGTCAGGCCGGCGTCCAGTCCCTGATTCAATGCGGGGTTCAAGCGGGTGAGGTCGCCCGCGGCGGCCAGAGCCGCGATGGGCACGATGGCCTGCTGGCGGGCGCTGAGGGTGTCGAGCGCGCTGGGTGCCGTCGATCGGGAGGGGGCCATGGGCTTGGTTTCCTGTGCGTGGGCTTCGAGACCGAGTGTGGCGACCAGGCTCAGAGCCAGGGCCAGATGCGTCATCTCGGCGGGCCGGCGAGATATTGCGCGTCGGAGACGTGTTCCATCCATTCGACGTTCCTGCCATCGAGCGCTTCCTGAATGGCGATGTGGGTCATGGCCGTGGTCGGTGAAGCGCCGTGCCAGTGTCGATGGTCTGGCGGGCACCAGATGACGTCGCCCGCACGGATCTCGACGATGGCTTCGCCCTCGCACTGCGTCCAGCCGCAGCCAGAGGTCACGACCAGCGTTTGCCCAAGCGGATGGGTGTGCCAGGCCGTGCGTGCGCCCGGCTCGAAGGTGACGGCCGCGCATGATACGCGGGCCGGCGCGGGCGGGTTGTTCAGCGGGTCAATGCGGACCGTGCCGGTGAACCATTCGGCCGGCCCTTTCATGGACGGTTGCGATCCGGCGCGTTTGAGTTCCATAAACAGTTCCTTGTAATTTCCCGGTGGATCGGCGAGCCAGCGGCTCACGGGGCTATCTGCCCGTTGGCCGGGCGCGGCGGCTGGCGCTGAATGCGGGGTCAATGGAAATCATAGACGAGATTTTTTATTCCGGCCGATCACGCTGCCCTCCAGATGGCGTCTGCCAAGGGCGCCGGGTGCCGGTCATTGAAGCCGGACAAGGCGTGAGGCCCCGTGGGAGAGGTGAATCACGCAGGGTATTTACATCGCCGTCATCGCGCTATCATTGACAGCGTCGATGGGCGAGCACGGGTCATCTCAGGGTCCGCGTCTCGCCGGGAGAACGCCCCCTTGATACATCGCCGCTCGTTGTGTCAACGTGGTGGCCATACATTGACTTGACCGCAGGCGTGTCGCGATAGACACGCAGTCCCATTCCCTGATGACTGGAGTTTTCATGCGCGCTTCCCTGTCAGGACACATCGTTCTTGCCCTGTTCGTGAGCAGCCTCGCCGCCAGCCCGGCCCTGGCCGACAAACCGGAGTGGGCCGGTCATGGCAAGCCGGACAAGGCCGCGAAAGGCGGGTACGACGGCGACCGCGGGGAGGCGCGTGGCGACGCCCGGGTAAACGTGTATTTCGGCGACCGCCAGCGCGCAGTCGTGCGCGAGTATTACGCGGACAGCTACAAGCGTGGGCATTGCCCGCCGGGGCTCGCGAAGAAACACAATGGCTGCATGCCGCCCGGCCAGGCCAAAAAATGGCAGCTCGGCCGGCCGTTGCCGCGCGACGTGGTGGTCTACGATCTGCCCTCGCGGGTCGTGGTGAGCCTTGGCGTGCCGCCTGCCGGCCACAAGTATGTGCGGGTGGCAGGCGACATCCTGATGATCGCGATCGGCACCCGTATCGTGGTCGATGCCATCGACGACCTGGGCGGCATGTAGGCGGATCGCGTATCGCGCGAACCGGGGTCAGGCAATGCCTGGCCCTGTTTTCCGGATGCCTGCGCGGGCGGTTACCGTTCGAGCCTGTCGAGGAAGGCCTGCAGGCCCGCGCGGGCGCCGCCGATCCAGGGCGCGCCGTGAGCGAACAGCAGGTGGTCGAATTCGCGTTCGCGCAGGTGTCTGCGGAAGGCCGTGCGCAGGCCGTGCTTGACGCCTTCCGGGTCGTCGCCCATGTAGGCGTCGGGCACGAAACCGAGCCGGCCCCGTTCGCGCACGAGGGCGTCGCCGAGGCTCAGGATGCCGCCATGCAGCGGCAGATAGAGCGCGGTTTCCTCGGGACACAGCGCCGCGACCTTGAGGGCGAGCACGCTGCCGGGCAGGATCTTGCCGTGGCTGAAGCCCCGCACCTGTTCACCGTGGGTGAATTCGTGCAGGCCGTCCTTGTGGCACCAGACCCGCGCGCCGTAGCGTTCGGCAAAGCGGCCGCTGTGGCGGTAGTGGTGGCGGTTGGTCAGGTAGATGTGCCGCGGGACACCGTACGCGGCAAACCATTCAATGCCTTGAGCCGGAACGCGCGGATCGATCAGCACGGGCGGGTCGGTGGCGTTGATGTAACAGGAATGGACGTAGGTCTGGATGCCTTCGTGGAAGGTCTTCCAGTGGAACACGCCAGGCAGGATTTCCTTCATGGCGGAGCCGTTTTTCCGTACTGCCTATTTTTCCAGAAGATCATCGCGTTTCTGGAGGAACTCGTCGCGGCTGAGGTCGCCGCGCGCGTAGCTTTCCTTGAGGATGTCGAGAGGCGTTTTCTGTTCCGGCCGGATGTCGGGATTGCGCTTGTCGCGCGGCCTGAAAAACAGATATTTCAGCAGGGCGATGACAACGAGAAGGGGAATTCCCCACATCAGAAGCATCCACACGCCGCCGAACAGCATGCCGAATCCGTCATCGAACATCCAACCGTGAGTGTATGGGCCGTACATGGCGTTCTTGGTCGTCTGGGTGGCAGGAAAAGCGGGCGATCCGGAAGCGGGCTTCAGCGCCGGCTGCCCACTCAATATAGTCGCGCAGAGCCCGAATACAAACGGTGCGGCCCCAGGCCCTAGCCGGGTGAGGGCGTGCCGGATGGATCGGCTTCGTCGGGGCGCCGTCCCAGCCGATAGGCGAGCGGCAGCACGACCACCGCGGCCAGCGTCGGCACCCAGTAGATCAGGTTGTCCGTGTAGCCGTCATAGCGGAGGTAGCGTTCGAATGCGACCAGCACCAGGTTGACAGCGAACAGCAGCAGGCCGGTGGCGAGCAGCCAGGGGCCGCGCAGGCTTTCGATGAACAGGCCATAGAGCAGGAAAGGCATCAGCACGGCCAGCAGGATGCCGGGTTCGAGCAGATAGGCGACATGGTAGAAGGGAACGAGGGATGCGGCGGCGGCCAGGCCGAGTCCGAGCAGAATGATGAGACAGGCCGCCGGACGTGGATCACGAGAGGGGGTCATGACAGTCCTCCTTGGCATGCAAGTGGGACCGATTCGACCGCTCGGATCGGGACAGGGTTTCACCCTGTTGCCGGGAAATATGGCTGGACACGCATCGGTGCCCCAGGAGGCAGGTCTTCATTTGCCGGCCGCCTGTCGAACGACTGCGGCCGGCGAGGCAGTCGTGCGGGTCAGCCGCCCCAGGTCCGTACGCGCCCGACGTCCAGATGCACGAAGTCGGATGCGGGATAGTAGCCGACGCCGCCGCCTTGCAGTGCGAGGCCGGTCTTGCGCAGGTCGGCCAGCGCCACGCCGGGAATGCGGATGTCGATGGCCTGGCCTTCCATGTGCAGGCTGTGTCTGGCGACGCCGGAGGAGCGTTCCGACAGCATGTGGTTGGTGGCGGGCGAGCGATAGCCGGAAATGACCTGGAAGGGCTGGGCGGTGCCGAGCTGGGCCTTGACGCGGTCGAGCAGGTCCAGCAAGCGGGTGTCGATGGCAGCGACCTGGTCGGTGCGGTAGTCGCGCAGGACGTGATTGATTTCGGCGAGCGCATCCGGCACGTAGTCGCCCTGCACCCAGTAGGACAGGTCGAGGTTTTCGCCGGTGTGCAGGTTGTGGAAGCTCAGCCGGCGCTCGGGCGCAGCCAGCCATGCGCTGGCGGAGGCCGACAGCGGCATCGCGGCGGCCAGCAGGCCCAGTTTGAGAAATTTGCGGCGGCTGACGTGCTTCATGGCGGTCCTTTCGATCCGTTGCCTGGCAGGTGGCCCACTTCTTCGGCCAATCCATCCTGAGCGGCGATGACGGCGTCCACTTTAGGCCAATCGATGGACGGGCTCAAGCCGTGGGCTTCAGCCAGATCGCGCACGGTTCGCGCGGGGTCGATGCCCTGCTTGTAGATGTCGCGATGGACTTCGAGCAGGATGCGGCCGTCTTCGATCACCGCCAGCAAAACCGGCTGGTAAATGAGACGTCCGGGCGTTCCGACCCGCACCTGCTCAAAAAGTTCCGCAATATCATCGGGATGCAGGCGAATGCAGCCATGGCTCTGGAAGTGATAGATACTCGCTGGCGCGATGGTGCCGTGGATGCCATACCCCCACAAATTCAGGCCGAGCCAGTGTCTGCCCAGGGGGTTGTCGGGGCCGGGCGGCACCTCCTCCAGCACGGTCTTTCCTTCGCGGCGCATTTCTTCCTGGATCGATTTGGGCACCAGCCAGGGCTTGTTTGTCTGCCGATTGACGATCCTGAAGTCGCCCTGCGGGGTGGGCCAGCTGGGCTTGCCCAGGCCGACGGGGTAGGCGGAAACCAGTTTGCCCTGGCTGAAGTTGAACAGCATGCGCTGCGGCAGATTGATGAGGAGGCCATCGTCGAGTACCGCCGGGACGATGTGGGGAGGATGGACGTGCAGCGGCTGGCCGGGATGGAGTCTGGCGTTGGCGGACAGGCCGTTCTGCCGCGCCAGCAGTTTGGGTTCCAGACCGAAGCGGGCGCCGATGGCGGTCAGGGAGTCGCCTTGCTTGACGCGATACTCGGTATCGGCGCCCGTCACGTCATGCGACAGCGGCGGCGGCTCCTGTGCCAGGGCCGCGAAGCTGAGTCCCGCCAGCAGGCACATGGCCATGCGGCGCGCGGTCGCGATCATTCCGGACGGGCGCGCGGCGGCCGCAGCGAGGTTTTCAGCAAGGGCAGGCGGGTTCCCGGCATGGCCGCCGGGAACATGAGGCCGTGTGGGCACGGCCTCTCGACGGGTAGCGGAATTCACTGATTTCCATCAATTGAGTTTTCTGGGCGTGGTGGGCCGCGGCGTCTGGACGTGAGTGTCCTTGTGACGGAAATTGATCCGGCCCTTGGTGAGATCGTAGGGCGACATCTCGATGGTGACCTTGTCGCCGGCGAGGATGCGGATGCGGTGTTTGCGCATTTTTCCAGAGGCGTAGGCAGTGATTTCGATGCCGTTGTCCAGGGTGACGCGAAAGCGGGTTTGCGGAAGGACTTCGTTGACGACGCCTTCCATTTCCACGAGCTCTTCTTTCGACATGGTGTGTCCTCAGAGTGGCCGGGACACGCTGAAACCGTGTGCCGGCATGGGTGAATAGGTGAAAGATCGCAGTGGGGGCTGCGGCAGCTGCACGCGAGTGCGCGCAATGTTGCCAATTGAGGAAAGCCGACAGAGTGCCCGCTGAGGGCAGGAGGAGACTGACCAAAAGACCAATTCGTCCGTTTAGTATGGCTGCCGGGGCTGATCTTGGCAAGGCGCGCGGCCGGTCTCCCCGGCTGGCTTGGGCTGCCGCCGGCAATCCGGGATGCGGCAGCCGCAAAAGCCGCCGTTTACTCCTGGCCGGGAGTTGGTGTGGCGGTTGGAGATTCGAGATAAAGGGTGCGAGCGGGGATGGCAATTTTTGCGCCGTGGGCTTCGATGATGGCGGCGATCTTCAGCAGCACATCCTGCTTGACTTCGTGGAATTGCACCCACACGACGGTTTTGGTGAAAGCGTAGACAAGGAAATCCAGCGACGACGCGGCGAACTGGTTGAAGTTGACGATCAGTACGGCATTGGTGTCGATCTCGGGGTGGGCCTGCAGCATGGCCTTCACGTCGGCAACGATGGCGGCCATTTTGTCGAGATCGACATAGCGGATGCCGATGGTTTCCTTGATGCGCCGATTGGTCATGCGGGTGGGGTTTTCCACCACGATGGTGGTGAACAGCGCGTTGGGCACATAGATCGGGTTCTTGTTGAAGGCGCGTACGCGGGTATGGCGCCAACCGATGTATTCCACCGTGCCCTCGATCTGGTGGTCGGGCGAGCGGATCCATTCGCCCACGGTGAACGGCCGGTCCAGATAGATGGTGAGGCCGCCGAAGAAATTGGCCAGCATGTCCTTGGCGGCAAAGCCGACGGCGATGCCGCCGATGCCGCCGAAGGCCAGCACGCCGGATACGCTGAATCCGAGGTTCTGCATGATGGCCAGCACGGCCACAACGAAGACCGAGACCCGTCCCAGCTTGGACAGCGCATCGACGGTGGTGGAATCGACGCTGCGTCCCGTTCTGGCGCGATGGGCCAGGATGTTGTGCGAAGCCTGACGGATCAGGCGCAGCAGGAACCACGCCAGCGCGGCGATGATGAGGGTATTGCGGGTGGGCAGCACGACATCGTGGACCGGGATACCGAGGTGCTGGTACACGATCCGGATGACATACGTCGCACCGGTCACCCACAGGATGAGCGTGAGCGGTTTGCGCGTGGCCTTGACCAGGGCGTCGTCCCAGATGGTGGCGGTGCGCGCAGTGATTTTTTCGATGTGGCGCAGCAGATACCAGGCAGCGATATTGAACAGGATGACGATACCGACGACGGTCATCGCCTGCTGCATCCAGGAGGCCGCAAGGAAGGAGAAATCGAGTCGCTGTATCAAATCGTTCATGTCAGGATGCGAGACGGAGGGAGGGGGCGTCGAAGCGCGGGCGTCCGGGAGATTTTAAGCCGAGTCCTGCCCGCATCCGCGCTTCACGTTATGTTCAGTCGGTTCTATCCTGAAAGGATTCGGATTTCACGCAGGGACTTGTCATGAGTCATAAACACGAGAATTTGCTGAGAATGGTTTTTGAAGGGCCGGTGAGCGGCAACGTGCATTGGCGCGAGGTGGAAGCGATGCTGACGCATCTGGGCGCACGCGTGGACCCGCATCACGGCGCGAGTTTCCGCGTGGTGCTGAACGGTGTGGAGGGCTTTCTGCATCATCCGCATCACAGCAATACCTGCACCAAACAGGAGCTGCGGCATATCCGCGATTATCTGGAATCGGCGGGTGTGGGCCTGCCGCAGAACCCGACTTGAGCGGGAGGATGGACCGTCTGGTTTTCCTTCTGGAAGGATAACGTTTGCATAAGAGCCGCTTGTATCTATAGTTTGTCCATGCGTGTCTGATACATGCCTATGGAGGACTGAGATGCAAGTGACCCGGAGACAGTTTTTCAGAATATGTGCAGCGGGGGTCGGCAGTTCCAGCCTCGCGGCACTGGGTTTCGCACCCGGCGAAGCGCTGGCGGAGGTGCGGGCATTCAAGCTGGCGCGTACAACCGAAACCCGCAACACCTGCCCTTACTGCTCGGTGGGCTGCGGCCTCCTGATGTACAGCCTGGGCGACAACGCCAAGAACACCCGGGGCAAGATCATCCATGTCGAGGGCGACCCCGATCATCCGGTCAATCGTGGCACCCTGTGTCCCAAAGGC
Source organism: Thiobacillus sp. 63-78 (assembly GCA_001899765.1). GTDB lineage: Bacteria > Pseudomonadota > Gammaproteobacteria > Burkholderiales > Thiobacillaceae > Thiobacillus. Next base: position 66,538 of record MKWM01000011.1, read on the forward strand.
GCCGGCCTGCTCGATTTCGTGAACAGCCCCCACCGCCTGCAATACCCGCAATACCGGGCGCCGGGCAGCAAGGAATGGACACGAATTTCGTGGGACGATGCGTTCAGCCGCATCGCCAGGCTGATGAAGGATGACCGCGACAAGCATTTCATCGCGAAGAACGACAAGGGCGAAACGGTGAACCGCTGGCTCAGCACCGGATTTCTCGCCGCCTCGGCATCCAGCAACGAAACCGGCTACCTGACGTATAAGGTCGTCCGTAGCATGGGGATACTCGGATTCGACAATCAGGCACGTGTCTGACACGGCCCGACGGTGGCAAGTCTTGCCCCGACGTTTGGCCGAGGAGCGATGACCAACCATTGGGTTGACATCAAGAACACGGACCTGGTTCTGATCATGGGCGGCAATGCCGCCGAGGCGCACCCCTGCGGATTCAAGTGGGTGACCGAGGCGAAAGCACACCGCAAGGCGCGTCTGATCGTGGTTGATCCACGCTTCACCCGCTCGGCAGCGATGTCCGATTTCTATGCGCCGATTCGTGCCGGTTCCGACATTGCCTTTCTCGGCGGGGTCATCAACTACCTGCTCGGCCACGACAGGATTCATCACGAATACGTGAAGCACTACACCGATTTCAGTTTCCTGGTGAAAGACGAGTTTGCCTTCGCGAACGGCCTGTTCACGGGTTACGACGCGGAGAAGCGCAAGTACGACAAGTCGTCCTGGGGCTATCAGATCGGCGACGATGGCTACGTCAGGGTCGACCCCACGCTGCAGAACCCGCGCTGCGTCTACCAGTTGATGAAGGCACATTACAGTCGCTATACGCCGGAAATGGTCGCAACCATCTGCGGCACTCCGAAGGAGGCCTTCCTCAAGGTGTGCGCCGCGATCGCCGATACTGCGGCGCCCGACAAGACCATGACCATCATGTATGCGCTGGGCTGGACCCAGCACTCGGTGGGATCGCAGATGATCCGCACCGGCGCAATGGTGCAATTGCTTCTGGGCAACATCGGCGTGGCGGGCGGCGGCATGAATGCGCTGCGCGGGCATTCCAACATCCAGGGACTGACCGATCTGGGGCTTCTGTCCAACCTCATGCCGGGCTATCTGACGCTGCCGAACGACGCTGAACAGGACTACGCGGCCTATGTCGGCAAGCGTACGCTCAAACCTCTGCGGCCGGGACAGCTTTCCTACTGGCAGAACTATCCCCGCTTTCACGTCAGCCTCATGAAGGCCTGGTTCGGCGATGCCGTGACCGCGGACAATAACTGGGGTTACGACTGGCTACCCAAGCTCGACAAGGGCTACGATCTCATGCAGATGTTCGAGGACATGGGCCAGGGCAAGGTCAACGGCTACGTCTGCCAGGGTTTCAACCCGCTCGGCTCGGCGCCATGCAAGGTCAAGGTGTCGAATTCGCTGTCCAAACTGAAATTCATGGTCGTCATCGATCCGCTCGTGACTGAAACCTCGGAGTTCTGGCAGAACCACGGTGAGTACAACGACGTCGATCCGGCCAAGATCCAGACCGAAGTGTTCCGCCTGCCGTCGACCTGCTTTGCCGAGGAGAACGGCAGCCTGATCAACTCCGGGCGCTGGCTGCAATGGCACTGGAAAGCCGCCGAGCCCCCCGCGGAAACCCTGTCGGACCAGGAGATCATGGCGGGGATTTTCCTCAGGGTTCGTGCGCTGTACCAGAAGGAGGGCGGTGCCTTCCCCGACCCCATCCTCAACGTGGCCTGGAAGTACAAAATCCCGTCGTTTCCCTCGCCGGAAGAACTGGCGAGGGAGTTTTCCGGCAAGGCGCTGAAGGATGTGACCGATCCCAAGGATCCGGGCAGGGTGCTGGTCAAGGCCGGCGAGCAGTTAAGCGGCTTTGCCGACTTGCGCGACGACGGCTCGACCTCGTGTGGCTGCTGGCTCTTTGCCGGTTCCTGGAGCGAAAAAGGCAACCTGATGGCGCGGCGCGACAACGCCGACCCCTACGGCGTCGGCCAGACGCTCAACTGGGCGTATGCCTGGCCGGCCAACCGTCGCATCCTGTACAACCGCGCGTCGTGCGACCCGAGCGGGAAACCCTACGACCCGACGCGGGCGATCGTTGCCTGGGATGCGGCAGCGGGCAAATGGGGCGGCGCGGACGTGCCTGACTTCAAGATCGATTCGGCGCCGCAGGACGGGATGAATCCTTTCATCATGAACCCCGAAGGCGTGGCGCGTTTCTTCGCGGTGGACGCGATGGCGGAAGGGCCTTTCCCCGAGCACTACGAACCTTTCGAGACGCCGCTGGCGGTCAATCCGCTGTCTCCCAAAAATCCCGAGGTGCGTTCCAACCCGGCGGCGCGCGTGTTCAAGGATATCTGGCCGACGCTTGGCAAGCCCGATGCGTTTCCGTACGTCTGCACGACCTACCGGCTCACCGAGCATTTCCATTTCTGGACGCAGCACGTGCGCCTGGACGCCATCCTACAGCCGGAGCAGTTCGTCGAGATCGGCGAGGAACTGGCGAAGGAAAAGGGCATCAAGGCCGGCGACCATGTACGGGTGAAGTCGAGCCATGGCTTCATCGTCGCGGTGGCGGTGGTCACCAAACGCCTGAAGGCCCTCACCATCGACGGCAGGAAGACGCATACGGTGGGCGTCCCCATACACTGGGGATTCATGGGTCTGACGAGAAATGGCTACATCGCCAACACCCTGACCCCCTACGTGGCCGACGCCAATTCCCAGACACCCGAGTTCAAGGCGTTTCTGGTGAATCTCGAGAAAGTCTAGGAGGCGACCATGGCACTGCAATCCCTCGACATCAAGGCCCGGTCCGCCACGACGACCCCACCGCCCGACGTGCGCGCCAGAGGCGCGGTTCCTGTCGCCAAACTGATCGACATTTCCAAGTGCATCGGCTGCAAGGCCTGCCAGGTGGCATGCATGGAATGGAATGACCTGCGCGACGAGGTCGGCACCAACGCCGGCACCTACGACAACCCGCGTGATCTGACGGCCCAGTCGTGGACGGTGATGCGCTTCTCCGAAGTGGAAGTGGAGCAGGATCGGCTGGAATGGCTCATCCGCAAGGACGGCTGCATGCATTGTGCCGATCCGGGCTGTCTGAAAGCCTGCCCGGCGCCGGGAGCGATCGTCCAGTACGCGAACGGCATCGTCGATTTTCACGAGGAACACTGTATCGGCTGCGGGTATTGCATCACTGGCTGCCCTTTCAATATTCCGCGCATTTCGCAGAAGGACAGCAAGGCCTACAAGTGCACCTTGTGTTCCGACCGCGTAGCCATCGGCCTGGAGCCCGCCTGCATCAAGACCTGTCCGACTGGCGCCCTGGTGTTCGGAACCAAGGATGACATGGTTCTTCACGCCGAAGGGCGTATCGCCGATCTCAAGGAGCGCGGCTATAGCCATGCGGCGTTATACGATCCCAAGGGGGTCGGCGGCACGCACGTGATGTATGTGCTGCAGCATGGCGACAAGCCCGAGTTGTACGCGAATCTGCCCAGGGATCCGAGTATCAGCCCGTTGGTCAGCCTATGGAAGGGCGTGACCAAGCCGCTCATGAGTTTTGGCCTGGGCCTGGCTGTCTTTGCCGGGTTCTTCCATTACGTGACGGCAGGTCCCAAGGAGGTGGAGGAAGAAGAAAAGACGGATTGAATGATCCGTTTCCCTTCACTTTTCCACCCTCAAGGAGCGATCATGAGCAAGCCTGTACAACGCTACACCGCCCGGGAACGCAGCAACCACTGGATCGTGGCCATCGCCTTCGTCCTGGCCGGCCTGTCGGGGCTGGCGCTGTTCCATCCGGCCTTTTTCTTCCTGACGAATCTGTTTGGTGGCGGTCCCTGGACCCGCATCCTGCACCCCTTCATCGGTGTGGTGCTGTTCCTGTTTTTCATGGCCATGGCGGCGAGATTCTGGCGCTTCAACCATTTCACGGCCGCCGATCGTCAGTGGATGGCACGCATCGGGGATGTCATCAGGAATCGCGACCGGGGATTGCCTGAAATCGGCAAGTACAACGCCGGACAGAAGTATCTGTTCTGGACGATGGTGGTGAGTATTCCCCTGTTACTGCTGTCGGGTATCGTGGTCTGGCAACCCTGGTTTGCGCCGTATTTCCCCATCTGGCTATTGCGCATTGCCGTGGTCGTCCATGCGCTGGCTGCCTGGATCATGATTCTCGGCATTATCGTGCATGTCTATGCGGCCATCTGGGTCAAGGGCTCGGTTCGCGCCATGACGCGCGGCACGGTTTCCGAGGCATGGGCCAAACATCATCATCGCGCCTGGTATCGCCAGATGACCGGCAAGTGATTGCAATGCATGACAAGGAAGGATCGATGCGCGCATGACGACCACCCTCCTGCAGCCGGGCGAAATCGAAGCCGCGGCCGGCGATATTCCAGAGCTGCGGCTGCCTCCCGCCGATCTGTTTCTCATGCGTGCCCGCCGGCTGGAACAATTGTCCGAAGGCCATGCGCTCGGCGACTATCTGCGCTTTGTTGCGCGTCTCGCGCATGCCCAGCAGGCGGCACTGGACGCCGGGCCGGCGGGAGAGCCGCCCGCGGCCGACAGGCTTGCACAATGCCGCGAGTACCAGATGCCGCCGTTGGCTCCGGCCGGCCTCGCCCTGCCGGCTGGCTGGCGCGATACGGCCCGGCAGTTGGCGCAGGCGGTCAAATCAGGGCTGCCCGCTCCAGGTCAGACGGCACTGGAGCCGATCCTGAGCGGTGAGGATGCCTGGCTGGATGCGCAGGCCGTTCAACTGTTCGAGGGGCACACCCAGGCACTCGACGCCGCCATTGCGCCGGTGATCGGTGCTGCCCTGCAAGTGCACTGGAGTCATCTGGCACGCCAGCTCCATCCCGCTCAAGTGGCGCGACCCGAGCACCCCAACCTGTGCCCGGTATGCGGGTCACACCCGGTCAGTTCGATGGTGCGCATTGGCGGCGCTGAAAATGGCTTGCGCTATCTGCATTGCACCCTGTGTAATTCGGAATGGCACGTGGTGCGCGCCAAATGCAGCAACTGCGACAACACCCGCGACATCGCCTGTTATCACCTTGAAGGAAAGGACCGGCTGGTGCAGGCCGAGAGCTGTCCGGAGTGCCAGACCTATCTGAAAGTCATCCATCAGGAAAAGGATCCGCAGGCCGACCCAGTGGCCGACGACCTCGCCACCCTGACGCTCGATCTGCTCATGGACGAAGCGGGCTTTGCCCGCAGCGGAATCAACTGGTATCTGATCCACGGCCCCGCCTGACTGCTCGCCACTCACCACTCACCACTCACCACTCACCACTCACCACTCACCACTCACCACTCATCACTCATCACTCATCACTCACCAACCAGGGATTGTCTATCGTGCATAGCGCCCCCCGTCCGCCCTCGGTCGATCGTGTCCTCAACTGGACGGCCGTTTCCCCGCTGATAGCCGAGTATGGCCGCGAATCGGTGCTGGCCGGCGTGCGCAGCGTGCTCGACCGTGTCCGACGGGCGGCGCGCAGCGGCGACCGGGTCGATTACACCGAACCTGCGGTGACGGCCCGGCTTGCCACGCATTTGTCGCAGCACCATGCGCCCCGCCTGAAGCGGGTGTTCAACCTCACCGGCACGGTGCTGCATACCAACCTGGGACGCGCGCCGCTGCCGGAAGAAGCAGTGGAGGCGCTGCTGCTGGCTGCGCGCCATCCTTGCGCGCTGGAATACGACCTTGCAACCGGTGGTCGCGGCGACCGCGACGACGTCGTGGAATCGGTGCTGTGCGAACTCACCGGCGCCGAAGCCGCGACCGTGGTCAATAACAACGCGGCAGCGGTGTTCCTGCTGCTCAACACGCTTGCCCTGCGCAGGCAGGTGATCGTCTCGCGCGGTGAACTGGTGGAAATCGGCGGCGCGTTCCGCGTGCCGGACATCATGAGTCGCGCCGGCGCGAAGCTGGTCGAGGTCGGCACCACCAATCGCACCCATCTGCGCGACTTCGAAGATGCCATCGGCCCGCGCAGCGCCATGCTGATGAAGGTGCATGCCAGCAACTACGCCATCCGGGGATTTACCGCCAGCGTGCCGGAGACGGAACTGGCGCAGCTTGCGCACGCGCGCGGCCTGCCGTTCGTGATCGATCTGGGCAGCGGCACGCTCACCGATCTGGCGCGCTTCGGCCTGCCGCACGAACCGACGCCCCAGGAGTCGCTGGCAGCCGGGGCCGACCTGATCAGTTTCAGCGGCGACAAGCTGCTGGGCGGGCCGCAGGCCGGCATCCTGCTCGGCCGCCGCGCGCTGATCCAGCGCATCAAGAAAAACCCGCTCAAGCGCGCGCTGCGCGTCGGCAAGCTGACACTGGCGGCGCTCGAAGCGGTGCTGCGTCTGTATCGCGATCCCGACCGTCTGGGCGATCGGCTCACCACGCTGCGTCTGCTGACCCGGCCGCCGGACGACATCAGGATGCAGGCCGAGCGTCTGCTGCCGCACCTGCAGCAGGCGCTGCTCGATTGGCCGGTGCGCGTGTCCGCCGAACCGGCGCTGTCGCAGATCGGCAGCGGCTCGCTGCCGATCGACCGATTGCCGAGCCACGCCTTGGTGGTGCGGCCGGGTACCCGGAAACGCGGCGTGCTGCACGAGATCGAAGCGGCGCTGCGCGGGCTGCCCGTGCCCGCGATCGGCCGCATCGCCGACGGCGCCTTGCGGCTCGACCTGCGCTGTCTTGCCGTAGAAGACGAAGCGGATTTCCTGGCCCAGCTCGCAGCGCTGACGGCAGCCCGGACATGATCGTCGGCACCGCCGGACACATCGATCACGGCAAGACGACACTGGTGCATGCGCTCACCGGCATCGACACCGATCGGCTCGCCGCCGAGAAGGCACGCGGTATTTCGATCGAACTGGGGTATGCCTACCAGCCGCTGGCCAGCGGCGGGGTACTGGGTTTCATCGACGTGCCCGGTCATGAGCGCTTCATCCACACCATGCTCGCCGGCGCGGCCGGGATCGACTTCGCCCTGCTGGTGGTGGCGGCGGATGATGGCGTGATGCCGCAAACGCACGAACATCTCGCCATTCTTCACCTGCTCGGCATTGCGCGCGGCACGGTGGCGCTGACCAAGATCGACCGGGTCGAACCCGGACGGCTCGTCGAGGTCGAGCGCGAGCTGCATCAACTGCTGGCCGAAACGGCACTCGCAAACATCCCTGTCTTTCCGGTTTGCGCGCCGGGCGGGCAGGGGGTGGACGCCCTGCGCACGCATCTGCACGCAGTCGCGCAGGCCATGCCCGTGCTGGCGGCCGACGGCGGGTTCCGGCTGGCGGTCGACCGCAGCTTCACCTTGAAAGGTACGGGCACCATCGTCACCGGCACCGTATTTTCCGGCAGCGTCGAGACAGGCGACGATCTGATGGTGACACCATCCGGCCGGCCGGTGCGCCTGCGCAGCCTGCATGTGATGAACCGTCCGGCGCAGCGGGGACAGGCGGGGCAGCGCTGTGCCCTGAACCTTCACGGCGCGGGCAAGGACGACATCGCACGGGGCGACTGGATCGTGGCACCGCGCCTGCACGCGCCGAGCACGCGGTTCGACGTGCGGCTGACGCTGTCGCCGCGGGCGCCTGCGGTGCTCACGCACTGGACCCCCGTTCACCTGCACCTGGGGGCGGCGCACGTCATGGCCCGGGTGGCGCTGCTGGAAGGCGAGAGCCTGGCCCCGGGCAGCAGCATGCTGGCGCAACTGGTTGCAGACCGTCCACTTGGCGTGCTTCACGGCGATCGTTTCGTCGTGCGCGATGCCGACGCGCGCCATACGCTCGGTGGCGGCCGGGTGTTGGACCCCGATGCGCCGGCGCGCAAGCGCAAGACCCCCTTGCGGCTGGCGGAACTCGCCGCACTGAGCCTGCCTGATCCCACGCAGTGTCTGCGCCAGCTGCTCGCGCTGCGCGGGCTCGACCTCGACCGGCTTGCCGTGCTCTGGAACTGCAAGGATCCAGCTGCACATCTGCCTGGCGACAGCGTACGGGTGCGCGCCGGCCAGACGACCTGGGCATTTTCCGCGGTGCACTGGGCAGGTCTGCAGGACAGGCTGCATACCGATTTCACGGGTTTTCACGAACGCTTTCCCGATGAACTGGGCCCGGATGCGTCGCGCGCCCGGCGCATGTTCATGCCGATGCTGCCGGCTGCGGTGTTTGCCGTGCTGGTCGACGCCATGCTGGCGGCGGGTACCCTGCAACGCAGGGGAGCCTGGCTGCATCTGCCCACGCACAGCATTACGCTCACCCGCGAGGAGGATGCGCTCTACCGGCGCATCCTCCCCTGGCTGGCGGAAACGGCCTTCGACCCGCCCTGGGTGCGCGATCTGGCCCGGCGCGCGGGGCACGACGAGGCATCGATGCGGCGTCTGCTGCAAAAGCTGGCGCGTCAGGGCACGCTCTACCAGGTGGTGCGCGATCTGTTCTATCTGCCGGAAAGCATGGTACAACTCGCGGCGCTGGTGCGGGAACTGGAACACCTGGCCGGCGAGACGCGTGCCGCCGAATTCCGTGACCGCAGCGGCTTGAGCCGCAAACGTGCGGTGCAGGTGCTGGAATTCTTCGACCGGGTGGGCTACACGCGGCGCGTGCGCGAAGCACACAGACTGCGCAATGCGGACCTGTTTGACAGGAGGGATGCTGCCATCTGAATCGGCCGGGTGGAGAATCAGGGTTCAACTGGAAGGGAAGCGTGCCTGGTGGTGCGGCCGGATTTCAAATCCGGTTGGGGGTGTCAGCCATTCCCGGGTGGGTTCGACTCCCACTCCCTTCCGCCAACGCCTTTTTTACGGGGCCAGGCGCGGGCGCCTCTCCTCGGGGCTGATTTTTTCCATGGAGCCTGCCGTCGGCGCGAGGGTTGGTTCGACAAGCCGTGAAATGTCATGGTTCCATGACCGGCGCTCGATACGGCGCGACGGACAAGCCGGGATGTCACATGACAGAGTGTAACGAAAACGCACATTGTGCCCTGAATCCGGGTGTCCTCCGGCAACGGTTTCGTTTGTGATGCCGGACATGAAAACCGATTTCACCACGCCTTGAAGGGCGCCTTCGACAGGCGTGGCCGACCTCGATCCGAACCCCGCAGCGCCCCCAGAAAAATGGGTAATTTATATTGCTAATCAGATAATTAAATACACATATAAATTTATATTGTGTCTTGTCCGCGGCCGGATTCCGGGCTTCGGAGTAGGGGCGGAATTTCCCCCGATGCTTGCCTCGATGACGTGTATTCCCCCTTGATTCCAAGGCTGGTTGTGAGTTGGCACGGTTGTCGCTTTAGGCTATTCAACCATGCAATATTCGCATGGTTTTATCCTGAATTACACAACCTGGAGGTAGCGCTATCATGTCACGCAACAGCAAGCAGTGGACACAGAAACCCAATCTTCCGTCGACCCATTACGCGGATCCGAAGATTTACTCCGACCCGGCCATCTTTGAGGAGGAAAAAGAAAAGATTTTCAAGAAGGTCTGGATGCTTGCCGCCCACGAAAGCGAGGTGGCGAACCCCCATGATTTTCGTACCTATGAACACCCAGGCGGTACCCGGCTTGTGATCATGCGCGGGGAGGATATGAAGATCCGCACCTTCTACAATATCTGTCCTCACCGTGGCAACCTCCTGGTGTATGAGCCCTCCGGCAACGCCAAGAAGCTGGTGTGCATTTTCCACCAGTGGGCCTTCGATGCAAAAGGCGATTGCGTGGATATTCCTCGCGGGAAAGCCGGCTACCAGGATCGCATCTGCGAAAGCGATGTGGGCCTCAGGGAAGTGAAAACGGAAGTGGGTTACGGCGGTTTCGTGTGGGTCAACCTCGACGACTCCTGCGCCCCGCTTTCAGCGCATATCGGTTCAGCCCTGGATTACATGATGCCGGAGCTGGAGACCGAACCTCTGGAGGTGTTGTGGTATTACCAGGCCACGCTGCGTACGAACTTCAAGCTGATCCACGACACCAATCAGGAGTTCTACCACGACTACCTGCACTACCATAATCGCATTACAGGCATGCTGGATCCGAAGTCCGGATATTTCCAGCGCAGGTACACGGCCTTCCCCAACGGCCATGCTTCGGTGGGCTCGATGAATGTCTCGTACGATGCCTACACGGGTAGCGGCCACTCGGCGCTTGGCTGGCCGAAGCTGCCTCCAAATGGCTGGAAGCTGGTCGACCTTTTCCCCTGCATCACCTACAACCTGCGTACTTCCGTGTTGCGGATCGATTCCTATATTCCGCTCGGCCCGGATCGCGTCCTGCTCGAGTTCCGGATACTGGGTCTCAAGAGCGACACCCCCGAAGTACGCAAGCAGCGAGAGAAGGATGCCGCCACGATCTGGAGCCCATTCGGCCGCAACCTGCACGAGGACCTGCTGGCTTCTTCCGGACAGGGCATGGCCATGGCCAGGGGCAGCGATCCCATGTATGTGCTGCATGCGCGCGAGGAAGACAATTTGATCCACGACGAAGTGGGGATGCGCCACTATCTGGAGGAGTGGAGCGCGTGGATGGGCCGCAGTTCCTCTGATTCAACGCGCAAAATAGCTGATTCGAAGCCGCAGGCCACCGCTCCCGCGCACCAGGAGCAAGACGTTGCGCAGCCAGCCTGACGTTCCGCCGCTGAACGATGCACGTTCAGCGGCGGAGCAGTCGCTACACATTGATCTTCAAACGATATTTCAAGGAGCAATTCATGAACACTGACAGAACGACTGTTGAAGAGCTGGTTTATCAGACTTGCACGGCACTGGACCGGAACGATTATTCGGAGTTTCTGGGGCTGTGCGATCAGCAATTCGAGTACAAGGTCACCGCGTTCAGCCCGGAAATCAGGAAGGACATGACGTGGCTGGACCATAACCGGGCCGAGATGGAGGAACTTTTCCACACTTTACCCAAGCACAACAGCGACCACGCGCCGCTTACGCGCAATGCGGTCGTCTATAAGGTCAGCTACGACAATGACAAGAAGCAGGCAAACGTCGTGACGGCCCTGCAGATCTTCAGAACCAATCTGGACGGGGGTGCGACCCAGGTGTTCGCAGTCGGAAAGTATTACGACACGGTCTCTCTCGATCAAGACAAACCCATCCTGGTGAAGCGGCACGTCAAGCTCGATACGCGCGACCTGGGCTGGGGCAATCACATCCCGATCTGATTGTCTGTCGTGTGTCTGACCAGGCCGCCATGTGTGCTCCGCACGTGGCGGCCTGGCGCATGGTTCCTCAGGTCTCAAGCTGATTTCATGGGTCGATGCTGACGCGCTCAGCCTGCTCGCTGGCGTCGAGCGCTTCCCCGGTATCGAGCTGATGCTGCAGCACGGCCAGATTGGCCTCCGAGGCATCGCCGCCTGCCTGTGCGCGCTGGACGATGCGGTCGCGCAGGGTGGCCACCGGTACCTGAAAGTCGAGAATATGGAAAGGCACGCCGCGCGCCGCGGCCGTCTCGCGCAGCAGATCGCGCTGCCAGCGGGCGATAAACGCAGCGTCGACGATGACGGGCCAACCGGCATCCAGCATGGCGCCCGACAATCGGGCCAGATGCGAATAGGTGCGCCGCGTGGCGTCGGCGGCATACAGCTGCTGGCCGATCTCCGATCCGCTGCGGGCCAGGGCGTCGAGGCCTGCCAGGCGTTTGCGTTCGACATCGGAGCGCAGGCGGATGGCGCCCGGCGCCTGCATCCGCTTGTGCGTGACGGTGGTCTTGCCCGAGCCCGAGAGGCCGTGCGTGATGTCGAGCCGGAGGGGCGGGAGGCGCGTCAGCGTCGTGGCCAGATGCAACAGCGTACGCACGTCGGCGAGCGCGGCGTCGTGCTCGGGGCCGGCGGTCTGGGCGGTGCGGATGGCGGCAATCTTGGTGCGCACGAGCGCGCGGTACACCGCGTAATAGCGCAGCAGGGCGACCCCGGCATAGTCGCCGGTCTGTTCCAGCCAGGCGTTGATGAACAGCCATGCCCACTCGGCGTGGCCGCGCTGCAGCAGATCCATGTAGCAGAAGGCGATCTCGGACTGGATATCGATCCAGCGCAGTTCGGGATTGAATTCGATGCAGTCGAACACCAGCAGCCGGTCATCGACCCACGCAAGATTTCCCAGATGGAGGTCGCCATGGCATTCGCGCACGAATCCATCGCGTTTGCGCGCGGCCATGAGCGGAGCGAGGCGGGCGTGCTCGGCTGCACAATAGCGCTGCAGGCTGTCGAGTTGTGCGCGGTCGGATGGGGCGTGGAGATGCGGCGCGATCTGCGCAAAATTCTGCGCCACCGGGTGCCAGATGGCATCCGGATGTCCCCAAGGACTTTCTTCTCCGGCACGTGCGCAGCCTTCGAGATGGAAACGGGCGAGCGTGGCGGCAATGGCTTCGACGTGCCGTCCGCTCATTCCGCCCGAGGCGTCGAGCCGGTCGAGCGTGGCGTCAGGCGGGAACTGACACATCTTCACGGCATATTCGAATGCGCTGCCGACGCCGTTGACGTGCGGCGCGGCAGGCGTGCCAGTGATCGGAACGACGTCGAGATAGAGCTCCGGTGCCAGCCGGCGGTTGAGCCGCACTTCGTCACGGCAGGCGTGGAGCCGTTTGTCGAGGCTGCTGAAATCGAGAAAGCCGAGATCCAGCGGCTTCTTGATCTTGTAGGCGAATTCTCCGGTGAGCAGGACGTAGGAAATATGCGTTTCAATCGCCTGCACCTGCCCGACCGCATGATCGTAGCAGGATGGATCGCGCAGCCTGCGGGCCAGGCTCGCCGTATTCCGCACCGGCGCGCGATCCGGGTTCATGTCTGCGCGCCCATCCGGTGCGGAAGGGTTCACAACTGTCGCGCGTAGTCTTCCAGCTGCCGTCTGGCGGCGTCGAAGGCATCGCGCAAGGCGACGTAGGCATCCTCGTTCTCCTGCTTGTCGACCACGATCTGCTTTCCGGGCACGCCAAGATCGATCCGGACGTTGAACAGCTTGCCCTGCTGTTGGTGTTTCGCGGGCTGGTCGACGACGACCCGGCAGCTGACGATGTCGGAAAAAGCCTGTTCGAGTTTCTGCGCCTTCTCGCGGATATGCGTGTCAAGCGCGTCGGAAGAGGGCATGTCGCGGAAGGTGATCTGTAGCGGGGTTTTCATGGTGACTCCGTTGGGGGATGGATGGATGACGGCAGGACAGCCCTGCCGCCGTTCGCATTTCAGGGTTGCTCCGGCTCTAAGGGTATCAATATCCCGTTTGAATAGCGACCACGAGCGGGCATGCCTCGGCGCGACGGCGTTTCAACACGAAACGCGGAATCTCTTGAACTTTGGATAGGCGGCTGTGTCACGAGTAGCATCGAGAATACGGGACAAGGCAGGCGAGCATCGGGCGCTGCCGACCCGATGCGGGGATGTCCGGAAAGAAGCCATGCGTTGAGGCAAGGCCATGTCACAATGGACGGAACCGGAGCGATTCCATGTGCCACCACGAGGTGCGACAATGAAAACAAGCCCGCTTGCGGGGAAGCCGGCGCAAGCCGCCACGCTGGTCAATGTGCCGAGACTCGTCACGGCCTACTACGGCAACCAGCCCGATCCGTCGGTACCCGGACAACGCGTCGCATTTGGCACCTCGGGACACCGCGGCTCCGCGTTCGAAAACAGTTTCAACGAGTGGCATGTGCTGGCCATCAGTCAGGCCATCTGCGAGTATCGCCGCCAGCGGCACATCGATGGCCCGCTGTTTCTGGGCATCGACACGCACGCCTTGTCGGAACCGGCCTATGCCAGCGCACTCGAAGTGCTGGCGGCCAATGGGGTGGACGTCATGCTCGCGGAGCATGACGAGTACACGCCGACGCCGGTGATTTCCCACGCGATCCTCACGTACAACCGCGGCCGCGATACCGGCCTGGCGGACGGAATCGTCATCACCCCTTCGCATAATCCGCCCGACAGCGGCGGTTTCAAATACAACCCGCCCAATGGCGGGCCGGCGGACAAGGACGTCACGGACTGGATCGAAGCCCGGGCCAATGCAATTCTGGAAAATGGACTCAAGGGGGTGAAGCGGATTCCACTCGAACAGGCACGACGCGCAGCGACCACGCATCGGCACGATTTCATCAACGCTTACGTGAGCGACCTCGACAGCGTGCTCGACATGGACGCGATCCGCGGAGCGGGCATCAACATGGGCGTGGATCCGCTCGGCGGCGCCGGCGTGCATTACTGGGGCGCGATCGCCGAGCGCTACGGGCTGAATCTCACGATCGTGAACGAAGTCGTCGATCCGGCCTTTCGCTTCATGACGCTCGACTGGGATGGCCGCGTGCGGATGGATCCGTCCTCGCCCTATGCCATGCAAGGCCTGATCGGCCTCAAGGATCGTTTCGACATCGCCTTCGCCTGCGACACCGATCATGACCGGCACGGCATCGTTACCCGAACCGCAGGTTTGCTGCAGCCCAATCATTATCTTTCGGTGGCCATTCATTACCTGTTCCAGCATCGGCCGAACTGGAGCAAACAGGCGGCAGTGGGCAAGACGGTGGTCAGCAGCCAGATGATCGACCGCGTCGCCGCGAAGCTCGGATGCAGACTGTACGAAGTACCGGTCGGATTCAAATGGTTTGTGGAAGGCTTGTACGAGGGCTCGCTGGGATTCGGCGGCGAAGAGAGCGCGGGGGCTTCGTTCGTCCGGCGGGACGGCAGCGTCTGGACGACCGACAAGGACGGCATGGTCCCGGCCTTGCTGTCGGCGGAGATCGCCGCGCGCATGGGGCGTGACCCCGGCGAACTCTACCGCGAACTGACGCGCGAAGCGGGCAATCCGGTCTACGATCGTGTCGAGGCGCCAGCGACAGCGGAACAGAAGCAGCAGCTGGCCCGGCTTTCGCCGCAGCAGGTTCGGTCTGCCGAACTGGCCGGCGAGCCGATCCAGACCATCCTCACCCGGGCGCCGGGAAACGATGCGCCGATTGGCGGCCTCAAGGTGATTGCCGCGAGTGGCTGGTTCGCGGCACGCCCATCCGGCACCGAAAACCTCTACAAAATCTATGCTGAGAGCTTTCGTGACGAAAATCATCTGCATCGCATCCAGGCCGAAGCGCAGGCCATCGTCAGCGATGCGCTGACAGCGTCTTCGCAACAGGCGTGACACAGCTTGGACATATACTGAACAAGCCCCGGAAACGATGGATCATTCACCCGCCGGACGAACATCTGACTGGCGGATGACGATGAATCCCGGCGCTCCGACGGGTCAACCCAATGAACCGGATACGATCGATGCGGTATTTCAGCTTGCCCCTACACAGATATGCCCTGGGTCTGCTCGGCATCATGGTGCTGGCGGGCTGCACGACGGTCGGTCCCGATTTCAAGACGCCGGACGCGCCCGCGGTCGAGCGCTACCTGCAGGGCGAGCGGCCCGCCCGCACGGCCTCGGCCGATGTCGGACAGGGGCGCGCACAAAGCCTGGAAGCCGGCCAGGCCGTCGCGTCCGAGTGGTGGACGGCATTCGGCTCGCCCCGGCTCGACGCGTTGGTGAAGCGGGCATTGCACGAGAGCTTCACGCTGGCCGCGGCAGAGGCCACGCTGCGCCAGGCACAGCAACTCCATGCGGCGCAGGCGGGTTCGACCCTGTATCCGACCGTTAACGCCAGGCTGGGCGCCAGCCGCAACCAGGTCAATGCGGCCGGCCGTGGCGAACACGGAAATCAGCAGACGCTGTACAACCTGTACAACGCCGGGGTCGTCGTCAACTACAATTTGGACCTCTTCGGGGGCAACCGCCGCGCCCTCGAAGCACTGGCCGCGCAGGCCGATTATCAGGCCTACCAGCTGGCCGGCGCGCGTCTGGCTCTTGCCGGCAATGTCGTGACCACCGCGTTCGGGCAAGCCCAGCTGGGTGAGCAGATCGCGGCCACTGAAGCCATCCTGCTGGCCCAGCAAGACCAGCTCGACATTGCACGCAAGCGCTTTGAGCTGGGGGCCACGGCCCGGGCGGATGTGCTGGCCCTGCAAACCCAGGCGGAGCAGACGCGTGCCAGCCTGCCCCCCCTGCGCAACAAGCTGGAACAGGCCGATCATCTGCTGGCGGTGCTGACCGCGCAGGCGCCCGGCGAGGCCGATATCCCGCGCTTCACGCTGGCCGATTTCACCCTGCCTGAACATCTCCCCCTGGTGGTGCCGTCCGATCTGGTGCGCCAGCGACCCGACATCCAGGCGTCCACCGCCTTGCTGCATGCGGCCACGGCACAGTACGGCGTGGCCATTGCCAGTCTCTATCCGCAGATCGACCTGAGCGCCAGTCTGGGCACCCAGGCCCTGACCACCGGTGCGCTGTTCGGACCCGGATCGGTGATCTGGGCCCTGGCCGGGCAACTCGCCCAGCCGCTGTTCAACGCCGGTCTGAAAGCCGGGGCGAATGCGGCCGAAGCCAGCCTGCAGGCGGCTGGCGCCAATTACCGGCAGACCGTGCTGGAAGCGCTGCGCAGCGTGGCCGATACGCTGCGTCAACTGGACAACGATGCCCAGGCCCTGCAGGCCCAGGCCACCGCGGAGGCCTCGGCACGGGCATCGCTCGAACTGGTGCAGCAGCAGCACCAGCTGGGCGCGGCGAGCTACCTGCAGCTGCTCACGGCCCAGCAGCAGGCGCAACAAACCCGTATCGACCTGGTTGCGACCCGCGCCGCCCGCCTGGCCGACAGTGCGGCGCTGTACCAGGCCATGGGCGGCGGCGTACTGGATGCGCCCGCTACGCCGGCCGCGGCGCCGGCCGCGATCCGGTGACGGAGGAGCCCCCTGTTCGATGCATCCAGACAACAAAATGGACAAATGGAGTAAGCGATGACCCGAGGCACAACCCTACGCATGATCATCATGCTCATCATCGCCGGTGTGCTCGTGGGCGGTCTGGTGGCATTCCAGGATTTCAAGACCAGCATGATCGAAAAAGGAATCAAGGGCACGTCCAACCCGCCGCAGGCAGTGTCGACGGTCGTCGCGCAGGAAAGCGTCTGGCAGCCGACGGTGGAAGCGCTGGGCAGTTTCAGCGCGAGCAAGCAAGCGTCGCTGAGCGCCGAAGTCAGCGGGCTGGTGACGTCGATTCAATTCGACTCCGGGCAGAAAGTGCGTCTTGGCCAGACGCTGGTCGAACTCAATCCCGCCCCGCTGAAAGCGCAATTGGCCCAGACGGAAGCCCAGGCCGCGCTGGCCGAGCTCAATCTCAAGCGCGACGAGGCACAGCTCAGGATTCAGGCGATCAGCCAGGCCGCGGTGGACACCGACCGCGCCACGCTGAAGAGCACGCTGGCCCAGGTGGCGGCACAAAAGGCATTGATTGCGCAGAAGACGATCAGTGCGCCGTTTCCCGGCCAGCTTGGCATCCGCCAGGTGAATCTGGGCCAGTATCTGGCACCCGGCACCGCCGTGGTCACGCTGCAGATGCTCGACCCGATGGACATCGATTTCACCGTGCCGCAGAGCCAGATCGGTTTGATCCAGGTGGGCATGTCGGCGCAGGTCGAAACCAGCGCCGTGCCCGACCATGCCTTCAGTGGCAGGGTGACCGCCATCGAGCCGCAGATCGACCCCGCCACGCGCAATCTCAAGGTGCGCGCCCGTCTGGCCAACCCCGACGGCATCCTGTTGCCGGGCATGTTCGCTACGGTTCGCCTCAGCCGGGGGCAGCCTGCGTCCTACGTCACGCTGCCGAATGCCGCGGTGACCTACAACCCCTATGGCGCCACGGTGTTCATCGTGACGGGCGGGGGGAAGGGTAGCGGGGCGGAGGGCAGGTCCGGGCTGACGGTGCAGCAGCGCTTCATCACGACCGGGCTGACACGCGGCGATCAGGTCGCGGTCCTCAAGGGCGTGAAAGCGGGCGAAACCGTGGTGACCGCCGGCCAGCTCAAGCTGCGCAACGGCTCTCCCATCACGGTGAATAACAGCATCCAGCCTTCCGACAGTCCCGATCCGGACGTGCCCACTCCCTGAAGGCCGCAGCGATGAACACGAAATTCACGGATATCTTCATCCAGCGGCCGGTACTGGCCACCGTGGTCAGCCTGGTGATCCTGGTGCTCGGGCTCCGGTCGTTCGGCTTGCTGCCGGTGCTGCAGTATCCCTATACACAAAACGCCGTGGTCACGGTGACCACCGTCTATCCGGGCGCCGACGCCAGCCTGGTGGCGAGCTTCATCGCCACCCCGCTGGAAAATGCCATCGCCCAGGCCAACGGCATCGATTACATGACATCGAGCAGCGTGCAGGGAATGAGCACCATCACGGTCAACCTGCGCTTGAACTACGCCCCCGACAAGGCGCTGACCGAAATCACCGCCAAGGTGAATTCGGTACTCAACCAGCTGCCGCCGCAGTCGCAGACGCCCGTCCTGTCGATCAGCATCGGTCAGACCATCGATGCGATGTATATCGGTTTCAACAGCAACGTTCTCAAACCCAATCAGATCACCGATTACATCAACCGCTCGGTGCAGCCCAGGCTGCAGGCCGTGGATGGCGTGCAGACCGCCGAGGTCCTGGGCGCGAAGAACTTTGCCCTGCGCGCCTGGCTCGATCCGCAAAAACTGGCCGCGTACAACCTGACCGCGGCCGACGTGTATTCGGCCCTGGCCGCCAACAACTACCTGTCCTCCACCGGGAACTCCAAGGGCCGGATGGTCCAGATCAATGTGGCGGCCAACACCAACCTGAATTCCCTGGAGGGTTTCAGGAATCTGGTTGTGAAGTCGGTCAACGGGCAGGTCGTCCGGCTGACCGATGTGGCCGCCGTCTCGCTCGGCGCCGACGATTACGACACCACCGTCGCCTTCGACGGCAAACCTTCGGTGTTCGTCGGGATCCAGGTCGCGCCGGGCGCCAACCTGCTCGACGTCATCGCCCGCGTGCGCAAGGTCATGCCCGAGATCCAGTCGCAGCTGCCGACCGGCCTGCAGGGCAGCATCATTTACGACTCGACCAAATTCGTGGATTCTTCGATCAATGAAGTGGTCAAGACCCTGGTCGAAGCCATCCTCATCGTGACTGCCGTCGTGTTCGTTTTTCTCGGCTCCCTGCGCTCGGTGATCATCCCGCTGATCGCCATTCCGCTGTCCATCGTCGGCACCTTCACCGTGATGCTGGCGCTGGGTTATTCGATCAATCTGCTCACGCTGCTGGCGATCGTGCTGGCCATCGGCCTGGTGGTCGACGACGCCATCATCGTCGTGGAAAACGTCAGCCGCCATCTCGAGAATGGCATGTCGCGCATGGATGCGGCGCTGCGTGCCGCGCGTGAACTGGCCAATCCCATTATCGCGATGGCGATCGTGCTGGTGGCCGTGTACGTTCCCATTGGCTTCATGGGCGGGCTGACGGGAGCGTTGTTCACCGAGTTCGCCTTTACCCTGGTGGGCACCGTCCTCATGTCGGCGGTGATTGCGCTGACCTTGTCGCCGATGATGTGCTCGCGCCTGCTGAAGGCGCCCAACCCCCAGAGCCGCAACTGGCAGGACCGGCTGGTCCTGTTTCTCGATCGCGGCTTCGACCGGTTTCACAGACGCTATGAGCATCTGTTGCAGGGATCGCTCAATCACCTGCCGGTCACGCTGGTCATGTCGGCCATCATTCTGGGTTCCATCTACTATCTGTATTCCACCTCGATGTCCGAGCTGGCGCCGCAGGAAGACCAGGGCGTGCTGATCAGCATCGCGTTCAACAACCCCACGGCCACGGTCGACCAGCGGCAACTCTATGCCAGCCAGATTTTTGACGTGTTCAAGGGATTCACCGAGACCGACCATGTGTTCCAGCTCAACTCACCCGCCCAGGTCATCGGCGGCATGGTGCTCAAACCCTGGGATGCCCGTACCCGGACCGCTTCGACGCTGCAGCCGGTGCTGCAAGACAAGCTGAGCCACATCGCCGGCTCGCAGATCGCGGTATTCCAGCCCCCGCCGCTGCCCGGTGCCCGTGGCGTGCCGATCCAGTTCGTCATCACCACCTCCGAGTCGTTCGACAAGCTCTATGACGTCTCGCAAAAATTCCTGCAGGAGGCGCAGAAGAGCGGACAGTTCATTTTTCTGCAGTCCGACCTGCGTCTCGACCTGCCGCAGACCCGCATCGAGATCGACCGCAACATGGCGGCGCAACTGGGCCTGAACATGGAGGACATCGGTTCGGCGCTGTCAGCCATGCTGGGCGGCGGCTATGTGAACTTTTTCGAGTTGGGAGGGCGTTCCTACAAGGTCATCCCCCAGGTCGATCAGCGCTTCCGGCTGAATCCGGATCAGCTCATGCATTACCAGCTGCGCACCAGCAGTGGAAGCATGGTCCCGTTGTCCACCGTGGTGAAACTGAGCACAGCGGTGACGCCCGAGTCGATCAACCACTTTCAGCAGGCCAATTCAGCCACCATCCAGGGCGTGGCCCTGCCCTTCATCTCGCAGGGTCAGGCACTGGACACCCTGAAGCAACTGGCGCAGCGTACGCTGCCGGCCGGCTACTCCTTCGACTACGCCGGCCCGTCGCGTCAGTTCACGCAGGAATCAGGTGGTCTGCTGCTGACTTTTTTCTTTGCCCTGGTGATCATTTTCCTGGCGCTGGCCGCACAGTTCGAGAGCTTCCGCGACCCCTTCATCATCCTGGTGTCGGTGCCCATGGCCATCTCGGGCGCGCTCCTGTTCATCAACCTCGGCGTGGGTCATGCCACGCTGAACATCTACACCGAAGTGGGCCTGGTGACCCTGATCGGCCTGATCTCCAAGCACGGCATCCTGATCGTGGAGTTTGCCAATAATCTGCAGCACGAAGGCCAGAGCAAACTCGATGCCATCAAACATGCCGCCGGCCTGCGCCTGCGGCCGATCCTGATGACGACCGCAGCCATGGTATTCGGCGTGATGCCCCTGGTCACCGCCAGCGGTGCGGGCGCGGTGAGCCGTTTCAGCATGGGCCTGGTCATCGCCACGGGACTGTCGATCGGCACCTTGTTCACGCTGTTCGTCGTGCCCGCCATGTACATGATGTTGGGCGCGGATCATGGCGGCGCAGCCGCGAAGGAATCCGGAAACCAGACCCCGTCCGTGACGCAGGACCTGGCCGGCTGAGGCGGGGCGCGCCCTCGACCAGGAGCGCAGCGGAACGCGGGAATCCGATCCTGCACACTATCAACGGAGCCAACATGAATGATCCCATCCCATCCAGCCATCCGAAGCAACTGCTGCTCCCTACGGATATCGAGGGATTCCATTCCCTGGCCGAACTGGCTCTGGACATGCGTTCGTCGTGGAATCACGCTGCCGACCCCGTGTGGCGACAGCTGGATCCCGAGCTCTGGGCCTTGACGCGAAACCCCTGGGTCGTATTGCAGACCGTTTCGCGCGAGAAGCTCCGGCATGTGCTGGCCGAACCCGTCTTCCGCAGGAATCTCGACGGTCTGGTGCAGGCGCGGCGGGATGCAGTGAATGCGCCTGCATGGTTTCAGCAGGCCTATCCGCAGTCGCCGCTCGACTGCGTCGCGTACTTCAGCATGGAATACATGCTGAGCGAGGCGCTGCCCATCTACTCGGGCGGGCTTGGCAACGTGGCGGGCGATCAGCTCAAGGCGGCCAGCGATCTGGGCGTCCCGGTCATCGGCGTCGGGCTGCTCTATCAGCAAGGCTATTTCCGCCAGGAGATCGACAAGGACGGCATGCAGCAGGCGCGCTTTCCGTACAACGACCCCGGGCAATTACCCATCACGCCCTTGCGCAAGCCGGATGGAGAATGGCTGCGGCTGGAAATCGTGCTGCCCGGTTATTCGGTCTGGCTGCGTGCCTGGCAGGTCGAGGTCGGCCGCACCAAACTGTATCTGCTGGACAGCAACGACGCGGCAAACTACCCCGCGCATCGCGGCATCACCAGCGAGCTGTACGGCGGCGGCCCCGAATTGCGGCTCAAGCAGGAGATGCTGCTGGGAATCGGCGGCTGGCGGCTGCTCCAGGCGCTCGGCATCCGGCCGGATGTCTGCCACCTGAATGAAGGGCACGCGGCCCTTGCCGTGCTGGAACGCGCCTGCAGCTTCATGGAGGCGAACGGGCAGCCTTTCGAGGCCGCACTCGCCGCCACCCGTGTGGGGAATCTTTTCACCACGCATACGGCCGTGGCCGCCGGGTTCGACCGTTTTGCGCCGGCCCTGATCGAACAATATCTCGGCTGGTATGCCGAGCATAAACTCGGCATCACGCGCCACGACTTGCTGGCGCTGGGCCGACAGAATCCGGACGATCCGTCCGAACCCTTCAACATGGCGTATCTGGCGATTCGGGGGAGCGGGGCGGTGAATGGGGTCAGCCAATTGCACGGCCGGGTCAGCCGGCACCTGTTTGCGCCGCTTTTCCCGCGCTGGCCCGTGCGCGAAGTGCCCGTCAGCCATGTGACCAACGGCGTCCATATGCCGACCTGGGATTCGGCGGCGGCCGATACCCTGTGGACCGAAGCCTGCGGCAAGGCCCGCTGGCTGGATGGAGCGGGCACGCTGGAACAGGACATCCGCCGCAACTCCAATGCCAGCCTCTGGGAATTCCGCACGGCTGCCAGCGCCTCCCTGATCGACTACGCGCGTGTGCGCTTGTCCCGGCAACTGACGGCAGCCGGCGAGCCGCCGGAAACCGTGGCCGAGGCGAAGCGTCTGTTCGACTGCAATACCCTGACGCTGGGTTTTGCCCGCCGATTTGCCAGCTACAAACGGCCGAACCTGCTGCTCCACGATCCGGAACGCCTGCTGCGCCTGCTGACCAATCCGCAGCGTCCGGTGCAGCTCATTATCGCCGGCAAGGCTCATCCCGCCGACCGGGCAGGGCAGGCCCTGATCCAGCAATGGATTCATTTCATCCGCCGCCCCGAGGCACGCCAGCATGTGATCTTCCTCAGCGACTATGACATGCACCTGACCGAGTATCTGGTGCAGGGCGTGGACGTCTGGCTCAATACGCCGCGCCGGCCATGGGAAGCCTGCGGAACAAGCGGCATGAAGGTGCTGGTCAATGGCGGCATCAACCTGTCTGAACTGGACGGCTGGTGGGCGGAAGCCTATACGCCGGACGTGGGCTGGGCATTGGGGGACGGACTGGAACATGACGACGATCCGGCCTGGGACGCGATCGACGCCGAGACGCTCTACGATCTGCTCGAGCGCGAGGTGATCCCGGAGTTCTACACGCGCGACGAGGAGGGCATTCCGGATGCCTGGGTGGCCCGGATGCGGGAAAGCATGGCGCAATTGACCCCGCGTTATTCCGCCAACCGTGCGGTGCGCGATTATGTCGAGCAGTACTATCTTCCGGCGGCTTCGGCCTATCATGAACGGGCCGCGGACAAGGGCGCGCTTGGCGTGCGGATCGTGAATTGGAAGCACGCGCTCGAGCAGAAATGGGCCGCACTGCGTTTCGGCGAAGTGAAGTCCAGGACCGACGCCCAGCAGCATGTCTTCGAGGCTCAGATCTATCTCGATGAGATCGATCCGGAAGCCGTGCGGGTCGAGGTCTATGCCGACGGCGCGTCAGGCGGCGCGCCCGATCGGCAGGCGATGCAGCGCATTCGTCCGCTGGCGGGCTCCTCGGGCGGCTATGCGTACAGTGCGACCGTGCCGGCAGCCCGCCCGGTAACGGACTATACGGTGCGCGTGATTCCGCACGGCCCCGGCGCGGTGGTGCCACTGGAAGCGGCCCACATCCTGTGGCAACGGTGATCCGATGGAGGGAAGCACGACAAGAACCACGACTGCAATTCCTTGCGCGGGCTCGGGCGCAGTGCCCTGTTCACCAGCCCGTCCTGATGGAAGCGGCGTGACGTGCCTGCGGCGCAGGATCACGCACCCGTAAGCTTGGGAGGTGGTCGAAGTCAGGGGGTGATCTACACTCAAGGAGTGCAGAGGCCGGATGCGGTCGCATGACCCTGCCCGGCCAGGAGGGCGTGAGGGTGAACGACAAACTGTGTGTTCCGGAAGCGGTGCGGACCATTCTGCACGACCGGCCGGCGGCTGCCTGACCGTATCTTTCCAGCGCCAGACGCGGCAGGCCCCAACGGACCGCTCGGGAAAAAGGGAGGTGATGGTGACGACCCCTGCAACGATGCGAACTTCCCCGCTGACAGCGCGTCCGGCGTGGATGGCACTGGACGCGCATTATCAAAAGATGCGCCATCTGCATCTGCGACAGCTCTTCGCCCACGATTCCCGGCGTGGCGAACGCTTCGCTGCCGAGGCGGCCGGCATTTACCTCGATTACTCGAAGAACCATGTCACCGACGAAACGCTCCGGCTACTGCTGCAAGTCGCCGAGGACTGCGGCCTGCGCGAGCGTATCGACGCGATGTTCCGGGGTGAGAAGATCAATGCGACGGAGCAGCGCGCCGTCCTGCACGTCGCCTTGCGTGCGCCGAAGGACGAGCGCATCGTCGTCGATGGCGTGGACGTTGTGCCCGCGGTGCACGCGGTCCTCGACCGGATGGCCACTTTCGCGCAGCAGGTGCGCGACGGACAATGGCGCGGATACACCGGCAAGCGCATCCGCCATGTCGTCAGCATCGGCATCGGCGGCTCCGATCTTGGCCCGGTCATGGCCTATGAAGCATTGCGGTATTACAGCCAGCGCGACATGAGCTTCCGGTTTGTCTCGAACGTGGACGGCACCGATTTCACGGAAGCCACGCGCGATCTCGATCCCGAAGAAACACTGTTCATCGTCTGTTCGAAAACCTTCACGACGCTTGAAACCCTCACCAACGCCCATGCCGCGCGGACCTGGTGCCTGCACCGGCTCGGAGACGCGCAGGCCGTACGTAAGCACTTCGTCGCCGTCTCGACCAATAGCGAGGAGGTGACGAAGTTCGGCATCGATACCTCCCAGATGTTCGGTTTCTGGGACTGGGTTGGCGGACGCTACTCGATGGATTCGGCCATCGGCCTGTCGACCATGATCGCCATCGGGCCGGAGAATTTCCGCGCCATGCTCGACGGCTTTCACGCGATGGATGAACACTTCCGCACGACGCCATTCGAACGCAAT
Source organism: Thiobacillus sp. 63-78 (assembly GCA_001899765.1). Lineage (GTDB taxonomy): Bacteria > Pseudomonadota > Gammaproteobacteria > Burkholderiales > Thiobacillaceae > Thiobacillus. The sequence continues at coordinate 91,587 of MKWM01000011.1, forward strand.
CTGCCGGTGCTCATGGGCCTGCTCGCGGTCTGGTACAACAATTTCTTCGAGGCCCAGACGGTGGCGGTGCTGCCCTACGAGCAGTATCTCAAACGCTTTCCGGCCTATCTCCAGCAATTGACGATGGAGAGCAACGGCAAGCACGTCACGCTTGACGGCGATCGCGTCGATTACCAGACGGGGCCTGTCTACTGGGGCGAGCCGGGCACCAACGGGCAGCATTCGTTCTATCAGCTTGTGCATCAGGGGACCAGGTTGATTCCGTGCGATTTTATCGGCTTTTGCCAGACCCTGAATCCGCTCGGCCATCAGCATGATTTACTGATGGCGAATCTGTTCGCGCAGACCGAGGCGCTGGCCTTCGGCAAGACGCTAGACGAAGTCAAGGCCGGCGGGACGCCGGACTGGCTGGCGCCGCACCGCAGTTTCGAAGGCAATCGTCCAACCAACACTCTTCTCGCCGAGCGCCTGACACCAGAAACGCTGGGCGCCCTGGTTGCGCTGTATGAACACAGCGTCTTGACGCAAGGCACGATCTGGAATATCGACTCCTTCGACCAGTGGGGCGTCGAACTCGGCAAGGCACTGGCGCAGCGCATGATCCCCGAACTTGAAAACGCGGATGAACCCTTGCCCGGGCACGACAGCTCGACCAGCACGCTGATCCGGCGCTATCGCCGGTTCAAGGCAGGGTGATCATGAGGAGTGTGCGCGAATCCGGCGGTGCCGCCGGCGCAACCGTTCATGGCAAGGGTTCTGTTTGAGCATGGACACACCCGAACGCCCGCTGCACGATTACGCAGTAGAAGTTTCCGAACGCGACGAGGTGCGCAGGGGGGTCCCGCTACCGATGGGCGCTCATGAGTATGGAGCGGGCGTCAACTTCGCTTTTTTCAGCCGTCATGCCACCCGTGTGCGGCTGGAGTTGTTCGATCGTGCATCGGATGCGGCGCCCGCCCGGACGATCGATCTGGATCCCGTGCGTCATCACACCGGCGACATCTGGCATGCCTGGGTGGCCGGGATCGGCCCTGGCCAGCTCTATGCCTACCGCGTCGACGGCCCCTATCAACCCGATGCAGGCCATCGTTTCAATTTTCACAAACTGCTGCTGGACCCTTTCGCGACAGCTATCACGCAGCTTGCGAAATGGGATTTCGGGCGAGCCCTGGGCTACGATCCCTCCGCGCCGGAAAAGGATCGGGTGCCTTCCTCGGCGGACAATGCCGGCGCCATGCCGAAATGTGTGGTGACCCACGGCTATTTCCATTGGCATGACGATCTGCCGCCGCGGCATTCCTGGCCGGATACCGTGATCTACGAGATGCACGTGCGCGGCTTCACGATTGATCCCGCCTCCGGTGTCGCCCACCCCGGCACCTATCGCGGCCTGATGGAAAAAATTCCCTATCTGAAGGATCTGGGCGTGACGGCGGTCGAACTGATGCCGGTACACGAATTCAACGACGGGCCGCTTCCGCTCAGCAATCCGCAAACCGGAGCAGCGCTTGAAAATTACTGGGGCTACGATTCCGTGGGCTTCTTCGCGCCGAAGGCCGCTTACAGCAGCGCGGGCGGACAAGGCCAGCAGACGCTCGAATTCAAGGAGATGGTGCGGGCATTCCATCAGGCCGGGATCGAAGTCATCCTGGATGTCGTGTTCAACCACACGGCGGAAGGCAACGAACTGGGGCCGACCCTGAGCTTTCGCGGCATCGACAACGCGATCTTCTACATGCTGTCGCCGGACCTGCGTCATTACAGGAACTATGCGGGAACCGGCAATACCATCAACGCCAACCATCCCGTGGTGCGGGATCATATCCTGGGCGCGTTGCGCCATTGGGTGGTGGAGATGCACGTGGACGGGTTCCGCTTCGACCTGGCGTCCATTCTCGGCCGCGACGGAACGGGCAGACTGCTGGCCAGCGCGCCACTGCTCAAGCGGATCGCCGAGGATCCTATCCTGCGCGACGTGAAAATCATCGCCGAGGCGTGGGACGCCGCCGGCACCTACGAGGTGGGAAGTTTCTCGGAGCGGCGCTGGGCGGAATGGAACGGGCGCTACCGGGACGACGTCCGCCGTTTCTGGCGCGGCGATGACGGAATGCGCGGGCTGTTCGCCAGCCGCCTGGGCGGCAGCGCCGACATCTATGCCGCGTCGGGAAAAGGCCCGGAAGCCAGCATCAATTTCGTCACCTGCCACGATGGCTTCACCTTGAACGATCTGGTGAGCTATCGCAGCAAGCACAACGAAGCGAATGGAGAAGACAACCGGGACGGGACCGACGCCAACTACAGCGATCATTACGGCATCGAGGGCGCGTCGTCGGATGCCGCGATCGAGGCGGTACGCAACCGCCAGATCAGGAATTTCCTGCTGACGCTGCTGGTCTCGCGCGGCGTACCGATGCTGCTTGGCGGCGACGAGTTCCGCCGCACCCAGGGCGGCAACAACAACGCCTGGTGCCAGAACAACGAAACGAGCTGGATGGACTGGCGCCTCTTTGAGCGGTACCGGGACATCCACCGCTTTACACGTGAAATGATTGCCTTTCGGCGAGCGCATCCGGTCCTGAGCCGCGAACGGTTCTACACGGAAACCGAAATCCAGTGGTTCAGTCCGGACGGCGGCACGCCCGACTGGTTCGATCCGGCAGCCAGGCAGTTGGCCTGCCTGCTGCACGAAGACGCCGGCAGCAAGCTTTTTCTCATGTTCAATGCCGACAAGCGGGCCGTTGAATTCCGGGTGCCTGCGGCGCCCGATGGCATGCATTGGCATCGGGTGGTGGATACGCATTGTGCGGCGCCCGGGGATATCTTCCCGCCGGATCAGGCGCCTCGCCTGGACGCGGAGCACTATCAGGTGGCGTCGTACACCAGTGTCATGCTTGCGACACGAAGGTGACGCTATGATCGGGTCATCGCGATCAGGAGACGACGTGCGCAGGAAAAAACCGCAACATGCCGGCATCCTCTCGGTCAACGGCGGCTCGTCCAGCATCAAGTTCGCCTGGTTCGAAACAGGGGATGGACGGCCTCCGCTTCTGCAAGGCGGCATCACGCGGATCGGCATGCCCGACCCCGCGTTTTCGGTGCGGGGACCGCATCGCGCCGACAACTTTTCGCGTTCCGTGTCCGCCCTGGATCACGCGGCGGCAATCGAACTGCTGATGGACTGGATCCGCGAACGGCTTGCAGGCGATGCACTGGCGGCGGTCGGCCACCGTGTGGTGCATGGCGGACCGGCCTACCATGAGCCGCAGCGGATCACTCCGGCGATGATCGAGGCGCTGCGCCATCTGAGCCCGTACGACCCCGAGCACCTGCCGGGAGAAATTCTCCTGATCGAGGCGTTTGATCGCCATTTTCCGGATGTGCCGCAGATCGCCTGTTTCGACACGGCATTCCACCGCGACCTGCCGTGCGTGGCCCGACTGCTGCCGATCCCGCGGCGTTACGAGGCGCAGGGCGTTCGGCGCTATGGCTTTCATGGCCTCTCCTGCGCCTATCTCATGGAAGAACTTGCACGGGTGGCGGGAGTCCAATCGGCTCGGGGACGGGTGATCCTGGCTCATCTGGGCAATGGCGCGAGCATGACCGCGGTGCATGCGGGACAAAGCATCGACACCAGCATGAGCCTTACGCCGACAGCGGGACTGCCCATGAGCACCCGCAGCGGCGACCTGGATCCGGGGCTGGGCTGGTATCTGGCGCGCACCGCGAACATGACGGCGAAAGCGTTTCACGACATGGTCAACCACGAGTCGGGATTGCTCGGCGTCTCGGAGACCAGTCCGGACATGCAGGAACTGCTCGCGCGGGAGTCCGGCGATATCCGCGCGGCCGAGGCGGTGGCGCTGTTCTGCTACCAGGCCAGGAAGCAGATCGGCGCCTATGCCGCCGCGCTGGGCGGGCTCGACACGCTGGTTTTTTCGGGCGGCATCGGTGAGAACGCGGCGGCTGTTCGCGCACGCATAGGCGACGGGCTCGATTTTCTCGGCATCGAACTGGATGCGTCACGCAACGCGGTGCACGCCGGGGTGATTTCAACGGACACCAGCCGGGTGACGGTTCGTGTCATCCGGACAGACGAGGAACAGATGATTGCCCGCTCGGTCTGTCGTGTTCTCGGCCTTGGCGCCGGCAATGGAGGAAACTGAAACGTGAATACCAACCCGAAGACGCTCTCGCCGGATCTGCTGAACAGAATGGACGCCTATTGGCGTGCGGCAAATTATCTCTCGGTCGGACAGATCTATCTCTACGACAACCCGCTGCTGAAACGGCCACTTGAACTGACCGACATCAAACGCATGCTGCTGGGACACTGGGGAACGACACCGGGGCAAAATTTCATCTACACGCATCTGAACCGGATCATCAGGAAGTACGACCTCAACATGATCTACGTATCCGGTCCCGGACACGGCGGTCCGACCGTCGTGAGCCATACCTACCTCGAAGGCACGTATAGCGAAATCTATCCGGACATCAGCCAGGATGAGGCCGGGCTGCGGAAACTCTTTCTCCAGTTTTCTTTCCCCGGCGGCATTCCCAGCCACGCGTCACCGGAATGTCCGGGCTCGATTCACGAGGGGGGCGAACTGGGCTATTCACTCAGCCATGCCTTCGGGGCGGTCTTCGACAATCCCGATCTTGTCGTCGCCTGCGTCGTCGGCGATGGCGAGGCGGAAACAGGCCCGCTGGCCACGGCCTGGCATTCCAACAAGTTCCTCGACCCGGTCACCGATGGCGCGGTGCTGCCGATTCTGCATCTCAACGGCTACAAGATTGCCAACCCCACCATTTTCGCGCGTATCGAACCCGAAGAACTGGAGCAGTTCTTCCGCGGCTGCGGCTGGACGCCTTACTTCGTCATGGGTCACGAGCCGGCACTGATGCATGAAGCCATGGCGGCAACGCTCGACCAGGCGACGGAGGAGATCCGGCGCATTCAGCACGATGCCCGCATCCATGGCCATTCTGCCCGTCCGCGCTGGCCAATGATCGTTCTCATGTCGCCCAAGGGCTGGACCGGTCCGGATGTGGTCGATGGCCGGCAGATTGAAGGCAACTTCCGTTCGCATCAGGTACCGCTCAATCCGAACGCGCATCCCGAACATCTTCAACTGCTGGAAGACTGGCTGAAGCGCTACCGCCCGCAGGAGCTGTTCGATGAGCAGGGCCGCCTGATTCCGGAACTGGCCGAACTGGCGCCGCAGGGCGAACGCCGTATGGGGGCGAATCCGCACGCCAACGGCGGCATGCTGCTGCGCGATCTCAGGATGCCGGATTTCCGCGACTATGCGGTCGACGTACCCGTACCGGGAACGCCGGGCATGGGCGATACGCGTGCGCTCGGGCCGTTCGTGCGCGATGTGGCCGAGCTGAACGACCTGCAGCGCAATTTCCGCGTATTCGGCCCCGACGAGACGCTTTCCAACGGCCTCGAAGCCCTGTTCGGTTTCACCCGGCGCCAGTGGAACGCCACGATCGTACCGAACGACGAGTTTCTCGCCCCCACCGGACGCGTGGTGGAAATGCTCAGCGAGCACCAGTGCGAAGGCTGGCTGGAAGGCTATCTGCTGACCGGGCGGCATGGGCTTTTTAATTGCTACGAGGCGTTCATCCACATCGTCGATTCGATGTTCAACCAGCACGCCAAGTGGCTGAAGGTCACCGCGCATCTGCCGTGGCGGCGCAAGATCGCCTCGCTCAACTACCTGCTGGCCTCGCATGTCTGGCGCCAGGACCACAACGGTTTTACCCACCAGGACCCCGGCTTCATCGACCACGTGGTGAACAAGAAATCCGAAGTGGTGCGGGTGTATTTCCCGCCGGACGCCAACTGCCTGCTGTCCGTGATGGATCATTGCCTGCGCAGCCGCCATTACGTCAACGTCGTGATTGCGGGCAAACATCCGGCGCCACAATGGCTGTCGATGGACGCCGCGGTCAAGCATTGCACCCAGGGGATCGGCATCTGGCAGTGGGCGAGCAACGACCAGGCCGAGGCGCCCGATGTGGTGATGGCCTGCTGCGGCGACGTGCCCACGCTGGAAACGCTGGCTGCCGTCACCCTGCTGCGCGAGCATCTGCCCGAACTGAAAATCCGCGTGGTCAATGTCGTGAACCTGATGAAGCTGCAGCCGCCCAGCGAGCATCCGCACGGCCTGAGCGACACGGATTTCGACGAGATCTTCACCCGCGACAAGCCGGTCATCTTCGCCTTCCATGGCTACCCGTGGCTGATTCACCGGCTCGCCTACCGGCGTACCAACCACGACAACTTCCACGTCCGCGGCTACAAGGAGGAGGGCACCATCACCACGCCTTTCGACATGACGGTATTGAATGACCTGGATCGCTTCCACCTCGTGATGGATGCCATCGACCGTCTGCCGCAGACCGGTGATCGGGGCATCTACCTGAAGCAGCAGCTCAAGGACAAGCTGATCGACCACAGGCAGTACATCAACCGATACGGCGAGGACATGCCGGAGGTCCGGGAATGGAAGTGGCGCCCCGTCTGACGGCGACAGCTTCCATTCCATCCGAATTCAGGAGCACATCATGACGCATCCCATCCCGAATGGCGCGACCGGACAAGTCATCCTGGTCGCGGTGTATGACGACGAAGCCAGGGCGCAACATGCCATCGAGCAACTACGCGATAAAGGGGCCGCTCTGGATATGCTCTCCGTGCTTGGGCGTGTTCATGCATCGGGCGACGATGTACTGGGCATCTACCATATGGGCATGGGCTCCCGGGTCGAAGCCTGGGCGAAGCAGGGCGCGCTCTGGGGTGCGCTCTGGGGCTTGCTGGCAGGCGCGGCGGCCTTGTTCGTGATGCCGGTGGTGGGGCCGGTGTTCGCGGCCGGACCCATCGTCGAGACCATCGTCGCCACCCTGGGCGCCGGCATGGCCGGTGCCGCGACGGGCGGGGCAATGGGGGGAGCCGGCATGGCGGGCGCGGCGGTGCTGACCCATCTGGCTTCGGTCATGCATCGCATGGGCATCCCGCAGGACCGGCTCGAACACCTGCATCAGGCCATCGTGGACGGTCATTTCGTATTGCTGCTGCGGGAGGCGGCCGATCGGGTTTCCCCCTGGCTGGACGTGCTTCGCCAGAGCGGGGCCAGGGAGGTGATGGAGCTGCCCTATAAAAGTCTCGTGGCGGCACTCTGAACCCGGCGCGATGCGGGTCTGGATGCACGCGGATCGTCTGACGGGAGAAGGCGCCGGGTCGTGGCGGGCTCAGGTGAAACGGGTGAGAAAGAAGGCCTTGAGCGCGACGGCATCATTGAAACGCGCTTCCCTGGAGCCGAACAACAAGGTCACCGGCCCGGCCCCCAGGGATTCGATCGCATGCGCCAGGACGGCAGGTTGCTGTTGCAGTTCCTGCAGGTAGCGCCGTCTGAATTCGTCCCATTTTTCGGGTTCGTGATTGAACCATTTACGCAGTTCCGTGCTGGGAGCCAGTTCCTTGAGCCACAAATCGACGTGGGCTTTCTCGCGCGAGAGCCCGCGCGGCCATAGCCGATCGACCAGTACCCGCTTTCCGTCGTCGGGAGACGGCGCTTCATAGACGCGCTTGACGTGGATGTCCATTCGCAGGCCCTATGGCGTGACACCGCATGCCACGCGTGCGCCGCCGCCGCCCAGCGGGGCCGGGTGGTCGGCGTGGTTGTCGCCGCCGGCATGGATCATCAGCGAACGTCCTTTCAGATCCGCCATTTTCAGGCGCGGCGCGAGCACCGGCTGGGTTGCGCTGCCGTTCGGATCGACGTAGAGCGGCGGCAGGTCGCCCAGATGCCCGTCGCCCCACGGCGTGCCATGGCGATTGGTCTTTTCAGGGTCGTAATGCCCGCCTGCGGCAAGGGCGGCGACCTTTTTCCCCTCCTTTTCCTGCGGACCGCAATCGGGATTCTGGTGCACGTGGAACCCGTGCAGGCCGGGCGCCAGGCCCTTGAGATCGGGGGTGAATACCAGGCCGTAGCGGGATTCCGAGACGGTGACCTGGCCGACCGACGGGCCGACACCGTCTTCGTTCACGCTGTGCATCGGCACCACCATGTCGGCGATCGCGCTCCAGGATGCAAGGCTGGAAACGAGGGCGCATACCAGTAACCTGGCTTTCATGTCAGTTCCTTCCGGGGGACATACAGGGTCAGTGTCCGCGCCGGCAAGCGGAATGCCCGCCGCGCACCCTCTGGAAGCGTAGGCCATGTTCCTGCCTTGGCAAGCGCGCATTGTCGCGTCGATCTTCGGTTACCTTTTGTCATGAGGCAACGCGACGTCGAATTGCAATTCGGGCACATGGCTGAAGGCAATGCGCATCGGCGCGGCGCCGCGGCCGTGGTGGGCGCCGCCGAAGTAGAGGGTATTGGGGCCGTAGCGCTGGTTGATCCGGTCGAGCACGCTGTTGAGGGCTGCGTGGTGGTCGTCGGGGTCGAACAGGTCGCGCGTGGCCTGGCTGTGCTCGACCAATTCGGTCAGCGTGACGCCGACCTTGAGGAGGGGGCCGGGATCGGGCGGGCGGCGCTGCCACAGTTCGCCCAGCACGGGGTTGAACCGGAGGCTGTCGGCGTGCGGCGCGAAGCGCGCCTGGTCGACCCAGCGGGGATGACCGGCGGCAGTCTTCAGATAGTGCAGGTGCAGGCCGAGGCCGCCGGCGCAGTAGCCGTAGTGGCGCAGCCTCATCGCCGCCTTGTGCAGCAGGCGATAGAGCACGGCAATGGCGGAATCGGGATCGCGCAGCTCGGGCGCGAGCACGTGCGAATGGCCGACGCTGGCGCGCCGGGTGGGGGCCGGGACGGCGTTTTCGCCGCGCAGTCTGGCGTGGTAGCGCTCGCCCTCGACGCCGCCCCAGGCGTGGCGCAGGGTTTCCTTGCTGGCGGCGCAGAGCTGCTCGACGCTGTGGATGCCGATCTGGTTCAGGCGCTGTTCCATGGCGCGGCCGATGCCGGTCAGGGCGCCGAGCCTGAGTCCGTACAGGCGCTGCGGCAGTTCGTGCTGACGGATCACCACCAGTCCGTCCGGTTTCTGCATGTTGGACGCGGTCTTGGCGAGGAAGCGGTTGGGCGCGATGCCGACCGAGCTGTGCAGCATCTCGCCGACCTGATCGTAGATCGCCTGCTTGATCTGTTTGCCGAGGCGGACGGCGCGGGCTTCCTCGCGCTCGCTGCCCAGCAGGTCGCAGGCCATTTCGTCGATCGACAGCACGGCGCCGACCGGGGTGCACGACTCCACGGCGGCGACGATGCGGTGGTGGATTTCGACGTAGGTCGACGGCCGCGCCTGCACGAAAACGATGTCGCGGCACAGCTTGCGGGCTTGCCACACCGGGGTGCCGGTTTTGATGCCGTGGCGCTTGGCGTCGATGCTGGCGGCGATGCAGCAGGTGGTGTCGGCCATCACCGGCAGCACGCCGACGGGCCGGCCGCGCAGTTCGGGGCATAACTGCTGCTCGACCGAGGCAAAAAAGGAATTGAGATCGACGTAAAGCGAATGCAGGGACATGGCGGCTGCGATATCCCGGCGTTCCCGGATGAGGGGGCGGGCCGGGCTGGGGTGGCGATTGGAATAGTGTATATCCATACACTATTCCGGATCAATTCAGCCCGGATTCGTCAGGTTCATCCGCTCCAGCCGCTGGCAGAGCGTGTCGATGATGCGGCGCGACAGCGGGGCGGAATGGCGCATCAGCTCTTCAAGGAGATGCGGCGGCAAGGCCAGCACGGTGATTTCGCCGTCGGCGATGACCGAGGCGGTACGCTTTTCGTTCAGCAGGTAGGCCATTTCCCCGAACAACTGGCCTTCGTTGAGTTCGCTCAGTCTTCGCCGGCCTTCGGCGGTGTTCTTGTAGACCCCGGCGCGGCCGGCGTAGAGAAAGTAGGCGATGCGTGAGTCGTCGCCTTCCGCGATCAGCACATGGCCGGCCGGGTGGGTCTGGCCGAATTTTTCCAGCAGGCGGTGGGCGCTGCCGAAGACGTAGCTTTCGAGCTTGCCGGTCCCTTCACCGGAGGTGGCGAGAAACAGCTTTTCCAGCGCGGTGACGTCGGCCTTGCCGCACGCGTACAGCGCCTGCGCCCACAGGTAGAGCAGCATGAAGGCGAAATAGGCACCGATCAGCACGAACACCACACCGCCCAGCGCGCCGTAGAGGCTATGGTAGTTCTCCAGCTTGAAGAAGGCGCCGAACAGGGCGAACAGCAGCCCCAGGCTCACCGTCGCGGCCAGCGCGAATCCGGCGGCAAGACGCGCGGGGGGATGCTGGCGCGGCAGCCGCCAGTAGGCGGCGAACAGCAGCGCCCAGATCATCGCAAAGCCGAACAGCGAGTTGAGCGTCTTCAGGACCAGTGCGTTGCCGATGCCGATGAAGTCGTTCTGCGCCAGAAAGCTCAGCGTCACCTGCGCCAGGGCGGCCACGCCCATCAGCAGGAACAGCACTGGCAGGATGATCAGCGGCAGTACCCACGTCACCACCAGGTTGCGCTTGGTCCGGTCGGGAAAAATGATGCGGAACGCCTCCTGCATCGTGTTCACCAGCCCGCGCGACGACAGCAGCAGGGTGGCGAGACCGACGCCGCCGGCGGCGAGCTGGGTCTGGCGTGGAATGAAGCCGAGCGAGGTGAGCGTGTCCAGATGCAGCTGGCTGTAGAGCGCGGCCATCAGGATGGTGGCGGGTACCGAGTTCTCGGCGATGTGTCCCAGCAGCTGCAGGGCATAGCTCAGCAGCAGCAGCATCGGGGTGGCGGACAGCAGGAAGTAGAACGAGGTTGCCGCGGCGTGGTTTTGCAGGCCATTCTGCTTGAACAGGCGCGCGGTGGTGTAGCCGAGCTGGAGCAGCCAGCTCAGTGTCCCCTGAAGGGACGCAGGTCCGCGCGGAGAGGGCGGGGCGGGGGGGCGTGACATGTTGCCGCTGGCCTCCCCGTGCCGGGCGTGCTAGGCCAGCGCGGCGGCGATGCGCTTCAGCGCCTTGTCAAGGTTGGCGTGCGAGGTGGCGAACGACAGGCGGATATAGCCCTCGGCGCCGAAGGCCGAACCGGGGACGACGGCGACGTCGGCACCTTCCAGCAGGTATTCGGAGAAGGCGATGTCGGTGTCCTCCTCGATGACGTCGCGCGCCAGCAGGTTCAGGATCGCGGGGCGCACATAGGGGAAGGCGTAGAATGCGCCGCCGCTGTCGATGCAGCTGAAACCCGGGATGACGTTCAGGGCGTCGACGACCAGGCGGTGGCGTTCCCTGAAGGCATCGAGCATCGGCGCGATGCAGCCCTGGTCGCCGTTGAGCGCGGCCTCGGCGGCCACCTGCGAGATCGAGGTGGGATTGGAGGTGGACTGCGACTGCACATTGGTCATCGCGCGCAGGATCGTCTCGGGTCCCGCTGCATAGCCGATGCGCCAGCCGGTCATCGCATACGCTTTCGACACGCCGTTCAGCACCAGGGTGCGGTCGTAGAGGTCGGGGCAGACATTGAGAATGTTGACGAAGGGTTGATCGTCCAGCCGGATGTGCTCATACATGTCATCGGATGCGATCAGCACGTGCGGATGCTTTCTCAGGACTTCGCCCAGCGCGGCCAGTTCGCCGCCGCTGTAGACCGCGCCGGTGGGGTTGGACGGACTGTTGAGGACGACCAGGCGGGTTTTCGGCGTGATGGCCGCTTCCAGTTGCGCCGGAGTGATCTTGAAACCCTGCTCGATTCCCGTCTCGACGATCACCGGCTTGCCGTCGGCGAGGAGGACGATGTCGGGATACGACACCCAGTAGGGCGCCGGGATGATGACCTCGTCACCGGCGTTGATCACGGCCTGCGCCAGGTTGAAGAAACTCTGCTTGCCGCCGCACGACACCAGGATCTGCCTGGGCGTGTAGTCGAGGCCGTTGTCGCGCTTGAACTTGGCGATGATCGCCGCCTTCAGGCCGGGGGTACCGTCGACCGGTGTGTATTTGGTGAAGCCTGCGTTGATCGCCTTGATCGCCGCGTCCTTGATGTGCTGCGGCGTGTCGAAATCGGGTTCGCCGGCACCGAGGCCGATGATGTCGCGGCCACTTGCCTTGAGCGCGGCGGCGCGGGCGGTCACGGCCAGGGTGGGCGAGGGCTTGATGGCCTGTACGCGGCGGGAGAGTTCCACTATGGTTCCTTCAGGGCGTCCGCAGGATGCGGAAGTGCTACTATCAACGGGTTTCAGCCGCGCGATTCTACCTGTGTTCGTCACCTTCCCCAATAGTCCCTTCCGTCTGTTCCAGCCGTTTCCGCCGGCCGGCGACCAGCCCGCCGCGATCGCCCGGCTGGTCGAGGGGATCGAGGACGGCCTGTCGTACCAGACCCTGCTGGGGGTGACCGGCTCGGGCAAGACTTTCACCATGGCCAACGTCATTGCCCGCCTGGGCCGGCCGGCGCTGATCATGGCGCCGAACAAGACGCTGGCGGCGCAACTGTATTCGGAAATGCGCGAGTTCTTCCCGGAAAACGCAGTCGAGTATTTCGTCTCCTACTACGATTACTATCAGCCCGAAGCCTACGTGCCGGCGCGCGATCTGTTCATCGAGAAGGATTCGAGCATCAACGAACACATCGAGCAGATGCGGTTGTCGGCGACCAAGTCGCTGCTGGAACGGCGCGACACCGTGATCGTCTGCACGGTGTCGGCGATCTACGGCATCGGCGACCCGTCCGACTACCACAGCATGATCCTGCTCTTGCGCGAGAACGAGAAGATGAGCCAGCGCGACGTCATCGGGCGGCTGACGCAGATACAGTACGAGCGCAACGACGTCGAATTCAAGCGCGGCGTGTTCCGCGTGCGCGGCGACGTCATCGACATCTTCCCGGCGGAGCACGCCGAGACCGCGATCCGCGTCGAACTGTTCGACGACGTGGTCGAGACGCTGCACCTGTTCGATCCGCTCACCGGCCAGATCCTGCAGAAGGTGTCGCGCTTCACCGTGTTCCCGTCGAGCCATTACGTGACGCCGCGCGAAACCACGCTGCGCGCCATCGAGCAGATCAAGGTCGAACTGCGCGAACGGCTGGAGTTCTATTACGCCCACAACAAGCTGGTCGAGGCGCAGCGGCTCGAGCAGCGTACCCGCTTCGATCTGGAAATGATGGTCGAGCTGGGTTTCTGCAAGGGCATCGAAAACTACTCGCGCCACCTGTCGGGGCGCAAGCCGGGCGAGCCGCCGCCGACGCTGATCGACTACCTGGCGAAGGACGCGCTGATGTTCATCGACGAATCGCACGTCACCGTGACGCAGGTGGGCGGCATGTACAAGGGCGACCGCTCGCGCAAGGAAAACCTGGTCGATTACGGGTTCAGATTGCCGTCGGCGCTCGACAACCGGCCGCTGAAGTTCGAGGAATTCGAGGCGTTGATGCCGCAGACGGTGTTTGTCTCGGCGACGCCGGCGAAGTACGAGGCCGAGCACGCCGGCCAGGTGGTCGAGCAACTGGTGCGGCCGACCGGACTGGTCGATCCGCTGGTCGAGGTGCGCCCGGTGGCGACTCAGGTCGACGATCTGATGAGCGAGGCCAGGAAGCGCATCGCCGTCGGCGAGCGTGTGCTGGTGACCACGCTGACCAAGCGCATGGCGGAAGACCTCACCGACTACCTCGCCGAGCACGGCGTCAAGGTGCGCTACCTGCATTCGGACATCGACACCGTCGAGCGCGTCGAAATCATCCGCGACTTGAGACTGGGCGAATTCGACGTGCTGGTCGGCATCAACCTCTTGCGTGAGGGGCTGGACATTCCCGAGGTGTCGCTGGTCGCCATTCTGGACGCCGACAAGGAAGGCTTCCTGCGCTCCGAGCGCTCGCTGATCCAGACCATCGGCCGTGCCGCGCGCCACCTCAACGGCACCGCGATCCTCTATGCCGACAGGATCACCGATTCGATGCAGCGCGCGATCGGTGAAACCGGGCGCCGCCGCACCCGGCAGCTTGCCTTCAACACCGAGCACGGCATCGTCCCGCGCGGCGTGGTCAAACGCATCAAGGACATCATCGACGGCGTCTACGACGCCGATGCCACGCGTCAGGAACTCAAGGCCGCGCAGACCGTGGCCGAATACAAATTGCTGGACGAGAAGGCACTGACGAAACGAATCAAGAAGCTGGAAAAGGAGATGCTGGATGCGGCGAAGAATCTCGAATTCGAGAAGGCGGCGGAACTTCGCGACCAGTTGAAGGAACTCAAGCAGGTGTTATTTGGAGTGGAAGAGCATGACTAGAATTCTCATGGTGTGCATGGGCAATATCTGCAGATCGCCCATGGCGGAGGGGATGCTTCGCAAGGCCATCCTGGAGGCGGGGATGGATCGGCAGGTGGAAGTGGATTCCGCCGGGACGCATGCCTACCACATCGGATCACCGCCCGATCCGCGCGCGCAGCAGGCCGTACGCCAGCGTGGGATCGATATCAGCCAGTTGCGCGGACGCAAGGTGACGGACGAGGACTTCGAGCGCTTCGACTACATCCTGGTGATGGACGGCGACAATTACGACAAGCTGATCCAGAGTGCGCCGCCGCGTCACCACGCCAAAATCCGCCGACTGCTGGCGTTCAGCCGCAAATACCCCAACCTGGACGTGGTCGATCCGTATTACGGCAACCCGCAGGGATTCGAGGAAAACCTCGACATGATCGAGGATGCGGTGCAGGGCCTGCTGCGCGAAATCACCTCCAGCTCGAGCGCGCGCGGACAAAAAAACATTTGACGCCTCGCCGAATCGCAAGACCGGGCCGATCGCCCGGCTTGTCGCGTGCGCGTGGATCGCTCCGTTATTCCTTGCCGGTTCTCACCGCTGGGAACGCAATCTGTTGTGCTGTCATCCAATCATGTGACAGCCTGACAAAAACAGGGAGCGACCCATGCAACACGCCATGCCACAGATACCAATCGGGGAATTGACGGACACCGGACTGGCGGAGCGCATTGCCTCGGGAGACATGCTGGCGTTGCAGTACTTGATGCGACGACACAACCAGACGCTCTACCGCACCGCACGCAGCATCCTGAAAGACGATGCCGAGGCCGAGGATGCCGTACAGGAGGCCTATGTGCTGGCCTATCGCGCAATGGATCAGTTTCGCGGCGATGCGAAACTGTCGACCTGGCTGATCCGTATTGCGGTCAATGTGTCGATCCGGCGAGCACGAAAACTCAACCGCAGCGCCGAGGTGATCGACCTGGTGGGCGATCCGGATGCGCTGTGGGGGACGGGTGAGGATTTGCTGGAGGCCGGGATGGATGAACATGCGCCCGAACAGCCTGAACATGTCGCCTTGCGCGCGGAAACCCGACGGCTGATCGAAGACAAGATCAACCGGCTGCCGGATATCTTTCGCACGGTATTCGTCATGCGTGCCGTCGAGGAGATGTCGGTGGCCGAGACGGCCATTTGCCTGGATATTCCGGAGGCCACGGTACGTACGCGCTATTTCCGGGCGAAAAGCCTGCTGCGTGAAGCCCTGGCGCGCGAGATCGACTTCTGCCTGGGTGAGACATTCTCGTTTGCCGGAGAGCGTTGCGACCGCATCGTCGCCGGCGTGTTACGCCGGCTCGACACGCCACCCGGCACATCCTGATGGACCCGGCTTCCCTGCACACTGCGCAGCCAGGTCACGGCTGGGCAGGCAGACTTGTTCGCAATACTTTTTGAAAAGGAAACATGCCATGTCTTCACGCATTCAAACGCCCGACACTTCATTTGCCTTGCTCCATGACGCGCCGGAGCTGGAAACCCGCCGCTCCTTTCTCGGGAAATCCGGACTGGTGCTCTCCGGCGCGGCGATTGCCCTGCTGGCTGGACGGGACGCCCTGGCCAAGGGGAAAAAGACGGCCGGCTCCGATGTCAACGTGCTGAACAGCGCACTGGGCGCAGAACTCGAGGCCATCGCCGCATACCAGGTGGGAGCGGAAAGTGGCTTGCTGCAGAAGCCTGTACTCGATCTGGCCGTGACATTCCAGGGGCACCACAAGGCGCATGCCGATCTGCTCGCCCAAACCGTTGCCAAGCTGGGCGGCAAGCCCGTGTCGGCAAAAGAGAAATACGATTTCCCGGTAGACACCCTGAAAACCCAGGCTGATGTGCTGCGCTTCGCAGCCATGCTCGAGAAGGGCGCCGTCAGTGCCTATCTGGGCGCTGTGCCGATCCTCGACAATCGCGATCTGGCCAAAGCCGCTGCCAGCATCCTGGGCGACGAAGCCATGCACTGGGCGATCCTGCGTAACGCACTGGGCGAGGCGCCGGTACCTGTCGCGTTCATGTCGTGAGCATCGCGCTGCGAGCGCAAGCCTTGCTTGGCATCGCGCTTGCCGTCGCCGCCGGCGGGGCGATCGCGAAAGGCGAGTTGACGGGCGATCCGAAAGCCGGCGAAGCGGTCTATGCACGCTGCTTCGCCTGTCATGCGCTCACCTACAACCGGACCGGCCCGAAACACTGCGGCTTGCTGGGGCGGCGCGCAGGCAGCGTGCCGGGTTTCCAGTACTCGGTGGCGATGAAACGCGCAAACTGGATCTGGGACAAGAAAATGCTCGATCGTTTTCTGGCCAACCCGATGAAGGTCGTTCCGGGAACCACAATGGGATATGCCGGAGTGAAGGACAGGAAGGAACGTGCCGATCTGATTGCCTATCTCGAACAGGCGGGAAAATCCGACGTATGCCGTGAACATTGATCTGAGCGTCGGCCGGCGCTTTATCCGTCCACAAAAAGCATGGGCCGCTTCACGCGGCCCATGCTTTTTGTGGGGTGAGGTCTCGTCAATTCGACTGCGTTTCCACCTGTACCAGGGGTTCCTGGGGCGGCGGCACCTGTGGGCGCGAGCGCCGACGGGTGGGATGCGGAGCCGCCGTGGCCACTTCGACGGCGTTCGTTACGGGGGTGGTGGTTTCCACCTGCATCAGGCTGACGGTCTCGACCTCCTGATTGACCGTGGGGCGACGGCGGCGACGTGGGCGCGATGCCTCACTGTGTTCGGTCGCATCGACTGCGGCACCCCGGGTTTCCACCTGTTCCAGACTGGCCTGCTGTGCGGCCGGATCTTCCGGAATGATGGCCGGCGATACGGTGGCTGCATCGGTGGGCGATGCAGTCGGCGCCGCGGCCGTTTCCAGTTGCAATGCCTGTTGCGCAGGGGCCACGGCCGCCGGTGCGTGAATCGCCCGGGGCTTGCGAGCGATTTCGATGATCGCGCGGAAGCCGGCGGTTTCGATGACGGCGTGCGGCACGCTGCTGTCTGTCTCTGCCAGCTCCGGGGAGGTTTCGCGCGAACGGCGATTGCCACGCCCACGACGGCTGCGCGACTCGCGTTTTTCCTCGGAACCGGCCTCACGCGGCGCGTCGGCCGTTTCCACTGCACGCGGCACGGGCGCGGCTTCAGTTGCGCGTGGAGCGGCTTCAGCTGCGGGACGCGGTTTCGGCTGGCGTGGCGGGCGCGGTTGTTTGGGCTGCTCGCTGCTGCGGGCTTCCCGCGCTTCGCGATTCTCGCTCTGACGGGGCTCCTGCTGACGCGCTTCACCGTTGCGGGGCTCGCTTCGTCCTTCGCCACGGCTGCGGCGCTGGCCGGGTTTGCGTTCGCGTTCCCCGCGCCGCTCGCTTGAGCGTTCGCTGCGCGTGATGGGGGCAACCGCTTCGGCGGCGGGGACCGCTTCGATCCTTGCAGGCTCGTCGCCGCGCTTCTTGAACCAGCCGAAGATGCGCTCGAACAGACTGCTCTGGACTTGTTGCGGCATGGGCGGCACCACCGGGCGCGCGGACGGGACCGGTGGCGGCGGCGCGATGGATTTGACGGCGGCCTCCTGCCGCGCCGGTACGATGGCCTGCGCGGTCTGGTAGGCGGTTTCGGTTTCCGGCACGGCCGCCATCTTGTAGCTGGGCTCGGCCGCACCGTTCTGGTTCAGTTCATCGTGGCGCAGACGGACGATGGTGTAGTGCGGGGTTTCCATGTGGATGTTGGGGATCAACACCACATTGACCTTGAGACGCGATTCGACGGCATGGATATCGACACGTTTTTCGTTCAGGAGGAAGGTGGCGACGTCGACCGGCAGTTGCACATGCACGGCGCCGGTATTTTCCTTCATGGCTTCTTCCTGCAGGATGCGCAGGATATGCAATGCGGACGATTCAGTGCCACGAATATGGCCGGTGCCGTGACAGCGCGGACATGACGTGTAGCTGGTTTCGCCGAGCGAGGGCTGCAGCCGCTGGCGCGACATTTCCAGCAGACCGAAACGCGAAATCTTGCCGGTCTGCACGCGGGCGCGGTCGTGATGCAGCGCATCGCGCAGGCGGTTCTCGACTTCGCGCTGATGCTTGGGGTTTTCCATGTCGATGAAGTCGATCACGATCAGGCCGCCGAGGTCGCGCAGCCGCATCTGGCGGGCGATTTCGTCGGCCGCTTCGAGGTTGGTGTTGTAGGCGGTCTGCTCGACGTCGCTGCCCTTGGTGGCGCGCGCCGAGTTGACGTCGACCGACACCAGCGCTTCGGTGTGGTCGATCACGATGGCGCCGCCGGACGGCAGGTTGACCTGGCGCGAGAACGCCGATTCGATCTGGTGCTCGATCTGGAAGCGCGAGAACAGCGGCACGTCGTCGCGGTAGAGCTTGACCTTGCTGACGTTGTCCGGCATCACATGTGCCATGAACTGCTGCGCCTGTTCGAAGATGTCGTCGGTGTCGATCAGGATTTCGCCGATGTCGGCCGAGAAATAGTCGCGGATGGCGCGGATCACGAGGCTGCCTTCCTGATAGATCAGGAAGGCGCCGGGCTGCGAGGTGGAGGCGCCGTCGATGGCCTTCCACAGGCTCAGCAGGTAGTTGAGGTCCCACTGGAACTCCTCGGCGCTGCGGCCGATGCCAGCGGTGCGGGCGATCAGGCTCATGCCTTCCGGGATCTCGAGTTGCGCCAGGGTGTCGCGCAGCTCGTTGCGTTCCTCGCCCTCGATGCGGCGCGACACGCCGCCGCCGCGCGGATTGGTCGGCATCAGCACGATGTAGCGGCCGGCCAGCGAGACGTAGGTGGTCAGCGCCGCGCCCTTGTTGCCGCGCTCGTCCTTTTCCACCTGAACCAGGAGTTCCTGGCCTTCCTTCAGGTTTTCCGGAACCTTGCCGTTGCCGGGCAGGCAGGAACGGGCGATTTCCTTGAATGGCAAAAAGCCGTGGCGTTCGCAGCCGTAATCGATGAATGCGGCTTCGAGGCTGGGCTCGACGCGGGTGACGACACCCTTGTAGATATTGCCCTTGCGTTGTTCCTTGCTGGCGGACTCGATGTCAAGGTCGACGAGCTTCTGCCCGTCGACGATGGCAACCCGGAGTTCCTCCGCCTGGGTTGCGTTGAAAAGCATGCGCTTCATTATTTCTCCCGCGCGCGTGCATACGGGACAGGCCAGACTGCCGCCCTGGGTCAGCGGCTCATGCGATCACGTGTTGGGTCGAGTGAAATGGCATGGCATAAAATGTCCTGTTCCTGGAGAGGGGCGCCGGCATGGCCGGTGCGGTCTTTCCGATTCCCGCTGGCGGGGAGCCGAGCGTGAATACTGATTTCGTATGCTTCTTGTCGCGTCATTGATAACATCGCTGCTTTGCCGATTGCGCGGGGCGGGTGGCTTCGACTGCTCGCGCCAACTTGAATGTGGGCTGGGCGGCAGGAATCCAGACGGGCCGGGCCGGCGGCGGCCGGTGAGCGTTGTAACCGGCGTAATCTCTAAAATCCCGAGCATGAAACCGGGAATGAATCCGGACAGGCATCATTCGGCCTGAACCAGTGTAGTGTATATGAAAATGAAGGACTTAGAGAAAGATTCGGTCAGGCGCCTGAAGATCGACGATAGCGCGGACAGCCAGCGTCTCGACAACTTTCTGATGGCGCGGCTGAAAGGCGTGCCGAAAAGCCGCATCTACAAGCTGGTGCGGGGCGGTGAGGTACGCATCAACGGCGGCCGCGTCGATGTCGGCTATCGCCTGAAATCGGGCGACGAGGTGCGCATCCCGCCGGTGCGCGTGGCCGTACCCGTGATCACGCCCGCCACCCACCTGCCGCAAGGCGGCATCCGCCTGCTGCCGCACGTCCTCTACCGCGATGACGCGTTGATCGCCTTGAACAAGCCGGCCGGCATGGCGGTACACGGCGGCAGCGGCATTTCGCGCGGGGTGATCGAGCAGATGCGGCTGGAGCTGCCGGAATGCCGCTATATGGAACTGGTACACCGGCTCGACCGCGAGACCTCGGGCGTCCTGCTGATTGCGCTGAAGCGGCGCGCCCTGGTCGGATTGCATGCGGCGATGCGCGACGGCAAGATCGAGAAGTGCTACCTCACGCTGGTGGCCGGACGCTGGCCGAACCCGTTGCAACATGTGAGACTGTCGCTGCACAAACGCGTCACCGATGACGGCGAGAAGCGGGTGACGGTGCGCGACGAAGGCCAGACCGCGCACACGATTTTCCGCCGCCTGCAGGTCTATGCAGACTTTACCCTGCTGGAAGCGGAGCTGAAGACCGGACGCACCCATCAGATCCGCGTGCATACTTCGCACTTGGGCTTTCCGATCGCGGGAGACGACAAATACGGCGATTTCGACCTCAACAAGCGCCTGGCCAAGCAAGGCCTGAAACGCATGTTCCTGCATGCGGCCAAACTGGTATTCGATCATCCCGTCAGCGGCGAACGCCTGACGATCGAGGCGCCGTTACCGGCCGATCTGGCCATTTTTCTGGATAATTTGAAGCATGCCCAAGCAATTTGACCTGCTGATCTTCGACTGGGACGGCACCCTGATGGATTCCGCCGGGGTGATCGCCGATTCAATCCAGCGTGCCTGCGAGGATATCGGCCAGCCCGCGCCGAGTGATCGCGCCTCGCGCCAGATCATCGGCCTCGGACTGATCCAGGCCTTGCAGACCCTGCTGCCGGATCTGTCGGCCGACGATTACCCACGCCTGGTCGAGCGCTATCGCCATCATTACCTCAGCCGCGACGACCAGATTCCGTTGTTCGACGGCGTGGCCGACGGGATTCGTGAGCTGCATGAATGCGGCTTCCAGCTGGCGGTCGCCACGGGGAAAAGCCGCCTCGGCCTGTCCCGCGCGCTCGATGCCAGCGGCCTCGGCCCCTGGTTCGCCGCCACCCGCTGCGCCGATCAGACGCATTCCAAACCGCATCCGGCCATGGTGCTGGAACTGCTCGACGAACTCGATGCCGAATCCGCGCACGCGCTGGTGATCGGCGATACCAGCCACGACCTGCTGATGGCGTCGAACGCCGGCGTCGCCAGCCTCGGCGTGACCTACGGCGCGCACGAGGCGGGCGATCTGCATCCGCATGCGCCGCTGGCCCTGATGAGCAGTTTTGCCGAGGTGCATGCGTGGCTGAACGCGAACGCCTGATCTGCGCCGCCAGCGAACTGGTTGAACTGGGGCGGGGCGTGCGCTTCGAACTGGAGCGCTCCGGCCAGTCACAACCGGCTTTCGTGGTACGTTTCGACGGCCAGTTGCGTGCCTTCCTCAACCAGTGCGGCCACATACCCGTTGAACTCGACTGGCAGGAAGGCGAATTCTTCGATTACACGCGGCTATACTTGATCTGCTCTACCCACGGCGCGCTTTACCACCCCGCAAGCGGTCACTGCGTCGGCGGACGCTGCGCGGGGCGCGGCCTGATCCCGGTCCCGGTCGTCGAACGCGACGGCCAGGTGTATGTCATTGAAACAGCTTGATGGAAGAACAATGAGTGAGCAAGACAAACCCGCCTCGCCAAACTGGGAACGAAGCGTACTGGAAAAACTGGCGCTGTCGGCGATCCAGGAACAGCGCCGCAGCCGCCACTGGAGCATCCTGTTCAAGACGCTGGGCTTCCTGTATCTCTTCATCGTGCTGTTTCTCGCGGCGGGCTGGTTCAGCTCGGACGGCGTGTCGATCAAGGAACATACCGCGCTGGTCGATCTGCAAGGCGTGATCGCGGCCGACAAGACCAGTGCAGATTCGGTGATCGACAGCCTGCAGAGCGCGTTCGAGGACAAGAAAACCAAAGGGGTGATCCTGCGCATCAACAGCCCCGGCGGCAGCCCGGTCCAGGCCGGCCAGATTCATGACGAGATCAAGCGCCTGCGCGGCCTGCATCCGGATATTCCCCTGTATGTCGTGGTGGACGACATCTGCGCCTCGGGCGGCTATTACGTCGCCGCCGGGGCCGACAAAATCTTCGTCGACAAGGCCAGCATCGTCGGTTCCATCGGCGTGCTGATGGACGGCTTCGGCTTCACCCAGGCCATGCAGAAACTCGGTGTCGAGCGCCGCCTGCTGACCGCGGGCGAGAACAAGGGCTTTCTCGATCCGTTCTCGCCGGCCGATCCCAGGCAGGAAGCCTATGCCAGACAGATGCTGGAGGAGATCCACGGCCAGTTCATCAATGTGGTGAAGGAAGGGCGTGGCAAACGCCTGAAGGAAACTCCCGGGATGTTCAGCGGCCTGGTGTGGAGCGGCGAGAGGAGCATCCAGCTGGGCCTCGCCGACGGCCTGGGCAGTGTCGAATCGGTTGCGCGCGACGTCATCAAGGCCAAGGACATCGTCGACTTCACCCAGCGTGAAGGCCTCGCCGCGCGCCTCGCGAGCCGTCTGGGCGCCTCGATGGCGGCCGCGCTGACGCCCTTCGAAAAAACGGGCGTCACACTGCGTTGAGCGATTACCGCCCGATCGCCTGCGCCGATCACGAGCGCCTGGAGTTCGCGGCGCTCACGAAACAGTGGCTGGATGTGACAGTGGATGGTGCCCCCAGACGCCTGCTGCCGCTCGATGTCTACACCCGTGCTGGCGCGGAATGGCTGCGGGCCGAGATGGAAGGCGGGGAGCAGGTCACGCTGCGGCTTGACCGGTTGACGCTGAACGAAAATTAACAGCGTTAGGCCGGACTTCCGCGTGAGGCTGAAGTCCGACCCTTGAGTGCGCAGTATCAGTCGGGTTTGACTGTGAGCACCACGCTTCCCTTGTCGTACTTTTGAAGATAACGCGCAATCGATTCAAAGGTAGCCGTGATGGGCGTTCCACTCTGGTCCACCAGCGACACTTCCTTCACGAACATGGAACCCAGCATCAGCTTGAAGGGATTTACGTCGACCTTCTGGGGCTCGAAATAGGCCTTGGTATTGGCTTTGAGGACCTTGGGGTCGGTGGTTTGATAAATCGCTGAGTTGATTACGTCTAGCACGAATTCTGTGCAGTTCTGTCGTCCGAGGGTGTATGGGTTGGCGATCACGGAGTAGCTGGACTCGTGCAGGAAGGCGTACGCAGGTGAAGTGATGACCTTCAGTAGCCGTTGTTGCAGTTCCCACGATGGCACGATAATTCCGGCCTCGAGTTCGGATACGCCGGCAAAAAAATCCACCGGAAAATCCTGAACCAGTTCACTCCTGTCGGGTGCATTTTCCAACTGATACAGGTTCTGAATCGAATATCCCGGAACTTTGCGCCCATCACTGGTGGTGATCTCCGAATAGACGGCAAAGGCCGCATGTGTAAAACGCATTCCAGGCGGCATTTCCGCGGCTGGGCGGCCCATGCGCGCGAGGATCGTGACGCGCGCGCCATTCGCTGCCATTGTTTTTTCCACCTTTTTCGAGAAAGCGATAATCTGCTCGGGCGAGAAAGTGGCTTGCACCGACGCGGCGCTGGAGCTGGAGCTAAAGCTGACGGCACTGGCGTTGAAGGGAGCGGAGGCCGACAGGAAAGCGGCTGTAATTAAAACGCTGAGAAGGGCAGGATGCCGAAGAGTGTGCGACATGACGCTTGTCCTTATCGCGGCGTGGCGGCGGAGCGCAGCGCTTGATCCGGCGGTACTGTCGTGATCACTTCATCTGTGATGGGCAATGGCTGCGAGTTCGCGGCATTGGACAACTGCGCGGCTGCCGAAGTACTTACGGCGCCGGCCGCACTCAGAGCGACGCCGCCTACCGAAAGGGGAACGGCGACCACTGCTGATGTCGTCTTGCCGGAAGCCGCAACCGCATGGGCGGCGCTAGCACTTCCGTGAGCCGAGGCCTGGACCGAGTGGTTAACGGCTTTCACGGCATCAGTTCCGCCTCCATACGCCAATCCACTGGTGATCATGACGGTGGCAGAAAGAATGAATCGTATCGTTTGCATGGTCTCCCCCTGAGTATTAGTTGAAAGGTAGTTGAAAACTACCATGTGCATCATTGCAGAATTTCGAACGCTTGGGAAACGTAAGTAACAAAGGAAACTCGGGCTCGCTGTTTAGGTGGGTGGATGGCGAGGCTTGTTGTTCAGACCCCCAGCCCGAATACGACCAGCCGATCTTTCACGCTTGCACTCTTCTCAAGCCATGCTTTCGCCGGGCGCGTCGCGATGGATTGCGTCGGCAAGCTCAGGTCCGTGCCGACGCTGACCCATGTCTCGGGTGCGAGCGTGGTGGCTAGCGCGTCCAGCAGGGCCGCGCTGCGGTAGGGCGTTTCGATGAAGAGTTGGGTGGCGTTTTCCTTGCGCGCGGTCTTTTCCAGTTCACGGATTTTCTGGCTGCGCTCGGGCTCCTTCGCCGGCAGGTAGCCGTGGAAAGTGAAGCGCTGCCCGCCCAGGCCCGAGGCCATCAGCGCCAGCAAAATAGACGATGGGCCGATCAGCGGGAGGACCGGAATGTTCTCGCGATGCGCGGCCATGACCAGCGCCGCGCCGGGATCGGCCACTGCTGGACAGCCCGCTTCCGACAGCAGGCCGACGTCGTGGCCGGCCTTCAGCGGCGCCAGCAGCGCGGCAATGGCCGCCGCCGGGGTGTGTTCGTTCAACTCCTCGATGTTCAGCGACTGAATGGGCAGCGGGTGACCCATCGCTTTGAGATGGGCGCGCGCGGTCTTGGCGCGTTCGACCACGAAATGGTCGAGTCGGCGCGCGACCGCGAGGGTGTCGGGCGGCAGGCAAGCCTCCGGGCTGACCGGCCCCAGCGGAACCGGGATCAGGTAGAGGGTGGCCACGCTTGCATTACACCGCGTGCCATGTGAGGACATCGACGCCTTCGTTCAGCAGCATCCCGGTCAGCGCCATCAGCGGCAGGCCGATCAGCGCGGTGGGGTCGGGGCTGTCCATGCGTTCCATCAGGGCGATGCCGAGCGCTTCGCTCTTCGCCGAACCGGCGCAGTCGTAGGGCTGCTCCTTGTGCAGGTAGGCGGTGATCTGCGCGTCGCTGAGCGCGCGGATGTGCACCACGGTCGGCACGTCGCGCGTCTGCGTGTGGCCGCTGCGGCTGTTCAGCAGCGTCAACACGGTGTGGAACACCATGGCCTTGCCCTGCATGGCCTTCAACTGGGCGAAGGCCTGGTCGAAACCGCCGGGCTTGCCGAGCTGCGCGTCGCCGAGCATCAACACCTGGTCCGAGCCGATGATGAGGGCGTCCGGGTAAGCCGCTGCGGCGGCCTGCGCCTTCAGCACCGACAGGCGCAAAGCGGTGGCCGAAGGCGTTTCGTCCGGCCGCGGCGTTTCGTCGACGTCGGGCGACAGGACGTCGAACGGGATGTGCAGGCGCGACAGCAGTTCGCGCCGGTAGCGCGAGGTGGAGGCAAGGACCAGTTTCATATTGAATTTTTCACCACAGAGGCACAGAGAGCACAGAGGGGAAACAGGCTAAGCAACACATGGCCCAGCGACTTTCTCTGTGCCTCTGTGGTGAAGTTTTTTGATTCATTCCGGCTGGATTTCCACCAGCGCCATGTCGGGCGTCACCGCATCGCCTTTCTTGCAGGAAATGCTGATGACGACGCCGGCGATCGGTGCCTGCACTTCGTTTTCCATTTTCATCGCCTCGATCACCAGCACGCCGTCGCCGGCCTTGACCGTTTGCCCAATACTGATCAGCACGTCGACGATGGTGCCGGGCATGGCGGCGGTGACGTGGCCGGGATGGCTGGCGCGCGGCTTCTGGCCGGCAGCGGGTGCCGCGGCGGCCTTGCGCGGCGCGCTATCGCTGCCGGCTGATACCGCGACTTCGTTCAGCGATTCGACCAGCACTTCTTCCGAGACGCCATCGATCGATACGAAATAGGGGCGCTGGGCGGCGTCGCTGCGGCCGCTACCGGACAGCTTGATGTGGTAGGTCTCGCCGTGCAGCGTGATCTTGAACTCGTCGGCGGCGTAGCGTGGCGCGCTGTCTTCCTGCAATGCGCCCGGCGGCAACAACTGTTCGGGCTTGAGGCTGCCGGCCGCGCGTTCCTGCAGCCAGGTCTTGCCGATCTCGGGGAACATGGCGTAGGTCAGCACATCCTCGTCGGACTTGGCCAGGCCTTCGATTTCGCCGCGCAGCTTGTCGAGTTCATCGGCGATCAGGTCGGCCGGACGGCAGGTGGCGACTTCGAGGTCGCCGATGGCGCGCTTGCGGACCTCTTCATTGACGTGCCCCGGCGCTTTCCCATAGCGACCCTGCAAGTAGAGCTTGACCTCGTTGGTGACCGATTTGTAGCGCTCGCCCGTGAGCACGTTCAGCGCGGCCTGGGTGCCGACGATCTGCGAGGTGGGGGTGACCAGCGGGGGATAGCCGAGATCCTGGCGCACGCGTGGAATTTCCTCGAGCACGGCGTCCATCTGGTCGATCGCCCCCTGTTCCTTCAACTGGTTGGCGAGGTTGGAAATCATTCCGCCCGGCACCTGGTTGATCAGCACGCGGGTATCGGTGCCGGTGAACGCCGATTCGAATTGCCAGTATTTCCTGCGCACTTCCTTGAAGTAGGTCGAGATTTCCTCGATCAGCGGCAGCGACAATCCGGTGTCGTATTCGGTGCCGGCCAGCGCGGCAACCAGGCTCTGCGTGGTGGGGTGACTGGCGCCTTCGGCAAACGCGCCGACGCAGGTGTCGATGATGCGGGCGCCCGCCTCCACGGCCTTCAGGTGCGTCATGTGCGCCAGCCCCGAGGTGGCGTGGCTGTGGGTATGGATGGGCAGGTCGGTGGCGGTGCGGATCTCGCGTACCAGCTCGAATGCGGTATACGGCGTGAGCAGGCCCGCCATGTCCTTGATCGCGATGGTGTCGCAGCCCATCTCCGCCAGTCCCTTGGCGAGGCCGACGAAGTGCGGGATGTCGTGTACCGGGCTGGTGGTGTAGCAGAGCGTGCCTTCGGCATGCTTGCCGGCGGCTTTGACCGATTCGATCGAGACCTTGAGATTGCGCAGATCGTTCATCGCGTCGAACACGCGGAACACGTCGACGCCGTTGTCGGCGGATTTCTGCACGAAGGCCCGCACCACATCGTCGGAGTAATTGCGGTAGCCGAGCAGGTTCTGCCCGCGCAGCAGCATCTGGATGCGCGTATTCGGCAGTGCCTTGCGCAGTTTGCGCAGACGTTCCCACGGGTCTTCGCGCAGGAAACGCACGCAGGCGTCGAAGGTGGCGCCGCCCCAGGCCTCGAGCGACCAGAAGCCGACCGCATCGAGCTTGCCGCAGATCGGCAACATGTCCTCCGTGCGCATGCGGGTGGCGATGAGTGATTGATGGCCGTCGCGCAGAACGAGATCGGTGATGTGTACTTTTGCCATGATTGATTAAAGTCCCTGATGCGCGGCAATGGCGGCAGCGATGGCGGCGGCGATCACTTCCGGTGGTTTCTTTTCGGTGTACTGGGTGAGTTCCGGATGCGTTTCGACGAAGCCGGTATTGAAACGCCCGCTGCGGAACTCGGGATTCTTGAGGATTTCCTGGTAATAGGGAATCGTCGTCTTCACGCCATACACCAGCATGTCGGACAGTGCGCGGCGGCCGCGCTCGACTGCGGATTCCCAGGTCAGGCTCCATACACTGAGCTTGGCGCACATCGAATCGAAGTAGGGCGGGATCACGTAGTCCGTATAGATCGCGGCATCCACCCGTACCCCCGGACCACCCGGCGAATAATAGCGCGTGATGCGGCCCAGGCTCGGCAGGAATTCGTTCTTCGGGTCTTCGGCGTTGATGCGGAATTCGATGGCATAGCCGCGATGCCCGATGTTTTCCTGCGAATATTGCAGCGGCAGGCCGGAAGCGATGCGAATCTGTTCCTGCACGATGTCGACGCCGGTGATGGTCTCGGTGATCGGGTGCTCGACCTGCAGCCGGGTGTTCATTTCCATGAAGTAGAACTGATTGTCCTGGTCGAGCAGGAATTCCACCGTGCCGGCATTGACGTAGCCGACGGCCTTGGCGGCGCGCACCGCCAGCTTGCCGATATATTGCCGCTGGGCTTCGGTGAGCTGCGGGCTCGGCGCGATCTCGATCAGCTTCTGGTTGCGTCGCTGGATCGAGCAGTCGCGCTCGAACAGGTGGATGACGTTGCCCTGGGTGTCGCCGAGGACCTGCACCTCGATATGCTTGGGCTGCACCACGCATTTCTCGACGAACACCTCGGGCTTGCCGAAGGCCTTGCTGGCCTCCGATACCACCCGGTCGTAATTTTTCAGCAGGTCCTGCTCGCTGTCGCAACGGCGAATGCCGCGCCCGCCGCCGCCGTTGGTGGCTTTGAGCATGACCGGGTAACCAATCCTGCCGGCCAGTGCGCGCGCCTCCTCGACGTTTTCCAGGTTGTGGTCGGAGCCCGGCACCACCGGAATGCCGGCGGCGAGCATCGCATTGCGCGCCTGGATCTTGTCGCCCATGCGGCGGATCACCTCGGGTGAGGGGCCGATGAAGCGGATGCCGCGGCGCGCGCAGATGGTCGCCAGATCGGGATTTTCGGAGAGGAAACCATAGCCGGGATGCAGCGCGTCGCAGCCTGACGCAGCCGCCAGATTGACCAATGTATGGGCGTTCAGATAGCCAAGAATCGGATCCTTGCCGATGTGATAGGCCTCGTCGGCCTTCTTCACATGGAGGGCATGGCGGTCGGCATCGGTATAAATGGCGACCGACTTGATGCCCAGTTCGACGCAGGCGCGCACGATGCGGACGGCGATCTCGCCCCGGTTGGCGACCAGTATTTTCTTAAGCATGGGTTCGCCTGAAGTTGGGATGGCTAGGGTTTCTTTGACAAAAAGAACACGAAATCATATCATTGCGGGCTAATGTTGTTGGCCATATCAATCGGGGTTCGTCGCCATGCTCGGGACTGTTGAAGTCGATCCATGGCGTTTTTGCAGGGATGCGCAGTCGTGGGAAATCCGGTCCGATGTGGCCGGGTTCCCACGGCTTGCCCATGAATTTACGCAAGGCGCGCTGTTCTGTCGAGTTGCCGGGCGTGCGGACCCGCGTGGCGGCCTGTCCCTGCAGGTATCGATCGGTGGCGAGGTGGGGCTGACCTGTCAGCGTTGCCTGGGAAGCCTGTCGTATACGGTCGGGCTCGAGCGCACGCTGTATCTGGCGCGTAACGAGGCCGAGCTGGAACGGCTGGATGCATTGCCCGACAGCGACGCGATTCAGCCGGGTGAACGACTGGATCTGGTCGAACTGGTTGAGGATGAAGTGCTGTTGAGCCTGCCGCTTGTACCCATGCATGCGGAAGGTGAATGCTCCCTGCGTGGAGTGTGATGGGTTTTGAGCGCCGGATTTCCGGCGCCCCGTTTTTTTAGGAGTAGGAAATGGCAGTTCAGCAAAACAAGAAATCCCCGTCCAAGCGCGGCATGCATCGCGCGCACGATTTCCTGACCAGCCCGCCGCTGGCCGTCGAACCGACCACGGGTGAAACGCATCTGCGCCACCACGTCAGCCCCAACGGCTTTTACCGTGGGCGCAAGGTCATCAAGGCCAAAGGCGAATAATTTACTTGTGCGCCACGGCGTGAACCTTGCCGCCAGGCGCGACCGGCTCAGCCAACGATTCCGGCTGCATGAGATATATCACTGTCGCCATTGATGTCATGGGGGGCGACCACGGCCCCCATGTCACGGTTCCCGCGGCGATCCGTTGCCTTGCGCGTCATCCCGACCTGAATGTGATCCTGGTCGGGTCGCAGGACATCATTGCGGCGGAGCTCAAGGCGCGCCGGGCCCGGATCAGCCCACGCCTGATCGTGCGTCACGCCAGCCAGGTGGTGGCCATGGACGAGGCGCCAGCGCTGGCCTTGCGCGGCAAGAAGGATTCCTCGATGCGCGTGGCCATCGATCTCGTCAAGTCGGGCGAGGCCGATGCCTGCGTGTCGGCGGGTAATACTGGCGCGTTGATGGCGACGGCCCGCTTCGTCCTGAAAACCCTGCCGGGCATCGACCGTCCAGCCATTGCCGGCGTGATGCCGACGAGCGTGGGCCACGCGCTGGTGCTCGACATGGGCGCCAATGTCGATTGCACGGCCGAACATCTGCTGCAGTTCGGCATCATGGGGGCCATGCTGGTATCGGCGGTGGAGCACAAGCCGAATCCGAGCGTGGGCCTGCTCAATATCGGCGAGGAAGCCATCAAGGGCAATGACATGGTGAAGCGGGCTGCAGAATTGCTGCGCGACAGCCACCTGAATTTTTACGGCAACGTTGAAGGTAACGACATTTTCAAGGGCACCACCGACGTGGTCGTGTGCGACGGCTTTGTCGGCAACGTGACCCTGAAAGCCTCCGAAGGACTCGCCAAGATGGTTTCCACCACGCTCCGCGCCGAGTTCAGACGCAACTGGCTGACCCGTATTGCCGGCCTGCTGGCCATGCCGGCGCTGAGCGCTTTCAAGCGCAGGCTCGATCCACGCCGTTACAACGGTGCCACGTTGCTGGGGTTGAAAGGCGTGGTGGTGAAGAGCCACGGGTCGGCCGACCGCTTCGCCTTCGAGCACGCGATCGAAACCGCCAGCGACGAAGTCCGCAACAACGTGCTGAAACGCATTACCGACCAGATTCAACTCCTGCAACGGGTGGCTGCTTGACCTATTCCCGCATTCTGGGCACCGGCAGTTATCTGCCGACGCGCATTCTCACCAACGCCGATCTCGAAAAGCTGGTCGAGACGAACGATCAATGGATCGTCGAACGCACCGGTATACGTAAACGTCATATCGCCGCCGAAGGTGAATTGACCAGCGATCTTGCCATCCAGGCCGCGCACGCCGCGCTCGACGCGGCAGCTCTGACGCCGAATGATATCGATCTGCTGCTGGTCGCCACCACCACGCCCGATCTGGTGTTTCCCAGCACCGCCTGCATCGTGCAGTCCAGGCTCGGGATGACCAACGGCCGCCCGGCATTCGACCTGCAGGCGGTATGCAGCGGTTTCATATACGCCCTGTCGGTGGCCGACCAGTTCATCCGGACCGGTGCGGCCCGGCATGTGCTGGTGATCGGCGCCGAGACGCTGTCGCGCATTACCGACTGGAACGACCGCAGCAACTGCATCCTGTGGGGCGACGGCGCGGGCGCGGTCGTGCTGGGCGCCGCCGCCGAACCGGGCATCATCGCGACCCACATCCATGCCGATGGCCGCCACAAGGAATTGTTGCGCACTACCACCGGTACCTCGACCGGCATGCGCGAACCGGCGTTGATGCGGATGGAAGGCAACGCGGTGTTCAGGATGGCGGTCAACACCCTCGACCGCATCGTCGACGAAACGCTGGAAGCCAACGGCCTGCAGAAATCGGACATCGACTGGCTGGTTCCGCACCAGGCCAACATCCGCATCATTTCCGCCACCGCGAAAAAGCTCGGCATGAGCATGGACAACGTCGTCACCACGGTGGCGGACCACGGCAACACGTCCGCCGCTTCGGTGCCGCTGGCATTCGACGTGGCGGTGCGCGACGGCCGCATCCAGCGCGGTCAGACCGTGCTGATGGAGGCTTTCGGCGGCGGCTTCACCTGGGGCTCGGCGCTCCTCAAATACTGAACGAACTGATACACGCATGAAACTCGCATTCGTATTTCCCGGGCAGGGCTCGCAAGCGGTCGGCATGATGGCCGGCTGGGGCGAGCGCGCCGAGGTGCGCGCCACCTTTGCCGAAGCCTCCGACGCGCTCGGTCAGGATCTGTGGGCGCTGGTGACCGATGGCCCGGCCGACCTGCTGAATCAAACCGTCAATACGCAGCCGGCGATGCTGGCGGCCGACGTCGCCGTCTGGCGCGCGTGGCAGGCGGCCGGTGGCGTAACGCCGGCATTATTGGCCGGCCACAGCCTCGGTGAATACGCGGCGCTGGTCGCGGCGGGTTCATTGGGCTTTGCTGATGCGATCAGGCTGGTGCGTTTCCGCGCCGAGGCGATGCAGGCTGCGGTGCCCGAAGGCGTCGGCGCGATGGCGGCAATTCTGGGACTCGACGACGATGCGGTGCGCGCGGTCTGCAATGAGGCGGCAGCGGGCGAAGTGGTCGAGGCGGTGAACCTCAATTCGCCGGGCCAGGTGGTGATCGCAGGCAACAAGGCCGCGGTCGAGCGCGCGATGGCATTGGCGAAGGAGCGCGGGGCCAAGCGTGCGCTGCCGCTGCCGGTCAGCGTGCCGTCGCATTCCTCGCTGATGCTGCCGGCGGCGGACAAACTGCTGGCGCATCTGCAGGGTGTGGCGATCGCGGCGCCAACCATCCCCGTGCTGCATAACACCGACGTGCAAAGCCACACCGGACCCGACGCGATCCGTGCTGCGCTGGCGAAGCAGTTGCACACTCCGGTACGCTGGGTCGAGACCGTGCAGGCGCTGAAGGCCGCCGGCATCGAACGCGTGATCGAATGCGGCCCCGGCAAGGTGCTGGCGGGCCTCAGCAAGCGCATCGACGACAGCCTGCCGGCTGTGGCGCTGGTGGACGAAGCCAGCCTCGCGGCCGCGCTCAATCAATAAGGAGACACCATGCTGCAAGGACAAATTGCGCCTGGCTTTGATCTTGGAGGGCAGATTGCCCTCGTCACGGGCGCCAGCCGCGGAATCGGCCAGGCGATCGCCCTCGCGCTCGGCAATGCGGGCGCCACCGTGGTCGGCACCGCCACCAGCGACCAGGGCGCGCAGGCGATCGGCGATTACCTCGCCGCCGCCGGCATCCCGGGCGGCGGCATGAAGCTCGACGTCACCGACGCCGCCGAAGTCGATGCGGTGATCGCCGCGATCGAAAAGGATTTCGGCGCCATCGGCATCCTGGTCAACAACGCCGGTATCACCCGCGACAACCTGCTGATGCGGATGAAGGACGAGGAATGGGACGAGATCATGGCGACCAACCTGACCTCGGTGTTCCGCCTGTCGCGCGCGGTGCTGCGCGCGATGATGAAGGCGCGCAGCGGCCGCATCATCTCCATCGCCTCGGTGGTGGGCGCGATGGGCAACGCCGGCCAGACCAACTACAGCGCGGCCAAGGCCGGCATCATGGGCTTCACCAAGTCGCTCGCGCGCGAGGTCGGCAGCCGCAACATCACCGTCAACTGCGTGGCGCCGGGCTTCATCGACACCGACATGACGCGCGCGCTGCCGGACGCGCAGCGGCAGGCGCTGCTGGCGCACATTCCGCTGGGCAGGCTGGGCGCTGCGGAAGATATCGCGCAGGCCGTCGCTTTCCTGGCCTCACCGGCCGCCGGCTACATTTCAGGCACCACGCTGCATGTCAACGGCGGCATGTACATGGCGTGATTGACCGCAATATTTGGTAAAATCGTCCGGCTTCAATTTTCATGGCCTCAATTCGGTTGAGGCCTTATTTCAAGAGAGGATCAGTAATGGATAACGTACAGCGTGTAATTAAAGTCGTCGCCGAGCAGTTGGGCGTCAACGAGGCGGACGTCAAGAGCGAGTCCTCCTTCGTCGGCGACCTGGGCGCCGACTCGCTCGACACGGTTGAGCTGGTGATGGCGCTGGAAGAAGAGTTTGGTTGTGAAATTCCCGATGAAGATGCGGAAAAAATCACCACTGTCCAGCAGGCGATTGACTACGTCAACAGCCATTCGAGCTGATCGTTCACCCCGGCTATCGGGCTGCCCAGGCAGGTGTGGAGCCACAAGTGGCGATTCAAAGCCTCTTTTCCATGCAGGGTCCGCAGGCCGTCCCGGTAAGTGCTTTTTCAACATTCAATGATTCGGTGTATCCCGCATCGTCCCGGATTGATAAAAAGGACTGACTTTTGTCCAAGCGTCGCGTAGTCGTAACCGGCCTGGGAATCATCTCCCCGGTCGGCAATACCATCCCGGAAGCCTGGGACAATCTGGTTGCCGGCCGCACCGGAATTGCCAGGATCACCCGTTTCGACCCTTCGCCCTTTGCTTCCCATATGGCGGGCGAGGTGAAGAATTTCGACGTCGAGCAATATCTCAATCCCAAGGAAGCACGCCGTATGGATACCTTCATCCAGTTCGGCATGGCGGCCGGGATTCAGGCCATTCGCGATTCTGGAATTGAAGTCACCGAAGCCAATGCCGAGCGCATCGGCATCAATATCGGTTCCGGAATCGGCGGCCTGCCGATGATCGAGGATACCCACACCCTGTTGATGGAATCCGGTCCGAGGAAGATATCCCCATTCTTCATCCCCGGTTCCATCATCAACATGATTTCCGGCAATCTTTCCATCGTCTATGGAATCAAGGGCCCCAATCTCGGGGTGGTCACTGCCTGCACCACCGGTCTGCATGCGATCGGATTGTCTGCCCGCATGATCGAGCATGGCGATGCCGACGTGATGGTTGCCGGCGGCGCCGAATGCGCCACGTCGCCGCTGGGCCTGGGCGGCTTCGCTGCGGCACGGGCGCTGTCGACCCGCAACGACGACCCGGCGACGGCCAGCCGTCCGTGGGACAAGGACCGCGACGGCTTTGTGCTGGGCGAGGGCGCCGGGGTGCTGGTGCTCGAGGAATACGAACACGCCCGGGCGCGCGGCGCGAAGATCTACGCCGAGGTGGCGGGATTCGGCATGAGCGGCGACGCCTACCATGTGACGTCGCCGAGCACCGATGGCCCCCGGCGCGCGATGCTGAATGCGATGCGCGATGCCGGCGTCAACCCCGACCAGATCCGCTACATCAACGCGCATGGCACCTCGACGCCATTGGGCGACAAGAACGAAACCGATGCGATCAAACTGGCTCTGGGTGACGCCGCCTACCAGACCGTGGTCAATTCGACCAAGTCAATGACAGGCCACCTGCTGGGCGGCGCCGGTGGCGTCGAATCGGCATTTGCCGTGCTGGCCGTGCATCATCAGCTCTCGCCACCGACCATCAACATTTTCTCGCAAGACCCGGAATGCGATCTCGATTACTGCGCCAATACCGCACGCGACATGAAGATCGACTTTGCGCTCAAGAACAACTTCGGATTTGGTGGTACCAACGGTTCGCTGGTTTTCAGTCGCGTCTGACTTCCGCACCAGACGGCATCATGAATGACTGTCTCGAGGTGTGAACCATGCAGATTACCCATGAACCGCAGGGGATGCCACGCG
The DNA here is from genome assembly GCA_001899765.1 of Thiobacillus sp. 63-78. Lineage (GTDB taxonomy): Bacteria > Pseudomonadota > Gammaproteobacteria > Burkholderiales > Thiobacillaceae > Thiobacillus. The sequence goes on from MKWM01000011.1 coordinate 126,891, forward strand.
ACCACTGCGACGGCTACCTCGATTCCAGCCGCCTGATCCGCGGGTTCATGTTGCGCGGCTTTGACGAAACCCGTAGCCAGACCTGCGGTCAGTTGCGGGCACTGGACATTACTTGATGCTCATCAACGGCCGCGTGACGGACCTGGTGGATGCCCATGATCGCGGGCTGGCCTACGGCGACGGCGTGTTTCGCACCCTGCGCACACAGGATGGGCAGCCGCTGTGGTGGCGCGATCATTACGCCAAACTGCAGGCTGATTGCGCGGCGCTGATGCTGACGTGCCCCGACGAGGCCGGGCTGCACGCCGAAATCTGCCAGGTGGCCGCGATGGGCGAGGGGATCGTCAAGATCGTTCTCACACGCGGCGCGGGCGCTCGCGGCTATGCCCGGACGCCGGGCCAGGCGCTTACCCGGATTGTTTTCTCCGCGCCGTTGCCGGCGCATGCACAAACTGATGCACCGGACGCGATCACGGCACGCTGGTGCGCCCTGCAACTGGCGCGCCAGCCCCGGCTGGCAGGCGTCAAGCATCTGAATCGGCTGGAGAACGTGCTGGCACGTGCCGAATGGACCGACCCGTCCATTCTCGAAGGACTGTTGTGCGACGACCGCGGCGCGGTGATTGGCGGCGTGATGAGCAATCTGCTGCTCATCAGGGAGGGTGAGCTGTTCACCCCGGATCTGGGCGAATGCGGCGTGGCGGGCGTGACCCGGGCACGCGTGTTGCGCGCCGCGCCGCGTCTCGGCATTCCGGTGCATGTCAGCCGCCTGCCGCCAGCGGCCATACTCGCGGCCGACGAAGTCATGATCTGCAACAGTGTCATCGGTGTGCGCCGCGTGGCCAGACTGGATGAAACGACCTGGCCGCCCAGAGGCTGGACGACTATCTTGAATACCGCCTTGCATGAAAACGTGGATTAAACGACTGCTGAAATTCGCCGTATTGCTTGTGCTCGCGGCTGCAGGCGGACTGGCCTGGTACGGCAATCGGCCCTTGCAGATCGAGCCCTTGCCGAAGGCCTTCAATGTGGCGCCCGGCATGAATTTACGTAGCCTGAGCACGATGCTGGAACGCGAAGGCGTGGTCGGCAACGCGCAGGTGTTCTGGCTGCTCGGACGCGTACTGAACAAGGGGGGAGTGCTCAAGGTGGGCGTGTATACGCTCGACCGATCGCTGACTCCGCTGGAGCTGTATGCCAAGATTCAGCGGGGTGAAGTGTCGCAGGCCATGGTGCAGTTCATCGAAGGCTGGAACTGGCGCGATGTGAGTGCCGCGCTTGCCGTCCAGCCGTTGTTGAAGAACGAGAGCGCGGACATGAGCGAAGCAGCAATCCTGCAGGCGATTGGCGCCAAGGAAAATCACATCGAGGGCTTGCTGTTTCCCGACACCTATTTCTATGCCCCGCACTCTTCCGATCTTGGTGTGTTGCGCCGCGCTTATCAGCGGCAGCAGGACAAACTCATGGCCGCCTGGGATGCACGGGCCCCGGGACTTCCCTACCGTACGCCCTACGAAGCGTTGATCATGGCGTCGATCGTGGAAAAGGAAACCGGCGTGGCGTTCGAGCGTGCCAGAATCGCCGGCGTCTTCCTGAACCGGCTCAGGCTGGGCATGCGTCTGCAGACTGATCCGACCGTCATCTACGGGCTGGGCGAGCGCTTCGACGGCAATCTGCGCAAGATCGATCTGCAACGCGATACCCCGTACAACACCTATACGCGTGCGGGACTGCCGCCCACGCCGATTGCCATGCCGAGCGAAGCAGCCCTCCTGGCGGCGCTCAATCCCGCCAAAACGGAGGAGCTCTATTTCGTTGCGCGTGGCGATGGCACCCATGTTTTTTCCCGTACGCTTGAAGCACACAACCGCGCGGTCAACCGTTACCAACGCTATCCACGATGAACCCTGGAAAATTCATCACCCTCGAAGGCGTCGACGGTGCCGGCAAGAGCACCCATCTGGGCTTCGTCGCCGACTGGCTGCGCCGGCAGGGCAGGGAAGTCGTCGTCACCCGCGAGCCCGGCGGAACGCCGCTTGGCGAGACTTTGCGCGAATTGCTGCTGCACCGCGAGATGGACGCAGACACCGAACTGCTGTTGATGTTCGCCGCGCGCCAGGAACATCTTGCAGGCCTGATCCTGCCCGCGCTCGCCCGCGGCGCGTGGGTGGTGTCCGACCGCTTCACCGATGCCAGCTATGCCTACCAATGCGGCGGGCGCGGCATTCCGGCGGACCGCATCGCCACGCTGGAAGCCTGGGTACAGCGCGGCTTCGTGCCCGATCTCACCCTGCTGTTCGATGTGCCGCCCGACGTGGCGGAAACACGCCGGGCGGCCGCGCGTACCGCCGACCGCTTCGAACGTGAGGCCAGCGGTTTTTTCAGCCGCGTCCGCAATGCCTATCTCGACCGCGCGCGGGCCGAACCCGGGCGCATCCGGGTGCTGGATGCGCGCCTGAGTATCGCCGATTTGCAAGCCGGGATCGGTGAATTGCTGCAAGAGCTGGAATGAGCGCGCCGTACCCCTGGCTGGAAGCGCCCTGGCAGCGTCTGCTGGGGTCGCGGGCGCACCCGGTACAGGCCTTGTTGCTGGCCGGGCCGCGCGGGACAGGCAAGGGGAGGCTGGCGCGGCTGTGGGCGCAGACGCTGCTTTGCGAGGCGCCGCAAGCGGATGGCATGGCCTGCGGCCAATGTCCGGCCTGCCATTGGTTCGAGACGGATGCGCATCCGGATTTCTATCTGCTGACGTTGCAGGAGAAAACCGGAAAAGAGGGTGAAATCCGCATGGCCACGGCGATCGAGGTGGACCAGGCGCGCGAGGTGGTTGATTTTGTCCAGTTGTCGACCTATCGCGCAGGATTTCGCGTGGTGCTGGTCGATCCGGCAGACAGCCTCAATCTGGCGGCAGCCAATGCGCTGTTAAAGGTGCTGGAGGAACCGCCGTTAAATACAGTATTCGTGCTGGTTTCGGACCAGCCACGCCGTTTATTGCCAACCCTGCGCAGTCGCTGCACCAGGATCGATATCGGCCTGCCGCCTGTCGATCAGGCAGCGCAATGGCTGGCCGGACAGGGCGTGGCCGATACAATGAACCTGCTGGCGCTGGCCAGCGGTACGCCGCTTGAGGCGCAGCGCCGGGCTGAAGGAACCGGGCTGGACGAGCGCCGCGCCGTGCTGCAAAGTCTGGCGGACCCCGCCCGGCTGGATCCGGTGACTGCGGCCGAGCGCTGGAAAACGCTCAGCCCGCAAATCTGGCATGACGTGGCGTATAAATGGCTGGGCGATCTGCTGGCGGTCAGATTACAGGGGAGCGTCCTGTTCAACCGTGATTTTACCGACGTGTTGACGCATCTGGGCGGCAGGGCCGATCTGGCGAAACTGCTGGCGCTTGCCAGAACGCAGGCGAACGAGGGCCGGACACTGGCACATCCGCTCAACCGGCTGTTGCAGCTCGAGGCCTGGCTGATGCAGTATCGACACGTATTTGATTGAAAAGGATCGATGATGAATGCAGCAGCAAACGATGTCGCAGGACAGGTTCGCCCAGGCGTGCTATCCCTCTCCATCAAGGAAAAATCCGCGCTTTTTGCCGCTTACATGCCTTTCATCAAGGGCGGCGGGTTGTTCATTCCCACCAACAAGCAATACAAGATGGGCGAGGAAGTGTTCATGCTGCTGACGCTGATGGACGACCCCGCCAAATTGCCGGTGTCCGGCAAAGTGGTATGGGTGACGCCTTCCGGCGCGCACGGCAGCCGTACCCAGGGTGTGGGCGTGCAGTTCGCCTTCAACGAGAGCGGCAAGGCGGCACAAAACAAGATTGAAGGCTTGCTCGGTGGTTCGTTAAAATCGGTGCGTCCCACCCACACCATGTAGGGCCGATGCAAGATCCAAGTGGCAAGAGCGGCGCCAAGCCCCTTCATAATCACGGCGCCTTCAAGAACTTGTACCTTGCCCCTTGTGCCTTGAATTTTGTATCTGAAATGTTCGTCGATTCCCACTGCCATATCAATTTTCCCGACCTGGCCAGCAAGCTGCCCGAGATTTTCGACCTGATGACGGCCAATCAGGTCAGTCACGCGCTCTGCATTGGCGTGGAACTGGAAAAATTCCCTGACATTCGCGCGCTGGCCGAAGCGCATTCCAACGTCTATGCGTCCGTGGGGGTGCATCCGGATCACGAAGATTGCACCGAACCCACGGTGGAGGAACTGGTCGCGCTGGCCGACCACCCCAAGGTCGTTGCGATCGGCGAGACGGGACTGGATTATTTTCGCCTGACCGGCGATCTCGAATGGCAACGCGAGCGCTTTCGCACCCACATCCGTGCCGCGCGTACCTGCGGGAAACCTTTGGTCATTCATACCCGTTCCGCGGCCGACGACACCCTGCGCATCATGCGCGAGGAGCAGGCGGGCGAAGCGGGCGGGGTGATGCACTGCTTCACCGAAAGTCTGGCGGTGGCCGAAGCCGCCATCGAGCTGGGGTTCTATATCTCGTTCTCGGGCATCGTGACTTTCAAGAACGCCGCTGCGCTGCGCGAGGTGGCCGCAAGCATCCCGCTGGAGCGCATGCTGATCGAGACCGACGCGCCGTACCTGGCGCCGGTGCCGCATCGCGGGCACATCAACCAGCCGGGCTTCGTCAAGCACGTGGCGGAGGAAATCGGGCGGGTGCGCGGCCTGAGCGTCGAAGCGGTGGGCGAAGCGACTTCGCAGAACTTCTTTCGGCTGTTTGCTGCGGCGCGGCCCTGACGGGCTAAAACCCGCTCACCACAGAGACACCGAGACACAGAGTAATACCAGGCGTCTGGCTAGCGCGTGTGTGGTATTTGGGTTCCTCTGTGTCTCGGTGTCTCTGTGGTGGAGCGTTTGAATTTACTGCCCGAAGAAGGACTTCACTTTATCCATGAACGACTGCGCGCGCGGATTGTTGTTGCGTCCGGGGCTCAGGGATTCAAACTCGCGCAGCAGTTCGCGCTGGCGCTCGGACAGGTTCACCGGCGTTTCCACCAGCATGTGGCACATGAGATCACCCGGCGCGTGGCTGCGTACGCCCTTGATGCCCTTGCCGCGCAGACGGAAAACCTTGCCCGACTGCGTTTCGACGGGAATCTTGATCTTGGCGTGGCCGTCCAGCGTGGGAATCTCGACCTCGCCGCCGAGCGCGGCGGTGGCGAAACTGATCGGCATCTCGCAATGCAGGTTGTCGCCTTCACGCTTGAATACCGGGTGCTCCTTGATGTGGATCACCACATAGAGATCGCCCGGCGGACCGCCGTTGACGCCGGCTTCGCCTTCGCCGGCCAGACGGATGCGGTCGCCGCTGTCAACGCCGGCGGGAATCTTGACCGACAGGGTTTTGTGCTTCTTGACGCGGCCTTCGCCATGGCAACTCAGGCAGGGATCGGTCACCATCTTGCCGCTTCCGCCACAGCGCGGACAGGTTTGCTGCACCGAGAAGAAGCCTTGCTGGATACGGACCTGTCCGTGGCCACTGCAGGTGGTGCAGGTGGTCGGCGTGGTGCCAGGCTTGGCGCCGCTGCCGTGGCAGGTGTCGCATTCCTCCAGGGTGGGAATGCGGATCTTGGTTTCGGTGCCGCGTGCCCCTTCTTCCAGATCGATTTCGAGGTTGTAGCGAAGATCGGCGCCGCGATAGACACGATCGCGGCGGTTCGCGCCACCGCCGAAAATGTCGCCGAAAATATCCGAGAAAGCATCGGAAAATCCGCCGCCGCCCCCCATGCCGGCCTGCTGGTCGATTCCGGCATGGCCAAACTGATCGTAAGCGGTACGCTTGTCCGAATCCGACAGGATTTCGTAGGCCAGTTTGGCTTCCTTGAATTTTTCTTCCGAGCCTTTGCTATCCGGATTGCGGTCGGGATGGTGTTTCATGGCCAGCTTGCGGTAGGCCTTCTTGATTTCTTCGTCCGAGGCGTTCCTGGAGACGCCGAGGATTTCGTAGTAGTCGCGTTTGCTCATGGCAGGGGTCGGGATTCAGGGATCAGGATTCAGGGAGCAGGGCGGGATCGGAATTCAGTGGAAAAAAGGAAAAGCCGCGCATGGCACGGCTCTCCCTGACCCCTGAATCCCGACCCCTGTCCACTTACTTGTCCTTCACCTCTTCAAACTCGGCATCGACCACGTTGTCGTCCGCGGCATGGCTGCCCGCGCCTGCTTCGGCGCCCGGTTGTGCGCCGCTCTTGGCCTGCTCGGCCTGATACATCTGTTCGGCGAGCTTGTGGCTGGCGGTGGCGAGCGCGTTGGTCTTGGCCTCGATGGTGTCCTTGTCGCCTTCGCGCACGGCATCCTCGGCTTCCTTCAGCGCGGCCTCGATCGCGGTCTTCTCGTCGGCCGAGACCTTGTCGCCATATTCGGTCAGCGACTTCTTCACCGAGTGGATCATCGCATCGGCGGCGTTGCGCGCGGTCGCCAGTTCGACGGCCTTGTGGTCCTCGGCGGCGTTGGCTTCGGCATCCTTCACCATGCGCTGGATTTCCTCCTCACTGAGGCCGGAACTGGCCTGGATGCGGATGGTGTTTTCCTTGCCGGTGGCTTTGTCCTTGGCCGACACGTGCAGGATGCCGTTGGCGTCGATGTCGAAGGTGACCTCGATCTGCGGCATGCCGCGCGGCGCAGGCGGAATGTCGGACAGGTTGAACTGGCCGAGGCTCTTGTTGCCCGAGGCGATTTCACGTTCGCCCTGCAGCACGTGCACCGTCACCGCGCTCTGGTTGTCGTCGGCGGTCGAGAACACCTGCGAGGCCTTGGTCGGGATCGTGGTGTTCTTCGGGATCAGCTTGGTCATCACGCCGCCCAGGGTTTCGATACCCAGGGACAACGGCGTGACGTCGAGCAGCAGCACGTCCTTCACTTCGCCCTTCAGCACGCCGCCCTGAATCGCTGCACCCACGGCCACCGCTTCGTCCGGGTTGACGTCACGGCGCGGATCCTTGCCAAAGAAGTCCTTCACCTCGTCCATCACCTTGGGCATGCGGGTCTGGCCGCCGACCAGGATGACGTCGTCGATCTGCGAGGTGGTGAGGCCGGCATCCTTCAGCGCCATCTTGCACGGATCAATGGTGCGCTTGATCAGATCTTCCACCAGCGCCTCGAACTTGGCACGGGTGATCTTCACCGCCAGGTGCTTGGGCCCGGAGGCATCCGCCGTGATATAGGGCAGGTTGACTTCGGTCTGCTGACTCGACGACAGCTCGATCTTGGCCTTTTCCGCCGCTTCCTTCAGGCGCTGCAGCGCGAGCACGTCCTTCTTCAGGTCGACGCCCTGTTCCTTCTTGAATTCTTCGGCGATGTAGTCGATCAGGCGCTGGTCGAAGTCCTCGCCACCGAGGAAGGTGTCACCATTGGTCGACAGCACCTCGAACTGGTGCTCGCCGTCCATCTCGGCAATTTCAATAATCGAAATGTCGAAGGTGCCGCCGCCGAGGTCATACACCGCGATCTTGCGGTCGCCTTCCTTCTTGTCCATGCCGAACGCCAGCGCGGCCGCAGTCGGTTCGTTGATGATGCGCTTGACGTCCAGTCCGGCAATGCGGCCGGCGTCCTTGGTCGCCTGGCGCTGGCTGTCGTTGAAATAGGCCGGCACGGTGATGACAGCTTCGGTCACTTCCTCGCCGAGGTAGTCTTCGGCGGTCTTCTTCATCTTGCGCAGGGTCTCGGCCGACACCTGCTGGGCCGCCATCTTCTTGTCGCGTACTTCCACCCAGGCGTCGCCGTTGTCGGCCTTGACGATCTTGTAGGGCATCAGGCCGATGTCCTTCTGCACTTCCTTCTCTTCGAACCGACGTCCAATCAGCCGCTTCACTGCGAACAGGGTGTTCTTCGGGTTGGTGACGGCCTGGCGCTTGGCGGGCGCACCGACCAGGATTTCACCGTCTTCGGTGTAGGCCACGACGGATGGCGTGGTGCGTGCACCCTCGGCGTTCTCGATCACCTTCGGGGTGCCGTTTTCCATCACCGCCACGCAGGAATTGGTGGTACCCAGGTCAATGCCAATAATGCGTCCCATGATGCGTTCCTTCTAAAAGAGTTTCGACTGGTCTGAATGTGGGGGAAGTGGTGCGAATTTCAATAAGGCCGGTTCAATCGCTGCCTTTGGCGACCATCACCAGCGCCGGCCGCAGGGTGCGCTCGTGCAGGCGGTAGCCTTTCTGCAGCACGGTGACGACCGTATTGGCGGGCTGCTCGGATTCGACCACCTGGATCGCTTGATGCAGGTGCGGGTCGAACTTCTCGCCCATCGGATCGATGTCGTGCAGGTTGAACTTTCCAAATACCGCAACCAGCTGCTTCAGGGTCAGCTCGACGCCGTCCTTCATGTTCTCCACGCTTGGCGACTCGGCCTTGAGTGCCGCCTCGAGGCTGTCCTTCACTGTCAGCAGTTCAGCCGCGAAATTCTCCACCGCGAACTTGCGCGCCTTGTCGACGTCGTCCGCCGCGCGGCGGCGCATGTTCTCGGTCTCTGCCTTGGCGCGCAGCCAGGCGTCGTGGTGCTCGGCAGCCTGAAGTTCAGCCGCTTTCAGAAGTTCTTCCGGGCTGGGCATGATGTCTTTGCCGGTCTGGGCGCCGGCCGGGCTGCTCTCGGTGTTGAGTTCGTCCTGCAATGTGATCTCCCAATTGGTTCTCGCAGGCAACTGGGGATGGATGATGAGGATTCAAGGGGTGCAGGGCATTATTTTCCGTCCTGTCAGTGTCGGAGTTCCAGTTTCAATTTGCCGGGCATGGGCGCTTCCGGTATGATGCGCCGCTCCCGGAGAGGTGGATGAGTGGTTTAAGTCGCACGCCTGGAAAGCGTGTTCAGGATAATATCCTGACGGGGGTTCGAATCCCCCCCTCTCCGCCATCCCGCATCCAGGCCCGCTAAAAGGCAGAGCCAGGCCGTTCGGGTCAGCTTCTTCAATGCCACGTTCTGGAGTCGGTACGCCTGGAGCGTATTCGGCGTTGAAAATAAATTAGAATGCCTAGCTTCTGAAATTTCAAGCTTCGGAAGCCTGTCGAGGCGGCCCAGCCTGGAGAAACAGCTCCAGCTTCCGCCAACGCCAGGCGACCCATACATACAGCAATGCCCCAACACGCCTACCACGGCAGGCTTTCAGTCGTCGTTCCGGTCAAGAACGAACAGGATAACGTCGAGCCGCTGGTGCGTGAAATCGCGGCGGCCTTGTCGGGCAAGGCCGCGTTCGAAATCCTCTACGTCAACGATGGCAGTACCGACGCTACCCAGGCCCGGCTGGAGCGGCTGAAAACCGAATTTCCCATGCTGCGGGTGATCCGTCATCGCGCTTCGTGCGGGCAAAGCCGCGCAGTCACGACGGGGGTGGTCGCGGCACGCCATGAGTGGATTGCGACGCTCGACGGGGACGGGCAGAACGATCCCGCCGATATTCCCGCCTTGCTGGCCCGGCTGGCTGATCCGGCGCAACCCGCCAATCTGGCGTTGCTGGCCGGTTGGCGGGCCCGTCGCAACGATACTTTCCTGCGCAGACTGTCGTCGAAAATCGCCAATGGTGTACGCTCGCGCATGCTGAAGGACCACACGCCGGATACCGGCTGCGGCCTCAAGGTATTTGCCCGCGAGACCTTTCTGGCCTTGCCCAATTTCGACCACATGCACCGTTTCCTGCCGGCGCTGGTGATGCGCAATGGCGGCGCGGTGGTGTCGGTTCCGGTTCATCATCGCGCGCGCGAGCGCGGCACTTCCAAGTACGGCGTGCATAATCGGCTGTGGGTGGGGATCGTCGATCTGTTTGGCGTGGCCTGGCTGCAGCGACGCGTGCGTCTGCCGGTCATCGAATCCGATTCCGATCTGTAAATGAGGGCGCGCGTCATCGTCAAAGGCCTGGCGCTGATATTGAGCCTGGCGCTGCTGGGCTACCTGTTCGAGTCCAGCGATCTCGGCAACAGCATCAACGAAACCTGGATCGATGCGCGGGTGCGCGGGCACGGTGTCAATGGGGCGCTGCTGTTCCTGCTGATGGGCGGGATGTTCACCGCCATCGGCCTGCCGCGCCAGATCATTGCCTTTCTCGGCGGCTATGCCTTCAGCATTGGTCTCGGCACGCTGCTCGGCGCGCTGGCCGCGCTGCTGGGCTGCATGCTGAGCTTCGGCTATGCACGCCTGTTCGGCAAAGGGCTGCTGCGCGCGCGGCTGGGCGCGCGCGCCGGGCGCTTCGACCGCTTCATCCACGACCATCCGTTTGCCATGACGGTGCTGGTTCGTCTGCTGCCGGTAGGCAACAATCTGTTGACCAACCTGGCGGCGGGGATTTCCAGCATCCGACCCGTGCATTTCTTCACCGGCACGCTGCTCGGCTACCTGCCGCAGACGCTGGTGTTCGCACTGGTCGGCAGCGGCGTCCACCTCGCGCCCGCCCTGAAACTTGCGCTTGCCATCGGCCTGTTCCTGATCTCGGGCGCGCTGGGTGCCTACCTGTATAGACACTTCCGCCACGGCCAGAGCCTCGACGCGCAGATCGACGCGGCGCTGGATGAAACCGAAAGCGACCCTGACCATGACTCCACGACACAATCCTGATTCCACCGGACGCGGCCTGCTGCTGTTGAGTCTGCTGCTGCTGGCCGTATTGACTGCGGCGGCGATCCTGACACGTCCGCTGATCCCGATCGATGAAACGCGTTACGTCAGCGCGGCCTGGGAAATGTGGCTGCGCGGCGACTTCCTGGTGCCGTTCAAGAATGGTGCACCCTACAGCGACAAGCCGCCCTTCCTGTTCTGGATGTTCCAGGCCGGCTGGGCGCTGTTTGGCGTCAACGACTGGTGGCCGCGCCTGGTGCTGCCGCTGTTTTCCGCGGGCGGACTGCTTCTGACGTTCGGCCTCGCCCGCCGCCTGTGGCCGCAGCGTGCGGGCCTGGGCGGGCAGGCCGCGCTGGTACTGGCCAGTGCATCGTTGTGGATCGTCTTTTCCACCTCGGTCATGTTCGACGTGATGCTGGCCTTCTGGGTACTGATCGGCCTGCATGGCGTGTTGGCGGCCACCGACGGGAAGCGTGGCGGCTTTGCCGTGCTGGGGGTGGCGATCGGTCTGGGCGTGCTGACCAAGGGCCCGGTCATTCTCCTGAACCTGCTGCCCGTCGTCGCGCTGGCGCCGTGGTGGAATCCGGGCCTGAAATGGGGCCGCTGGTTCGGCGGCACGCTGCTGGCCGTGCTGCTGGGTGCGGCCATTGCGCTGGCATGGGCGATCCCGGCCGGGTTTTCCGGGGGCGAGGCGTATCGCAACGCGATTTTCTGGGGCCAGACCGCCCACCGCATGGTCGAGTCCTTCGCGCATCGGCGGCCGTTCTGGTGGTATGTGCCCTTGCTGCCCGTGTTGCTGTTCCCCTGGTTCGTCTGGCCGGGATTCTGGCGGGCGCTGGCGCATCACCGGCGGGTCGGGTTGGACCGCGGCACGCGCTTTTGCCTCGCCTGGATGCTGCCGGTATTCATCGCGTTTTGCTTCATCAGCGGCAAGCAGCCGCATTATCTGGTACCGCTGTTTCCGGCGTTTGCGCTGCTGGCTGCGCGCGTACTGGCCGACCGCCCGGCTTTCCGCGTGGGCGTGCCTGTCCTGCTGACAATGGGGCTGGGCGTGGCGTTGATGCTGGCTGCCAGCGGAAAAATTGCGGCGTTCAACGCAGAGGCCGCCGCGTTGCCGGCTTCATGGCCGGGCGCGCTGCTGGCGTTGCTGGCGCTGGCGGCCTGGGTGGCCGGGCGGCGCGGCTTCCCGGCGGTACCGAATCTGGCGTTGCTGGGGGCAGCCACGCTGGTGCTGGTGCAGCTGGCCGCCAAACCATCGATCGACCCCCTGTACGACATCAAAGCGCTGGCGCTGGCGATCAGCGACGTGCAGGCACAAGGCCTGCCGGTTGCGAATGCCGCGAGATACCACGCGCAATATCAGTTTCTGGGCCGCCTGCAGACGCCGCTGCTCGAATTGCACGGTGCCGAGCTAAAGCGCTGGCTGGCTGAGCATCCCGAAGGCTATGCGGTGATCTACCTGAAGGACAGGCAGCAGCTGGACGCGATCCCGGCGCGCCACAAGCAGGCGTATCGCGGGGGGGCAGCCGTTCTGGTGGACGCGCGTACGGCGACCGGCCTGCTGCCCGTGCACATTGAAAACTGAGGTTCAGGCCTCGGTATCGCGTTGCGGCAGGACCACTTCGCGCGAAGGCGAAATGGTAGAGATGGCGTGCTTGAAGATCATCTGGGCAGCCTGGTCCTGGCCTTTCAGCAGGACCACGAACTGGTCGAACGATTCAATTCGTCCCATGAGCTTGATTCCGTTGACGAGAAACACCGACACAGGGATGCGTTCCTTGCGCAGGGTGTTGAGGAAAACGTCTTGCAGGTGGTTGTATTCTTTGCTGGCCATGATCGGCTCCCTATCAGGTGAAGACGGGGCGGAGCCCCGTTTAATATTTTTAGCGGATTACTCGATTTTTGCACCGGTACGCACTGCCGTGATGGCATCGCGGACACGCTGCTGCTGGATCTGCTTGACGATCTCGCCCCGCACGCTATCAAGCGGCGGCAACTTGGGCGTGCGCGTATCGTCGAGACGGATGATGTGGTAGCCGAATTGTGTCTTCACCGGCGTTTTGGTGATTTCACCTTTCTTCAGGCCAGCCAGCGCTTCGGAGAACTCGGGCACGAAAGCACGCCGGTCGGACCAGTCGAGCGCGCCGCCATTCTTGGCCGAGCCGGGGTCCTTGGAGTATTTCTTCGCCAGATCCTCGAATTTGGCCTTCTTGCTGCCCAGTTCTGCAATCAGTTTCTTCGCCTCGGCCTCGGTTTTGACCAGGATGTGGTGGGCCTGGTATTCCGGCTCCACCGGCTCTGTTTTGGCCTTGTCGTACATGGCCTGGATTTCGGCGTCGGTGACCGGGTGGGCCTTGACGTAGTCTTCCAGGTAAGCCTTGGCGAGCTGGTCCTTGCGACGAATGTCCAGCGCGGCGGCCAGATGCGGTTCCTTGTCCAGCCCCTTGTCGAGGGCGGCGTGCGACAGCAGTTCAAGGTTGATCAGCGATTCGCGTATACGCTCATCGAGCTGCGGGGAATCGGGCTGCCCCTGCGCCATTTCGTGTTTGACCAGTTCGCCGTACAAGGCGGGGATTCCCTTGCCGTTGACCACTGCCAGTGGCTTGTCGGACGCGGCCGCCGGGGCGGGTGCCGCCGGTGCGGGCGTTTGAGCCTGCGCCAGCGGGGTGAAGGCCAGGAGGATCAGGGCGGGGAGCAGGGCAAGACGCATTCGGATTCCTTTCAGAGTTCTTCCGGGGTTAGAGCGGTGATCGCCAGCGCATGAATGTCGCGCTGCATGAGCTCGCCCATGGCTTCATACACTAGCCGATGGCGGGCGAGGGTGGAGAGATTACGGAATTTGTGTGACACCAGAACAAGACGGTAATGCCCGCCGCCCGAGGCCGCGCCGGCATGACCCTTGTGCTGGGCGCTTTCATCTTCCAGCGTGTAGGTGTCGGGCTCCAGCGCGGCAAGGCGCTGGCGGATCAGCTCGGGCGTATTCATACGGGGAAGGTTTTCTTGAAAGGTGTGACGCTGACCCTGGCATAGATGCCTGCCGCCACGTAGGGGTCGGCCTCGGCCCATGCCCGGGCATCGGTGAGCGTGTCGAATTCGGCGACGATCAGACTGCCGGTAAATCCCGCCGCGCCCGGATCATTGCTGTCGATGGCCGGGAACGGGCCGGCCAGCAACAACCGTCCCGCCTGCTGCAAGGCATGCAGGCGTTCCATATGGGCGGGGCGCGTGGCAAGTCGCCGTTCGAGGCTGTCGTCCGTATCCTGGCCGACGATGGCATAAAACATTATTGCTTTTCTTCCTTGTTGAGCGTTTCTTTATCCAGATACCGGGTCAGCATCATGCTCTGACCGATGACGAACAGCAGCATCAATCCCAGACTCCCGAACAGCTTGAAATCCACCCAGGTATCGGTCGAGAAGTTGAAGGCGACAAACAGATTTGCAACCCCCATGAAGGCAAAAAATCCACCCCAGCTCGCATTCAACCGACCCCACGCGGCATCAGGAAGTTCCATTTGCTCCTTCATCAGGCTCTTGATGACGTTGCGGCCGAGCAGGGCGGAGCCGAAAATGACGGCGGCAAAAATCCAGTACAGCACGGTAGGTTTCCACTTGATGAAATTCTCGTCATGCAGCCACAGGGTGGCGCCACCAAACAGCACGATGATGCCCAGGCTGACCCACATCATGGTGTCGGTCTTGTGGCCGCGCAGTTTGACCCAGGCGATTTGGCCCACGCTGGCAATGATGGCGAGCAGCGTGGCGAGATAGATTCCCGGCTTCTCGCCGGCGCTTCCCGGCAGCGACAGGCCGAGGCTGATCATGAAAGTACGGGTGGCTTCGGTGTTGGCATCGCCGATCTTGTAGGCGATGAAAAACACGATGATGGGAAAAAGATCGAACAGCAGTTTTTTCATTATGGTTGAGTCTTGCAGACGACCGTAATTCGGACGATTGCGTATTTTGCTATGATTCCCCCTCCTGACCAAGCGCTTTTAGCGCTGGTCGCCCGACCCGATCATCAATGATCAATATCGATCTGCATTGCCATTCCAACGTATCAGACGGCGTATTGTCACCCACCGATGTGGTCGCACGTGCGGCCGTCAACGGCGTGCACGTGCTTGCGTTGACCGACCACGACGATGTGGCGGGGCTGGCTGCCGCATGCGTGGCAGCGGGTGCAGCGGGACTGACGTTGATCCCCGGCGTCGAGATCTCGGTGACCTGGAGCGGACAAACCGTTCACATCGTCGGCCTGCGCATCGATCCGGCACATCCCGAACTGGCTGCCGGCCTGCAGGGTATCCGCCTGGGCCGTATCGAGCGTGCGCAATACATGAGCGCCGACCTGGCACGCTCCGGGATCACCGGTGCGTATGAAGGCGCCAACGCCTATGCCGCCAACAAGGAGATGGTGGGGCGTACGCACTTCGCCCGCTGGCTGGTGGCACAGGGGCATGCACCCGACATGCGCAGTGCCTTCCGACGCTTTCTGACGCGCGGCAATCCCGGCTACGTCGAGCACGAATGGACCACGCTTGAAAATGCCGTTCGCTGGATCCGTGCCAGCGGCGGCCTGGCGGTGATCGCGCATCCGGGGCGCTACGCGTTCAAAGCGCACGAACTGCATCGACTGCTGGATGCCTTTCGCACGCTGGGTGGCGAGGGCATTGAAGTCATCACGGGCAGCCACCATCCTTCCGAATATGGAAAGTTTGCCGACCTGGCCCGCGCATTCGGCCTCAAGGCGTCGCGCGGTGCGGATTTTCATGCGCCGGGCGAGGGCATCGACATCGGCCGGCTGCCGGCGCTGCCGCACTACTGCCAGCCGGTCTGGCAAGACTGGCCCGAGCTTGAACCGTATTTTTCCCTTTCCCCAGGCTGACGATATTTTATGGCGCAATTTTTCAATATTCACGCAGAAAACCCGCAGCCCCGCCTGATCCATCAGGCGGTCGACATCCTCAAGCGCGGAGGCGTGATCGTCTATCCCACCGATTCCTGTTATGCGCTGGGCTGCCATATTGGCGACAAGGAAGCGGCGATGCGGCTGCTGTCGGTGCGTGGCCTCGATGCCGAACACGACCTCACCCTGATCTGCCGCGACCTGTCCGAACTCGGACATTACGCTCAGGTCGACAACACCCAGTTCCGTTTCCTGAAGATGTACACCCCGGGCGCCTATACCTTCATCCTGCGCGGCACCCGCGAAGTGCCGAAGCGCCTGCTGCACAAGAAGCACGACACCATCGGGCTGCGGGTTCCCGCGCATCCCATCGTGCAGGCGCTGCTGGCCGAACTCGGCGAGCCCATGCTGTCGTCCACGCTGCTGCTGTACGGTGAAGACGTGCCGCTGACCGAACCGTGGGAAATCCGCGAACGTCTGGAGCACCTCGTCGATCTGGTCATCGATGGCGGAGCCTGCGGGCTCACTCCGACCACGGTCGTCGATCTCACGAGCGACGCCCCTTTCGTACTGCGTTTCGGCAAGGGCGACACGACGGATTTCGAAGGCTGATCGCGCATGGAACTCACCCTGATCCAGAAAATCGTGGTGTTCGCCCTGCCGGTCATCTTTGCGATCACTTTGCATGAAGCCGCGCACGGTTACGTGGCACGTTTTTTTGGCGACATGACCGCGGCGGCGGCAGGCCGCATCACCGTCAATCCGCTCAAGCACATCGATCCGGTCGGAACCATTCTGGTGCCGCTGGTGATCCTGCTGGCCAGCAAACTGCTGGGGGGCGGGATGATCCTGTTCGGCTGGGCCAAACCGGTGCCGGTCAACTTCGGCCGCCTGCGCCGCCCCAAGCAGGACATGCTGTGGGTCGCAGCCGCCGGCCCCGGCATGAATTTCGTCATGGCCGTATTCTGGGCGCTGATGATCCAGATGGGGCATGCGCTGGGAAACAGTTTCATCAGCGCACCGCTGATGCTGATGGGGGCAGCGGGCGTATTCATCAACGTCATCCTGATGGCGCTGAACCTGATCCCGCTGCCGCCGCTCGACGGCGGTCGCATCGCCGTCAGCCTGCTGCCGGTGAAGCAGGCCATGCAGTTCGCCCGGCTGGAACCGTATGGCCTGTTCATCCTGCTCGGTCTGATGTTCACCGGCATTCTCGGTTTCATCCTGTGGCCGCTCATCAGCGTGTTCATCGGCCTGACCGCATTGGTCACCGGCCTCGAATCTGCCCAATTGATCGGCCTGATCCAGCTCGTACTGTCCTGATCTCTACCACTCACCACTCACCACTCACCACTCACCACTCACCCAACATGTATTCCGATCGCGTTCTCTCCGGCATGCGTCCCACCGGACGTTTGCACCTCGGCCACTACCATGGCGTCCTGAAAAACTGGCTGCGCCTGCAGAACAAATACCAGTGCCTGTTCTTCGTCGCTGACTGGCATGCACTGACCACGCACTATGACGCCCCGCAGGAGATCGACGGAAATGTGCGTGACATGGTGGTGGACTGGCTCGCGGCGGGGATCGACCCGGCGCAGGCGACGCTGTTCGTGCAGTCCCACGTGATCGAGCATGCCGAACTGCATCTGCTGCTGTCGATGATGACGCCGCTCGGCTGGCTGGAGCGCGTGCCCACCTACAAGGACCAGCAGGAAAAACTGGCCAACAAGGATCTTTCCACTTATGGTTTCCTCGGCTATCCGCTGCTGATGAGCGCCGATATCCTGATCTACCGCGCGAACCGGGTCCCGGTCGGCGAAGACCAGATTCCGCATATCGAATTCACCCGTGAACTGGCACGCCGCTTCAACCACATGTACGGGCGCGAACCGGGCTTCGAGGACAAGGCCCGTGCCGCGGTCAAGAAACTCGGTTCGAAGAAGGCGCGGCTGTATGAGGAATGCCGCACCGCCTATCAGGAAAAAGGCGACGACGAGGCGCTGGAATCGGCCAAGGCATTACTGAACGATGCACAGAATCTGTCGTTGAACGACCGCGAACGCCTGTTCGGTTATCTTGAGGGCTCCGGCAAGATGGTTCTCGTCGAACCCGACGCCCTGTTGACCGAGGCCCCGAAAATGCCGGGACTGGACGGACAGAAAATGTCCAAATCCTATGGCAACACCATCGCCCTGCGTGAAGATCCCGAGACTGTCACCAGGAAAATCCGCACCATGCCGACCGACCCCGCACGGGTGCGCCGCACCGACCCCGGCAATCCACTCAATTGTCCGGTGTGGCAATTCCATCTGGTGTATTCCGACGATGCCACCCGACAATGGGTCACGACGGGCTGCACCAGCGCCGGGATCGGCTGCCTCGAATGCAAACAACCGGTGATCGATGCCGTACTGGCCGAGCTCGCGCCGATCCGTGCGCGTGCGGTGTACTACGAAGACAACCCCGACCAGGTGCGCAACATCATTGCCGACGGCTGCGAAAAGGCGCAGGAATTGGCACGTGACACCATGCGTGACGTGCGCGAGGCAATGGGCCTGACATTTGGCTAGGGTCTTGCCCGACGAGGCTGCCGTGTCATCTTCACCTAATTTTCCGATGAAATCAGGAAGCATTCCGGTGTGTCTTCCACTGTCCGGATTGCCTCTCATGCTTCGCTCCCTTCGGCTTTACAAGTCAAGCCAGTATGGGCCGGGAAGGAACACCGGCAGTCCATGCGCCGACGCACGAAGGCAATATGGGGGAGGGGAGGGCACCCCGATCGGTCATTTTTGTGAACAGGCTCGATCTGTACAGAAGACGTCCGGGGATTTATCCTATAAACAGAGTATGGTTTTGGCTTGTCGAGTGGTCGATCCGGGATGGGATCGGAGTGTATTTCAGTCATCGTGCGATGCGTTGTCGTATTTTTACTTCGGCTTTTTTAAATGGAATGGAGAATCAGCAATGAGCGCTAAAAATGTGCCCGGCGAACCGGATTTTGCCGATGTGACCAAGGAACAGTTGATCACCGACTTCAAGACGGTGGTGTCGGATGCGGAGGCCTTGATCAAGGCTACGGCCAATCAGGGCGGGGAGGCGCTGGCCGCGGTGCGTGCCAAGGCCGATGCATCGCTTGCCCGGGCGAAGGTGCAGATCATGGATGCCGAGGCTGCGCTCATGGTTCGGGCCAAGGCAGCCGCCAAAGCGACGGATGTCTATGTGCACGAGAATCCGTGGAAATCGATCGGTATTTCCGCAGGCCTCGCGTTGCTGGTTGGCTTCATCATGGGCCGCCGCTAGTTGATCGTCCATGAGTGGATCCACACCGGGCGGGATATTCGACTCTCTGAAAGGGCTCGCAGCCAGTCTCGTCGCCATTGCCCATACCCGACTCGAGTTGCTGTCTACGGACCTGGAGGAAGAGCGTGCGCGGTTGGTGTCGGTGCTCGCGATGCTGTTCGTGGCGCTGTTCTGCCTCGGGATCGGGGTGGTGCTGTTGACGATTCTGGTGGCGGTCATCTTCTGGGATAGCCATCGCTTATTCGCGTTGGCTGGGCTGACCGGTATTTTTCTGCTGGGCGGCGTGGCGGCATTGTGGTGTGCACGGCGCAGATTCAGAGCCAAGCCGAGGCTGTTTGCAGCGAGTCTGGGTGAATTATCCAAAGACCGGCAGCATCTGATGGATGGATCCTGAATGGTTGATTCTGAATCATGAACAGTGCATTGATCAGGATAGCCGAACGCCGTGAGCGATTGGTGGCACAGTCCGCCGAGCAGCGAAGGGGGTTGGCGCAAAGCACGGCGTCATGGCGTGCGCCTTTGGCGCTGGCGGATCGGGCCATTGGAACGCTTCGCATCGTCAAGCGACATCCTGGCTGGGTGCTGGGGACCGTACTGGTGTTTGTGGTCTTGAGGCCAGGACGTGCAGCAAGATGGGGACGGTCTGTGTGGGCAGGTTGGCAGATCGGGCGTAAATTCCTCAGGTTGACAGATCGGGCGTAAATTGCTCAGGCACTGAAAGAGTGTCCCGCCGGCGCAGAGAATCGTTGAGCAGTACCGGGCGGAATCACTCGCCTTGCAGCAATCTTCAACTGGAGGACAGGAAAATGCGCTATCTGCTTGTTGTATTGGCGATGATGTGTGTTCCGTGGGGCTCCGCTCGTGCCGAGGTCAGTGTCGGCGTTGGCATCAACCTGCCCGGCGCCAGCATCGGAATCAATTTTCCCGCGTATCCACGGCTCGTCCGGGTACCGGGCTACCCCGTCTATTACGATCCCGGCGTGAATGTGAATTTCTTCTTTTACGATGGTCTGTACTGGGTATTCCAGGATGACACCTGGTATGCGAGCAGTTGGTACAACGGGCCGTGGGATGTGGTGGGCCGTTATGACGTGCCGTTGTACGTCCTGCGTGTTCCGGTGCGCTATTACCGCCATCCGCCGTCCTATTTCCATGGCTGGCGCGCAGATGCCGCACCGCGTTGGGGTGAGCACTGGGGCCGCGACTGGGAGCAGCGCCGAAGCGGGTGGGACCGATGGGACCGGCATGCCGCCCCACGTCCCGCGCCCTTGCCGTCCTATCAACGACATTACCCCGAGAATCGCTATCCGCGCGAGCCGGAACGGCAGCAATCGATCCGCTCCGAACGTTATCGCTACCAGCCACGTGAACCGGTCACGCAGCAGCATTATCAGAGGTCATATGATCATCAGAAAGGCATGCAGGACAGGGGCCGGGACAATCCACACGAAGGTCGCGGCCGGGGTCGTGATTGATGACGCCGCATCGGGCATGCTGAATCGGCAAGCGTGATGCAATCAATGATCCGATCCGGATTTCGCGTTCGTCGAGTTCGATCCGGGCGTTGACCCGGATCATGCGCAGGGTTGCGCGGCTACCACTTCACCACATGCACGTTGTCGAGCGTGCGTCCGAGAAAGCGCTCGCCGATGGTCTGGAACCTGAGCGGCACGTCGGTGACGTAAAAGTCGTAGCGCGGCCGGGCCGGGCCGGGGTTGGCGAGCTGCCTGTCGGCCAGCACCGCGGCGACCTGTTCGGCCATGGCTTCGGCGGAATCGACCAGCCGCACGTCGTCGCCCAGCACTTGCCGCAGCAGCGGCTTCAGCAGTGGGTAGTGGGTGCAGCCCAGCACCAGGGTGTCGATCTGCTCGGCGAGCAGCGGCTTCATGTATTCCTGCGCGGTCAGCCGGGTGACTTCGTGGTCGAGCCAGCCTTCCTCCACCAGCGGTACCAACAGCGCGCAGGCCTGCGAATGGATGCGCGAGTCGGGCACGTAGTCGTGGATGGCGCGCGCGTAGGCGTTGCTGTTGATGGTGGTGGGGGTGCCGATGACGCCGATCTTGCTGCCGCCGCGCGCCGACACCGCGCCGGCGTCGATGACGTCGAGCACCGGTACCGGCGACAGGTCTTTGACTACCTGCGCCGCCACCGCCGCCATGGTGTTGCAGGCGATGACCAGGAGCTTGACGTCCTTTTCCAGTAAAAACTGCGCGATCTGGGTGGTGAAGTGGGCGATGGTCTCGACCGACTTCACGCCGTAGGGCACGCGCGCGGTGTCGCCGAAATAGACGATGTTTTCAAAGGGCAGGCGCTCCATCAGGGCACGCACCACCGTCAGCCCGCCGATGCCGGAATCGAATACGCCGATGGGGGAGTGTGCGTTCGTGGACATGCGTGGCAGGATGGCGCGATGAGGAAAACCGCATTTTACCTGCAGGGCCGCTGTGCATTACAAACAGTGGGACGGTATCCGGCATGAGCGGCTGCGGCTGCGATTCGGTGTGCGACGCGGCGCCCGACCCGGCTTACCGGCGCGCGCTGTGGATTGCGCTGGTGCTGAATGCGCTGATGTTCGGCGTCGAGATCGTCGCCAGTTTTGCGGCGCAGTCGGTGTCGCTGCTGGCCGATGCGGTCGATTTTCTGGGCGACGCCGGCAACTACGGCGTCGCCCTGTTCGTGCTCGGGATGGCGCCGCTGTGGCGTTCGCGCACCGCGCTGTGGAAGGGCTGGCTGATGATTAGCTACGGCGTGTTCGTGCTCGGCAAATCGGCCTGGCAATGGTCGGCGGGCGTGGTGCCGGAACCGGCCGTCATGGGCTGGGTGAGCCTGCTGGCGCTGGCGGTCAACGTCGGTGTCGCCGTGCTGCTGTATGCCCACCGCCAGGGCGACGCGCAGGCGCGCTCGGTGTGGCTGTGCTCGCGCAACGATGCGCTCGGCAACCTGGCGGTGATGGCGGCGGCGGCCGGGGTGTGGGCGACCGCGCGCGGCTGGCCGGATATCGTGGTGGCCTTGGTGCTGGCAGCGCTGGCGCTGAGTTCGGGCGTGTCGGTGATCCGTCATGCGCGGGATGAACTGCGCGCGGGCTTGTAGGCGCATCCTGTTTATTGCGCAGCGTGCTGGCGTTGCAGTGCCCAGGCCACGTGCTCGCGCACCAGTTCGGACGGGTGCGGCAGGCGCGCGCCAAGCGCCGCCTGAATTTCAGGCGAAGGCGGCGCGTTACCCAGCGCCACGGCGATATTGCGCAGCCAGCGCGCGTGGCCGATGCGGCGGATCGGCGAACCGGCCAGCCGCTCGTTGAAGTCCGTTTCGCTCCAGGCAAACAAATCCACCAGTTGCGCACTGTCGAGCCCGTTCCGCACGCCAAAGTCCGGCAGCGCGGCGGTCTGCGCGAAGCGGTTCCACGGGCACGCCAGCTGGCAGTCGTCGCAGCCGTAGATGCGGTTGCCCAGCAGGGGGCGCAGATCCAGCGGGATACTGCCCTTGAGTTCGATGGTGAGATAGGAAATGCAGCGCCGCGCGTCGAGCGTGTAGGGGGCGATAATGGCCTGCGTCGGGCAGACGTCGATACAGGCCTGGCAGGATCCGCAGTGGCCGGTTGCGGGCGCGTCCACCGGCAGCGGCAGATCGGTGTAGATCTCGCCGAGAAAAAACCACGATCCGTGCTGGCGGTTCAGGAGCAGGGTGTGTTTGCCGCGCCAGCCGAGGCCGGACTTGCTGGCGAGTGCCACTTCCAGCACCGGCGCGCTGTCGGTGAAGACGCGGAAACGGTGTTCGCCGATTTGCGCGCTGATTTTCTCGGCCAGGCTTTGCAGGCGGTTGCGTAGCACTTTATGGTAGTCGCGCCCGAGCGCGTAGCGCGAGACGTAGGCCGCGTCGGCGTCAGCCAGCACCGCATGCGGGTCGGCGGCGGCGGGCGGAAAATAATCCAGCCGCGCGCTGATGATGCGGACGGTGCCGGGCACCAGTTCGGCCGGCCGGCTGCGCTTGACGCCGTGCGCCGCCATATAATCCATCTCGCCATGAAACCCCCGATCCAGCCACGCCTGCAAACCCGCTTCGGCGGCACTCAACTCGCCGTCGGCAATGCCCACCGCGGCAAAGCCGAGCTCGCGCCCCCATTGCTTGATTTGCTGCGCCAGCCGGCTTAAATCCTGTTCATGCATAAACGCGATGATACCGTGCGATGCCGCCGCCATCTGGCCGACGAGGCTGCGACGCTGGCCTTCGGCGCGCGGCTGGCGAAGGGGCTGGTACCCGGCATGACCGTTTATCTCGAGGGGGATCTTGGAGCGGGGAAAACCACCCTGGTGCGTGGAATGCTGCGGGCACTGGGGTATGCCGGACGGGTGAAGAGTCCGACCTATACCCTGGCTGAAACCTATAGCCTGCCCGGATTTGAACTGTATCATTATGACCTGTATCGTATGCATGATCCGCGCGAGTGGCTGGATGCGGGATTTCGTGACGCAAGCGACGGCCGGATAGTGAGCCTGATCGAATGGCCGGACAAGGCGGCCGGCTGGCTGCCGTTACCGGATATGGTCGTCCGCTTGACCATCACGGACGATGCGCGCGGCATTGAATGCGAAGCCTCAAGTCCTCGCGGCGTTTTTTGTCTGGAGACATGTTGCACGCCCTGTTGAAAATTTTCTTTCTGTGCAGTGTGCTGGCGTCGAGTGGGGTCCAGGCGCTGCAGCTCAGCGCCACGCGTCTGTGGCCGTCGCCCGACTACACGCGCATCACCCTGGAGGCGGCGCAACCTGTCGCACACAAGTATTTCATGTTGTCGAATCCGCAACGGCTGGTGATCGACCTCGAGGGAGTGGAAGCGGGTGTGGCACTCGATGCGCTGGCCGGACAACTCAGCCCGGACGATCCCTACATCAGTGCCATCCGCGTAGGGACCAATCGACCCGGTGTCATGCGTTTGGTGCTCGACCTGAAAACGGCCGTCAAACCTTCCGTTTTCCAGCTGGCGCCGCTTGGCCAGTACGGGCATCGCCTGGTGGTGGATCTCTATCCGGTCCAGCCAGGCGATACGGTGGCGTCAGACCCGGCCGCACCATCGCAGCCGAGAGCGACTGCGCAGGCTGCGCCGCCGGGCAAGCAAGAGGGGCCACAGTACGCGCGGCTGATCACGGTGGCGATCGACGCCGGCCACGGTGGCGAGGACCCCGGCGCCAGCGGAGCGAACGGCTCGCGCGAGAAGGACATCACCCTGGCGCTGGCCCGCAAGCTCAAGCAGAAAATCGATGCCCAGGACAACATGCATGCCGTCCTGATTCGTGACGGCGATTATTTCGTGCCGCTCGGGCAACGCGTCGTCAAGGCGCGCGCGCTGAAAGCCGACCTGTTCATGTCGATTCATGCCGACGCCTTCATCAAGCCGCATGCGCGCGGATCGTCGGTATTCGCCCTGTCCGAGAATGGCGCAACCTCGGTTGCCGCGCGCTGGCTGGCCAAGCGGGAAAACGACGCCGACCTGATCGGCGGCGCCAACGTGGACGTCAAGGATCCCTTTCTCAAGCGTACCCTGATCGACCTGTCGCAGACCGCCACCATCAATGACAGCCTGAAGCTCGGACGGGCGGTGCTGAAGGAAATCGGCGGTATCAACACCCTGCACAAGGGCGAGGTCGAGCAGGCGGGGTTCGCGGTCCTGAAAGCGCCGGATATCCCTTCCATCCTGATCGAGACCGCATTCATTTCCAATCCGGAAGAAGAAAAACGCCTGAACGATCCCGGCTACCAGGACAAGCTGGTGGACGCCATCGTCGAAGGCGTCAAGGATTATTTCAACAAGCATCCGTTGACTGCGCCGTCGCGGCTGACGCGCAACCCATGACCGTGAGCCTGCTCGGCGCGACGGCCCCTGGATTCGACCGGCCGCTCGATGTGCTGGAAGCGTGCCACGGCCGCATGGCCCGGCAGTGCGATACGCTCGACAGGCTGCTGGCGTATCTGCCGGCGCACGGTGCGGATGCCCAGGCACAGCAGGCGGCGCGGGCGGTACTGACGTATTTCGATACGGCGGCGGTCCACCATCATGACGATGAAGAGCGCAACCTGTTCCCGCTGCTCGAACAGGCCGGTGCACCGGGCGCGTGCGATCTGGTCGAAACCCTGACCCTGGAACACGACGAACTGGCGCTGTGGTGGCGACGGCTGCGCGGACCGCTGCAGCAGATCGAAGCCGGCTCGGCCGCCGTGCTGGATGAGACCTTGACGCAGCGCTTCGTCGCGCTCAATCGCGGCCATCTCGAATTCGAGAACGCTCATGTGCTGCCGCTGGCGCGGCAGGTTCTGGACGCTGCCGCCATCGAGCGTCTGGGACGTGCCATGGCCGCCCGGCGGGGCGTCGCGTTCGCCGGTTCGCTGTGACCATCCGCGTTCTGCCCGATGTGCTGATTTCACAGATCGCAGCCGGCGAGGTGGTCGAACGCCCCGCAGCGGCGTTGAAAGAGATTCTGGAAAACAGCCTCGACGCCGGCGCCACCGATCTCCAGATCGATCTGGAGCAGGGGGGCATCAAGCGCATTCGCGTCGCCGACAACGGCGGCGGCATCGCACGCGATGAATTGGCGCTTGCCTTGACCCGTCATGCCACCAGCAAGATCGCCAGTCTGGCCGACCTGGAACAGGTCGCGAGTCTGGGATTCCGCGGCGAGGCGCTGGCATCGATTGCCGCCATCGCGCGGGTGCAGCTTACCAGCCGCAGCGCGGATGCGGAGCATGCCTGGGCGGTACAGGCCGCAGGCGGCCGCCTCGACGTACCGGCGCCCGCCGCGCGCGCCTCAGGCACCACGATCGAGATCCAGGATCTGTTCTTCAACACCCCGGCGCGGCGCAAGTTCCTCAAGACCGAAGCCACTGAATACGCCCATTGCGCGGAGACCGTGCGGCGCCTGGCCCTGGCGAACCCGCAGGTATCGTTCACCCTGAGCCACAACGGCCGGGTGCAGTTGCGCCTCAACGCCGAGCCGGTCTCTGCGCGAGTCCGCCAGGTGCTGGGCGAAACGTTTGAGCACCACAGCATGGCAGTCGATGCGGCGGCTGACGCGTTGCGGGTGTCCGGCTGGGTGATCCGGCCTGGCGCCGCCACGACAGGGCGCGACAGCCAGCATGTCTTCGTCAATGGCCGCTACGTGCGCGACAAAGTGATCGTCCATGCCCTCAAGGAGGCCTATCGCGATGTTCTGCATCATCAGCTGAATCCCGCGTATTGCCTGTTCATCAGCGTGCCGCCGGACCTGGTCGATGTCAATGTGCATCCGGCCAAGACGGAAATCCGTTTCCGCGACAGCCGCGGCGTGCATCAGTTTCTGTTCCATGCGATCGAGCGCCTGCTGTCGGTGCCGGTGGCGGTGACCGCGGCGTCCGGGGAGCCGGTGCCGGCGGCAGGTCACCCGTCATCGCCGTATGGTACGCCGCAGCAGGCATCGATGCCCCTGCGGGTAAACGAGGCGATGACGTTCTACGCACCGCTGCCGGGATCAGGGGCCGGGGGCCAGGATTCAGCGCTGGCCGGTGTGCCTGCGGCGCAGCCTTTTCCGGCCGGCGGGCAGGGCGATGTGCCGCCGCTGGGCTACGCGCTGGCGCAGTTGCACGGCGTCTACGTGCTGGCGCAGAACGCGCAGGGTCTGGTGCTGGTGGACATGCATGCCGCGCACGAGCGCGTGGTCTATGAAAAGCTCAAGACCGCGCTCGATGCCCGCGCGGTGCCGGCGCAGGCCCTGCTGATACCGGTGGCACTCACAGTCGATGCGCGCGACGTGTCGGAAATCAGCCCGCATCTGGATCAACTGGCCGGGATTGGCTTCGAATTGTCGATCACTTCGCCCACCACGGTGGCGGTGCGATCGATCCCCTGGCTGCTGCGACAAGCCGATCCGGTCGAACTGACGCGCGCGGTACTTGTCGAAATGGCTGAATTTGGCGTGGCGCGCCTGCTGGCCGAGCGTCGCAATGACTTGCTGGCCACTCTGGCCTGCCATGGTGCGGTGCGTGCCAATCGCCACCTGACATTGCCCGAAATGAATGCGTTGCTGCGCGAGATGGAAATGACCGAACGTGCCGGGCAGTGCAACCATGGCCGCCCTACCTGGTTCCAGATCGGCCTGGACGAGCTCGACGCCATGTTCATGCGCGGCCGCTGATTTTGCGGCGCCCGCGTTTGTATATAAGCTCTACCCGATTCTGATTATTTGGCCAGATGGAATCATCATGAACGAACGTACCGAACGCAAAACCATTCCTATCCAGGACGTCAACGAAGCCAGCAATTGTGCGGGGGCCGAGCCTTACGCGCTGATGGTGCTGGGTGATTCGATGATGCCGGAATTCGCAGAAGGCGAAATCATCGTGGTCGAGCCGTCGGGGCTGGTCAGCGACGGCTCCTATGTGGTGGCCTATGTGAATGAGGAATACATCTTTCGCCAGATCGTGAAACACGAGGACGGCTGGATGCTGAAGCCGCTGAATCCCCTGTACGAGAACATTCCTGTGGCCGATATCACCGTCGCCAAGGGCGTAGTGATCATGAAGAAGCGGCCTGGCAGGCGGCGCGAGCAGAAAAGATACGTATGAATGGCCGGTTCATGCGTCGTGCCGGGATCAGCGCCCCATTATCATAATTTATGATGAAGCCATATAAAAATTAAATATATTAGTTGACTAATTTACTCAGGCATCTAGACTGGGGGTGTAGTTCAACCCTAAAGACAGGAGAAAGCCATGAGTGGATTGATTGCCAATTTTCCGACAGACGGCCTTGTGACGGTCAACCGGGTGATTTTGAAACCCGATTACACGGTGGATGACTTGCAGGAGCGCGTGGCATTTTTGTGTGAAAACGTCAAGACCTACCATTCCGATACCGGTTTCGTGGGAGGGTTTGTGGCACTGAACTCCGGCATCGTGTCCAATGAGGGTTCGACGATAGGCCAGGCGGTCGAAAGCCCGATGAAGGGGAAGGAAGCGCTGATCGTGACTTTCTGGACCGATTTCGAGAATCATGAGAAGTCGCATCGTTCCGAAACCTTCCAGCCACTGTTCCGCAAAGTGCTGGAACTGTGTGAAAACGGTAACGAGGAAATCGCCTACACGATGCTGTGGTCCGGCAAGGCCTATGGCCCTGACGAGATCGCGGCGGCGCGCAAGGCCAAGGCGCAGTATGCCGCGGCATGAGGCCCGGGCTTGACTGACAAAAACGAACGGCGGATTTCCCGCCGTTTTTCATTGCCGGTTCCTGCCAGCCTTAAAAACGAAACATCCGTTCACCGGGCAGATCCGGTTTCGTGCGGCCTGCAGACAATCATGCGGATCATGCGGCGGTTTCCATGGCGCGTGAATACTTTCCGTCACGCGCCAGGCCATTCAGCCGGCAGCGTTTCAGCAGCGCCCGCTGTGCCGCCATCACCTGGCTTTCCTGGCCCTGCCAGGCTGCCAGCACCGGCGCCTGAAGGGCTCGTCCGTACGAGAAACTGAGCGGCCACGGTTGCGGCCCCATCGCGTTCATGGCGTTCAGGTGGTCTGTCGCATCCTCGGCACTCTGTCCGCCGGAAAGGAACACAATCCCCGGCACCGCGGCCGGCACGTAACGCCTGAGGCAGCGCAGCGTGGCCTCGGCCACTTCCTGTACGCTGGCCTGGCGGGCGCTTTTTTTCCCGGCAATCACCATGTTCGGCTTCAGCAGCATGCCCTCGAATCGCACACGATGGGCATCCAGTTCGGCAAACACGGCCTGAAGCACCCGCGCCGTGACGGTCTCGCAGCGCTCGATGCCGTGATCGCCGTCCATCAGAATCTCCGGCTCCACGATCGGGACCAGTCCGGCCTCCTGACACAACGCGGCATATCGTGCCAGCGCGTGGGCATTGGCGTGGATGCCGAAGGCCGACGGAAGATCGCGGCTGTCGATCTCGATCACCGCTCGCCACTTGGCGAATTGCGCGCCCAGTTGGCGGTATCCGGCAAGCCGGTCGCGCAGGCCATCCAGCCCTTCAGTCACCTTTTCACCGGGGTGCAGCGCCAGCGCCTTGGCGCCCTGGTCGACCTTGATCCCCGGAACGATGCCCCGATCCGCCAGCAATCGGGGGAAGGGGACCCCCTCGCGGGTACTCTGGCGCAGGGTTTCATCGAACAGGATGACGCCGCCGATAGCATGCTCGATGCCGTCGGTCGTGAACAGGATCTCACGGTAACGCCGGCGATTTTCCTCAGTGGATTCGACGTGGATGGCGGCGAAGCGCTTCTGGATGGTGGGTGTGCTTTCGTCTGCCGCCAGCACGCCTTTCTGTTTTGCGACAATGGTGTTCGCCACGGAATTGAGTTCGTTGACATTCATGGATGACGGCTCCTGGTCTGGATGGGAATATCGGATGCGGGCAATGACTCGATGCACGCCGCACTTCACTGTAGACCTTAAACGATCATCTCTCGCCGCAGATTGCCCTGTGCGTCAACCCGTGCCTGTCAGCGGGCTGAGGGATAATGGCTCTCCATGCCGATCTCCCGCCATCCTCCCGCCATTTTTCTCATGGGCCCGACCGCCTCGGGCAAGACCGCGCTGGCGGTCAGCCTGGTCGAACGCTTTCCGCTTGAAATCATCAGCGTCGATTCGGCGCTGGTGTATCGCGGCATGAATATCGGTACCGCCAAACCCGACACCGCCACGCTCGTTCGTGCGCCGCATCATCTGCTGGATATCCGCGATCCCACCGAAGCCTATTCCGCAGCGGCTTTCTGCAGCGATGCAGGACGCCTGATGGCCGATATCGTCGCGCGCGGCCGGGTCCCGCTGCTGGTGGGCGGTACCATGCTGTACTTCCGCGCGTTGTTGCAGGGCCTGGATGATCTGCCGCAGGCCGATGCAGGCGTGCGCAAAACCCTGGCAGAGGAGGCGGCAGCGCGCGGCTGGCCGGCCCTGCACGCCGAACTGGCGGAGATCGATCCGGCTACCGCAGCACGGCTGATGCCGAACGACGCCCAGCGTATCGGCCGCGCCCTGGAAATTTTCCGGCTCACCGGCACCCCGATGTCGGCGCTACTCCGTCGCGCGCACGCCGAACTGCCCTATCGTGTGTTGCAGCTCGCCCTGATTCCGTCCGACCGCGTCGTGCTGCACCAGCGCATCGCCGCGCGCTTCGACGCCATGCTTGCCGAAGGCCTGCTCGACGAAGTGGATACTCTGCGCCGCAGCTATGCGCTCAATGCCGATCTGCCGTCCATGCGCGCGGTCGGCTACCGCCAGGCCTGGGCCTGTCTCGACGGCGACATCGATCTGAAGGGCTTGCGCGATCAGGGCATCGCCGCCACCCGCCAGCTCGCCAAGCGCCAGCTGACCTGGTTGCGCTCCTGGCCCGATGCGGTGGAACTGGACTGTCTGGCGGCCGATCTGGACATGCAGGCGACGGCCCGGGTGGCCCGCCACTTGAAGCCGTAGGCGCCGGACTCAATCCTTGCTGACGGATTCGACCGTGGCGCGGGCTTGCCCGCGGTGCAGGCGGATGCCGATTCTTTCGCCGGCGTCGAGCATCGCCGCATCCTGCACGACGCTGCCGTTTTCCCGCTGGACGATGCTGTAGCCGCGCGCCAGCACGCCTTCCGGGTTGAGATGGGCGAGGCTGCTGGCCAGCCGTGCCAGGGTGAGCTGATGCTGCCCGAAACCGCCTTGAACCGCACGCCGTGCGCGCAAGTCCAGTGCGTCCAGCCGCTGCTGTTCGCGCTGGATGGCGTGGCGCGGCGTTGCCAGCCGCTGGTTTAGTCGCGCAAGTCTCAGGTGTTCGGCCGTCAGGCGCGTGCCGCTGGCGTGCTGCAGCCGCTGCGCCAGTTGACGAAGGTCGGTGCGCCGGCGGCGCAGTTGCTCGGCCGGGTGGACCAGACGCCGTGCCAGGTAATCCAGGCGCTGCATCTCGCCCTGTTGCCGGCGTGCGTGGTGGCGGTGGAACTGATGGGCCAGATGGTCCAGTTGCAGCAGCAGCTCCTGGCGCACCGGGCTGGCAAGTTCGGCTGCAGCCGTCGGCGTCGGTGCGCGCAGATCGGCGGCAAAATCGGCCAGGGTGAAATCGGTTTCATGACCGACGCCACTGACCACCGGCATCGGGCTGGCGGCGATCGCGCGGGCGACCCGCTCGTCGTTGAATGCCCACAAATCCTCCAGCGAACCGCCGCCGCGGCAGACCAGCAGCACGTCGCATTCAGCGCGCTGACCGGCCGTGCGGATCGCGGCGGCGATCTGCATCCCGGCGCCTGCTCCCTGCACCGGGGCAGGATAGACGATGACCGGCAAGCCCGGCATGCGGCGCGCCAGGGTGGTGAGCACGTCGCGCAGCGCCGCCGCCTGGGGCGAGGTGACGATGCCCAGGCGGTGCGGAAAGCGCGGCAGGATGCGCTTCTTCATCGGGTCGAACAGACCTTCGGCGGCCAGTTTCGCCTTCAGCTTGAGGAAGGCCTCATACAACTGCCCGGCGCCGGCGCGCCGGATCGCCTCGGCGCCCAGCTGGAACTCGCCGCGCGCCTCGTATAGCGAGGGAAGGGCGCGGATCTCGACATGATCGCCATTGGCCGGCGTGAAATCGGAGAACTGGTTGCGTCCGCGAAACATGACGCAGCGCACTTGCGCACCCGCATCCTTGAGTGAAAAATACCAGTGCCCGGATGCCGCGCGGGTAAAGTTGGAGACTTCGCCTCCCACCCACAGCAGCGGTAAAGCGGATTCGAGCGCGCGCCGCGCCATGCGATTGAGCTCGCTGACGGTGAGCACGGGCGAAGCAGGCGCATGGCCGGAAGAATCGTCCAGAAATTCCATGGCATGCAGGATAAACCGTTCGAGCCGGCACGGTTCATGCACAGTCTGGAAATCGGGACAAAAAAAACTTGATAACCCTATTGACGATAGATGTTAATTTATAACTCATTGATATAAAAAGGATAAGTATATTGTCTACTTTTTGGGCCAAAGTGCTTTTCCCTTTGTGGATGGGCGTTTAGGGCATTCTTCAGGACGTTCTTCACAGACTTATCCACACCAATTGTGGAGAACTCCGTCGTTTTATAAAAAAATCCGGCCACGGCAATTGATGCTTGCCGAAACCGGTGCGCGAGCGCTACATTGCGCCTGTCGTTTTATAAGGAGTGGTATCCAGTGCTTGCCATCATCGAGGCGGCCGGTTGGCCGGTCTGGCCGTTGATTCTGGCGTCGGTTCTCGCCGTGGCCATCATCATCGAACGTTCCTATAGCTTGCGCACCCGGGAAGTGGCACCTTCAAACCTGCTGCCGGAAACAATCAAGATCTATCAGGAACGCGGTGTGACGCAGGAACTGGTTGCGCATCTGGCCGACAGTTCGCCGCTGGGACGGATTTTTTCGACCGCACTGAAGAACGCCCATAACTCGCGGGAAGTCATGAAGGAGTCCATCGAGGAATCCGGCCGCGCGGTGACGCACGAGCTCGATCGCTTTCTGACATCGCTCGGCACCATCGCCAGCATGGCGCCGCTGCTCGGACTGTTCGGCACGGTCATTGGCATGATCGAGATCTTCGGTGCGCAAACCGGCGGCGGCACCAACCCCGGCCAGTTGGCGCACGGTATTTCGATCGCACTGTATAACACCGCATTCGGCCTGATCATCGCGATCCCGGCCATGATTTTCTATCGTTTTTTCCGCGCCAAAGTGGAATCACTGGTCGTGGACATGGAGCAGCAGGCGATCAAACTGGTGGAAATCGTCCACGGCGATCGGAAATAAGCCATGAATTTTCGCCGCGGCCGTCGTGAGGATTATCCGGAAATCAACCTGATTCCATTCATCGACATCCTGCTCGTCATCGTGATTTTCCTCGCAGTGACCACGACCTATGCGCGCTTTGCAGAACTCAAGATCAATCTGCCCACAAGCAGTGCCGCCCAGACTCCCAATCCACCCAAGCAGATCGAAGTCGCCGTCGCCGAGGACGGTCGCTACGAGGTCGACAACCAGGTCGTGAGCGATGCGTCGGTCGATGGCCTGGCCACTGCACTGAAGAACGCCGCTGCCAACGAGAACGAGCCCGTGGTGGTGATCAACGCCGATGCGCGGGCCACCCACCAGTCCGTGGTGAACGTGATGGAAGCGGCGCGCCGTGAGGGCCTGACCCGCATCACCTTTGCCACACAAACCGCCCAGTAGCCGGCTTCATGTTTTTTCTTCGGCATGTCTGGGTACGCACGGGCGTGCTCACCCTGCTGCTTCTGCCATTATCGACACTGTTCGCGGCCGTATCCGGGCTGCGCCGCCTGGCCTATCGATACGGCTGGCTGCGCACAGTATCGGTCGGCGTACCGGTGATCGTGGTCGGTAATATCACGGCCGGCGGCAGCGGCAAGACCCCGCTGGTCATCTGGCTGGCAAACTGGCTGCGCAGCCAGGGTCATCGACCCGGCGTGATCAGTCGCGGCTATGGCGGCACGGCGCGCGGCTGCGTCGAGGTGCAGACCGACAGTGCGCCGGCATGGGTGGGCGACGAGCCCGCGCTGATTCGCCTCAAAACGGAGGCTCCCGTGGTGATCGGGCGCGATCGGGCGGGGGCGGCATGCATGCTGCGGGCGCAGCATCCCGAGGTGGATGTGATCGTCTCCGATGACGGCCTGCAGCATTACCGTCTGCATCGCGACATCGAACTGGCTGTCATCGATGCCGCGACCGGGCTGGGAAATGGCTGGCTGCTGCCGGCCGGCCCGTTGCGCGAACCAAGGAGCCGGCTGCTGGATGTGGATGCAGTCGTCCAGGTGGTACGGGGAGCCGTTCAGCCGCACGCGCTGGATTCGGTCGTGAGCTGGCGCGCCGATTTCAGTACCGTACAGGCCTACAGGCTGAACGCACCGCAAGAGAGAAAGATGATGCGCGATCTGCCACGGCACGACTGGCTGGCCGTCACCGGCATTGGCCAGCCGCAGGGGTTTTTTGCCATGCTCGATGCGCACGGTTTGCGCTACCGCCCGCGCGCATTTCCGGATCATCATGTTTTCCGGCCAGCGGACATCCCTGCCGGCGAGGCGGTGCTGATGACTGAAAAAGACGCGGTAAAATGCAGGGGCTTCGCCGGGCCGGACTGGTGGGTCGTGGAGTTGGACGTCACCCCCGATCAGGGGTTCGTTCGCTGGCTGGACGCACGCCTCAAACAATAGCAAAACCGCGGGTGCGCATCTGAGGGAGGGATCGATGGGAATTAAATACTCGGGCTGGAGCGATCGTCGGCATCCCTGCCATTGGGAAGCCGAAAGCGAAGAAGCCGGCTTCTGGATGCCTGATCGCTCCGAGATCATCACCCAGTTTTTTACCCGCTATCTGTTCTTTTCGCTGGCGGTCATTTATTTCTCCACGCTGGAGAGTGTGCGTCCGGTGCTGTTCAGCATCGAGCAGCTTCTGCTCGTGCTGGGCGTGTATTTTTTTCTCAATAGCTGGTTTTTCCGGCAGGCGCTGCAGAAAGTCACGCTGTTGAGGATCCGCAGCGCCATGAGCGCCGATCTGATCATCGTCACCCTGTGCGTGATCCACGATCCCAATCCGATTCCGCCTTCGGCCCTGGCCTTCCTGATGGTGCTGCTGGGCAACGGCATGCGCTACGGCATGCGCTTGTTCGCCGAAGTGCTGGGCGGCGCGTTTCTGGGCATGGCGATCGCCTTTGCCCTGCGTTATCGCGCAGGCGGATTCGAAGGGAGTGCGGGCGACGTGTTTTTTGGGGTGTTCTGGGTCACTCTGGCCTTGTACGCTTACATCCTGATGGGGCGCATCGAAGAACAACGCAGCCAGCTCGATTACCGCAGCCGTTTCGATACGCTGACCGGCCTGCTCAACCGCCATGGTCTTCTGGCGGCGGCAGACAGCGTCTTCGGCAGGGCGAATGCGGACACCCCGGCCACGGTACTGTTCGCAGACCTGAATCAGTTCAAGGCGGTCAACGATCACTATGGCCATGGTGTGGGCGACCGTGTGCTGGCCGAATTCGCGCAAATCTTCAATGAATCGGCCGAAATGGGCGTGTGCGGTCGCTGGGGGGGCGATGAATTCGTCGCGCTTCTGCCGCTGCGTGACGATGCCGCCATCCGGCAGATTTTCGAACGCATCGAGACGCGCACCCGAGTCTGGGGCGCCAGCAACGGCCTGCCGATGGCGGTGAGCCTGGGTGTCAGCCACGCGCCGCGCGACGGCAACGATCTGGTGACCCTGCTGTCGGTCGCCGACATCCATCTTTATCAAAACAAGTCGCAGCAGTCCGAACCGGCCGTTGCCTCCCCGTTATAACAGGACATCTCCCAATGAACCCCAAGCTTCTCGAAATTCTGGTCTGTCCGGTCTGCAAGGGCCCGCTCGAGTGGAAGAAGCCCGCGCATGAACTGGTATGCCGGGCCTGCCGCCTGGCCTATCCCATTCGCGACGACATTCCCGTGATGCTGCCGGAAGAGGCGCGCGCACTGTCGCCCGACGAGATTCACGGCAAATAATCTCCGATGCGATCAGGCATGCATTTCCGCGTCGTGATTCCCGCGCGATATGCGTCGAGCCGTCTGCCGGGCAAGCCGCTGGCGGATATCGGCGGGCGCCCGATGGTGCTGCACGTGCTGGAGCGTGCCTTGCAGGCAGGCGCCGAATCGGTAACGGTGGCCACTGACGATGTCCGCGTGCAACGGGTGGTCGAAGCAGCCGGCTATCAGGCCTTGCTGACTTCGCCGGACCATCAGTCGGGCACCGAACGCCTGGTCGAAGTCGCCGAGACCCTGGACTGGCCGGATGACGCCCTGGTGGTGAACGTGCAGGGCGATGAGCCGCTCATCGATCCGGCGCTGATCCGCGAAGCTGCGCGTCAACTGGTGCTGCACGACGATGCGGTTATGGCCACGCTGGCGCACCCGATCCACGATCATGCCGACTTCGTCAATCCCAACGTCGTCAAGGTCGTGCCCGACGAAGCCGGCTATGCGCTGTATTTCAGCCGTGCGCCCATCCCCTGGCCGCGCGACGCATTTTCTGCCCGGCAACCCATGCCGCATGAATTCGGCGCGTTGCGCCACATCGGCCTGTATGCCTACCGTGCCGGTTTCCTGCGTATCTATGCTAGCCTTGGCCGGTCGCCGCTGGAACGTCATGAGATGCTCGAGCAGCTTCGAGTGCTATGGCATGGCTACCGCATCAGCCTGGGCGTGACACCGATCGCGCCGGCTCCCGGCGTCGATACGCCGGAAGATCTGGAGCGGGTACGCGCGCTGTTTCAGGCTGCATAGCAGCCTCTTGAATCCGTCAATAAAATTTTTTAAGTGTTGTTCGAATCGCGCTTGGCTTAGGCTAGGGCGGTTTTGATACATCCATTATTCAGGGAGACACGCAATGCGTTTGATTCTGTTGGGCGGCCCCGGCGCGGGTAAAGGTACGCAAGCCAATTACATCAAGGAAAAATACGGCATTCCCCAGATTTCCACCGGCGACATGCTGCGTGCGCAGATCAAGGCCGGCAGCGAACTGGGCATGAAGGCCAAAGCGATCATGGACGCCGGCGGCCTGGTCTCCGACGACATCATCATCGGCATGGTCAAGGCCCGCCTGACCGAAGCCGACTGCAAGAACGGCTACCTGTTCGACGGCTTCCCGCGCACCATTCCGCAGGCCGAGGCGATGAAGGCCGCCGGCGTGCCGATCGACTACGTGGTCGAGATCGACGTCGCCGACGAGGAAATCGTCAAGCGCATGTCGGGCCGCCGCGTCCATGTGGCGTCGGGTCGCACCTACCATGTCGTGTTCAATCCGCCCAAGGTGGCCGGCAAGGACGACGTCACCGGCGAGGATCTGATCCAGCGCGACGATGACCAGGAAGAAACCGTCAAGAAGCGTCTCGACGTCTACCATGCGCAGACCGAGCCGCTGGTGAAGTACTACGGCGACTGGGCGGCGCGCGGCGAAGCCGGCGCGCCCAGGTACGTCAAGATCGCCGGCGTCGGCAAGGTCGAAGGCATCCGCGATGCCATCTTCGCCGCCCTGGGCTGATTGAGACCACGCTGATTCGAACAGGCTGATTGTCCGATGCCGCAGCAGATTCATCCGATGACCGACACCGAGCGCTGGATCGTCTCCAGCGCGGTGAAGGAACGCTACGGCCGCGACGTCGAGATTCAGGACGTCGAAACCGAGATTCGCCTGTACATCGATGATCGCGAGTTGACACTGTGTCCGGGCTTCTACTGGAACGAGCACGGCTGTCACTTCGTGTTGTCGAAGACGGGCGATTCGCGCTATCGCAGCATGTTTTTCTATCGGGTCCGCGACCGCTTCAGTACCGGGCGCGAGGAATACGACGATATCGGCGACTGTGTCACCATGCTGCTGAAAATGCAGGCCGACGAGGAAGTTCAGCGTCTGGCCGGGAGCGAGGCGTCCGGCAATAGTTAAAACCAAGCCAGCACTGTTTTCAATTAACACAGTGCTGGCTTTTTGTTATGCCGTTCCGGCTCGCCGGATTTCATCAAGAAAATATAAGGGAAGCACCAACATGGCGAAAAAAATGAACGCCTTCTATGCACAGTCCGGTGGCGTGACCGCGGTCATCAACGCCTCGGCCTGCGGCGTGATCGAAACCGCGCGCAAGCACAAGGACAAGATCGGCAAGGTCTACGCCGGCCGCAACGGCATCATCGGCGCGCTCACCGAAGACCTGATCGACACCACCAAGGAATCCGCCACCGCGATCGCCGCACTGCGTTCCACGCCGTCGGGCGCGTTCGGCTCGTGCCGCTTCAAGCTGAAGTCGCTGGAGGCCAACAAGCGCGAATACGAACGCCTGATCGAGGTGTTCAAGGCGCACAACATCGGCTACTTCTTCTACAACGGCGGCGGCGACTCGGCCGACACCTGCTTCAAGGTCAGCCAGTTGTCCGAGCAGATGGGCTATCCCATCCAGGCCATCCACGTGCCGAAGACCGTCGACAACGACCTGCCGATCACCGACTGCTGCCCGGGTTTCGGCTCGGTCGCCAAATACATCGCGGTGTCCGCGCTGGAAGCCAGCTTCGACGTGCGCTCGATGGCCAAGACCTCGACCAAGGTGTTCGTACTCGAAGTGATGGGCCGTCACGCCGGCTGGATCGCCGCCGCCGGCGGCCTGATCGAGGATCAGGGCATTCCGGTGGTGATCCTGTTTCCCGAGATCGAGTTTGATCAGAAGAAATTTCTCGCCCGCGTCGACAAGCTGGTGAAGGAACACGGCTACTGCACCGTGGTGGTGTCCGAAGGCTGCCATTACCCGGACGGCCGCTTCCTCGCCGAGCAGGGCACCCGCGATGCCTTCGGCCACGCGCAACTGGGCGGCGCCGCCCCGGTGGTCGCCAACATGATCAAGGACGCGCTCGGCCACAAGTTCCACTGGGCGGTCGCCGACTATCTGCAGCGCGCCGCGCGCCACATCGCCTCGAAGACCGACGTCAAACAGGCCTACGAGCTGGGCAAGAAGGCGGTCGAACTGGCGATCAAGGGGTACAACTCGGTCATGCCCACGGTCGACCGTCTGTCCGATTCGCCTTACAAGTACAAGATCGGCATGGCGCCGCTGTCCAAGGTCGCCAACGTCGAGAAGTTCATGCCGCGCGACTACATTACCCGGGACGGCTTCGGCATCACGGAAAAGTGCAAGCGCTATCTGGTGCCGCTGATCCAGGGCGAGGACTATCCGAAGTACAAGGACGGCCTGCCGGTGTACGTGACGTTGAAGAACATTGCGGTGGCGAAGAAGCTGCCGACGTTCAAGCTCTGATAGGGATCAGGATTCAGGGGCCAGGGGTCAGGGAAGGTGCGGCTGCGCCGCGCATTGAATCGAGGAACGCGGGCGTGCCCGCTCATTCCCTGAATCCCGACCCCTGGCCCCTCAAAAAATGACACTCGACCGCGCCAGACAACTGCTCAAGGTACAGGCCGACTTCGGCGGCTTCTACAACGGCAATTCAGCCAAGCTGATCCTGTCCGAGGTGCAGCGTGAGCATGGACAGGATGCGGTCGATCAGCTCATCCGGGATCTTGAGCTTGACCGGATATTCGGGTTCGAGCCCGGCACCCGATTCGAGGGTGGGCTGGCAATGGGTAAATAGGTGGGCGGCAGCCCCGGTTGCCGTTTTATTTTCGGGCGTAGTAACAACGATACAAGGAGTCGTGATGGAGACGCAGTTGATGTGGATTGTGGCCAGTGCCGTGCTGGCCCTGTTATACGGAGTGCTGTCGATCGGCTGGATTCTGAAAAAACCGGCCGGCAATTCGCGCATGCAGGAAATCGCGCTGGCGGTGCAGCAGGGGGCGCAGGCGTATCTCAACCGCCAGTACACCACCATCGGCATGGTGGGCGTGGTGCTGTTTGTGGCCTTGTGGCTGGCACTTGGCAGCTACACCGCGATCGGCTTCCTGATCGGTGCGGTGCTTTCCGGCGCGGCGGGCTTCATCGGCATGAACGTGTCGGTGCGTGCCAACGTGCGTACCGCCGAAGCGGCGTCGCACGGCCTGAATGCGGCGCTCAACGTCGCCTTCAAGGGCGGCGCCATCACCGGCATGCTGGTGGTCGGGCTCGGTCTCCTGGGCGTGGCCGGTTACTACGCCGTGCTGACCGCGATGGGATCGAGCAGTGAAGAAGCGATCCATGCGCTGGTCGGACTCGGCTTCGGCGGCTCGCTGATTTCCATCTTCGCGCGTCTCGGCGGCGGCATCTTCACCAAGGGTGCCGACGTTGGCGCCGACCTGGTGGGCAAGGTCGAAGCCGGCATCCCCGAGGACGATCCGCGCAACCCGGCGGTGATTGCCGACAACGTCGGCGACAACGTCGGCGACTGCGCCGGTATGGCGGCCGACCTGTTCGAAACCTATGCAGTGACGCTGGTCGCCACCATGCTGCTGGGCGTGCTGATGGCGGGCCAGGCGGGCAGCGGCGCGGTGATCTACCCGCTGGCGCTGGGCGCGGTGTCGATCATCGCCTCCATCGTCGGTTCGTTCTTCGTCAAGGCACGCGAAGGCGGCAAGATCATGAATGCGCTGTATCGCGGTCTCGCGGTGGCGGGCGGCCTGAGCCTGATCGCCTTCTACCCGGTGACGACGATGCTGATCGGCGACGGCCTGCAGATGAACGATGGTTCGGTGATCCCGGCGATGAATCTGTATTACGCCGCACTGATCGGTCTCGGCCTCACCGCCGCGATGGTCGTCATCACCGAGTACTACACTGCGACCGAGTACGCGCCGGTGCGCCACATTGCGCAGGCCTCGACTACCGGTCACGGCACCAACATCATTGCCGGTCTCGGTGTGTCGATGAAATCCACCGCGGCGCCGGTACTGGCCGTGTGTCTGGCGATCTGGGCTTCGTATGAGCTGGCCGGTCTGTATGGCATCGCCGTCGCTGCCACGGCGATGTTGTCGATGACCGGTATCATCGTCGCGCTCGACGCTTACGGCCCGATCACCGATAACGCCGGCGGCATCGCCGAAATGGCCGAACTGCCGAGCGCCATCCGCGACATCACCGATCCGCTCGACGCCGTGGGTAACACCACCAAGGCGGTGACCAAAGGCTACGCCATCGGCTCGGCCGGCCTCGCCGCGCTGGTGCTGTTCGCCGACTACACGCATGCGCTGCAGGCCAAGACCGGCGGCGTCACGCTGTTCGATCTGTCCGACCACATGGTCATCATCGGCCTCTTCATCGGCGGCATGGTGCCCTATCTGTTCGGTGCGATGGGCATGGAAGCGGTCGGCCGCGCAGCCGGTTCGGTGGTGGTCGAAGTGCGCCGCCAGTTCAAGGAAATCCCCGGCATCATGGCGGGCACGGCCAAGCCTGATTATTCGCGCGCGGTCGACATGCTGACCAAGGCGGCGATCAAGGAAATGATCGTGCCGTCGCTGCTGCCGGTGCTGGTTCCGGTGCTGGTCGGCCTGATCCTCGGACCCAAGGCGCTCGGCGGTGTGCTGCTCGGCACCATCATCACCGGTATTTTCGTGGCGATTTCGATGACCACCGGCGGCGGTGCATGGGACAACGCCAAGAAGTACATCGAGGAAGGCAACTTCGGCGGTAAGGGATCGGAAGCGCACAAGGCCGCCGTCACCGGCGACACCGTGGGCGATCCCTACAAGGACACCGCCGGTCCAGCCGTCAACCCGCTGATCAAGATCATCAACATCGTGGCGTTGCTGATCGTACCGTTGATTGGGTGAATTGCGTTAAACTTCGCCGCCATGCCTTCCCGCGTGTCAGGGAGGGCATGGCAGAGCGAGCAATCGCGCACATTCAATCAAACAAAAGGAGGGGACATGGCAAAAAACGTCGGTGGTGCTGATCGTATTGTCCGCGCAGTAATCGGAATCGCGCTCATTGGGTATGCGATGTCGAATTTGCCGGGCGCCGAGAACTGGATGGTTCCAGCGGGTATCGTGGGTTTTGTTGTCCTGCTGACCGCCATCTTCGGATTTTGTCCGGCCTACCTGCCGTTCGGCATCAAAACCTGCAAAACCAAATAAACTTTCGCCTTTCTGTGGAGTCATGCAAAGTGCGCCTTTCAGGCGCACTTTTTTTTGGAGTCCTCATGCGTTTATTGTTCCTGCTGTTCACGCTGGCTCTCACCGGCGTTACTCATGCCGCCGGCATCGACCGCCTGAAAGCCTTTATCCACGGCGCCAGGACGGCCGAGGCGGACTTCGTCCAGACCGTTTCCGACAAGAATGGCCGAGTCACCCAGCAGGCCAGCGGGCAGATGGCATTTGCCCGGCCCGGTAAATTCCGCTGGGACTACCACGCACCCTATGAGCAAGTGATCGTCGGTGACGGCAGCAAGCTCTGGCTGTACGACGCCGACCTCGATCAGGTCACCGTCAAACCACTCGGCGATATGATCGCGGGCACGCCCGCTGCCCTGCTGGCCGGCGACAACGCCATCGAAAAATATTTCAGCCTGAAAAACGCAGGCGACAGCGACGGTCTGGAGTGGCTGGAGGCTACGCCCAAGAACCGTGATACCACCTTCGAGCGCATCCGCATGGGCTTCAAGGGCGATATCCTGGTGCAGATGGAACTGTTCGACCAGTTCGGTCAGCACACCACGCTCAAGCTGACGCATTTCGTGCGCAATCCGTCCATTGCGCCGTCGCGCTTCACCTTCACCCCGCCGAAAGGGGCGGATGTGATTGGGGAATAGTGAGTGGTGAACCGCTTACTGCTCACCGCTTCCGGCTTGCCAATGTGATAATTGGGGACAAATGATCTCCCAGGACCTTTTCCAGAGTGCAGCGCCCGAGCCGGCGCGTGACGACTCCCGTGCGCCGCTGGCCGAGCGTCTGCGCCCGCATACCCTGGCCGACGTCGTCGGGCAAACGCACTTATTGGGCCCCGGCAAGCCGCTGCGGCTCGCCTTCGATTCCGGCAAGCTGCATTCGATGATCCTGTGGGGACCGCCCGGGGTCGGCAAGACCACCCTCGCGCGGCTCACCGCGCAGGCCTTCGGCGCCGACTTCATCGCCATTTCCGCGGTGCTCTCCGGCGTCAAGGACATCCGCGAAGCGGTCGAGCGCGCACGTGCGAACCAGAGCCTCGGTCGCGCCACCATCCTCTTCGTCGATGAAGTCCATCGCTTCAACAAGTCGCAGCAGGACGCCTTTTTGCCACACGTCGAATCCGGGCTGTTCACCTTCATCGGCGCCACCACCGAGAACCCCTCGTTCGAGGTCGTCGGCGCGCTGTTGTCGCGCGCCCAGGTCTACGTGCTGAAATCGCTCACCCCCGACGAGCTCGGTCAGCTGATGCGGCGCGCGTTGACCGAACTGCCGGATTTGAAGCTGGGGGAGGGCATTGACACCTTGCTGGCCGCCTACGCCGATGGCGATGCCAGGAAGCTGCTCAACCTGCTGGAACAACTCGACACCGCTGCCCACACCGCGCAGGCGAAGGAAGTCGACGCCGGCTTCGTCGAGAACGCGCTGGCGCAGTCGCTGCGCCGCTTCGACAAGGGCGGCGAGGCGTTCTACGACCAGATTTCCGCGCTGCACAAAAGCGTGCGCGGCTCGGATCCCGACGCTTCGCTGTACTGGCTGGTGCGCATGCTCGACGGCGGCGCCGATCCGCGCTACCTCGGCCGCCGCCTGATCCGCATGGCGAGCGAAGACATCGGCCTGGCCGACCCGCGCGCGCTGCGATTGAGCCTCGACGCGGTCGAAACCTATGAACGCCTCGGCACCCCGGAAGGCGAACTGGCGCTGGCCGAAGCCTGCCTCTATCTCGCCTGCGCGCCCAAGAGCAACGCCGCCTACGTCGCCTACAACGCCGCGCGCGCCTTCGTGCAGTCCAATCCTTCCAGTGACGTGCCCATCCACTTGCGCAACGCGCCCACCAAATTGATGAAGGAACTCGGCTACGGCCGCGCCTACCGCTACGCCCACGACGAGCCCGACGCCTACGCCGCCGGCGAACGCTACTTCCCCGACGACATCGCGGAACAGCAGTTCTACGCACCCACCTCGCGCGGGCTCGAAGGCAGGATCGCGGAGAAGCTGGCGCATCTACGCAAGCTGGATGAGGCAGCCGAAGGCGACTGAAACGGTTCGCCTTCGGCGTTCAGAAGGAAATCCACAAGCGCCGGTTCAGGCCGCTTGTTGCTTGTACTCCGCCCACTTCGCGGCCTGCTCGTCCCAGTCGTCGGAGCGGAAGTAGGGATTGGCACGCGGCTGGCTGATCATGTTGGGATCGATCGGGAGGTCCATGCCTTCGAGGAAGTTGGCCAGCCCGATGCGCTCGATCATTTCGCCGGTCCGTTCGTGATCCAGCGCGTTTTCCGCAAAGAAATCGAGAATATTGCGCGCCAGCTCGTTCAGCTTGTCGAAGTCCTCGTCGGTTTCCAGTTTCATGAACGGAATGATCACGCTGCCCATGGTGGCGCCGATTTTCAGCACGCCCTTGCCGCCCACCAGGATGGTCACGCCCTTGTCCTTGCCGGGCAAAAGACCGCCGGGGATGACGTTGAGGCAGTGCATGCAGCGCACGCAGTTCTTGTTGTCGATGCACAGGGTGTTGCCGTCGCCGAGGTTGGCAGCGGAGACATGCGCGCTGGCCTTGAATTGGCCGGACGGCACCACCGTAATGGCCTTGGTCGGACAGCGGCCGACCACGTCGTTGTAGAGGTCGTGCATGCCGTGCACCCTGTAGTAATCCTGCACCAGGGCTTCGTTGACGCGGATGTTGTCGCGCCAGGTGCCGATGGTGGCCATGTCGGAACGCTGGATGGCGTTGACGCAGTCGTTCGGGCAGCCCGAGAACTTGAACTTGAACTTGTAGGGCAGGGACGGGCGGTGCATGTCGTCGAGGTTGTTGTTGATGACGGTACGCAGCGCACGCGTTTCGTCGTAGCACGACATTTCACAGCGTGCCGAGCCGACGCAGGACATCGAGGTGCGCAGCGCGGGGCCGGCGCCGCCGAGGTCGAAGCCAATTTCGTTGAGGCCGTTGAACACCGCCTGCACGTTCGCGCTGCTGACGCCCTGGAACATGATGTCGCCGGACTGGCCGTGGAAGGCGATCAGGCCCGAGCCGCCGTTGTCGACCCAGACATCGCACAGCTTGCGCAAGAGGTCGGAGGTGTAATGCATGCCGGCCGGCGGCTGCACGCGCAGGGTGTGGAATTCGGCCGCTTCGGGGAACAGCGGCTTGCCGGAT
Source organism: Thiobacillus sp. 63-78 (assembly GCA_001899765.1). Lineage (GTDB taxonomy): Bacteria > Pseudomonadota > Gammaproteobacteria > Burkholderiales > Thiobacillaceae > Thiobacillus. The sequence continues at coordinate 171,356 of MKWM01000011.1, forward strand.
GCATCCTTCAGTTCGGTAAATCGCGGAATGATGCCGCCGCCGTAACCGAATACGCCGACGGTGCCGCCTTTCCAGTAGCCCTTGCGGTTTGCGTAGGAGGTTTCGAGCTGAGCCAGCATGTCAGCCATCATGCCGTTATCCTTGGCCAGGCGTTTGAGGCCGGTCACGAAACTGGGCCACGGGCCACTTTCGAGCTGATCGAGCAGGGGGGTGTCAGGAAGGGTACGGGTAGACATTGCGGTCTCCAATTAAGAGAAGACACCTCCCAGTCTAGACAATACCTGAGCGATTTTGTCGGGATTACCCATTTGGGTAGGTGCCCCTTGAATTCAGGCCTGGCAGGTGATATATAACATGGTATATATCTGTCGTTTGAAGGGGTGAACCATGCAAACCGCAAAGCTGTTCAAGAACGGCCGCAGCCAGGCCGTGCGTCTGCCGGCTGAATATCGGTTCGAGGGGGACGAGGTTCTGATCCGCCGCGATCCGCTTACCGGCGACATCATCCTCAGTCCGCGCAACAGGACATTCGAAGATTGGGTCAAGCTGCGCGACAGGCTGCTACCCCGCATTCCGAAAGAAGACCTGGACGTTCTCGACGACCTGCGCGACAGCGCTCTCCACACCGAACGCGACTGGCCATGAGTGCTGTGTGGATGCTGGACACCCACGCGGTTTCTGCCCTCGTCAAGGGGCAGGCGGATCGCCTGGGCAACACACTGGAACAGCGTGCCTTTTGCATCTCCGTCATCACCGAAGCGGAACTGCGCTTCGGTTTGGCGCGCAGGCCCGTCAATGCAGATCTGCGCAGCATCATTGAGAGTCTGCTGCGGGCAACCGACATCCGCCCCTGGAACGCCACCTGTGCAGCGCGCTATGGGCATTTGCGTGCCGAGCTCGACGCACTCGGCAAGCCGCTGGGCCCGATGGACCTGCTCATCGCCACGCAGGCTCTGGCGGAAGACTGCTGCCTGGTCAGCGCTGACCGGGCATTCGCTCAGGTTCCGGGTCTCAGGATATTGGACTGGACCGCGGTGCCGCCCAACTGAATAGCCTGATATCGCCCACCCCGCGTGGCCCGGCAAAAGGCCCATAATCGCGCTGTCGCCACTTCATTACGCCATCACCGGACCGGGCAATGAGCACATCCCCGCACAATACGATCAACGCGCAGGCGAGTCCGCCCGATTCCATGGCCGAACTGCTGGGCACGCTGGTAGCGCATCCCAGCCGCGCAGGCGTGGATGCTCCCGAACCGGTGCTGCGGGTGATCGCGGACTGGCTGCACGCGCACGCGATCCCGCACGCCTGGCTGCGCGATGCGGCGGGCCAACCGCTCGGCCTGTGGGGCGAGATCGCGGGCGCGCGGCCGGGGCCGGCCTATCTGCTGGATGCCACCGCGGACACCGCGCCCTTCGGCGATCCGCAGGCCTGGCGCCATCCGCCCGACCGGGCCACGATCGAGGACGGCTGGATGTACGGGCGCGGCGCAGCGGACAGCAAGGCGGGGATCGCCGTGTTCTGCCATGTGCTGGCCGAACTGCTGCCGCAGATGCCGCGGCTCGCCGGCACACTGTGTTTCGTGTTCGACGCGGAGGAGCACAGTGGCAGTTTCGCCGGCATCCGCCGCTACATGGACGTGCGCGGTGGCGCACCGCTGGCCGGCGCGATGATCGGCTATCCCGGCAACGACCGCCTGATCACGGGCGCGCGCGGCTTCCTGCGCGCCCGTCTCGCCATTCACGGCATGGGCGCGCATTCGGGTGCGTCCGGCCATCGCGGCGTCAACGCCATCGATCGCGCCCGCCTGCTGCTGCAAGACCTGGCCGACGCGCCGCTGCCGGCAGCGGATGCGCATTTTCCGCTGCCGCCGAGGATCACCCCGACGAGCATCCGCGGCGGCGGCAGCTTTACCCTGGTGCCCGATCGCTGCGAGCTTGAACTCGACATGCGCCTGACCCCCGCGTTCGACGATGCCGGCGCACGCCGCACCCTGCAGGACGCCGTGGCGCGTCTCGACGCCGACCGCAGCGCGCCCGCCACCCGCATCGAATGGCTGCCCGGCTGGCCGGCCTGCCAGCTCGATCCCGATACGCCCATGGTGCGGGCGCTGGTGCACGCGGCCAGCGCAGCCTTCGGCCATCCGGTACCGACTGCGGTGGCCGGGCCGTCCAGCATCGCCAATTACCTGGCCACCCTGGGCATTCCCGCCACCGCCGGCCTTGGCGTCAGCTACCGCAACATCCATGCGCCGGATGAAGCAGTCGAACTCGCCACGCTGGAACCCACCTTCCGCGCCTACCGCAATGCGCTGATCCGCCTGCTGACCTAGACGCCCGCATTCACGCACCACAACGATCCGGAGACCGCCATGCCTGCCCCCCAGCCCCCTGTTTCGACCAGGGTCTTTCACGAACAGGAGCTGCGCATCGCCCTGGTGATGAACGGCGGAGTCAGTCTGGCGATCTGGATCGGCGGGGTCAGCCAGGAAATCAACCGCCTGGTGCGCGGCGAAACGGTCTACCGGCGGCTGTGCGACGCGTTGAGCCTGCGCCCGCGCGTCGACATCATCAGCGGCACCAGCGCCGGCGGCATCAACGGCGCGCTGCTTGCGCTGGCGATGAGCCAGGGCAAGTCGCTCGATCCGCTGCGCGACATCTGGCTCGACAAGGGCGACCTTCTCACGCTGCTGCGGCAGCCCACGCAGTCGGATGCGCCCTCGCTGCTGGACGGCGGCTACTTCTACAAGGCCATGGTGGAAGGCTTCCAGACAATCCGCGACCAGCAGGGTGCGGGGCTGCAGCCGCCCGCCAGCCTGCCGATCGAGCTTACCCTGACCACCACCGTGCTGTGCGGCGAAGTGCGCGATTTTCCCGACGACCTCGGCACGGTGATCCGCGACGTCACCCATCGCGGCCAGCTCAGGTTCAGCCGCGGGCCCGACGTGCCGGTCGACCATTTTGCCGCGCCCGACATCGTGGCCAGGCTGGCCGCCGCCGCGCGCGCCACGGCGTCTTTCCCCGCCGCCTTCGAGCCGTTCTACCTGCCGGGCGCGAAAGAGAAGGTGAGCGCGGGTGGGGTGCCGGTGCCCTGTCTGCAAGACCACGCCAACTTCAACGCCGGATGGGAAACGGGCCGCTTCGTCGTCGATGGCGGCGTGCTCGACAACAATCCGCTGGAGTCCGCCATCGATGCGGTATTCCGTCAGCGTGCCGAGGGCGAGGTGCGGCGCGTGCTCGCCTATGTGGTGCCCGACCCCGGCCATATCCCGGACCCGCCGTCCGAAGACCCGGAGCGGATTCCCACCCTGATCGGCACCGCGCTGGCCGCCCTGGTCAGCATTCCGCGGGTGGAGTCGGTGTCCGACCAGTTGCGCGCGATTACCCGGCACAACCAGGAGGTTTCGCGTCAGCGCGACACGCGCCTGCTGGTGGCGCGCTCGCTGCAGGACGGGAGGGAGGTGGCCGAGGCTGTCTTCCCCGGCTATCGGCTGCGCCGCGCCCAGAGTGCGGCGGATTACATCGCCGCCGCCCTCGTCGAAGGGGCGGCCCGTCACCGTGACGAAACCGCGCCGGATGTCGCGCTCGGGCGCCGCGCGCGCCAGCGCATTGCCGAAACGCTGCTGCTGGCGCGCGACATGCCCTGGCTGCCCAACAGCTATGCCGATGCGGCCGATCAGACGCACTGGCACTGGGGCATTTTCACCCTGGTAAACGTCATGTCCGCCGTGCTCGACCTGCTGCGCCGGGGGGTGGGGCTGGTGCCGGCGCGCCGCACCGACAGCACCGACGCCTGCTGGCAGGCGCTGATGGCGGCGCGCAAAACCGCCTACGACCTGGTGGCCGAACTTGCCCGTCTGCGCCGTCTCGACCAGCAGCACTGGCTGGAACGCGGCACCGAACTGGCGCCCCGGCTGACGCAACTCGATCATGAGGGAAGCGACGCGCAGCTGGCTGCACTGTTGCACGCCGAAATGCGTGCCTGGGTGCGGCTGTACGATCCCGATTTTGGCGACGAAGAAGCGCTGCGGCCGCCGCGCGCCTTCACGCGGATGGCGCAGCAAATCGGCGCGCTGTTCCTGGAGAGCATGCCGCTGCTGCGAAAGGTGCTGGCGCTCGGCGTACCGCCGCGCGGCACCGAGCGCTACGCCGAACTGCGCACTCTGGTGGATTTTCTGCAGCCGCAGCAGGCCGACCTGCCGGGCGCCTGGCAGCGCCTGCTGACGCTGGAAGTGGTGCAATACGCCTTTGGCGCCGACACCACCCGGGACCAGTATCTGGAACTCGTCCAGTTCAGCGCCAACGTGCCCACTTCATTTGGCGGCCCCTACGCGCTGGAACAGAAACTGGCCGGCGTGCAGGTGGCGCATTTCGGCGCCTTCTACAAACGCTCGTGGCGCATCAACGACTGGATGTTCGGCCGCCTCGACGGTGCCGAGCGCCTCGTCCACATTCTGCTCGATCCCGCCCGCCTGGCCCGTCTGTACGGGCAGGAATCGATCAACCCCGGCGAGTCTGAAGCGGGCGCCGACGCCGTGCTGGATCAGCTGCGCGGCGCCGTACTCGACGATCTGACGCGCGCCGACGACCACGCGCTGCTGGCGTCGCGCTGGGACAAGCGGCTGCCCGCCATGCGCCGCGAGCTGGCTTTTCTGCACGCCGCCACCGGCCTGCCCGAACAACTGCCCGAATGCGCCGCCATGGTGCTGGAACGGCTGCATCTGGACATCCTGCGGCACGAACTGCCCGCGCTCGCCGACGCCGTGGGCGACGACGAACTCGACGGCGCCGATCCCGGCAGCAACGGCCCCAAGTTCCTCAAACGCTTTCGCGGCGCGATGTTTCCCGATTCCGCGAAACGGAGCTGGGGACAGCGCCGTTTCACCCATGCGCCCGACCTGCCCGCAGCGCAACTGATCGAACTGTTCAAGGGCGCCAGGGTCGGCGAGGAAAAACTCCTGGCGGAAGCGGGCACCGACCGTTTTACCGTCATGGCCACGCGCTCCGCGGCGGTGGCAGTGTCCGCGCTGTCGGGCAAGGGGTCCGGCATCCGCTGGCTGCGCGGGGTGTTCGCCGCGGTGCGCGCGCCGCTGGTGGCGCTGGACATCCTGGTGCGCGCGCTGATGAAAAAAGGGCGGGTCTTTGTCAGCCTGTACGCCATGGCCATGGCCGCCAGTGCCACCGTGCTGCTGGCGGGGCCGCTGGCCGATGCCCGCTGGAACGGCAGCGTCACCGGCATCGCCGCCTTCATCCTCGGTGCCGGTGTGCTGGTCCTGCTGCGCCGCCATCCCCGGCTGCTGATCGGCCTGGCGCTGCTGGTCCTGCTGATCGCGTTTGGCGTGCCCGCCCTCCGCAACGGCCTCGGCTAATGTAGGGTCGTGTGAGGTTAGGGCCTGTTAACACTATTTTCAGGTCTGCGTTGCTGCGAGAAAGCGATGGATGCAAGGCGCGTCGCGCCGGCAAGGGTCGTTCCCTTGCCAAGCGGCGCAACGCCGCAGACGCGCTTTCTCGCGGCAACCCGGAGGGACGGGCCGGCCGTGGTGAATCCAGCCGGGCGCATCCCTTTGTCGCAGCCCGCTTGCTGTGCCCGCACAGCGGCGCGGCCTGCTTCGCGGGCTGCATCCCGAATCGGCCTCGCCGCAGACCTGAAAATAGCGTTAACAGGCCCCAGCCCGACACACCCTTGCCAAAAGTCCATTAATGGACTAATTTACTGTTATATGTTCATTTAGGTACTGTCATGGAGGGTGCGATGCAACCCACGGCACACGCCGTCAAGGCCCCGCCCACACCCGGCCGCCGCGAACTGTCCGCCGCCGGCCTGCGCGCCTTCTTCAACATCGCGCGCGACTGGGGGCTCAACACCGACGAGCAGATGGTGTTGCTGGGCGCGCCGGGCCGCTCGACCTTCTTCAAGTGGAAATCCGCCCCCGAGTCGGCCGACCTCAGACGCGACACGCTCGAACGCCTGTCCTGCATTCTGGGCATCTACAAGGCGCTGCAGATCCTGCTGCCCGACGCCGCGGCGGCCGACGCCTGGGTGAAAAAACCCAACAGCGCGCCGGGTTTCGGCGGCCAGCGCGCGCTTGATCGCATGCTCGGCGGCAACGTCGCCGACCTGGTGGCGGTGCGCCAGTACCTCGACGCCCGCCGCGGCGGCTGGGCTTGAGCTACCCGACCGCGCGCCTGAACTGGAACCCGGCCTGGCGCGTCATCCCCAGCCGCTTTCCCGCCGTCGGCCTGTTCGAGCGCGTCGCGCGGCCCGAGGATTTCGACGCCCTCTACGCGCTGGAGGCGATGAGCAACGACCGCCTGCGCGACGAAATCGGCGAGATCGCTCTGGTGCCGCCGCAAGAGCGCCTGTTCGGCCCCGGCAGCACCTGCATCATGGCCGCCTTCACCCACCTCAACCCGCACGGCAGCCGCTTCAGCGACGGCAGCTATGGCGTGTTCTACTGCGCCCGCCACCGCGCCACCGCCATCGCCGAAACCCGCCATCATTCGGCCCTCTTCATGGCGGCCACCGGCGAGCCGCCGATGCGATTGCAGATGCGGCTCTACAGCGTGAAAGCGAAGGGCGAAGTGGCCGACTTCCGCGCAGCCAGCCAGACCGACCCGGGCATCGTCGATCCCGACGACTACGGCCATAGCCAGGGCATCGGCCGCAAGCTCCGGTCCGACGGCGTGCGCGGCATTCTGTACCCGTCGGTGCGGCACCCCACCGGCGTATGCCTGGCTGCCTTCAGCACTGCGTTACTGAAAAACTGCCTGCACGCCGCCTACCTCGAATACGACTGGAACGGGCAGGGGATCGATGCGGTGTTCGAGGTGAACCGGGTGTTGTGAAGCTGAAAACAGCAGACTCCAGCGCCGTCGCCTGGACACGTCATCCTGCGGCCAGGCGGAAGACCTGCCGGAAATCCGGGAATACCGATGCGCTTTCCGGCGCCCCGTTGCTACACTGATTTTTCCTGTCAACGCATGCACGATCAGCCCGCCATGAAAATCACCCCGCGCATCATCCGGACCGCCTCTTCTTTCTGCCGCCGGACGATCGCGCGATGAACAGTTTCGCCTCGCACTACGCGCTGTTTCTCGCCGAAGCCGTCACCGTCGTGGCGGCGATTCTCGCCATCGCCGCCGGACTGGTTCTGCTGTCGCGTCGCAAGGCCCGGCACGCCGGCCATGTCGAGGTGAGCGACGTCAACCGCCAGTTCGAAGCCGCCGGCGACGCCATCGATGCCCTGCGCCTGCCGAAACCGGCGCACAAGACCCTGCTCAAGCGACGCAAGACCGAACAGAAAGCGCGGCGCGAGCAGGCCGAGGTGCGGCCCTGTACCTATCTGCTCGACTTCAGGGGCGACATCCGCGCTTCCGCCATCGCGGCGCTGCGCGAGGAAGTCAGCGCCATCCTGCAGGTCGCCCAGCCGGGCGACGCCGTGCTGCTGCGGCTGGAGAGCCCGGGCGGCATGGTCAACCGCTACGGCCTCGCCGCCGCCCAGCTGCTGCGGCTGCGCGACGCTAAACTGCCGCTCACCGCCATGGTCGACAGCGTCGCCGCCAGCGGCGGCTACCTGATGGCCGCCGCCGCCGACCGCATCGTCGCTTCGCCCTTCGCGCTGGTCGGTTCCATCGGCGTCATCGCGCAGATTCCCAATTTCCACCGCTGGCTGCAGGCGCGCGACATCGACTGGGAACAGTTCACCGCCGGCCAGTACAAGCGCACCGTCACCGTGTTCGGCGAAAACACCGACGCCGGCCGCGCCAAGCTGCGCGAGGAACTGGAGACCATCCACACACACTTCCGCGATTTCGTGCAGACGCGCCGCGCCCGGCTCGACATCGACAAGGTCGGCACCGGCGAGGCCTGGCTCGGCAGCCAGGCGCTGGAACTGGGGCTGGTCGACGAACTCGCCACCAGCGACGACATCGTCCGTGCCGCCTGCGCGCGGGGCCGGGTGCTGCACATCCGCTACCGGCGCAAGCTCACGCTGCCCGAGCGGATGCGGATGTCGGCGCAGGCGGCGTGGGATGGGATCTGGCAGCCGCCTTCACCGTTGGGTTGATCGTGTCCAGTCGATAACCGACGACCTATGCGAAAATCCCCCTGATACAAACAAGGGGGCGTTTTGGCACCACAGCCGGAACAACAAGCGAGGGGAAATATCGATGTGCTGCTGGAGGCGGCAGGCTGGCATGTCTGCGATGCCTCCGCCGCCAACATCCACGCCGCGCGCGGCGTCGCTATCCGTGAATTTCCGCTGCCCGGCTACGGCTTCGCCGACTACCTCTTATATGTGGACGGCAAAGCGGCCGGGGTGATCGAAGCCAAGAAGGAAGGCGTCACCCTCACCGGCGTCGAAACCCAGTCCGATAAATACACCAAGGGCCTGCCGCCGGGCCTGCCGCGCTGGCACAACCCGCTGCCGTTCGCCTACCAGACTACCGGAATCGAAACCCGTTTCACCAACGGCCTTGACCCTACGCCGCGCTCGCGGCCGGTGTTTGCTTTCCACAAGCCCGAACTTCTCGCCAACTGGCTGGGCTATGCGCCCGCCGTGCAGCCGGGGCAGGGTAACGCCGGAGAAACCGCCGCCACCTTCCTCGCCAAGCTGCAATCCATGCCGCCGCTCAAGGAAGAAGGCCTGTGGCCCGCCCAGATCACCGCGATCCGCAACCTGGAAAAATCCCTCAAGGAAAACCGCCCCCGCGCCCTGATCCAGATGGCCACCGGATCGGGCAAGACCTTCACCTCGATTTCCTTCATCTACCGGCTGATCAAGTTCGCCGGGGCGCGGCGCATCCTGTTCCTGGTCGACCGCGGCAACCTCGCCGACCAGACCCTCAAGGAATTCCAGCAATACGTCTCGCCCTACAACAACTTCAAGTTCAGCGAGGAATACATCGTCCAGCGCCTGCAGGGCAACCAGATCGACACCACCGCCCGCGTCTGCATCTGCACCCTCCAGCGCATGTACTCCATGCTCAAGGGCAAAGAGCTGCCGGTCGACCTGGAAGAAGAATCCGTGGATCAATTGGGCAAGCTCCTCAAAGAACCCGAGCCCATCGAATACAACCCCAGCATCCCCATCGAAACCTTCGACATCATCGTCACCGACGAAGCCCACCGCTCCATCTACAACCTGTGGGCGCAGGTGCTGGAATACTTCGACGCCTACCTCGTCGGCCTTACCGCCACGCCCGGCAAGCAGACCTTCGGCTTCTTCCACCAGAACCTGGTGATGGAATACAACCACGAGATGGCGGTGGCCGACGGCGTCAACGTCAACTACGACGTCTACCGCATCAAGACCGCCATCACCGAGGCCGGCTCCAGGGTCGAAGCCGGCTACTACGTCGAAAAACAGGAACGCGACACCCGCAAAACCCGCTGGGAAGAACTCGACGACGACTTCGCCTATGACCCCAACCAGCTCGACCGCGACGTCGTCACCCCCGACCAGATCCGCACCATCGTACGCACCTTCCGCGACAAACTCTTCAGCGAAATCTTCCCCGGCCGCACCGAAGTGCCCAAGACTCTCATCTTCGCCAAGGACGACAACCACGCCGAAAACATCGTCGAAATCCTGCGCGAGGAATTCGGCAAGGGCAACGAATTCGCCCAGAAGATCACCTACCGCAGCTACTTACCAGGCAAGGGGGGCGCCACGCCCAAGGAACTCATCTCGGCCTTCCGCAACAGCTACCACCCGCGCGTCGCCGTCACCGTCGACATGATCGCCACCGGCACCGACATCAAACCGGTCGAAATCGTCTTCTTCATGCGCGCCGTCAAATCGCGCGGCTTCTTCGAGCAGATGAAAGGCCGCGGCGTGCGCGTCATCAAGCCCGACGACCTCAAGGCCGTCACCCCCGACGCCAAGGCCAAGGACCATTTCGTCATCATCGACGCCGTCGGCGTGTGCGAGCAGGACAAAACCGACGCCCGCCCCATGGAGAAAAAGCCCAGCGTCAGCTTCGAGCGCCTGCTGCAAGCCGTCGCCTTCGGCAACACCGAAGACGACGTCATCACCAGCATCGCCGGCCGCCTGGCCCGGATGGAACACCGCATCAGCGCCGAAGACGACGCCAGAATCCGCATTGCCAGCGGCGGCCTCGGCCTGAAAGACCTCGCCCACCAGTTGGTAGCTGCACTTTCGCCCGATCCCGTAGAAGCGGCGTCCCGCCGCTTACCAATGGAAACCGCTGACAATTACGCGGGATACGGCTTCCTAGACCCCAATGCTCCTATCGAGATGCAGCGCGCCAATCTTCCACACTGGCGGCAGGATGAGGCCAGCTATTTCGTCACCTTCCGTCTGGCGGATTCGTTACCCAAACAACGTCTCATCGCTTGGCGGGAGGCACGTGCCGACTGGCTGACGCGCAACCCACACCCGTGGTCAGCCGCGCAGGAAACCGACTATACAGAGCGCTTTTCCGCCCGCATCGAGTCCTGGCTGGACGCCGGTGTGGGAAGCTGCGCTCTGGCAAACCCTCAGGCACGCGAGCTGATGGAGACGGCATTGAGGCATTTCGACGGAGAACGCTACCGGCTCGGAAAATATGTGGTGGCCGCCAACCATGTCCACGCGATCGTCACGCCGCTGCCGGGGCACGAACTCTCTGAAATCCTGCATAGCTGGAAAAGCTACACGGCCAAACAGATATTGCAGTTAGAAGCGGCGTCCGGCCGCTTGTCGGAAGGCACGATCTCAATCTGGCAAAAGGAATCCTACGACCGTATCGTACGCTCGCCCGAAGAACTGTTTCGCATTGAACAATATATACAGCGGCATTCCGAATACGAATTGAGCGCGGCGGACAAGCGGCGAGACGCCGCTTCCACGGCGATGCAGCAGGCGCGGATACTCGCCGCCAAACCCCTATGCGACCCCGCCCTGCGCCAGCTCATCCTCGACATCAAAGCCAAAAACGAACTCACCATCGACCACGTCAGCCAGGATCAGGTCATCGAAGCCGGCTTCAGCCAGGCCGCCCTCGACCGCGCCAAAGGCCTCGTCCAATCCTTCGAGCGATTCATCGCCGACCACAAAGACGAAATCACCGCCCTGCAAATCCTCTACGCCAAGCCCTACAAACAGCGCCTCACCTTCGATGCCGTGAAAGAACTCGCCGACGCCATCGAAAAGCCGCCCTACCTGTGGAACGAATCCCAGCTCTGGCAAGCCTACGCCGCGCTGGAAGCCAGCAAGGTCAAAGGCGCCAGCGGCAAACGCATCCTCACCGATCTGGTCTCGCTGGTCCGCTTTGCCATCCATCAGGACAACGAACTCGTGCCGTTCCCCGAGCGCGTCAACGCCAACTTCAAGGTATGGGTGGAAGCGGCGTCCCGCCGCTTGGCCGAAACAAAGCGGCAAGATGCCGCTTCTACGGGCTTCACTACTGAACAGATGAAATGGCTCGAAATGATCCGCGACCACATTGCCGCCAACCTCGGCATCGAACCGGACGACTTCGAATACGCCCCCTTCGCCCAGGAAGGCGGCCTCGGCAAGGTCTACCAGCTCTTCGGCGACGAACTCAACACCCTCATCGAGCAACTGAACGAAACCCTGGCCGCATGACGAGCGAAATAAAGACTAAAATAATGACCAGATTAATGGTTTGAAGGAGCCTGCGATGGAACTGCTCTACACCAACGCCTCGGTCAGCATCAGCGAACTGAAGAAGAATCCCACCGCCGTCATCGACGAGGCGGACGGCTTCCCCGTCGCCGTGCTCAACCACAACAAACCCGCCGCCTACCTGGTGCCCGCCGCCGCCTTCGAAGCCATGATGGAAAAGCTCGACGACATCGAACTCGCCAAGCTGGTGAAGGAACGCGAGCACGAGCCCACCGTCAAGGTCGACCCGAATGACCTATAGCCTCGAATTCCGGGAGAGCGCCTGGAAGGAGTGGCAGAAACTCGACCGCCCTCTGCGCGAGCAATTCAAGGCCAAGCTGCTGGAGCGGCTGGACAACCCCCGCGTCGAATCCGCCCGCCTGTCCGGCATGCCCGACTGCTACAAGATCAAGCTGCGCGCCGCCGGCTACCGGCTGGTGTACCAGGTCTTCGACGAGCGGGTGGTGGTCGTCGTCGTGGCCGTGGGCAAGCGGGAGGACAGCGCGGTGTATCGCAAGGCCAAGGGGCGGACGAAGTGAGTCGTGACCGCATTTTGAAGGCTGAAGAAGCACGAGCCGATTACGCGAAAGACACCCTTGTCCGGACTGAACATGGCGAGTGGCAGGTCTTAGCCATCGGAGAAGTGGCTGACGTGAATCCGCGCGTAGACAAAGCCGTGATACCAGACGACTTGCCGGTTTCGTTCGTTCCTATGCCAGCAGTCGGCGCTGGAGATGGCTCAATTCGCGTTGAGGAAACCTGCCCGGCGGGCGCGGTAAAAAAGGGCTTTACCGCCTTCCGCGAGGGCGACGTCCTGTTTGCCAAGATCACGCCGTGTATGGAAAACGGAAAGATGGCCGTAGTCCCTAAGCTGGCTAATGGTTATGGCTTCGGTTCCACTGAATTCCATGTCCTCCGGCCTAAACCGGGCATGGACGCCAAATACATTTATTACTACGTTTCGAGCCAAGCGTTTCGTAGCGAGGCTGAGCGGTACATGACCGGGGCTGTGGGACAGAAGCGTGTGTCCACGACCTACTTGAAACAAAGCACGATTCCCGTCGCCCCCCTCGACCAACAAAAACGCATCGTTGCGGAGATCGAAAAACAATTCTCCCGCCTCGACGAAGCCGTCGCCAACCTCAAGCGCGTCAAGGCCAACCTCAAGCGCTACAAAGCCGCCGTCCTCAAAGCCGCCGTCGAAGGCCGCCTCGTCGAAACCGAAGCCGAACTCGCCCGCCGCGAAGGCCGCAGCTACGAGACCGGCGAGCAACTCCTGCAACGCATCCTCGAAATCCGCCGCAGTCAGTGGTTTATCTCTGGTAGGGGGCAAGGCAAGGGCAAATACAAGGAACCCGCCGAGCCCAACACCACCGACCTGCCCGAATTGCCGGAGGGGTGGGTGTGGGCCAATGTTGATCAGCTATCAGAAGTGGGCACCGGGGCGACACCAAAACGTGATCAGGCCAGGTACTACGGCGGGGAGATTCCTTGGGTGACCAGCGCGGTTGTGAACGATGCCTTTGTCGATCATGCGGATGAGTTTGTGACAAGTGACGCATTAGCTGAAACCAACCTTACGCTTTATCCACCTGGCACCTTGTTGGTCGCGATGTACGGCGAGGGAAAGACCCGCGGCAAGTGTTCCGAGTTGCGAATCGCAGCAACAACTAATCAAGCGCTTGCGGCTCTGCAAGCCGACGAGGACGTTCGGAAATACCTAAAACAGTTCCTCGAATTCAACTATGAGCAAATGCGCAAAGTCGCGTCGGGTGGTGTCCAGCCAAACCTGAACCTCTCGCTAGTTCGCGCTGTTTGTGTGCCGTTGCCACCGATGGCCGAACAAAACCGCATCGTCGCCGAAGTTGACCGCCGCCTCACCCTCCTGCACGAAACCGAGGCCCAGGTGGACGCCAACCTCCAGCGCGCCGGGCGCCTGCGCCAGTCCATTTTGCAGCGCGCTTTCAGCCCGTGAAGCTCGACCCGTTTGCCTCGCCATTGGCCGAGTTTCGCGCCCGGCTGGGCTGGGCGCTGGATCACGAAACAATCCATGCCCAACCGGCGTGGCAGAGCATCCGGTTTATACCCGAATTTGCCGGTTGCAATCCCGCCGTCTTGGATAGCAATACCGGCATCGTCTGGGATGTGCTGGAACTGTTCGCCTCCGCGCAGCGGCCGGGAGGCCACCAAGTGTTGAACAGCGATTGCGGTTATCCGCCGGACGTGGGGATCGAGGAGCCGGTGTTTGTCAGCCACCCCGATGCAGGTACCGTGGTGTGGGAGATCGACGCGCTGGCGCTGGCCCCGGCGCTGGCGCCGGAATGGGCGGGACGCGCCGGTTTCGTTCGGCTGATGTTCGAGCGCGAGACGTACGAGCACGATATTTGCGCCATGCTGGATGCTATTCGCGCTGCGGGCAGCCCGGAACTGCCGGTGGATGAGCTTGAACCTGACGGGCGGGGCATGGCATTCGAACGCGCATTGGCTCTGGATTGTGCGCAACTCAGGATGCGTGAGCCGATCTTGCCGCCGAACACGCTGCTCGAATTCGGCTTTTCCGGCAGCCATCTGCTTGCCATCAATGGAGAGCCGGACCGAGGCTGGCCTGTTCGCCTGTTTCCACGCTGGTCGGTTTACGCCTGTTTTCAGGAATGGTTGCGGTTTGCTTGTCGGGGTTATGCACTGCGCTACGCGTTGGAAGGTATGGAGGCGGACTGGTCGGATTTCAGCACAGAGGCTGTATGGAATGATTTTTTTCTCTTGCGCGAATCTGATCGCGCGGCCTGCGACCGGGCGGGTGAGGCGTTGGCCCGGTCGTTGAAGGCCGCTTTCGATGAAGGCGGTGCCGCGCCTGGTGTCGAGGTCGTGTACCGCCCTTGTGCTTGCCGCGCGGTCTTGGAGTGACAGAAGGAAATTAACGGGCCAGGCCCGGATTTCTCACCGCGTTTTTATTGGCCCTGTAAACACCCATGAATATCCTTGACTATCAATGGGGTTGCGCAATATATTCTCTATTCGCGAATAGAGAATAACGCCATGTCAAGAGCCAAATCCAATCCTCAGGTAGTCCTTCGCCCCCAGGATCTGGTGGTGCTGTTGCGCCTGTCGATGGAGAAGGGCGCTGCGCCAACGTATGCTGCGCTGGCATCCGAACTGAGCCTGACGGCATCGGAAATTCATGCGTGCGTGGAACGGGCGGTGCTTGCACAGTTGGCCCGCAAAGACAAGTCTGGCAAGGCCACGGTGGTGCGTGAGGCTTTGCGCCAGTTTGTGCGGAACGGGGCGCGCTATGCCTTTCCTGCCACGCGTGGTGGCATGTCGCGGGGCATGCCGACGGGGTATGCCGCACCGCCGCTTGCCGACAAAATTGTGCAGCCCAATGAACCAGCGCCGGTGTGGCCGCACAAGAACGGCACGGCGCGCGGCGAGGCGTTTTATCCGCTTTACCCCACGGTGCCCGAGTCGGCTGGCCGCAACCCTGCGCTTTACGAGTTGCTGGTGCTGTTCGACGCGGTGCGCGGCGGCAGCCCTCGCGAGCGGGCGCTGGCGCTGCCGCTGCTGGACGAGCGGTTGGCGGGATGAATCCCAACGACATCAATGTGCTGATGCTGGAATCGGTCGCCCAGCGGTTGGGCGACGATCTGCTGGGCGAACTGGTGTTCATCGGTGGCGCGGTCGCGGGCTTGCTAATTACCGACCCGGCCATGCCGGCGATCCGTCCCACGGAGGATGTGGACCTGCTGGCCCAGGCGCTGACGCTGGCGGACTATCATCGTGTCGAGAAAACCCTGGCTGAACGGGGATTCGAGCACGACATGAGCCCGGATGCGCCAATCTGTCGTTGGCGGGTGGGCGGCGTGGCGGTGGATGTGATGCCGGCGCTGGAAGGCGTTCTCGGTTTTTCCAACCCTTGGTACCCGTTGGCGCTCGATACTGCCGAGCGCCTGGCTTTGCCAAGCGGCACGGTGATCCGCCTGGTGGCGGCGCCGGTTTTTCTGGCCACCAAACTGGAGGCTTTTTCCGGACGTGGCAGGGGCGATTATTTGTTCAGCCATGATCTGGGCGATTTTCTGGCGGTAATCGATGGGCGGGACAGCCTGGTCGACGAATGCCGGTCGAGCAATGCCGAGCTGCGGGCGTATCTGCGTGAGCGAGTTACAGGTTTGCTTGCCACATCGGCCTTTATCGATGCGCTGCCAGGACATTTGCCGGGGGACGCGGCCAGCCAGGAGCGCCTGCCGGACCTTGAAGACAAACTGCGTGCGCTGGCACGTTTGGAGTAAAGCTTGAACACCAATACCATCGTCCAGAAACTCTGGAACTACTGCAACGTCCTGCGCGACGACGGCATGAGCTACGGCGACTACCCTTCGACTCCGCTCAGGGCAGGCTCCACTCACCTATCTGCTGTTCCTGAAGATGGCCGACGAGCGTAGCCGGCCGCCCTATAACCAAGCCAGCCCGGTGCTCACCGGCTATGACTGGCCCAGTCTTGTGAAGAAGGACGGCGACGAGCTGTTCGACCACTACCGCCACACGCTGGAGAAACTGGGCAAGCAGAAAGGCTTGCTCGGCCTGATCTTCACCAAGTCGCAGAACAAGTTTGAATCGCGCCGCTTTATTGCGGCGCTCACCCTGCGGGCGCCTATCGGCGTCCAATCTTCAGTAGAGATCGTCAGGACCCGGCCAAACTGCGGCGGCCGCGCAAGGTTTGGGTTTGTCCGATTTTGCAAACCCTGGGTTTGCATTTATTCGTAAATCCAAACTGGCCGAACCCCTGCGGCAGGCTCGCAGGCTTCAATCGGCCGGCCAATAAGGTTTCAATTGGCCGGATACCTTTGTTACAATCAGCCGCATGCCTCCCCAACCCCTGATTACCCGTTTTATCCGCCCACGGCTGATCGAGGCGCTTGCCGATACGCCTGTGGTCCTGGTGCATGGTCCCCGCCAGTGCGGCAAGTCGACACTGGCGCAAACGGTGAAGGGGTACGCTTACATCACGTTCGATGATGCGGTGCAACTTGCGGCGGCCAAGGCCGACCCTGTGGGCTTTGTGGCGGACCTTCCGGACAAGGTGATTCTGGACGAAGTGCAGCGAGTGCCGGAGTTGTTCGCGTCGTTGAAGGCGGCGGTGGATCGCGACCGGCGCCCTGGGCGTTTCATCCTGACCGGCTCGGCCAATGTGCTGCTGGCGCCGAAGTTGTCGGACTCGCTGGCGGGGCGGATGGAGCTGCTGCGCCTGTATCCGCTGGCACAGTGTGAGCTGGCAGGGGTCAAGAGTGGTTTCATCGACGCCTTGTTCTCGCGCGCTTTCAAGGCGAAAGCGCATGGGCGCCTTGGTGCGGAGCTTGCCGAACGTATTGTCGCCGGGGGCTATCCTGCTGCATTGGCACGCGCCGCCGGGCGTCGGCGGCGCGACTGGTATCGCGCCTATCTCGAAACGCTGGTGCAGCGCGATGTGCGCGAACTGGCGCGCATCAGTTCGCTGGACGCCTTGCCGCGGCTGCTGCAGATGGCCGCGGGGCAGACGGCGCGGCTGCTGAATGTCAGCGAGCTGGCTGCACCGTTTCAATTGAGCCGTCCGACCATTCGTGACTATGTGACGCTGCTGGAACGCATTTTTCTGATCGAGTTGCTGCCGCCCTGGCACAGCAATCGGCTGAGCCGTCTGGTGAAGACGCCGAAGCTGCATCTGGGTGACACCGGCCTGGCTTCGAGCCTGCTCGGCGTGGATGCAGGCGCATTGGCCAGGGATCGCCCACTGCTCGGACAACTGCTGGAAACCTTTGTGTTGCAGGAGTTGCGCCGCCAGGCCAGCTGGCACGATGACGCCATCGGCTTTCACCACTTCCGCGACAAGGACGGCTACGAGGTGGACATCGTGCTGGAACGCGAAGGGCGCGAACTCGCCGGCGTGGAGGTGAAGGCGGCGGCGACGGTCACAGAATCGGATTTCAGGGGCTTGCGCAAACTCAAGGATGCAAGCGGCGTGCGCTTTGCGAGCGGCGTGGTGCTCTATGACGGCGAGAGCACGGTGCGCTTCGCCGAGGATTTGTTCGCGGTGCCGATCAAGGCACTTTGGAGTTTGAAATGAACACAGCCACCATCGTCCAGAAACTCTGGAACTACTGCAATGTCCTGCGCGACGACGGCATGAGCTACGGCGACTACGTCGAGCAGCTCACCTATCTGCTGTTCCTGAAGATGGCCGACGAGCGCAGCCGGCCGCCCTATAATCAGGCGAGCCCGGTGCCTGCCGGCTATGACTGGGCGAGCCTTACGAAGAAGGACGGCGACGAGCTGTTCGACCACTACCGCCACACGCTGGAGGAACTGGGCAAGCAGAAAGGCTTGCTCGGGCTGATCTTCACCAAGTCGCAGAACAAGTTTCAGGACCCGGCCAAGCTGCGGCGGCTGATCGCGGACCTGATCGACAAGGAAACCTGGGTGTCGATGAGCGCCGACGTGAAGGGCGACGCCTACGAGGGCCTGCTGGAGAAGAACGCGCAGGACACCAAGTCCGGCGCGGGCCAGTACTTCACGCCGCGCCCGCTGATCCAGGCGATTGTCGATGCCATGGCGCCGCGGCCCGGCGAGACCATCTCAGACCCGGCCTGCGGCACCGGCGGCTTTCTGCTGGCGGCACACGACTATGTGGTGAAGCACTATCCCAACATGACGTCGGCGGAGAAGAAGAAACTGCGCGGGGAAAGCTTCAAGGGCTGGGAGCTGGTGCAGGCCACCGCCCGGCTGTGTGCGATGAACATGCTGCTGCACGGCATCGGCAGCGTAGAAGCGGCGTCCCGCCGCTTGGAGGCGTCAGATAAGCGGCAAGATGCCGCTTCCACCGTACCCATCGTGGTGGGCGATTCGCTGGCCGCCGATCCCGGCGAGCGCTTCGACGCGGTGCTGACCAATCCGCCCTTCGGCAAGAAGAGCAGCACGACGATTGTTGGAGAAGAGGGCAAGGTCAGCAAGGAACGCGACACCGTCGAGCGCGACGACTTCTGGGCCACCACCGCGAACAAGCAGCTCAACTTTGTCCAGCACGTGAAGACGCTGCTGAAGCAGAACGGCCGCGCCGCCCTGGTGCTGCCGGACAACGTGCTGTTCGAAGGCGGGGCGGGCGAGACGATCCGCAGGAAGTTACTGCACGACTGCGACGTCCACACCCTGCTGCGCCTACCCACCGGCCTGTTCTACGCCCAGGGCGTGAAGGCGAACGTGCTGTTCTTCGACAAGAAGCCCGCCGCCGAAACCCCGTGGACCAGGAAGCTGTGGATCTACGACCTGCGCACCAATATGCACTTCACGCTCAAGACCAACCCCTTGAAGCGCGAAGACCTGGATGAGTTCGTGCAGTGCTACAACCCGGCGAACCGGCATGATCGGAAGGCGACGTGGAGTGCAGACGCGGAAAGCGCTTCGACAGGCTCAGCGCGAACGGGGCTTGAGGGCCGCTGGCGTGCTTATGACTACGATGAACTGATCAGCCGCGACAAGGCGAGTCTGGATATTTTCTGGCTGAAGGATGAATCGCTGTCCGACTCCGACAATCTGCCTGCACCGGAGGTGATTGCGCAGGAAATCGTCGACGACCTGGAGACGGCGTTGGAACAGTTCCGGGAGATTCTGGCCGATATGAGGGCCGAAGAGGCTGATGCCCAGATTGAATGTGTATCCAGATAAGGAATTCGCGTAGTTATGCTTTTGAAATCAGCAGACAGGAAAGATGAGCAGATTGCGGAGCTTGAGCGGTTGGCATCAATCGCGCCAGCAGACCGAAGAGCCAAAATCGAACAAGCGTTGCGCGCCGTTCGTGCGGGCTTGAAAGCCGAACAGGAAGCAGCCTATTTCATCGACTTTCATCTGAAGGACTCGAAGAACACACTGGTCATTCACGACCTGCGCCTTGATGTGGGTGGGCGGGTTGCTCAGATAGACCATTTGCTGCTGCATCGCTCGCTCACGGCCTTTGTGCTGGAGACGAAGAGTTTTCACGCGGGGGTCAAGATCACCGATGATGGGGAGTTCCTGCGCTGGAATGACTACAAGAAAACCTATGAGGGCATGGCCTCGCCAGTTGCCCAAAACGAGCGGCATGTTGTTGTTCTGAAGGATGCGTTTAAGCAGCTCGACATGCCAACACGATTGGGTATGCGTCTGTCGCCCACCTTCGAGCCTTACGTTCTGGTATCGCCCAACTCGAGGGTCGACCGGCCCAAGAAGCATGAAACAAGTCGTGTTCTAAAGGCGGATATGCTGATTGATGCGATAGGCAAGCGATTCGAGAAAGAGGGTGTTCTGGAGACCGTGGCCGCCATGGCCAAGTTTGTTTCGACTGACACGCTGCTGGACATCGGACGTCAGTTGGTTCGCCGGCATCAGCCGATCAAATTCGATTACGCCGCCAAATTCGGCCTTTCCGGGATGGCCGCGACTACGTCAGTGGTCGAAGAGCCTGCACCGGCAGCTTATGTCGCAGACAGGGAGCAAACAACCGAGAAACCAAGATGCCGTAACTGCTCAAGTGAAAAGCTGTCGATCCAGTACGGCAAGTATGGCTATTACTTCAAGTGTGCCGATTGCGATGGCAATACCCCGATCAAAATCGGCTGCGGGAAGGAGGGGCATAAGGAACGCATCCGCAAGGAGGGCCTCAAGTTTTTCCGTGAATGCGAACAGTGCAATTCAAGTGTGCTCTATTTCGTCAATTCCAATTGATCAAGGCTCGATGGATCCGATCTCGGTTCAGCTGTGTCCATCTCTCGCAGACTGAGAGGATGGGGCGGCACCGCGAGCGATCCGGGAATGGCAAATGAGCGCTGTGTCTGACCCCTGCGCCCGCATCTTCCTGCTGAGCCACATGCGCGCCTGCACCAGCCTGGCGGGGCACATTCTCGGCTCGCATCCGCAGATCAACGGCTATTACGAGATGCACCTCGGCTATGAGGAGCCTGCTGCGCTGGATCGGCAGCTTGAGGTGTTCCGGCAGGGCGATGCGCTCAAGCCGGGCAGCCGCTATCTCTTCGACAAGCTGCTGCACAACGATTACCCGTTACGGCCCGAGCGGCTGGGGCTGGCCGATATCAAGATTCTGGTTGTGCTGGCGGAGCCGGCGCACACGATCCGGAGCATCGTGCATCTGTTTCGGCAGAAACCGGAACCGGACCTGTATGCCTCGCCGGTCGCGGCGGCGAACTACTATGTCGAACGGGTACGGGCGCTGGCCGAATTCTGCTGCACGACCGGCTGGCCGTATTGCTATTTCGACGCCGAGCTGTGGCAGCGCGCGCCGGAACGGCTGCTGCCCCGGCTGACGGCCTGGCTGGAACTGGACGCGCCGCTGAGCGAGCGCTACGCGGTGTTCAGCCGCACCGGCACGGCGCGCCGTGGGGATACGTCGGCGCGCATGGGAAGCGGGCGCATCGACCGGACGCGCAGCGATTATTCGCAGATAGAGGTTCCGCAGGAGGCGCTGGAAGCGGCGCAGGCGGCGTACCGGGAATGCCGCGAACGGATTGTTGCCGGGGCGGCGGATTCGGTCATCCTTTGAAACGGCTGGTGTCGCGGGAGGCCACTCCGGGCCGATTGCGGGCGGGAGATGACGCAAGGGCGCTATGCGTCGCTTATTCCACCCCAAAGCCGGGCGGCCATTTGCGCGCAGTGTGGAACACGCGCAGGATTTCCACGCGCTGCGCTTTGACGCGATAGGGAATGATGCAGGGAAAGTGCGGCAGGACGAGTTCGCGGGTTCCCGGCACCCGGCCCGGTCGCCCCATGTCGGGATGCTGCGCGAGCAAACGGGTGGCGGCGTCGGCCTCCGTGACAAGGGCTGCGGCGGCACGGGGATCGTCCTGCGCAATCCAGGCCGCTTCCTGCTCGAGGTTGAGCAGGGCACGCCGCAGCCATTTAACCTGCATGCTTCTTCAACAGGTCCGCCAAGTCGGACGGACTCGCGAAATCTCCCCGGTCGGCTTCCTCGATCGCCTGCTCGATTTCACCGACCTGCCAGGCCTCCAGGTCGAGGTAGCGCGCGATGGCCTCTTCCGCCAGCCAGGATTTGGACCGGTGCGTGGCTTGAGCCAGCTTGTCGAGCTTGGCCTTGGTTTCTTCGGGGATGCGCAGGGTAAGGATAGCCGTGGCCATGAACCGCTCCTGTGTGACGATGTATACATTCGCAGCATAGCACGAGTCCAATCGCGCCGAGGCGCCTTGTTGGGAGACATGGAATCCTCTACGGGTTGTGCCGGAATGCGCAACATTGCGCATGTGGGTTTGGGCGCGGATTTGGGTAGCTCCCTCGCCCCTTTGGGGGGAGGCGCGTCATCTTCAGAACAGGCTGTCCCAGGCATCCCGCTCGGCGCGGTAATTCATCAGGGCTTCGACGATCTGCCGCTTGCGCTGCGCGCGATGCTCGGCGGACTGGATCTGGCGCCAGGCGGGCGCGCACGCGCCGAAGTTGCGCTCGATGTTGTCGATGAAGGCGCGCACCTGCTGCAGGGCGGCCGCGAGTTCGGGTGCGTGGAGCCACCAATGGCCGGCGTTGAAGACGAGGTCGTCGAGCTGCCGGCTGCGCTCGACGATGGCGTCGTGCTTCTGCTGGTACAGCGCCAGCAGTTCGGCTTCCTTCTCGCCGACGACGGCTTCGACCGCGTCGCGCGCGAAGGGCTGGGTCACGTCGGCGCGCTTCACCAGCTGTTCGGTGGCAAACAGCATCAGGTCGCCGAAGAACTGGCGCTCGAATTCGTCGGACAGGTCGACGCTCGTATCGCCCATTTCCACGCCGGGGCGAAAGTCGTCGGCCAGCCCGGCTTCGGTGGTGCGGCGGTGCAGGTTGGGCAGGTTGGCGGAGGCGAAGCGCGCGCCGATCTCGGCGGCGATCAGCCGGCCGGCGGTGGGGCCGGACATGCGCAGGCGCAGGTGGCCGAAGGGGATGAGGTATTTGAGCCCGGCGTGGTTGACCACGTAATTGCCGGGGTAGACGGTGCGTGCGGGGGCGAGTTCGGCAAAGCCCGGGCCATAGCCGAACCAGGTCTTGCGCGTGAGGTGCTCGCCGAAGAAGAAGGCGTCGAGCCGCTGCGTGAAGTCGGCCAGGCAGGCACCGTGGTCGTGGTCGCCGGCGAGGCGGCAGGCGTAGGGGTAGCTGGCGGCCTGATTGTCGAAGCCAAACAGCGAGGCGTGGTCGTGGTAGGCGGCGTTGCCGGCCAGCGGACCCGGCGCGCCGTGGAAGGTGCAGGCCGCGCGCGCGGCCAGGGCGGCCATCCGGCTGAAGAAGGCGGCGACGTCGTCGAGAAAATTGGCCGCCATCACCGCCGGCGACACCGGCGGGTCGCCGACCATCTTGCCGGTGAGCATCAGCGTATCGGTGCTGCGGAAAATGCGGTCGATGACGTGGAAGTAGGGCAGCGCATGGACGACTTCCTCGCCGGCCGCGGTCTGCCGGTTCAGGCACAGCGACTGGTCGCTGTCGATCAGGTAATACAGCGTGTTGTGCCGGTTTTCGCTCAGCTGCAGAAACTTCAGGTAGCTGAGGTTGCGGTTGGCGGCCTGCCCCTTGAGATAGAAGCGCTCTTTCGGCTGGGAGGTGAGCAGCCCGCCCAGCCGTTCGCGCGTGGGCGGCGGCAGGGCGTGCAGCAGTTCGTACTGCTCGGCCAGACCGTAATGAATGACGTTGAGGCCGCGCCGCCGGTATGCCTCGACCAGTTCGATGTGTCGGCGGATGTTGGCTTCGTCGCGGCTGTCCTCGGCGACGACGACGGTGATCCTGTCCCAGTTGCCGGACGCGTGGCCGCCGTAGTCGAACAGGGTGCAGACCTGGACGATACTTTCGAGGCAGGCGCGCAGGTGCGGCGGGCGATCCGCCACCGGGATGCCGAGGATGAAGTGGTGGCGGTCGTCCTCGCCGCGCTGCCGGATCAGCGCCTCCTGTTCGCGGAACAGCGCCTGGTAGCTCGCCAGCAGCGGGTGGAAGTCGGCCCCGGCGGCCCACATGGCGTGTTCCAGCAAGTGGGCGCACTGTTCGTGGAGATCGATCAGCGCGTCGGTGTCGCGGCTGGCGGCGAGCCGCTCGCCGAGTTCGGCGAGACCGGGAATCGCGGCGGCGTGGCGTGCGAGGCACGCCTGCAGGCACGCGTTGGCGGGCGCGGGCAAGGCGTGCGCGTCCGGGGGCTCCGGCAAGCGGGGGGGGCGTTCAGGCTGCGGTCGGTTCATCGGCACGGGGCGGGTGCGCGGGCTCGCTGCGGGGCAGAGGCGTAATAGTACCCGCCCGCGCGTCCAATCCGGGTGGCCAGGGTGCCGAGGCGGCGGCGGGTCGTCCAGCCAGCCAGCACCTGCTTATTGCGGCGATCTCTTCATGCGCGCAGCCGCACCCGCCGCTCCACCGTCAGCACCTCGCCCGCCGCGTCGACCACCGCATACAGCCTCGGTTGCGGACGCCCCGCCCAGGACGGGGCGGGCGCGGGGCTGTCCAGGTACACCACGCGGGCGCCGTCGAACTGCTTTTCGACCTGGCCGCGGGCGAGCAGATCGTTGAGAGTGGCGATGGAAATCCCGCGCTGCTTCATGCGGCTGAAGGCGAGCGGGCTGATTTTTCCAAGTTTCATCATGAGGCTTCTCCTGCGTGCGTATGGCGTTTTCCGGATCCGGTATTTATACTGGTTACACACACACTGTACATGCATACAGTATCCGGAGGAAGCCCCATGCGTGACCTGACCCGCCGCCAGGAAGAAATTTTCAAGCTCATCCGCGAGTGGATCGAGACCACCGGCCTGCCGCCGACGCGCGCGGAGATTGCGCAGCGCTTCGGCTTCAGTTCGCCGAACGCCGCCGAGCAGCATCTCAAGGCGCTGGCGAAAAAAGGCGTGCTGGAACTGGTGCCGGGGGCGTCGCGCGGCATCCGCCTTGCGGACGGCGGCGGCCTGCCGCTCGTCGGCCAGGTGGCGGCGGGCAGTCCGATCCTGGCGCAGGAGAACATCGAGCGGCACTACCAGCTCGACGCCGCCCTGTTTTCACCGCGCGCGGATTACCTGCTCAAGGTGCGCGGCATGAGCATGAAGGACGCCGGCATCCTCGACGGCGATCTGCTTGCGGTGCATCGCAGCGCCGAAGCCAGGGCTGGGCAGGTGGTGGTGGCGCGCATCGGCGACGAGGTCACGGTGAAGCGCTTCCAGAAACGAGGCCACACGGTGCGGCTCTTGCCGGAAAACCCTGATTTCGAGCCGATCGCGGTCGACCTGGCGCGTCAGGATTTCGCGATCGAAGGCATCGCGGTCGGGGTGATACGCAATGGAAATGGCTGGTGAGCAGGCGGGCGAACGGGTCAGGTCTTGAGATCCGGCGGCAGATGCGGGGCAATGACCTGGAGCATCTGGCCGAATATTTTCGGGCTGGCGGCGACGATATTGCCGGATTCAAGGAAGCCTTCGTCGCCCATGAAGTTGCCGACCAGGGCGCCGGCTTCCTGCGCGATCAGGCTGCCGGCGGCGATGTCCCACGGGCTCAGGCGCATTTCCCAGAAGCCGTCGTAGCGGCCGCACGCGACGTAACACAAGTCAAGCGCGGCGGAACCGGGGCGGCGCAGCCCCGAGGTGGCGTGCATCATGTCGCGGAACATGTTGAGGTAGGCTTCGGCGAAGCTGAAATCGCGGAAGGGGAAGCCGGTGCCGATCAGGCATTCGGAAAGTTTGCTGCGCTTGCTGGCGCGGATGCGGCGGTCATTGAGCAGGGCACCGCGGCCGCGGGAGGCGGTGAAAAGCTCGTTGCGTGCCGGATCGTAGACCACGGCCTGGGTGATCTGGCCCTTGTGTTTGAGGGCGATTGAAACGGAATACTGCTGCAGGCCATGCAGGAAGTTGGTCGTGCCGTCCAGCGGGTCGATGATCCACTCGTAGTCCTCGCCATTTTTGGCATCGGCGGCGCCGGACTCCTCTGCTAAAATCCCGTGGTTTGGGTAGGCGCCGAGCAAGGTTTCGATGATGGCACGCTCGGCCATCTGGTCGACTTCGCTGACGTAATCACGGTCCTGTTTGCTCCGTACGGTGAGCTGGTCGAGATCGAGCGAGGCGCGATTGATGATCGCCCCGGCTTTGCGAGCGGCTTTCACCGCCGTATTGAGCATGGGATGCATGATGTCTGGCTATGGATTCAAAGAACGAGCCGCCTATTTTACTGGATGACCACAGCCGATCCTCAACTTCTCGCCAATATTCGTATCGTTCTGACACGCACCAGCCATCCCGGCAACATTGGCGCGGCGGCACGGGCGATGAAGACAATGGAGCTCACCCGGCTCTATCTGGTCGATCCTGCCGTGTTTCCCAACAGCCAGGCCGACGCCATGGCGTCGGGCGCGGCCGACCTGCTGACGCAGGCAACGGTATGCGCCACGCTGGCCGAGGCGCTCGCCGACGCCACGTTCGCACTCGGCGTGACGGCACGCCGGCGCGACATCGCGTTCGAAGTGCTGACCCCGCCCGAGGCCTCGATTCGTCTGTTGGCCGAAGCGCAGGCCGGCCCGGTGGCGCTGGTGTTCGGCAACGAAACCAGCGGCCTGTCGAATGAGGAGCTAAGCCTCTGCCAGGGGCTGGTCACGATCGCGGCCAACCCGGCATACAGTTCGCTCAACCTGGCGGCAGCGGTTCAGGTCTTGAGCCATGAAATCCGTCAGACCTGGCTGGGGCATGCGAGTTGGCCCAAAGCGGAACTGGATGC
Organism: Thiobacillus sp. 63-78; assembly: GCA_001899765.1. Taxonomy (GTDB): domain Bacteria; phylum Pseudomonadota; class Gammaproteobacteria; order Burkholderiales; family Thiobacillaceae; genus Thiobacillus. The sequence goes on from MKWM01000011.1 coordinate 197,700, forward strand.
GGCGACGGGTGATGAAATGGAACGCTTCTACGGCCATCTGGAAACCGCATTGGCCGAACTGGAATTCCTCAATCCCGGTTCGCCCGGCAAGCTGATGCTGAAACTGCGGCGCCTGTTTGCGCGCACCCGGCTGGCGAAGGAGGAAGTGAACATTTTGCGCGGCATCCTGACGGCGGCGCAGGAAGCTAAACAGAAGGCACATGGCACGCGGAACCACGGTGCATAATAGTTGACTAAAATACTCGGATAAAGCATTCTCAAACGCATGAATCTGTTCAGCCAATTCAAGGAAGACATCGCCGTCGTGTTCGACCGGGATCCGGCGGCGCGCACGACCTTCGAGGTCGTCACGACCTACCCCGGCTTCCACGCGATGGTGATCCACCGTCTGGCGCACAAGCTGTGGCGCATGGAATGGAAATGGCTGGCGCGCTTCACCTCGCATATCGGCCGCTGGCTCACCGGCATCGAGATCCACCCGGGCGCCACCATCGGCCGCCGCGTCTTCATCGACCACGGCATGGGGGTGGTGGTGGGCGAGACGGCGGAAATCGGCGATGACTGCACGCTGTATCACGGGGTGACGCTCGGCGGCACCTCATGGAACAAGGGCAAGCGCCATCCGACCCTGATGCCCGGCGTGGTGGTCGGCGCGGGCGCCAAGATCCTGGGTCCGATCACCATCGGCTCGAATGCCCGCGTGGGCTCCAACGCCGTGGTGGTGAAGGATGTGCCGGACAATGCGACGGCGGTGGGCATCCCGGCGCGTATTCTGGACAGCGCAGCCGAAAAGCAGCGTAACCAGCAAGCGGAAAAACTCGGATTCTCGGCCTATGCCATTTCAGCCGACATGAACGATCCGATGGTGAAAGCGATCCACGGCCTGGTCGACCATTCGGCGCATATCGATCACCGTCTGGAGATGATCATGGCGCAACTGCAGAAGCTGGGGATGGCGTTGCCGATGGATCAGGACAAGCCCGACGATTTCGACCCGAACTATTTGAACAAAATAGTTGACTGAATTGCTAAGGTAAGCAATAGTTGACTAAATTGCTCGGGAATTTTATAGTTCGAGCGACATTTCAGGAGAACGAGCCATGAGATTGACCACCAAGGGTAGATTCGCTGTCACCGCCATGCTGGATCTGGCCCTGCGCGGCGGCAAAAGTCCGGTGACGCTGGCCGGAATCAGCGAGCGCCAGGACATATCCCTGTCGTATCTGGAGCAGCTTTTCAGCCGCCTGCGCCGGCATGAACTGGTCGAAAGCGTGCGCGGACCGGGTGGGGGTTATTATCTCGCCCGCGCGCTCGATGATGTCAGCGTCGCCGACATCATCCGGGCGGTGGATGAACCCATCGACGCCACCCAGTGCGGCGGCAAGGAAAACTGCCACGACGAGCACCGCTGCCTGACGCATGACTTGTGGACCGGACTCAACGCCCATATCTACGATTACCTGGACAACGTCACGCTGGCCGCGCTGGTGGCCAAGCAGGACGAGTGCAAGGACAAGGTGATGCAGGACCGCCGCGCATCGAAGATGACGCTGGTTGCTTGAACGACTCAATCAGGACAGACAAATGAAAACACTGTATTTCGATTACTCCGCCACCACGCCGGTCGATCCCCGTGTGGCTGAAAAGATGATTCCTTATCTGACCGAGCATTTCGGCAACCCGGCGTCGCGTTCCCATCCGTTTGGCTGGGAAGCTGAAAAGGCAGTGGAAGACGCGCGTGCCCAGGTGGCTGCGCTGGTTGGCGCCGACGCCAAGGAAATCGTGTTCACTTCCGGTGCCACCGAATCGAACAACCTCGCCATCAAGGGCGCGGGACATTTCTACTCGGCCACCAAGGGCAAGCACATCATTACCGTGCGCACCGAACACAAGGCCGTCCTCGACACCGTGCGCGAAATGGAACGCCAGGGCTTCGAGGCGACCTATCTGAACGTCAAGGAAAACGGCCTGCTCGATCTGGATGAATTCCGTGCTGCGATTCGCCCCGACACCGTGCTGGCGTCGGTGATGGCGGTCAACAATGAAATCGGCGTGATCCAGGATATCGAGGCCCTTGGCCGGATCTGCCGTGAAAAAGGCGTGGTCTTTCATGTCGATGCCGCGCAGGCGACCGGCAAGATGCCGATCGATCTGGCCAAGCTGCCGGTCGACCTGATGTCGTTCTCGGCGCACAAGACCTATGGCCCCAAGGGGATCGGCGCGCTGTACGTACGCCGCAAGCCGCGCATCCGCCTGGAAGCACAGATGCACGGCGGCGGCCACGAGCGCGGCATGCGCTCGGGTACCCTGGCGACGCATCAGATCGTCGGCATGGGCGAAGCCTTCCGTATCGCCCGCGAAGAAATGGCGACCGAGAACGAGCGCATCCGCATGCTGCGCGACCGTCTCTACAACGGCCTCAAGGACATCGAGGAAGTACATCTGAACGGCGACATGGAGCAGCGTGTGCCGCACAACCTCAACGTCAGCTTCAACTTCGTCGAGGGCGAGTCGCTCATCATGGCGATCAAGGATCTGGCGGTGTCTTCGGGTTCCGCCTGCACCTCGGCCAGCCTCGAGCCGTCCTACGTGCTGCGCGCGCTGGGCCGCAGCGACGAACTGGCACACAGCTCGATCCGCTTCTCCATCGGCCGCTTCACTACCGAGGAAGAAGTCGATTACGCCATCAAGCTGCTGCACGAGAAGATCGGCAAGCTGCGCGAGCTGTCCCCGCTGTGGGAAATGTTCAAGGAAGGCGTCGACCTGAATTCCGTGCAGTGGGCTGCACATTGATTTTAGGGGCCAGGATTCAGGGATCAGGATTCAGGGAATGTACGGCCTGTGGCCGCGCCAAATTGAAAAGCGCGAAGCACTGTCCCTGACCCCTGGCCCCTGAATCCTGACCCCAAGCGACTGAAAGGAGCAATACCATGTCTTACAGCGATAAAGTACTTGAGCATTACGAAAATCCTCGCAACGTGGGGTCTTTCACCAAGGATGACGATGGCGTCGGGACCGGCATGGTCGGTGCGCCGGCCTGCGGCGACGTGATGAAATTGCAGATCAAGGTCGGTGCCGATGGGCGCATCGAGGATGCCAGGTTCAAGACCTACGGCTGCGGCTCGGCGATCGCCTCGTCCTCGCTGGTGACTGAATGGGTCAAGGGCAAGACGCTCGACCAGGCGATGGAAATCAAGAACACGGCCATTGCCGAGGAATTGGCGTTGCCGCCGGTGAAGATCCACTGCTCGATCCTGGCGGAAGACGCGATCAAGGCCGCGGTGGCTGACTACAAACAGAAAAAAGGTCTGGAGTAAGTGATGGCGGTGACTCTGTCAGAACGTGCAGCGCGACACGTGGTCGACTATCTTGCCAAACGCGGCAAGGGGATCGGCATTCGTCTTGGCGTGCGTACCACCGGTTGTTCCGGGATGGCCTACAAGCTGGAGTTCGCCGATGAGACGCCCGAGGGCGATGAGGTGTTCACCAGTCGCGGCGTCACCGTGTTCGTCGATCCCAAGAGCCTGACCTATCTCGACGGCACCGAACTGGATTATGCACGCGAGGGCTTGAATGAAGGCTTCAAGTTCAACAACCCGAACGTCAAGAACGAGTGCGGCTGCGGCGAGTCGTTTAACGTTTGATCGTTTCCCGGCCCGCCCCTGATCGGTAGCCGGGGTATTTTAAAGGCCCTGAGCCGCGCGTTATGACACGAAAGGGTGCGGCAAGCGCCAGCTTGGGCCCCGGTTCCAGCACCTGATCATGGACTTTTCCCAGACCTACTTCGAGCTTTTCGGCCTGCCGCAATCCTACGCGCTGGATCGGAACAGGCTCGATACTGCCTATCGTGAGCTGCAGAACACGGTGCATCCAGACCGTTTCGCCGCGCAGCCGGAAGCCGATCAACGGGTGGCGATGCAATGGGCCACTCAAGTCAATGAGGCGTATCAGACGCTCAGACATTCGGTGAGCCGCGGCGTGTATCTGCTGAAACTGCAGGGAATCGATGCGTTCGATGCCGCCAACACCAAAATGGCTCCTGCTTTTCTGATGCGGCAGATTGAATGGCGCGAGGCGCTCGATGATGCGCGTAGCGAGAAGCGTATCGATGCACTGGATGCCTTGTCCGACGATTTGCGTGCCGAACATCGCCGCATCGAGGCGCACCTGGCTGAATTGATCGACCATGCGCATGACTTTGAAATGGCCTGCGAAGCTGTGCGCCAACTGCGTTTCATGGATAAACTCATCGCTGAAGCGGGCGACGTGTACGAAGAACTGGAAAGTTAAGACATGGCTCTCTTGCAGATTTCCGAACCCGGGCTCTCCACCGCGCCTCACCAGCATCGGCTGGCGGTCGGCATCGATCTCGGCACGACCAATTCGCTGGTGGCGACCGTGCGCTCCGGCCTGTCCGTCGTACTGGACGATGAAACCGGCCATTCGTTGCTGCCTTCGGTCGTGCGCTATCACCCGGACTGCCGGGTGGACGTGGGCTACTCCGCGCAGTCTGCACAAAACAGCGATCCCCATAACACCATTGCATCGGTCAAGCGTTTCATGGGGCGCGGGATAACCGATATCGAGGATATCTCCAGCCTGCCGTATCGTTTCATCGATGCGCCCGGCATGGTCCAGTTGAAAACCGTCGCGGGCGTGAAAAGCCCCGTCGAGGTGTCGGCAGAAATCCTCAGGGCATTGCGCGGGCGCGCCGAAGCCGCCCTCGGCGGCGAACTGGTCGGCGCGGTGATCACCGTCCCGGCTTATTTCGACGATGCGCAGCGCCAGGCCACCAAGGACGCCGCGCAATTAGCCGGGCTCAACGTGTTACGACTGCTCAACGAACCCACCGCGGCCGCGATCGCCTATGGCCTCGACAACGCGTCCGAAGGCGTCTACGCGGTGTACGACCTCGGTGGCGGCACCTTCGACATTTCCATCCTCAGATTGTCCAAGGGCGTATTCGAGGTACTGTCCACCCATGGCGATACCGCACTGGGCGGTGACGACTTCGATCAGCGCATCTTCTGCTGGATGCTCGAGCAGGGCCGGTTTGCGCCGCTGTCGGCGGGCGATGCGCGGCTGCTGCTGACCAAGGCGCGCGACGCCAAGGAAGCACTGACCGAACACCCCGACGTGCGCGTCACGGTCGTGCTGTCGACCGGCGAAATGATGGACGCGACGCTGACGCAGGCCGCGTTCAACGCCATGACGGCCAGCCTCGTCAACAAAACGCTGATTCCCATCCGCAAGGCGCTGCGCGACGCAGGGCTGGCCGCACACGAGATCAAGGGGGTCGTGATGGTTGGCGGCTCGACACGGACACCCTGCGTGCGCCAGGCGGTCGCCGATTTCTTCAAGCAGACGCCTCTCACCAATCTCGACCCCGACAAGGTGGTCGCGCTGGGCGCCGCCATGCAGGCCGACGTGCTGGCCGGCAACCGGGCCGATGACGACTGGCTGCTGCTCGATGTCATCCCCCTGTCGCTGGGTCTCGAGACCATGGGCGGGCTGACCGAGAAAGTCATCCCGCGCAACACCACGATCCCCACCGCGCGGGCGCAGGATTTCACCACGTTCAAGGACGGCCAGACGGCGATGAGTGTCCACGTCCTGCAGGGCGAACGCGAACTGGCGTCCGACTGTCGCTCGCTTGCGCGTTTCGATCTGCGCGGCATTCCACCGATGGTCGCGGGGGCGGCGCGTATCCGCGTCACCTTCCAGGTCGATGCCGACGGGCTGCTGTCGGTGTCGGCACGCGAACAGAGCCGCGGCATCGAGGCGAGCGTGCAGGTCAAGCCTTCTTATGGTCTGAGCGACGATGAAGTCACCCGCATGTTGAAGGATGCCTTCACTCACGCCAAGGACGACATGTATGCACGCGCGCTGAACGAGCAGATCGTCGATGCACAGGGCCTGATCGCGGCCATCCGCGCAGCCATGAGCGAAGATGCCGCACTGCTCGACGCGGGTGAAACCGAGGCGATCGAGGCCAGTATCGCCGGGCTTGAAAAGCTGATCGCGGGTCCCGATCATCAGGCCATCAAGCGTGGTATCGAAGCGCTGAATGCGGCCACTACCCAGTTTGCCCAGCGCCGCATGGACCAGAATGTGCGCAAGGCGATGGCCGGACAAAAACTGGAAACCTTCAACTGATCACCGTGCAACGGATCATGTTGAATACCGATTCCACTACCCGCTGTACGTTCGTTTTCATCGCCAGCGGCCATTCGCATGCCGCCGCGATGCCGAGCCAATTCTCCCAAGCTGCCTGACCGGAACCTGAATCACATCATGCCTCAACTCATCGTACTTCCTCATGTCGAACTCTGTCCGGAAGGGACCGTGATCGACGCCAAGCCTGGCGATACCATTTGCGATACACTGCTTGCCAATGGCGTCGAGATCGAGCACGCCTGCGAAAAATCATGCGCGTGTACAACCTGCCACGTCATCGTGCGCGAAGGATTCAATTCGCTGGAGTCCTCCACTGAAGAAGAGGATGATTTGCTGGACAAGGCCTGGGGGCTTGAGCCGCAGTCGCGGTTATCGTGCCAGGCGCGTGTGAAGGACAGCGACCTGGTGATCGAAATTCCAAAATACACCATCAATATGGTCAAGGAAGGACATTGATATGAAGTGGACGGACTCCCTCGACATCGCCATTGAACTCGCCGAGGCCCACCCCGAAATCGACCCGCGTACCATCCGCTTCACCGATCTGCACAACTGGGTGATGGAACTGCCTGATTTCGACGATGACCCGGATCATTCCGGCGAGAAGATTCTCGAAGCGATCCAGATGGCATGGATCGACGAAGTGAGTTGATAGGCCCTGCGGACGCCAGGCAATGAAAAGGGGGCTTCCCGCCCCCTTTTTTCGTCGTGCTGATGGCGTTACGAATGCATCAGAACTTGTAGACCACGCCAGCGGAGATCAGGTCAACGTCGGCTTCGCCGGTGCCACCATTGAACGCGGGGCTACCGGCTTCGAAATAGCGCTCCCATTCCACGCGGAGCCCCACTGCCTTGGTGAAGTTGTACTGAGCCCCCACACCGGCGGACCAAACGATGTCCGTGTCTTCCGCACGGCCACTGGCGCCGGCGACGGCGCCTTTGACGTCGGTCTTCAGAAAGTTCATCCCGCCACGGGCGAGCAGGGTGAAGCTGGGATTCAGCGCATACGTTCCGAGTAGCTGCACGATGACGCCATGGGTGTCCCGCGTGCCCGCCGGCGCGCTGTAGTCGACCGTTCCCAAATCGACATAGCCGGCTTCCATGGAAATGTATTCGTTCACTTCCAGACCACCGTATGCCTTCCAGGCAGTGTCCGTCTTATCGCATGTGCCCGTGATGCAGGAATCCGTATTCGATTGCCCGGCGCTTGCGCCGAGGTAGGGCGCCAGCGTGAAATCGAAGAAACCGGCCGATGCCGGGGTAGAAAGGGCCATCGCCGAGGCGATGGCAGCGGCGAAACGTATTGTGCGCATTTTTTAACTCCTCCAGAAAAGATTTATTGTGATGTTTGGCGAGCCCGTATCCGATGCAGCCCGAAACGATGGGGCTGGACAAGGCCGCTGAAAGATTAATTGATTTGATTGATTTTAGATAGTCGATAGCATAGTGACGAACCGCAGGGCTTGCTCCCATTTTCTCCCTGATCCGTCATCGGATCAGGCCGGAAAACCCGCTTCGCTTCGTGCTAGACTGCCCAAAAAATTGAGGCAAGCATGGCCGAGGAGACAGATCTTTCGCGCACCGAACCCGCAAGCCCGAGGCGCCTGCGGCTGGCACGAAGCGCGGGCGACGTGCCGCGTTCCGCCGAACTCACGGCGTGGGCGGTATTGATGGCGACGCTGGGCATGCTGGGCTGGCTGGCGCCGCGCCTGCTCAATAGCTTGCAGGTATTGACCGAAGTGGCATTCATTCATGCCACGCAACCACTTTCTCCCGTCTTTATCGATGCTGCCTGGGCGGCGCTCTGGGCCGTGCTGCCGGTACTCGGGATCATATTTGTCGCGGCCCTGGTTGCCCCGCTCCTGCTCTCGGGCTGGGTATTCGTACCACAGATCACCCAGGCTGATCTGACGCGCGCCCATCCGTTCAAACCGTTCGCACGCCTGTTTTCCGTTGAGTCCTTGTTCGACGGATCGTTGGTGTTGCTGAAACTGTCACTGGCCGCCGCCGCAGTGGGCTGGATGCTGACCAGCGGCTGGTCGGGACTGCACAGCCTCGCTCGCAGCGAAATGAGCATGGCGCTCGACGCGACAGCCGCCTGGGTGGGTCGCGGGCTGCTGGCGTTGGCGGCGGCTCTGGCATTGGCGGCGGCGGCGGATGCCGGCTGGCGCTGGTGGCGCTACCTGCGCCGTCATGCGATGACCTGGCAGGAAGTATTGGCCGAAGCACGCGAGTCCGAGGTGCGTCCGGAAATACGGGCGCGACTGCGCGACCGTCGGCAGCGCTCCGGGCGGGGCGAGGCCGGCCCTCTCCCTTTATCCCCGAATGGGGACAACCCTCTCCCGCAAGCGGGGGAGTCCCCTGAAGGGCATAAAGGAGCGGACGCCAAGCCCACATCGATCAATGAGGTGATCGGGTGAACGCGCAGGGCGTGATGGTGATGGGTTTTCCGGTGAGCAGGCTGGCGGTGCCGACGCTGGTATTGCTGATCCTGGCCATGATGGTGCTTCCCTTGCCCGCCTTCATGCTCGATGTGCTGCTCACGCTCAACATCGCCCTGTCGATGATCGTATTGCTGGTGAGCCTGAATGCCCGGCGGCCGCTGGATTTCTCGGTGTTCCCCACCGTCCTGCTGCTGACGACGCTGCTGCGCCTGTCGCTCAACGTGGCCTCCACCCGCATCATCCTGATGCAGGGCCATACCGGACCGGAAGCGGCAGGCAAGGTGATCGAGTCGTTCGGTAATTTTCTGGTCGGCGGCAATATCGCGGTCGGTTTCGTGGTGTTCATCATCTTGATCATCATCAATTTCGTTGTCATCACCAAGGGCGCGGGGCGCATCGCCGAGGTCGCGGCACGCTTTACGCTGGACTCGATGCCGGGCAAGCAGCTGGCGGTCGATGCCGATCTGAGTGCCGGCTTTATCAATGAAGCCGAGGCGCGTACGCGTCGCCACGACATTGGCCGCGAATCCGATTTCTATGGTGCGATGGACGGCGCCTCCAAATTTGTGCGTGGTGACGCCATCGCCGGCATGATCATCCTGGTGGTCAATCTGCTCGGCGGGGTTGCGGTGGGTCTGCTGCAGCACAACCTGGGGGTTTCCGAGGCACTCGGACGCTATGCGCTGCTGACCGTGGGTGACGGGCTGGTGACGCAGATTCCCGCGCTGATCATTTCCACTGCGGCCGGCATCGTCGTGAGCCGCGCGTCGAGCGAGCAGGACCTGTCGCGTGAATTTTCCACCCAGATTTTTGGCCGCCCGCAAACCTTGTACGTGGCTGCGGCCGTGCTGGGCGCGCTGGGGGTGATTCCGGGAACGCCTCATCTGGCCTTCCTGACCATTGCCGCGCTATTGGGCGGGCTGGGCGCCTGGTTGATGCGCCGCCAGCGCACGGCCACATTCGACGTCGAACCGCTGGAGCGGATCGAAGTGGAGACCGCGCCGCTCGACGTCACCTGGGAGGACATCCCGCCGGTCGACGTGCTGGCGCTTGAGGTCGGCTACCGGCTGATTCCCCTCGTCGACCGCAATCAGGGGGGGGCGGCACTGAGCAAGATCACCGAGGCACGGCGGCGTTTTGCCGCCGACCTGGGATTGGTGGTCCCGCTCATCCGTGTGCGTGACAACCTGGATCTGAAACCCAACACTTACCGTATCACGCTCAAGGGCGTCGACGTGGCGCACGGCGAGATGCATGCGGGTCAGGTGCTGGCGGTCGACATGGGCGATGTACTCGGACACCTCGACGGTGCGCCGGGGCTGGATCCGCTTACCGGACTGGCCGGCGTGTGGCTGGAAGCCAGCCGGGTGGAAGAAGCCGAATTGCGCGGGTTTGCCGTGCTGGAACCCGCCGAATTGATCGCGCGCCAGGTCGAAGCCGTCTTCCGCCAGCATGCCGCAGAACTGCTGGGCCGCACCGAAGTGCAGCAATTGCTCGACACGCTGGCACGCAGCCATCCCGGACTGGTCGAGGACGTGACGCCGCGACATCTGCCGCTGACCAGTGTGCAGGCGGTGCTGCAGCAACTGATCGCGGAAAATGTCTCGATCCGCGATACCCGAACGTTGTTCGAAACGCTGGCGGCGCGCGCGCCGAAAAGCCAGGCCATCGACGACCTGGTGGAAACCGTGCGCGCGGCACTGGGACGCAGCATCGTCGACCGCCTGTTCGAAGGCGGCAATACGCTGCACGTGATTGGCCTGAATGCCATGACTGAAACCCGCCTGCTGAATGAAATGGGTGATGAGGGCGAGGCCCTGCTGTCGCCCGTTACGCTCGATGCATTGAACGAGGCCGCCGAGCGGGCGCTGGCCGCGCAGGAGGCTGCGGGCTATCCGCCGGTTCTGCTGACCTCGCCCGGCCTGCGTGCTGTGCTGTCACGCTTGCTGCGGCGCCATCTGCCGCAGCTTTCGGTGATTGCCTATGCCGAAGTGCCTGCCGATAAAGTCGTCCGCATGAGCACGGAGCTGAACATCGGAGCGCGCGAATGAACACACGGGTCTTCATCGCGGCCAATGCGCGCGAGGGCTTGATGCGCGTACGCAGGGAATTGGGCGACGATGCCGTCGTGCTGTCTACCCGGCCTCATCCCCAAGGCGTCGAGTTGCTGGCCAGCGCTTACGGCGATCTGGCCGTCCCGGCGATCGGCGAGATGCCTGACACGTCCGGCAGTTCACGTATTCTGGCCGAGCTTTCCCGTCTCCGCGGCTTGCTGCAAAACCAGTTGGCCGGCTTTGCCTGGGGGACGGCGCGACGGCGCGATCCGGTGAGGGTGGCCGTGCTGCAGACCCTGTTCGCGGCCGGTTTCGGCAGTTCGCTGGCCCGTACGCTGGCCGCGCATCTACCGCGTGGGCTCGATATCGAGGCGGCGCAGCGCTGGTTGCGTCAGGTCCTGATACGCAATCTGCCGGTCGCGGGGCGAGAGGCCGACCCGATGACGGCGGGTGGGCACTATGCGCTGGTCGGTTCGACCGGTTCGGGCAAGACGACCACGATCGCCAAACTCGCCACCCGCGGCGTCGATGCTCACGGATCAGCCGACGTGGCACTGGTGGCGGCCGATGCCTACCGTATCGGCGCCACCGCGCAATTGAGGATATACGCCGATCTGCTCGGTGTGTCGCTGCATGTATGTGACGACCAGGCCGGGCTGGTGCGGCTGCTCCCCGAACTCAAGGCCAGAAAACTGGTATTGATCGATACCGCGGGGTTTGCGCCCTCCGATCCGCGGATTCGCGAGAGTCGGGCGCTCGATGCGCTGGGCGTGCGCCGTCTGGCAGTGATCGCCGCGAACCAGCAGGGAGCGGCGATCGAACAGGCGATGCAGCGCTTCGGCGAAGCGGCGGCCGCCTGCATTCTGACCAAGCTCGACGAAGCCCCCCAGCCGGGCGCTGCGCTCGACAGCCTGATTCGCCATCGGCTTCCGCTGGCCTATATTGCAGGCGGCCAGCGGGTGCCGGAAGATCTCCATGCCCCCAATGCCGCCTATCTCATTGACCGCGCGCTGAAAGGCGGACAGCTTGTCACCCCGTATGCGCTCGAGGCCGAAGACTGGCCGCTGTTTGCCGGGGTCGAGGCCGATCGCGCGGAACGGCATGGCCGGATGAGCATTGATCCCTTAAAGCGCATGAATATCCTGAAGGGCACAGGTGCCGGCTGATCAGGCGGCAGGGTTGCGGCGGCGCTCACGTCCGGCAGGACAGACTGCGCGCCGACCATTGCAATTCATCCACTGCCTGTCAGCTTCCGCCGGCCTGGGCACGCGCCTGGCGCATGCCTTGCATCAAATCGGGCGGACGCTCCTGCTGATCGACACACAGGACCGCCTTTTTGCCGCGTCCTCGCCTCGCAGCCTGTTCGGCTGGAAGCAGCAGCTCGAGCGCGGGCAGCTGCATACCCTGCCCCAGGCATATGGAGAGGGCTGGCATGCGCCCGGCGTGCGGGCGGACGAGCCCGCCCTGACTCACATTGCAAGCGATTACGACCATGTAATATTCGATACGGCCTGGGGCCGCAGCGATCTCGCGCTGCTGCCGGGCGCCATGCACAGGCTGGTCATGGACATACGCCATCCCGACGAATCGGCGCGGGAGGCCTATAGGGTGCTCAAGACGCTTGCCTGCTCGGGCGTGGCGTTCGACGCCAGCTTGCTGGGTGATCGGCGTGCCTGCGATCATGTCCGGGCGGCAAGCTGCCATTTCCTGGAACGGAGCGTTACGCATGCCATGGTCAATCTGGCCGGCGAGGACGATGCATTTGCGGCGCTAGCCGTTAGAATGGCGGACGAGGAGCGGGCCTGACGGCTTGGCAGATGTCAAGACATACTAAAGACAGGGAAACCCTGAACATGGCAGGCAAACCATCGTCGCAAGACGAGCAGATCACCAAGTATGCGCCGCTGGTCAAGCGCATTGCCTATCACATGATGGCGCGCTTGCCCGCCAGTGTCGAAGTGGATGACCTCATCCAGGTCGGACTGATCGGCCTGCTGGATGCGGTCGGGCGCTTTGACGGCACCCAGGGCGCGCAGTTTGAATCCTATGCCACCCAGCGTATCCGCGGCGCCATGCTCGACGAACTGCGCGAGGCCGATTGGCTGCCGCGTCATGTGCGACAGAAATCGCGGCAGATCGAAGCCGCCATCCACCGGCTGGAGCAGCGTCACGGCAAGTCGCCGACCGAACAGGAGATTTCCGCCGAGCTGGGGATGCCGATCGAGCAGTATCAATCCATGCTGGGCGATGTGAAGTGTTCACAACTGCTGTATTACGAAGACTTCTCCGACGAGGACAGCACCAGCTTCCTGGAGCGCTATCTGGTCGACGGCAGCAATGACCCGCTGGCGGTACTCGAGGACGAAGGTTTCCGCGACAGCCTGATCGCCGCGATCCACCACCTGCCGGAACGCGAGCGCAGCATGATGGGCATGTACTACGAACAGGACATGAACCTGAAGGAAATCGGCGCGGTGCTCGGGGTCTCCGAATCGCGCGTATGCCAGCTGCATTCGCAGGCGGTGGCACGCCTGCGCGCCCAGCTCAAGATCTGGAAAGACTGACTGCGGAGGGCAGAACGCGGATAAATCCGCGATAATGACGGCTTGTTTATCCAGCCGTTATTCTTTGCCTCATGAGCCAAGCCCCCCTCACAAAAAGCGCAGCCAGAAAAAAAGCCCTCGATTACCACCGCTTGCCCAAACCCGGCAAGCTCGAAGTCGTTTCGTCCAAACCCTGTTCCACCCAGACGGACCTGTCGCTCGCGTACACGCCGGGCGTGGCGCAACCGGTGCTGGAGATCGCAAAGAACCCCGCCAGAGCCTACGAATACACGAACAAGGGCAATCTGGTCGCGGTGATCACCGACGGCACCGCGATCCTCGGCCTGGGCAATCGCGGCCCGCTCGCCGCGAAACCGGTGATGGAGGGCAAGGCTGTATTGTTCAAGCAGTTTGCCGGGATCGACGTCTACGACATCGAAGTCAACGCGAAGACGCCGCAGGATTTCATCCGGGTAGTGGAGGCCATCGCGCCCACCTTCGGCGGAATCAACCTCGAAGACATTGCGGCGCCGCACTGTTTCGAAATCGAGGCGGCGCTGAAGAAGAAGCTCGACATCCCGGTATTCCATGATGACCAGCACGGCACCGCCACCATCATCTGCGCGGGGCTGATCAATGCCCTGCACGTGCAGGGCAAGGCCCTGGAAAGCGCGAAGATCGTATGCCTGGGCGCTGGCGCGGCAGGCATCGCCTCGCTCAACCTGCTGGTCGCGATGGGCGCACGGAAGCGCAACATCCTGCTGGTCGATTCCAGAGGCGTGGTGCACAAGGGGCGTTCCGATCTCAACGGCTTCAAGAAAGCCTATGCACGCCAGACTCCGCTGCGCACGCTGGGCGAGGCGATGGTGGGCGCCGACGTCTTCGTCGGCGTGTCGGACGCCAATCTGGTCAGCCCGGCAATGGTCAAAAGCATGGCGGACAAGCCCGTGGTGTTCGCGCTGGCCAATCCCGATCCGGAAATCCTGCCGCAAAAGGCCAAGGCGGCACGCAGCGATCTCATCATGGCGACCGGTCGATCCGACTTTCCCAACCAGGTGAATAACGTGCTGGGCTTCCCGTTCATTTTCCGTGGCGCGCTCGATGCGCGGGCAAGCCAGATCACCGAAGCCATGCTGATTGCCGCGGTGAACGCGCTGGCCGAACTGGCGCGCGAACCGGTGCCGGCATCGGTGCTGAAGGCCTACAAGCTGAAGAAGCTCAAGTTCGGCCCGGATTACATCCTGCCGAAACCCTTCGATCCGCGCCTTGCCCAGCGTGTCCCCCAGGCCGTGGCCAGGGCGGCGAAAAAGATACCGCCGGGCAGCAAGCGCCGCTGATCGGTGTCTGGCTAGAGCCGAATCGATGAAGCCGATCGCGCGCCCTGTTTACCTCGATCTGTTGCGCATTCATTTGCCGCTGCCCGGCTGGGTGTCGATCCTGCACCGGGTGTCGGGGGTGCTGCTGTTTCTGGCGGTCCCGCTCGGGGTGTGGGTCTTGTCGCGGTCGCTGTCGGACGAGGCCGGTTTTCTGCGCATGCTCGATTGGGCGACTCGCCCGCCGGTCAAACTGCTGCTGCTGCTTGCGGTATGGGCATTCGCGCATCATCTGTGTGCGGGTGTGCGACATCTGGCGCTCGATATCCACTGGGGCGTGAATCTCAAGCCCGCACGGCAGAGCAGCCTGGCAGTGATGCTGGCCGCGGGGCTGGTGACGCTGCTTGCCGCCTGGAAGCTGTTCGCATGAAACTGGCTGTCGGCGCGCATACCGGTACCGGGACCTGGTTGATGCAGCGTGCGACGGCCATCGTGCTGTCGCTGGCCTTGCCCGGCTTGACGATTCATTTCATGCTGGCCTGGCCGGTTGATTTTGCCGGCTGGCAGGCGCTGTTCGCACCGCTCTGGATGCGCGTGCTGCTGCTCCTGACCGTACTGGCGCTGGCTTTGCATGCCTGGGTCGGCGTACGCGACATCCTGATGGACTATGTCCATTTTACGGGTCTGCGGCTGGCGCTGTACCTGGCCGTGATCATCACGCTGGCGGGCAGCGTCGCATGGCTGGCCGCCGTTTTGTGGAGCCAGGCGTGAAGACGCGCCGCTTCGATGCGCTCATCGTCGGCGGCGGCGGCGCGGGCCTGCGCGCGGCACTGCAGCTCGCGCGTTCGGACTACAAGGTTGCGGTAGTGTCCAAGGTGTTCCCGACCCGCTCGCATACGGTGTCGGCGCAGGGCGGGATCACGGCCGCGCTCGCCAACGTCGACGACGACCGCTGGGAATGGCATATGTATGACACGGTCAAGGGCGGCGACTGGCTCGGCGACCAGGATGCGATCGAATTCATGTGCCGCGAGGCCGTCACGGCCGTTTACGAACTCGAACACATGGGCCTGCCGTTCTCGCGCCTCGATAACGGCAGGATTTATCAGCGTCCCTTCGGCGGACAGTCCAAAAATTTCGGCGGCGATCAGGCCACCCGTACCTGTGCCGCCGCCGACCGTACCGGCCATGCGCTGCTGCATACGCTCTACCAGCAGAACATCGCCTGCCGCACGCAGTTCTTCGACGAGTATTTCGCCCTCGACCTGCTGCGCGATGCCGAGGGGTATTGCCTGGGCATCGCCGCCATGAGTATCGGGACCGGCGAGCCGTTGCTGATCGAGGCGCGCACGACATTGCTCGCCACGGGGGGAGCCGGGCGGGTATTCTGGAACAGCAGCAATGCCATGATCAATACCGGAGACGGGCTCGGCATGGTACTGCGCGCCGGCCTGCCGCTGCAGGACATGGAATTCTGGCAGTTCCACCCCACCGGGATTGCGGGGGTTGGCTGCCTGATTACTGAAGGCGTACGCGGAGAGGGCGGTTATCTGCTCAACGGAAACGGCGAGCGCTTCATGGAACGCTATGCGCCCCATGCGAAAGACCTCGCCAGCCGCGATGTGGTCGCACGCGCCATTGCAATCGAAATCGCCGAAGGCCGCGGCTGTGGGCCTGCTTCCCCCCAGCGCGGCGGCGGCTATGTCCATCTCAAGCTCGACCATCTGGGCGAAAAAACCATTGCGGAAAAGCTGCCCGGTATCCGGGACCTGGCGATCCGCTTCGCGGGCGTCGATCCGGTCGAAAAACCCATACCCGTCGCGCCCACCGCGCACTACATGATGGGCGGCATTCCCACCAACCTGTATGGCCAGGTCGTCGCGCCGGCGCGCTACGGCCCGGAAGAACCGGTGCCGGGCCTGTATGCCGTCGGCGAATGCGCCTGTGTGTCGGTACATGGCGCCAACCGCCTGGGCGGGAATTCGCTGCTCGATCTCATCGTCTTCGGCCGCGCCGCCGGCAGGCACATGCAGGAATACCTGCGCGACAACCCCTATCCGCGCCCCTTGCCGGGGGATGCGGCCGAGGCCAGCCTGGCACGCTTGCGGCGCTGGGACCGGGCCGGCGGCGAGCGCGTGGCGGCAATCAGCGACGATCTGCGACGCCTGATGCAGGGACACGCGGGCGTATTCCGGACAGATGCGGTGCTGCGCGAAGGACTGGAGAGCCTGAATGAGCTGGAAGAGCGATTGGTGCGTGCCGGTCTGCAGGACACCAGCCGGATCTTCAATACCGCCCGTATCGAGGCACTGGAACTGGAAAACCTGATGGGCGTCGCGCGGGCGACGCTGGTATCGGCCATTGGCCGGACCGAGAGCCGGGGCGCGCATACGCGGGAGGATTTTCCCGTACGTGACGACGAACGGTGGCTGAAGCACACGCTGTATTCGCGTGCGGGAGATCATGTGGACACCAAGCCGGTGCGGCTGAAGCCGCTGACGGTGGAATCGATACGACCGCAGGAGCGGGAGTATTGATGAAATTCCGCCTCTATCGCTACAACCCTGAATCCGGCAAGCAACCTTATATGCAGGATGTCGAGCTCGACATCGATCCGGCCGGCAGGATGCTGCTTGATGCCCTGCTGGCGATCAAGGCACGGGATGAAACCTTGTCCTTGCGCCGGTCCTGCCGCGAAGGCGTGTGCGGCTCGGATGCGATGAATGTGAATGGCAGGAACCGCCTGGCGTGCATCACGCCACTGGGTGAACTCAGCGAACCGATTGAGATCAGGCCGCTGCCGGGCCTGCCGGTGATCCGTGACCTGATCGTCGATATGGAGCCGTTCTACAGGCAATATCGTTCAATCAAGCCCTGGCTCATCAACGACGACCCCGTGCCCGAAACGGAGCGGCCGCAGAGTCCGGAAGACCGCGCATTGCTCGATGGCGCCTACGAGTGCATCCTGTGTGCGTGCTGCACGACCGCGTGTCCGTCGTTCTGGTGGAACCCCGACAAGTTCGTCGGCCCCGCGGGCCTGCTGCAGGCCTATCGTTTCATCGCCGATTCGCGCGACGAGGCGATGGCCGCGCGGCTCGATAATCTCGAGGATCCTTATCGCCTGTATCGCTGCCGTGGCATCATGAATTGCGTCGATGCCTGCCCGAAAGGGCTGAATCCGACCGAGGCCATCGGACGCATCAAGGCACTGCTGGTAAAACGGCGTGTCTGACCAATCCTTTCCCGTGATGCCCGCCGGGGTGCAACCCTCGTTGATCGGGGTGGGCCCAGCCGCATCCCCCTCTCCCGCTTGCGGGAGAGGGCGGGGAGAGGGCAGCGGGAGAGGGGACGAACGCCATGCCCAAACCGATAGAATGGCCTGGCGCTGCAGGCGCGGCTTGCTCGAGCTCGATCTCTGGCTGGGTGGCTTTCTGACAGCGCACCGCGCTACACTGCAACCTTGCGAGATGGCTGCGCTGGATCGGCTGCTGGAGTTGCCGGACATGGACATTATCGACCGCCTGCAAGGCCGGTCGCTCGCCGGCGATGCCGCGCAGCAAGCACTTGTTCAACGCCTGCAATACTTCCAGGCCGCAACATTTTTGGAATCACAATGAAAAAAACCGTCACCCTGACCTTTAGCGACGGCAGCCCCTCGATCGAACTCCCGATCGAGGAGGGCACTTACGGAAAGCCGGTCATCGATATCCGGGCACTGGGCGCGCACGGTTATTTTTCCCACGACCCCGGCTTCACGGCGACATCGAGCTGCACCTCGGCCATCACCTATATCGATGGAGAGCAAGGCCTGCTGTATTACCGTGGATACCCGATCGAGGAGCTGGCCTACCAATCGGACTATATGGAAGTGAGCTATCTGCTGCTCCATGGCGAGTTGCCGACGCCCGAACAGAAAGTGGCGTTCGAACAATCGATCCGCCATCACACCCTGCTGCACGACCAGATCGAAAACGTGTTTCGCGGCTTCCGCCGCAGCGCCCATCCGATGGCGGTGATGATTGGCGTGACCGGGGCGATGTCGGCCTTCTATCACCGGGGGCTCGACAACTTCAATCCAGAGCACCGCGTGATCGTTGCGCATCGGCTGATTGCGAAGGTGCCTACTGTCGCGGCCTGGGCATACAAGTTCAACGAGGGCCAGCCTTTCGTCTATCCGCAGAATCGCCTGGACTATGCCGAGAACTTCATGCACATGATGTTCTCCAGCCCCTGCGAGCCCTACGAGCCGAATCCGGTACTGGCGCGCGCGCTCGATCGCATCTTCATCCTGCACGCCGATCACGAACAGAATGCCTCGACCTCGACCGTGCGCCTGGCGGGTTCCAGCGGCGCCAATCCTTACGCGTGCATCGCGAGCGGCATGGCCTCGCTATGGGGGCCGCTGCACGGCGGCGCCAACGAGGCAGTATTGCGAATGCTGGAAGAGATCGGCGACGTCGCCAAGATCCCGGAGTACATCAATCGTGCCAAGGACAAGTCGGATTCCTTCCGCCTGATGGGTTTCGGCCATCGCATCTACAAGAACATGGATCCGCGCGCCGCAATCATCCGCCAGACCTGCTACGAAGTGCTGGACGAGCTCGATCTGCGCGACGATCCGCAGTTCAGGATCGCGCTTGAGCTTGAGCGCATCGCACTGGAAGACGAATACTTCATCGCCAGAAAGCTCCATCCCAACGTCGATTTCTATTCCGGCATCATCTTCCGGGCCATGGGCATTCCAACCAGCATGTTCACGGCGCTGTTCGCCATGGCGCGCACCGCGGGCTGGGTGGCGCAGTGGCACGAAATGCTGTCTGATCCGGCACACAAGATCGGCCGTCCGCGCCAGCTCTACACCGGCTCGGTGCGGCGCGAATTCGTCCCGCTTGCGCAGCGCAAGACCTGACAGGCCGGGAATCGACCTTGCCATGAGTGCATCCGACTGGCGTCAGACTTCACCCTTGTATGCCGGCAATGCGGCGTATCTCGAGCAGTTTGGCGACGACGCCCTGACATCCTGGCTGGCCCAGCCGCTGCCGGATGCGGCAGCCGGCGCGGATGCCGCACAGGTCGCGGTGCTGCGGCTGATCAACGCCTACCGCTATCTGGGCGTGCGGCAGGCCGAGCTGGACCCCCTGCGGCGTTTCGAGCCGCCGCTGGCCCCCGAACTCGATCCTGCGCACTATGGCCTGACCGAAGCCGATCTGGCGCGCGAGTTCGAGACCGGTTCGCTGTTCGGAGTGGAACGGACCACGCTGGCCGATATTCTGCAACGCCTGGACAACGCCTATTGCGGCCATGTCGGGGTCGACTACATGCACATTACGGATGTGGCGCGCAAACGCTGGCTGCAGGAACGCATCGAGTCTGCCCGGGGGCGTTTCGGGGTATCCGGGAGCCTGAAAAAACAGTTATTGAAACGGCTGACCGATGCCGAGACGCTGGAAAAATTCCTGCATACGCGTCATGTGGGACAGAAACGTTTCTCGCTCGAGGGCGCGGAAAGCCTGATCCCGCTGCTCGACCAGGTGATTGCGCGCTGTGCCCGCCATGGCGCCAAGGAAATCGTGATGGGCATGGCGCACCGCGGGCGCATCAACGTGCTGGCCAATATCATGGGCTGCTCGCTGGAAAGCCTGTACGAAGAGCCGCGCAACGGTTATCCGGATTCGCCGCTGTCGGGCGACGTCAAATACCACCAGGGCTTCTCCTCCGACATCGCCACACCGTACGGGCCGGTGCACCTGGCGCTGGCGTTCAATCCCTCGCATCTCGAAGTCGTGCATCCGGTGGTGCGCGGCTCGGTACGCGCGCGCCAGGACCGGCGCGGCGACGTGCTCGGCTACGAGGTGGTGCCGGTGATCCTGCACGGCGATGCCGCGCTGTCGGGGCAGGGCGTGGTGATGGAAAGCCTCAACATGTCGCAGACGCGCGGCTTCCGGAACGGCGGCGCGATCCACATCGTGATCAACAACCAGATCGGCTTTACCACCTCCGACCCGCGCGACGTGCGCTCGACGCTCTACTGCACCGACGTCGCCAAGATGGTCGAGGCGCCGGTGCTGCACGTCAACGGCGACGACCCCGAGGCGGTGGCCTTCGCGGTGCAGACGGCGGTGGATTTCCGCTATACCTTCCACAAGAACTGCTTCATCGACCTGGTGTGCTACCGCCGCCATGGCCACAACGAACAGGACGAACCGCTCGCCACCCAGCCGCTGATGTACCGCCGCATCCAGGCCCATCCCAGTACGCGCGTCCTGTACGCCCAGCGGCTGGTCGAAGAAGGCGTGCTGACCCAGTCGCAGGTCGACGACATGGTGGACGACTGCCGCGAACGGCTGGAGCATGACGAATCGCTGAATTCGCCGGCCCTGTCCGATTTCAAGGCGACCTACGGCGTGGACTGGAGCCGCTTCAAGCATGGCGACCCGGGCGAGGTGCCGACCGCGATCTCGGCGAGCCGGCTGGATTTCCTCGGTGAGCGCATCACCACGCTGCAGCATGAAATCGAACTGCATTCGCGGGTGCAGAAGGTGCTGGACGACCGCCGCAGGATGCGCGCGGGCGAGTTGCCGGTGGACTGGGGCTATGCGGAGAACCTGGCCTACGCCAGCCTGCTGGACGTCGGCTACAACGTTCGGGTGTCGGGCCAGGATTCGGCGCGCGGCACCTTCTTCCACCGCCATGCCGTGTGGCACGACCAGAAGCGCGAGCGCCGCCAGAGCGGCGTCTATGTGCCGCTCGAACACGTCCAGGGCAGGCAGGGCGACTTCACCATCATCGATTCGCTGCTGTCGGAAGAGGCCGTGCTGGCGTTCGAATACGGCTATGCCACGGCCGATCCCGATACGCTGGTAGTGTGGGAGGCGCAGTTTGGCGACTTCGCCAACGGCGCTCAGGTGGTGATCGACCAGTTCATCACCAGCGGCGAGGCCAAGTGGGGACGCCTGTGCGGCCTGACGCTGATGCTGCCGCATGGTTTCGAAGGACAGGGGCCGGAGCATTCCTCGGCGCGCCTCGAGCGTTATCTGCAGTTGTGCGCGCAGGACAACATCCAGGTCTGCGTGCCGACGCTGCCGGCGCAAATGTTCCACCTGCTGCGGCGGCAGCTTGTGCGCCCGCTCAGAAAACCGCTGGTGATCATGAGCCCCAAGAGCCTGCTTCGTCACCCGGCCTCCACGTCAGCGCTGACGGATCTGAGCGATGGCGCATTCCTGCCAGTCATCGACGATCCCCGTGCCCCGCGTGAAGCCAGCCGCATCGTGGTGTGCAGCGGCCGCGTATGGTTTGACCTGGAAGCGGCGCGTGCGGCACGCGGACTCGAGACGGTCGCCCTGATACGGATCGAGCAGCTTTATCCTTTCCCTGAAGCCGGGTTCTGCGCCGTGCTGAACGCTTACCCGCGGGCCGCCACCTTCGTCTGGGCGCAGGAAGAACCGATGAACCAGGGCGCGTGGTACCAGACCCTGCATCATCTCAATCATTGCCTGCCCGGCGGCCGGCGCTTCCACTATGCCGGCCGGCCGCCGGCCGCCGCGCCGGCGTCGGGCTACGTGTCCCGCCACCGGGCGGAACTGGAAACCCTGCTGAACGATGCGCTGGAGACATCCTATGAAGCTTGAGGTGCGCGTCCCGACCCTGTCCGACTCGGTCGCCAGCGGCACGCTGCTGCCCTGGCACAAGCAGGTCGGCGAGACAGTGGCGCGCGACGAAACCCTGGTCGACCTGGAAACCGACAAGGTGATTCTGGAGATCCCGGCTCCGGCATCCGGCACGCTGGTCGAGCTGCGCCAGCCCGAAGGCGCCGTGGTCAAGGCCGACGAGGTGGTGGCCGTGATCGAAACCGGCGAGGCCATCGTGGTTCCCGGGCCGGCCGGGAAACCTATCACGTCGGCCGCGCCTGCGACAGCCATACCGACCCCGACGGTTGTTGCGGTGCCATCCGTGTCCACCGTGCCGTTGCCCGTTGCGGCCCCGACGGCAGCGCCGGATACGCCTGACGCAAGCCGCCGCGAGCCGATGTCGCGCCTGCGCCAGCGTGTGGCAGAGCGTCTGCTGGCGGCGCAGCATACCGCCGCCTTGCTGACCACCTTCAACGAGGTGAACATGCAGCCGGTGAACGAGCTGCGCCAGCGCTTCAAGGCCGAGTTCGAGGTCAGGCACGGCGTCAAGCTCGGCTACATGTCGTTCTTCGTGCGGGCGGTGTGTCAGGCGCTGCAGCAGTTTCCCGTCGTCAATGCCGCCATCGACGGTCACGACATCGTGTGGCAGGGCGACGCCGACATCGGCATCGCGATCTCCAGCCCGCGCGGACTGGTGGTGCCGATTCTGCGCCGCGCCCAGACACTGTCGTCCGCCGGGATCGAGGTGGCCATCGCCGACTTCGCCCGCCGCGCGCGCGAGGCGAAGCTCACCCTGGAGGAACTCAGCGGCGGCACGTTCTCCATCACCAACGGCGGGGTATTCGGTTCGCTGCTCTCCACGCCCATCCTCAACCCCCCGCAGTCGGCGATTCTTGGCATGCACACCATCCAGGAGCGCCCCGTTGCGGAAAACGGCCAGGTCGTGATCCGTCCGATGATGTATCTGGCGCTGACCTACGACCACCGCCTGATCGACGGGCGCGACGCGGTGCAGTTCCTAGTGGCGGTAAAAGCCGCGCTGGAAGCCCCCGACGCACTGTTGACGGCGGTGTGACCTTGATTCAGGGATTACACGCCATGCCTCCAGCCGTGATGGAACACCATACGCCGGACCGACCGCAGGACATGCTGGTCGAAATACGCGACCTGCATTTCTCGTACGGGCACAACACCGTCCTGAAGGGGGTCACGCTCGCCATCCCGCGCGGCAAGGTCGTGGCCATTCTGGGTGTCAGCGGCTGCGGCAAGACGACCTTGCTGCGCCACATAGGGGGGCAGCTCAAGCCATCGCGGGGCAGCGTGCGTTTCGATGGCCGGATCATCAACGAACTGGACAATACCCAGCTCTATGCGGTACGGCGTCAGATGGGAATGATGTTCCAGGTCAGCGGGCTGTTCAGCGATCTGTCGGTATTCGACAACATCGCCTATCCGATGCGCGAACATACCGATCTCCCGGAAGACGTCATCCGCGATCTGGTGCTGATGAAACTGCACGCTGTCGGCCTGCGTGGCGCGCATGGCCTCAGAACCAGCGAACTGTCGGGCGGCATGGCGCGCCGGGTGGCGCTGGCCCGGGCCATCGCGCTCGATCCCGGGCTGATCATGTACGATGAACCCTTCGCCGGCCTCGACCCGATTTCGCTCAACACCGTTGCCAATCTGATCCGCAGGCTCAACGATGCGCTCGGCCTGACGTCGATCGTGGTGACGTATGACGTCTCGGAATCGCTGAAAGTGGCCGATTACGTCTATTTCATC
The DNA here is from genome assembly GCA_001899765.1 of Thiobacillus sp. 63-78. Taxonomy (GTDB): domain Bacteria; phylum Pseudomonadota; class Gammaproteobacteria; order Burkholderiales; family Thiobacillaceae; genus Thiobacillus. The sequence goes on from MKWM01000011.1 coordinate 221,641, forward strand.
CACAACGGCGTGGTGGTGGCCGAAGGAGAGGCTGCCGCGATGGAAGGCTCGACGGACCCCTTCGTCCATCAATTCGTCCATGCCGAGCCCGATGGGCCGGTGGCCTTCCAGTATCCGAGCCAACCGTATGGCAGGGAACTGGCACTTTCCCTCCCTGCATCCGGGACAAAGCCTGCTTCCTGACGGGGCTGGAGCCCGCTCAAGGTTCAGTTGAGCGAATAATCGTCGTTATTCCATGGAATAGACCCCATCTATGGAAAACACGATGAAGCATGTCGAGTGTTCAGACCGCGGGGCTCAGGGATGAGCATGCCGCCGACCCCGGATAGCGATGATTTCATCGACTACGGATCCTTGCGTGCGCTGGTGGTGGACGATTCTCCCGGCATGCGCAATGCCCTGAGGCTGACCCTCTCGAACTTTGGAATCACCAGAATCCAGATGGTGGCCAATGCGGCCGAGGCCATTTTCCAGATCAAGAACCGCTCCTATGACTTCATCCTGTGCGATTTCAATCTGGGCGAGGGGCGCGACGGCCAGCAATTACTCGAGGAATTGCGCCATGGCAACCTGATCTCGCTGGAGAGCGTCTTCATGATGGTCACGGCGGAGTCCCATTATGAGAAGGTGGTCGCCACGGCTGAACTGGCGCCGGACGACTACATGATCAAGCCTTTCAGCGCAGAGCTTCTGTGCAGCCGGCTGACGGGCATCCTGCTGCGCAAGCGGGCATTCCGGGACGTCTACTGGAATTTTCAGGAACAGGATCTGAACGCCGCGATCGCGGCTTGCGATACGCTCATTCTCGGCAAGCCGAAGTACGCAGTGGATGCCATGCGTTTCAAGGGAGAGCTGCTGGTTGCGCTTGGCCGCTTCGAGGATGCCGAAAACCTGTACCGGCAGGTCGTCTCGATGCGCGCCATTCCGTGGGCACGGCTGGGTCTTGCCAGATCCTTGCATTTGCAGAAAAAGCATGATGCCGCCGAAGAGGAACTGCGCGACGTTCTGGAGCAGGCACCTGAAATGGTGGTCGCCTACGATCTGCTGTCCGATGTCCATCTGGAAAAAAAGGACACGGTCGCCGCACAGGAAGCCCTGGAAAAAGGCGTGGCCATTTCGGGAAAAACCGTTCGCCGGCAGCAAAAGCTTGGGGAGATTGCCTACGGCAACGGCGATCTCGATGCTGCGAGCGCAGCGTTCGACAATGTGCTGGAAAAGGGACGCCATTCCATTTTCGTCACCCCCGCCGATTTCGGCAATCTGTGCCGGGTTCAACTGGAGCAGGGCGACCTGGAGGCGGTGGCCGACACGTTGAAAAAAAACAAAAGCACGCTGCAGGCGAATCCCGAAGGGCAGCTTGTGATGGCCGTCACCCAGAGCATGGTGCATACCCGGACCGGCAACCAGCAGGCCGCCGTCAAGGCCCTGGATATGGCGGCAAGCCTGCGTGCCGGGGGCGCGCGCGGGGATGCGCAATTGATGCTGGATCTGGCCGGCGCCTGCATGACCAATGGCCGGAACGAGGAGGCGGACGCCGTCGTGGCCGAGGTGGCGCGCAATGCACACGACAGCGAGGCGTTGCTGGCCAAGGCGAAACGGCTCTACGATGAAGCGGGGCGGGCGGACGTCGGCACCGGTGTGCTGGCCACGGCGACTGGCGACGTGCGCAAGCTCAATAACGAGGGGGTGGTGCTGGCACAGCGAGGCGACTACAAGACCGCTGTGGAGAAATTGCTGACGGCCTGCGATGAAGCCCCCTACAATCCGCGCATCCTCATGAATGCGGTGTGGGTGATGCTCAAATACCTCGACCAGGTCGGGATGGACGAGACCATGCTCGAAACCGCGCGAACCCGGCTCAGGGAGGCGGAACGCCAGGCACCGGGCCACCCGCGTCTTGGCGGACTGCGCCTGCAGATGAAGGACGTGGAGAATCGTTTCGGCATTCAACGGAAGGCTGCCGGGTGACATTCGACGGCACCGACTTTTATGCGGCCCTGATTCATGAACTGAAAAACGATCTGGGCGTACTGTCGATGGCGCTGGGAGGCATCCCGCTGCGGGGCGAAGCGGCGCACGACGCCGCGGTCGATTCGGCCCGGCTGCTGTGCCAGGGCATGGTCGACCGGCTGCATCAGGCGCTGCTGATCTACAAGGCGGACCATCAGCCGATCCATCCCGTGCTCGATGCCTGTTCGCCGCACGACCTGGTCCAGGCAATCGCCGCCAGCGCGCATGCCCTCGCACGCGACCGTCTGCATGTCGAGACGGCGATCGCCGCGGATACGCCCGTACTGTGGTTCTTCGATCGCGAGCTGGTCGAAATGGCCCTGGTCAACGCCATTCATAATGCATTGGCGCATGCGCGGTCATCCATCCGGATCGAGGCGGGGATGGACGCAGGCTGTCTGGCCCTGCGCGTGCGCGACGACTCGCCGGGCTATCCCGAATCCCTCCTGGAGAGCGTGGCCGACGGCAGGCCGTACGCCGCCACAGGAACCGGTCTGGGTCTGCGGTTTGCCAGGCTGATCGCGCACAGCCACGACAACCGGGGGCGCCGGGGCGAACTGCGGCTCGGCAACGACCCCGGTGCGGTGTTCAGCCTGCTTTTGCCCTGAGGCGGGCGTCGGGGGCGGCGTCGAATCCGCGCGCTAGGTGTCCAGCAAGGTCACCGTCGCATCGGCGGTCGTGCGGTCGATGTCGAACCGCACCACGCAGTATTCGGTCTGCTCGTCGATGGGCGTCGGGTCGTCCGCGCAACTGCAGCCGGCGATGATCCCCGTGTAGAAAATTCCTGCCTTGGCCCGGATCAGGCCGGCTTCCTCGTTCACGCTGATGATCATCGCCTGGAAGGGACGGTCCGTCACATAGCTGCTGGACGACAAACCCTGCTGCAGCGGGAGATTTTCCGCATCCAGTTGTTCGATTTCCTGTTTGAGTACCTGCTGGAACGCAGGGGTCTTCCAGGCACGCAGGGATAGAGGAAACTGGCTCATGGGCTTTTCCTTTGCAGATCAGGCGGGGCGTCAGGCCCGCCAGGGGAGTGGGTATTGTCCGCCCAGGACGGGCCTCCCGGCAACTGTTAGGGAAGCGGAGTTTTTCCCCTTTTTTCAACGCGCACCCCGGACGGGCTTTGGCCCTGCTTCCAGCGGGCTTGAAAATTCTCTACATCACCTCAAAATACAGCCAGTAATCTAGGCTTATTCCGGCTATGGCAACCAAGCGAGAAGGTACTACCCTACTGGAACCGTCGGTGGCGAAAGTAAAACCGCCGCCCTTGTACAAGGTTCTGCTGCTGAACGACGATTACACTCCGATGGAGTTCGTGGTGTTCGTCCTCAAAAAGTTTTTCGGCATTGACCAAGAACGGGCCACACAAATCATGCTCAAAGTGCATACTGAGGGTGTGGGGGTGTGCGGGGTGTACCCGAGAGATATCGCGAATACCAAGGTCGAGCAGGTTGTGGATTTCGCGCGGCAGCACCAGCATCCGCTGCAATGTACGATGGAGGAAAGTTAGATGATCGCCCAGGAACTCGAAGTCACGCTGCACATGGCCTTCATGGATGCGCGGCAGAAGCGCCATGAATTCATTTCGGTGGAGCATCTGCTGATGGCAATGCTGGACAACCCGTCGGCAGCCGAGGTGCTGCGCGCCTGCGGCGCCAACCTCGATGCGATGCGCGACCAGCTCGACAAATTCATCGAGGAGCACACGCCAAAAATGCCGGGCGACGGCGAGGTCGATACCCAGCCGACGCTTGGCTTCCAGCGTGTGATCCAGCGCGCCATCCTGCACGTCCAGTCATCCGGCAAGAAGGAAGTGACCGGCGCCAACGTCCTGGTGGCGGTGTTTGGCGAAAAGGACTCGCATGCCGTGTACTTTCTCACCCAGCAGGGGGTGACGCGGCTGGATATTGTCAATTTCATCTCCCACGGCATTACCAAGACGCCGCAGAGCGAACCGGTCAGGCCGGATGAGGTCGCCGAGGTCAATGCCGAGGCGCCGACCAGTTCGCCACTCGACAGTTTTGCGCAAAATCTTAACGCGCAGGCTCTGGCGGGCAAGATCGATCCGCTGATCGGACGCGACCAGGAACTCGAACGGGTGATCCAGACGCTGTGCCGTCGCCGCAAGAACAATCCCTTGCTGGTGGGCGAGGCAGGCGTGGGCAAGACCGCGATCGCCGAAGGTCTGGCGCGCCGCATCGTCGAAAGCTCGGTCCCCGAGATCCTGGCGCAGAGCACGGTATATGCGCTCGATATGGGCGCCTTGCTGGCCGGAACCAAATACCGGGGCGATTTCGAGCAGCGGCTGAAGGGAGTGCTCAAACAGTTGTCCGACAACCCCAGGGCGATCCTGTTCATCGACGAGATCCATACCCTGATCGGCGCCGGGGCGGCATCCGGCGGCACGCTCGACGCGTCCAACCTGCTGAAGCCGGCGCTGTCGTCCGGCCAGTTGCGCTGCATCGGCGCCACGACCTATACCGAATACCGTGGTATTTTCGAAAAAGACCATGCCTTGTCGCGGCGTTTCCAGAAGATCGACGTCCCGGAGCCCTCGGTCAACGAAACCGTGGAAATCCTGCGCGGGCTGAAATCGCGTTTCGAAGACCATCATGGCGTCAAATACACGGCAGCGGCATTGACCACCGCGGCGCAACTGGCCGCACGCTACATCAATGACCGCCATTTGCCCGACAAGGCCATCGACGTGATAGACGAGGCGGGCGCGGCCCAGCGCATCCTGCCCAAATCGAAGCAGAAGAAGACGATCACCCCGCGCGAGATCGAGGACATCATCGCCAAGATCGCGCGAATTCCGCCCAAGACCGTGTCGTCCGACGACAAGAATTCCCTGAAGTCGCTGGACCGCGATCTGAAAGCGGTCGTGTATGGCCAGAATGCGGCGATCGACGCGCTGGCGACGGCGATCAAGATGTCGCGCAGCGGCCTTGGCAATCCGCAAAAGCCGATCGGAAACTTCCTGTTTTCCGGTCCCACCGGGGTCGGCAAGACCGAGGTGGCACGGCAACTGGCCTATGTGCTGGGTGTTGAACTGATTCGTTTTGACATGTCGGAATACATGGAGCGCCACGCCGTGTCGCGCTTGATCGGCGCGCCGCCCGGCTACGTCGGTTTCGATCAGGGTGGATTGTTAACGGAAGCTGTCACGAAGAACCCGTATGCCGTTGTTTTACTGGATGAAGTCGAAAAGGCTCACCCGGACATTTTCAACGTGCTGCTGCAAGTGATGGACCATGGCACCTTGACCGACACCAATGGACGCAAGGCCGATTTCCGTAATGTCGTGTTGATCATGACCACGAACGCGGGGGCAGAAATACTCAACAAGGCGAGTATCGGCTTTTCCAGCTCGCGTGAAAGCGGCGACGAGATGGGCGAGATCAAACGCATGTTCACACCGGAATTCAGGAACCGGCTGGATGCGATCATCCCGTTTGCCTCGTTGACCGAGCCCGTCATCCTGCAAGTGGTCGACAAGTTCCTGATGCAGCTGGAAGAACAGTTGCACGAGAAGAAAGTCGAGGTGGTGTTTACCGATGCGCTGAAAGCCTATCTTGCGAAGCATGGCTTTGATCCGCTGATGGGTGCCCGCCCGATGTCCCGCCTGATCCAGGACACCATCCGCAAGGTGCTGGCCGATGAATTGCTGTTTGGCAGACTGGCGCATGGCGGTCAGGTAACCATTGATATCGATGCCAGCGAGAAAGTCAGACTGGAGTTCGAGGAGGCCGTGACGGTATAGTTTTTTTGCGCCATACAATTCCGTAAAGATTTCTCATGGGTGGTCGTAAGCCGTTCTAGACACAGGTGCGCACTGTTTTCTTGCCGTGATTTCCGCTTCATCTTCCTGAAGCCGTGAAATCCGGCAATTCCGGTGCCTGTGCATTGTCGATCTCTAGAGAGGGCTGCCCATGAAGCTGTACTTCGTACCGCACATCACCGTACTTTTGATGGCTTGTTCCGTGTCTGCCCCTGTTCAGGCTGCCGACACCGAATCGGGCCATGCCACGCTATCCGGCGAGGATTTGACCGCGGCAAGCGAGCGTATCCGTCAAACCGGTGCGAAGATGCGTGAAGACCTGAGGAAGGCGCGCGCGCATCTGGACGCGCAGAAGGCCCAGGATGAGACCGAAAAAGCCCGCCTGGCGGCTGAAAAGACACGGCAGGCGGCCGAACGTCAACATCAGGAAGAACTGGAGCGCCAGCAGGCGCTCAAGGAAAAACAGCAGCGGGAAGCCCAGTTGGCTACGCAGGAGCGTATGCGAAAGGAGGCTGCCGCACGGGCAGAGCAGCAGGCCGAACGCCAACGTCAGGATGCCCTGACTGCGAAGCAACAGGAGGCCGCCAGAGAGCAGGCGGCCAGGACGCGGGCGGCCGAAGCACTCAAGGACGCGCGCGCTTCGGTGGGTATCCGGGCATTCGGGGATGACCGGCAGGCCGCCAGGACACGGGCAGCCGAAGCGCTCAAAAAAGCGCGTGAATCAACCGGTGTACGGGCGTTCGGAGAGTGACGCCCCAGACCCGGAGCCATCACCTTGCAAGGACAATCGGCCCGCCACGGACATCGGCGCGTACACTGCGTGCCCATGGGCAGGCTGATCCCGTCCGGGAGCATGATGATGGATGACGGCACGAATATTTTCCTGGACGATATCGGCAGCATGTCCCATCACTTGCTCGACACGATCGAATCCCGCACCATGTCCGGCATTCGAAGAAGACCGGGATGTTGATGAAAAGCGCATGGGTTTCTTTTGCGGCCGTTCTGGCTGCAGCCGTTCTGCTGGCGGGTTGCGAACGGCCAGCGACGTCGTTTCCCGATACGGCCGTTGCCAGGGCAGGGAACGAAACGATCAGTAAATTCGAGCTGGAGCGGGCCATGGCGCGTCTGGGCCCCATGAACGCGGCTGAGGCCGCACAGGCTCGTGGCAAGGTACTGGAGGCCCTGGTCGACCAGTATCTGGTTGGCCATGCCGCCCGAGACGCAAAGCTGGACAAGGCTCCCGAGGTTGTCCTGGCGATGCAGCAGGCACAACGCCAGGTGCTGGTGGAAGCCTATATGGAACGCCTGTTCAAGGATTTGCCACCCCCCTCGGATGACGCCATCCGGGATTATTACAACCGTCATCCCGAATGGTTCGCACAACGCAGGCTATACCGCGTTCAGGAACTCGAGTTGCAACTGGCGCCTGCGCGTATCGCGGAGATTGAAGCGCAACTGGGGAAAAGCCATGGTCTGTCCGAGTTCACCGCCTGGCTGGACACACAGGGTATCGCCGTCAAATCGGGCGAGACGGTGAGGCCGGCAGAAAAAATTCCGGCGGCTGTGCTGAGTCAGTTCGCCAGGATGAAAGACGGGCAGGCGGTCGTGATACCGGTAGACGGGGATCGGGTCGGCGTGTTGCAATTACTGGGGAGCCAGGCACAGCCGGTATCGCCGGAACAGGCCCACGATGCCATTTCTCATCAGCTCCTGGCGGAACAACGAAGAACCCTGCTGGAAGCCGAAATCCGTCAATTACGCGCCAGCGGCAAGGTCGAATATGCCAGTGGCTTTGCGCCTGCGCCTGCGAGCGCTGCCGCACCGCTCGACAGGCCTTGAGTCCGGCTCGATGCGACGCACAGACGAAATGAGGATTTTCCGTACGCACACCGGAGTGACCGGAGCGGAATTGACCTCATGCAAACAAGATTTCATTTTCAATGAGTACCCGACATGACCACGATCCATCCTGTGATTCTATCCGGAGGCTCGGGCACCCGCCTGTGGCCCTTGTCGCGAGCGGCGCTCCCCAAGCAGCTGCTGCCGCTTGCCAGTGACCGGAGCCTGCTGCAGGACACCGTCGGACGCTTGACAGGCATGCCCGAAATGGCTGCGCCGCTGATGGTCTGCAATGTCGAGCACCGTTTCATGATCGCCGAGCAGATGCGCCAGATCGATGGCACCCCCCGTGCCATCGTGCTGGAACCGGTCGGGCGCAATACCGCACCGGCGATTACCGTGGCGGCGCTGATGTTGTCGCGCGACGATCCGGACGCGCTGATGCTGGTCCTGCCGGCCGATCACCTGATCGGCGACGTCGCCGCCTTCCACGATGCCATACGCACGGCGGCAGAGGCCGCGCAGCACGGCCATCTCTCCACCTTCGGCATCGTCGCCGCCACGCCCGAGACCGGTTACGGCTATATCCGCAAGGGCGCGCCGCTGGCGGACAGCGCGGGTGCCTACCAGGTGGCGGGATTCGTCGAGAAGCCCGACCTGGCCACCGCGCAGCAGTACGTCGAATCCGGGGACTATTTCTGGAACAGCGGCATGTTCCTGTTCCGCGCGTCGGATTTCCTGCAGGAACTGCAGGCGTTGCGGCCCGACATCCTGGACGCCAGCCGCGCGGCGTTGGATGCCGCCACGCTCGATCTCGATTTCGTGCGGCTCGACCCGGCCGCATTCGAGGCTTGCCCGTCGGAGTCGATCGACTACGCCGTCATGGAGCATACCCATCGAGCGGCCATGGTGCCTGCAGACATGGCCTGGAACGATATCGGCGCCTGGTCGGCGCTATGGAACGTGGCGGAAAAGGACGGGCAGGGCAACGCCATCCGCGGCGACGTCATGCTGGAAAACGCCCGCGACAACTTCGTCCGTGCCGAAACCCGCATGGTCGCGATGCTGGGTGTATCCGACCTGGTGGTGGTCGAAACCGCCGACGTGGTGCTGGTCGCCGGCAAGGACCAGGTCCAGGACGTGAAGAAACTGGTCGACCGCCTGAAAGCCGAAAAACGCTGCGAGCATCTGGTCCACAAGCAGGTGTACCGCCCCTGGGGATGGTACGAGGGCATCGACGAGGGCGAGCGTTTCCAGGTCAAGCGCATCATGGTCAGGCCGGGCGAAAAGCTCAGCCTGCAGATGCACCACCACCGCGCCGAGCACTGGATCGTGGTCTCCGGCACGGCCAGCGTCACCTGCGGCGACGAGGTCATGCTGCTGACCGAGAACCAGTCCACCTACATTCCGCTCGGCACGTCGCACCGGCTGGAAAACCCCGGCAAGATCGATCTGCACATGATCGAGGTCCAGTCGGGCACCTATCTCGGCGAGGACGACATCGTCCGCTTCGAGGACATCTACCAGCGCAGTTGAGCCTTCCCGCGAACTTTCCGCTCGCGGGGAATGGATGCTTCCAGGATTTAACCCATTGTTTTGATTGCAAATGTGGCGGCCTGCTGGCGAGCCGGCCCGGCGGCTGCCCGCCTGGCTACGGCCCGCCGTGTAGGACGAACACCTACATTGCGGGTGGTCCGTTTCCGTCCATCAATACAGCGCTTGCCCACATTAACTTTCCCGGGTGTCGTCCGAAAACGAATTCACCACGCTGACTTGAGTGTGTGTTTGAAAAAATTCAACGGAGAGGGGCAGGCCAAATGAAAATGGACGAAATGCTGGACGACATGCGCGACGTCAATCTGAACTACCTGATGCTGGCACAGGGCATGATCCAGCACGACAAGGCGACCGCCGTCTTTCGTCTGGGCATCAGCCAGGACGTTGCCGACCTGATCGAAGCGCTGACGCCCGCGCAGGTGCTCAAGCTTGCCGCATCCGGCATGATGGTGTCGCGCTTCCGCTTCGACGACGGCGTGGTGCTCAACATGCTGACCAATTACACCCGCGATCGGGCCATCGCCCAGTCCCACGCCGCCATCCTGATGGCCGGCCAGGCCGCAGAAGCCTTTGCCTGATCCGGCCGTAGCCGCAGCAGCCGCCGCACAATAAAAAGGGGAGTGGTTTCATGAGCAAGAAAAGTCTGTTGACCGAGATGCGCGATACCCAGCTGGCGATCGAACTGATCGAACTCGGTGCCCGCCCGCAGGTTCTTGAATCCGAAACCACCTTGTCGCGTGAACGCCTGCTCAAGCTGTACAAGGAAGTCAAGGGCGTGTCGCCGCCCAAGGGCATGCTGCCGTTCTCGACCGACTGGTTTCTGACCTGGCTGCCCAACGTCCATTCCTCGCTGTTCATCAACATCCACCGCTACATCACGAAGAACAGCGAATGCAGCGGCATCGAGGCCGTACTCAAGAGCTATCGCCTGTATCAGGAATACCTGCACACCAACCAGATCGAAGCCGTACTGAGTTTCACCCGGGCGTGGACACTGAACCGTTTCTTCGAAAGCCGCATGCTTGAAACGGCCACCTGTAGTGGTTGCGGCGGTCATTTCGTGGTGCACCCCGACGATCTGCATGACCATTACGTGTGCGGCCTGTGCAATATGCCGGCCCGCGCAGGCAAAACCCGCAAGGCCAAGGCGGCCGCCCAGACCGAACTGAGCGCTGCGGCCTGACGGATTTTTTCCGGAGCCCGGCGATGATGCGTTGGCCGGTCAGCCTCCAGTCGCTTGCCGCCCAGTGCATGGCCCTGTTGCTGGCCATTCCCCTGACTGAGCTGCTGCAGATCTTGTTCTCGTTTCAAGCCACCCTCTGGTCATTTGTTTTCGTGCAGGGCGGGATCGCTGCAGCCCTGAGTCGCGTCTGGCGGCAAGCTGCGTGGTGGCCGCCTTTGCATCTGGTCTTTCTGCCCACCATTTTCCTGGCCCGGCAGGCAGGCTTGCCCGCCTGGATCCATCTGGCCATATTCGTACTGCTGGTCCTGTTCTACTGGAGCACGTTCCGCACCCGGGTGCCGCTGTATCTGTCCGGCCACAGAGCATGGCATGCGCTCGCGTCCCTGCTGCCGCGGGCGCATACTTTCCGTTTCATCGATCTCGGCAGCGGCCTGGGCGGCGTCCCGCTCTACCTGGAGCCGGATTTTCCGCACGGCCGTTTTTACGGTACCGAAATTGCGCCGGCGCCCTGGTTCATCAGCCGCGTACGGGCCTGGCTCAAGGGGAGTCGGGTGAATTTCATGCGGGACGACTATGCAAGCCTCGACCTGTCCCGGTTCGATGTCGTGTTTGCCTTTCTTTCGCCTGCAGCCATGCCGGACCTGTGGCAGCAAGCCCGGACCCAGATGCGTCGCGGCACGCTGTTCATCAGCCTGGCATTTCTGGTCGAAGGCCGTGCGCCAGACCACGTCCTGGCGGGGAATGCAGGCGCCCGACACACCCTGTATGCCTGGCGGATGTAAGACGTCGGCGCACGGAAATACTCGCACTGCGCCATCAAGTTTCTGGCGATTTTGACGAATCCTTCCCATGAAAGTATCGATGCGGAATGCTGCCAGCCCGGGGTGGAGCGGGGCCGCTCTCACTGGATGGATCAATCAATAAGGAACGGACGGCCGTGCTAGTCATCGTTGGTTATATTGTTGTGGTGCTGAGTGTCTTCGGCGGCTTTGCGCTGGCAGGCGGCCATCTGGCCGCGCTGTTGCAGCCGGTGGAGTTGCTGATGATCGGCGGGGCGGCGGCCGGTGCCTTCCTGGTCGGCAACAACAGCAAGGCCGTCAAGGCCACCCTGAAGGCGCTGCCCACCGTCTTCAAGGGATCGAAATACACGCGCACGCTGTACATGGACATCATGGCGCTGCTGTACGAGCTGCTGACGAAGATCCGCAAGGAAGGCCTGATGTCGGTGGAGGCCGACGTCGATGCGCCCGAGAGCAGCCCCTTGTTCACGAAATATCCGGCCATCATGGCGGATCACCACATCATCGAATTTCTCACCGATTATTTACGCCTGATGGTCAGCGGCAGCATGAACGCCTTCGAGATTGAAAACCTGATGGACAACGAGATCGAAACCCATCACCACGAAGGCGAAGTCCCGGTGCATGTCATCGCCAAGCTGGGCGACGCCATGCCGGCATTCGGTATCGTGGCGGCCGTGATGGGGGTCGTGCACACGATGGAATCGGTCGGCTTGCCGCCCGCGGAACTGGGCATCCTGATTGCGCATGCGCTGGTCGGAACCTTCCTCGGCATCCTGCTTGCCTACGGTTTTATCGGCCCGCTTTCCACCCTGCTCGAACAGAAGCTGAACGAATCGACCAAGATGTTCCAGTGCATCAAGGTCACCCTGCTGGCCAGCATCAACGGCTATGCGCCGGCGATTGCGGTCGAGTTCGGACGTAAGGTGTTGTTCTCGACCGAGCGACCGTCCTTCAGCGAGCTGGAAGCGCACGTCAAGAGTGCGAAATCGCGCTGATCCCGCGCCCGTACTCCCGATACCCATGGTGCATCCGTCCTTCTAGCGCATAAATGAGCGAGCAGAAAGCCCCCATCATCATCAAGCGCGTCCGGAAGGTGACGGGGGGTCATCACGGCGGCGCATGGAAGATCGCCTATGCCGACTTCGTGACGGCGATGATGGCGTTCTTCCTGCTGATGTGGCTGCTGGGCTCGACCACCAAGGGCGATCTGGAAGGCATCGCGGAATATTTCAAGACGCCGCTCAAGGTGGCCATGCAGGGCGGCTCGGGCAGCGGCGACAGCTCCAGCGTGATCAAGGGCGGCGGACTCGACATGACGCGCAACGTCGGGCAGGTGAAAAAGGGCGAGACCAAGGCGGAAAAGAAGACCTACAACCTGAAGGCCGCCCAGGCCGAGCTCGAACGCATCGAAATGGACAAACTCAAACAGCTGAAGAAGCGCATGGAGAGGACGATCGATGCCAACCCGACGCTGAAGCAGTTCAAGCGGCAACTGCTGCTCGACATCACCAGCGAGGGCCTGCGCATCCAGATCGTCGACGAGCAGAACCGGCCCATGTTCAACCTGGCAAGTGCCGAACTGCAGCCCTATACCAAGGTCATCCTGCATGAAATCGGCAAGATGCTGAACGACGTGCCGAACAGGATCAGCCTGTCCGGCCACACCGACGCGACGCCTTATGCGAACGGCACCCGAGGTTACGGCAACTGGGAACTGTCGGCCGATCGCTCGAATGCCTCACGCCGGGCCCTGATTGCCGGCGGCATGGACGAATCGAAAATGCTGCGTGTGGTCGGCCTGGCGTCGTCGGTTCCGTTCGGCCAGGCGGCGCCCTTTGATCCGGTCAATCGCCGCATCAGCATCATCGTGATGAACAAGCGCACCGAGGAAGCCATTACCAAGGAAGCCAGCGGCGTCAGCACGGCGGATGCGGCCGATGAACAGGGAGAGTCCGGACAGGACAAGGCGTCGCCCGACGCGCCGAAGCAGACTTCTTCCTCCTCCACCCCAAGCGTTCCGCTGCTCCCGCGGCCGCCGCTTGAGGCGAAATAGCAGGCCAAATCCACCCTTATTCCCCTGATCGCCCGCGTCGGGCCTGACCAATAATCCAGCCTGAAGAAAGCCCGTCTCGCATAGAAGACGGTTCCTTACAACCAGGTGAGATCAGGGATGGCTGAAGAAAGCGATCAGGAACGGACGGAAGCCCCATCGCCGCAGCGATTGGAGAAGGCGCGCGAAGACGGCCAGGTGCCGCAATCGCGCGAGCTGGCCACGTTCGTCGTGCTGATCACCAGTGGTGCCGCCTTGTGGATGATGGCCAATGGTCTGGGCAAAACCATGTCGCAGATTGTGCGCCGCAGTCTGCAGTTCGATCCTGCCGTCGCGCGCGACAGCCACTACGTCATGACCCAGCTGGCCAGCCAGGTCCTGGATGCCTCTCTGGCTCTGGCGCCTTTCCTGGCGCTGGTGATCATCGCTGCGCTGGCTTCGCCCTTGTTGCTGCGCGGCTGGCTTTTCAGCACCAAGGCCTTCATGCCGGATTTCAAGCGTCTGAATCCGCTGTCGGGCATCAAGCGCATGGTTTCCAGCCAGGGCCTGGTCGAGCTGCTCAAGTCGCTGGCAAAAGTCGGTTTGCTGGGGAGCGTGGCGACCTGGCTGATCTGGTCCAATCTCGATGCGATCTTTTCGCTCAGCATGGAAGAACCGGCCGGCGCCATCCGGCACATGGGCGATCTCATCGGCAGGATTTTCCTGCTGGCCTCGGGCGCGATGATCTTCATCGTCGTGCTGGACCTGCCGTACCAGTTGTGGAGCTACTTCAACAAGCTCAAGATGAGCAAGGAACAGTTGCGCCAGGAAGCCAAGGAATCCGAAGGCGATCCGCACGTCAAGGCACGCATCCGCGCCCAGCAGCGCGACATGGCGCGTCGCCGCATGATGGCCGAGATTCCCACCGCCGATGTCGTGGTCACCAACCCGACCCATTACGCGGTCGCGCTCAAGTACAGCGAAGGCAGGATGGGCGCGCCACGCGTGGTGGCCAAGGGTGCCGACGCGGTGGCCGCGAAGATCCGTGAGCTGGCCGTCGAGCACAAGGTGCCGCTGCTGGAAGCGCCGCCGCTGGCGCGCGCGCTGTTCCGTCACACCGAGCTCGGCGACGAAATCCCGGCCACGCTCTACGCAGCAGTGGCCGAAGTGCTGGCCTATGTGTTCCAGTTGCGCCACTTCCAGCAACGGGGGGGCGCCTACCCCGAGATACCGGTGGGGTTGCCGGTCCCGCCTGAACTTGATCCGCTGCAAACCGCCAGCCCGGGCGCTCACGCATGAACGGCACCCTGAGCTTCTCCAGTCTGTTCAACAGCGCCAATGTCCGCGCGCTGGCGGCGCCGTTGTTCATCGTCCTCATCCTGGCGATGCTGGTGCTGCCGCTGCCGCCGTTCGCGCTGGACATGCTGTTTACCTTCAATATCGCACTGTCCATCATGGTGCTGCTGGTCGGCCTGTCGACCAAGAAGGCGCTCGATTTCGCCGCCTTCCCCACGGTGCTGCTGCTCTCGACCTTGCTGCGCCTCTCGCTCAACGTCGCCTCCACCCGCGTGGTGCTGCTGCATGGCCACACCGGCCCCGACGCGGCCGGCAAGGTGATCGAGGCCTTCGGGCATTTCCTGGTCGGCGGCAATTACGCGGTCGGCATCATCGTGTTCGTCATCCTGGTGGTGATCAACTTCATCGTCATCACCAAGGGGGCGGGGCGGATCGCCGAGGTCAGCGCGCGCTTCACCCTCGACGCGATGCCGGGCAAGCAGATGGCGATCGACGCCGATCTCAACGCCGGCCTGATCGACGAAAACGAGGCGCGCCGCCGCCGTGCGGAAATTTCCCAGGAAGCCGATTTCTACGGCTCGATGGACGGTGCGTCGAAGTTTGTGCGCGGCGATGCCATCGCCGGCATCCTGATCCTTTTGATCAACATCGTCGGCGGTCTGGTCATCGGCCTGATGCAGCACGACCTGTCGCTGGCGGACGCCGCGCAGAACTACACCCTGCTGGCGATCGGCGACGGCCTGGTCGCACAGATCCCGGCGCTGGTCATCTCGATTGCCGCCGGCATCATCGTCAGCCGCGTCAGCACCGAGGAAGATATTGCCGGCCAGATGCTGTCCAACGTGTTCAACAAGACGCAGGCGCTGTATATCACGGCCGCGATCCTCGGCATGATGGGCATGATTCCGGGCATGCCGAACCTGGCGTTCCTGCTGCTGGCCGGCGGCATCGTCTGGCTGGCCTGGAGAAGGAGCCACCAGAAGGAAGAAACGCCGTCCGCGGAGGAGACGATGCCCGTTGCGGCCATCGAATCCCAGGAAGCCAGTTGGGAAGACGTGGCCCCCATCGACACCCTGGGGCTGGAAGTCGGTTATCGCCTGATTCCGCTGGTCGACAACGCCGCCGATGGCGAACTGGTGCGCCGCATCAAGGGCATTCGCAAGAAATTCGCCCGCGAGATCGGTTTTCTGCCGCCCGCCGTGCATATCCGCGACAACCTGGAAATCAATCCGAACAGCTATCGCATCACGCTCAAGGGCGTGGAAATCGGCAGCGGCGAAGTGCGTACCGGTTCCTTCCTCGCCATCGATCCCGGCACGGTCGCCACGGCGCTGCCGGGCGTCGCCACGCAGGATCCGGCTTTTGGCCTGCCCGCCGTGTGGATCGAATCCGAACTGCGCGAGCAGGCTCAGGCGATGGGCTATACCGTGGTCGACCCCGGCACCGTGGTCGCCACGCACCTGAACCATCTGGTGACGCTGCATGCCGCCGAGTTGCTGGGGCGCCAGGAGGCCCAGGCGCTGCTCGATCATCTGGGCAAGAGCGCGCCCAAGCTGGTGGAAGACCTGGTGCCGAAGATGCTGACGCTGTCCACCGTGCAGAAGGTGCTGCAGAACCTGTTGACGGAAGGCGTGGCCATTCGCGACATGCGCACCATCATCGATACGTTGCTGGAGCACGCCGCCCGCGTGCAGGACCCGCACGAGCTCACTTCGCTGGTGCGGGTGGCACTGGGCCGCTCGATCGTCCAGCAGATCTACGGCGCATCCAGCGAACTGCCCGTGATCGCCCTCGATCAGAGCCTGGAGCGCCTGCTGCTGCAGACGCTGCAGGCCGGCCATGATTCCGCCGGCATGGAGCCGGGCCTGGCCGACACCCTGCTGGAGCGGGCGCAGGTTTCGACCCAGCGTCAGGAGGCGCTCGGCCATCCCCCCGTATTGCTGACGCCGGCCGTGCTGCGTCCGCTTCTTGCACGTTTCCTGCGGCGCGCGGTGCCGCAACTCAAGGTGCTTTCGCACGCCGAAGTGCCTGAAGGCAAACAGATCAAAGTGACTTCCCTGGTAGGAGGAGCAGCATGAACGTCAAACGTATCGTCGCCAGAACATCCCGTGAGGCCATGCGCCAGTTGCGCGACGCGCTCGGACCCGATGCGGTCATCCTTTCCAATCGTGCGGTCGAGGGCGGCGTGGAAGTGCTGGCCCTGCCGGCGGAAGACATCGCCGCGATGGCGCCGCCCGTGGTGGATGAGCCCGTCGTGTCGCTGTCTCATCGCGCGACGATGCGGGAAATGCCGCCCGAAACGGAGCCGGAGCCGGAAGTCACCATCAAGCGCCGCCTGATCGAGCGGGTGGCCGTGCCGACCGAGGACAGCGCCCAGTTGGCGCAAAGCGTGGTGGGTGAACTCCGGGGCGAAATCAAGGCGATGCAGGCCCGGCTGGAAAGCCAGTTGGCGGATCTGGCCTGGCGCGACCTGCCGGGCCGCGATCCGGCCGGCGCTTCCGTCATGCGCGACATGCTGGCGGCCGGCTTTTCCGCCACCCTGGCGCGCGAGATGCTCGAAACCCTGCCCAAGGGCGACGCCGAACAGGCGCAGGTCTGGATGCGTAACACCCTGATGAAGCGCCTGAACGTGATGCAGAGCGAAACCGACATGCTCGACGGCGGCGGCGTGTTCGCCCTGATGGGCCCCACCGGCGCCGGCAAGACCACCACTACCGCCAAGCTGGCGGCGCGCTTCGTGGTGCGTCACGGCGCCGACAAGCTGGCGCTCTTGACCACCGACAGCTACCGGATCGGCGGCCACGAGCAACTGCGCATCTACGGCAAGATTCTCGGCGTGACCGTGCATGCGGTGCGTGACGCCGCCGACCTGCGGCTGGCGCTGTCCGAACTGCGCAGCAAGCACACCGTGCTGATCGACACCGTCGGCATGAGCCAGCGCGACCAGGCCGTCGCCGAACAGGTCGAGATGCTCTTTCAGGCCGGCAAGCAGATCAAAAGATTATTGTTGCTGAACGCCACCAGCCACGGCGACACCCTGAACGAAGTGGTGCAGGCGTATCAGACACGCGGTCTGGACGGCTGCATCCTGTCCAAGGTCGACGAGGCGGCCAGCCTCGGCCCGGCGCTCGACTGCGCGATCCGCCACGAACTGAACGTGCACTACCTGGCGACCGGCCAGCGCGTGCCCGAAGATCTGCATCTGGCCAATCGCCAGTACCTCATTCACCGCGCCTTCAAGACGCGCACGCTGTCCTCGCCCTGGCAACTGGACGACAGCGAACTGGCCTTCGCCATGAGCGGCGTTCAATCCATTCAACGTGAAAGCGCGGTGGCCCTTGGATAAATTCGTCAGCGACCAGGCCGCCGGACTGCGCCGCCTGCTGGGCCAGACCGGATTCCAGGTCATCACCGTGATGTCGGGACAGCCGGGCGCGGGCAAGACCGCCGCGACGGCCAATCTGGCCGTGGCGCTGGCACGTTCCGGGCGCGACGTCCTCATCGTCGATCAGGATCGGCATGGGCGCGGCGCGTGCGCCGCGCTCGGACTGACGCCGCGCCACGACGTGGCGGACGTGCTGGCCGGGCATTGCGCACTGGATGCCTTGATCCTCGCCGGTCCCGAGAATGTGCAGGTGCTGCCGATCGGCGGAGGCTTCAAGCGGCTGGGGAAACTGTCCGGACGCGACCAGGAACGGCTGGCGCAGAGCTTCAACCGCCTGCAGTGCGGCGTCGACGTCGTGCTGGTGGACATGGAGGAGGCGACCGACCCGGACGCCCTGCCGCTGGGCCTCGCCGCCTCCGAGATCATGGTGGTGCTGCCGCCCGGCAATACGGCGATCACCCAGGCCTACACGCTGGTGAAGCGGCTGGCGCAGAATTTCGGCAAGCGTCAGTTCCGGCTGCTGCTCAACCGCATCGAGTCGCCTGCACAGGCGCAGGCCGTCGCCGGCAATTTTTCCCGCACGGCCGAGCAGTATCTGGGCGTGTCGGTTGATTATCTGGGCTACATTCCGCTCGATGAGCGTCTGACGCACGCCGGCCATCTGCGCACCTCGGTGGTGGAGGCGTTCCCGGTCGCGCAATCGACCTCGCACTTCCGCAAACTGGCCGACGGCCTGCTGCGCTGGCCGCAGCCCGCCAGTCTGGGCAGCGTCGGCGGCTTCATGCAGCGCGTGATCGAGGGCGGTCGTCTGGTGGAAGCCTGCAGGAGATAGGGATGTATACCGCAACCGGTAAAAGCGAGAAGAGCGAGAAAAACGACCTGCTGGCGCAATACATGCCCATGGTGAAGCGTCTGGCGCATCACATGATGGGGCGGCTGCCGCCCAGCGTCGAAGAGGACGATCTGGTGCAGGCCGGCATGATCGGCCTGCTCGATGCGATCAGTCGCTACGATGAGGCGCAGAGTGCGCAATTCGAAGGCTATGCCATCCAGCGTATCCGCGGCTCGATGATCGACGAATTGCGCCAGTCCGACTGGATGCCGCGCAGCGCGCGCCAGTCGATGCGCAAGATCGAGCAGGCGATCAACATGCTGCAGCACAAGCTCGGCCGGCAACCCAGCGAAACCGAGATTTCGGATGCCATGAAAATCCCGCTGGCCGAATACCAGGCCATGCTCGGCGACGCGCGTGGACATCAGCTCCTGTACTTCGAGGATTTCGGCGAAACGGGCGAGGACGATTCCTTCCTCGACAAACAGTCCGCGGACGATGCCAGCATGCCGCTGCCGCAGCTTCTCGACGCCAACCTGCGTGCCTGCATCATCGCCGGCATCGAAAACCTGCCCGAGCGCGAGCAGTTGCTGATGTCGCTGTATTACGAACAGGAGCTCAACCTGCGTGAAATCAGCGAGATCTTCGGGGTCAGCGAATCCCGCATCTGCCAGCTGCACGGCCAGGCCATCGCGCGGCTGCGCGCCAAACTCAAGGAAGATGCATGGATCGTGGCAGCCTGATCGGGCTCGGGCTGGCGGCGGCTGCCGTCCTCGGCGGCCAGGCAATGGAAGGCGGCCATGTCGGCCTGTTCATGCAGCCGGCCGCATTCGTTATCGTGGTGGGCGGCACCCTGGCCGCCGTGCTGCTGCACTATCCGCTGCCGGTGTTCATGAAGGGGCTGCGCATGCTGAAGTGGGCGTTCCGTCCCCCCGAACCGGAAGGCGCCTCACTCATCCGCCGCGTCGTCCAGTGGTCGCATACCGCGCGCCAGGAAGGCATGCTGGCGCTCGAAAAACATCTCAACACGACACGCGACCCGTTCCAGAAGTCAGGGTTGCAACTATTGATCGATGGCGCCGACGCGGCCAGGCTGCGCGACGTGCTCGATGTGCAGATCGTCGGCTTCGAAACTGCGGAACGCCAGGCCGCACGCGTGTGGGAGGCGGCAGGCGGCTACGCGCCCACGCTGGGCATTCTGGGTGCGGTGATCGGCCTGATCCACGTGATGGAGAATCTGTCCGACCCGAGCAAACTGGGTGCGGGTATCGCGGTCGCCTTTGTCGCGACCATCTATGGCGTCGGCCTTGCCAACCTGGTGTTCCTGCCGATCGCCAACAAGATCAAGTTCACCATCGCGCGCCGGGTGAGCGAGCGGGAGATCGTCTGCGACGGCCTCATGGGCATCGCCCAGGGCGACAACCCGCGTCTGATCGAGGCCCGTCTGAAAGGCTATCTCTGATGCGCAGACGGCGGCGCATCGCCTATGACCATGAGAACCACGATCGCTGGCTGATTTCGTATGCCGATTTCATCACGCTGCTGTTCGCGTTCTTTGTGGTGATGTACGCCGTCTCGGCCGTCAACGAAAACAAATACCGCATTCTGGCCAGTTCGCTCGGCGATGCCTTCGGCAGGGCGCCGTCAAGCGAGACGCCGGTCCCGCAACTGCCCACGGTCACGCTGCCGCCTGAAGTCCGGCAACGCACGCTGAAACAGCAACAGGCGATCGAGGAACAGGAACACATGACCAAGGTGGCCAGCAATCTGCTCGATGTCATGGCGCCGCTGGTCAGGGAGGGCAAGGTGCGGGTGACGCAAAGCCGGCGCGGCGTCAGCATCGAAATCAATGCGAATGTGCTGTTTCAGCCCGGTCGGGCCGAACTCGAGCCGCAATCGCTGACGGTACTGCGTGCCGTGGCGGAACGCCTGAAAAACGAGCCGTTCAATCTGGAAGTCACCGGCCATACCGACAACGTGCCGATCAGCAACTCGACTTTCGCGTCCAACTGGGAATTGTCGGCGGTTCGCGCGACCAGCGTGGTGCGCCTGCTGGCCGAAAACGGCATCGCACCGGCCCGGCTGTCCGCCATCGGACGCGAGGCCAGCCAGCCGATCGCGCCCAACGACACGGCAGAGGGGCGCGCCCGCAACCGGCGGGTCGAATTGATGATCCTGTCGGGCATGCCCGACACGGTCGAGGAAATTCCGGTCCCTGCAACCCCGCTCCGACCTTGAAAACGCACGGACAGGCCCGATACTTCCAGTTCTGCTTTCAGGATTGAGAAGATCAGACCATGCCCAACGACACGCTCGAAGGTGAAGTCCTCCCCGATGAACGCCAGCTGCCGGCCGCGCCGGTGCTGCCGGCCGAGCTTTATCTGCTGCCGCTGACCGAAAAACCGTTTTTCCCGGCGCAAACCCTGCCCTTGCTGATGAACGAGGCGCCCTGGCTATCGACGGTCGAAGCCATCGGCGAGAGCCCGCATCACATGGTAGGGCTGGTGGTGGTCAAACCCGACAACAGCGACGAGGTGGTGCGGGCCGATTTCCATAGTGTGGGCACCGTGGTGCGCATTCATCACCCGGTTCGCTCCGATGGAAAAATGCAGTTCATTGCCGAGGGCTCGCGCCGCTTCCGTATCGTGGAATGGTTGTCCACGACACCGCCGTACAAGGTTCGGGTCGACTACCCGAACGAGATCGGAAAACCGGAATCCGAGGAAATCCGCGCCTATTCCATCGCCATCATCAATATGATCAAGGAACTGCTGCCGCTCAATCCGCTGTATTCCGAGGAACTGAAGTTCTTCCTCAACCGCTTCGGTCCCAACGAGCCGTCCCTGCTGACCGATTTCGCCGCCAGCCTCACCACCGCGTCCAAGCAGGAACTGCAGGACGTGCTGGAATCATTCGGGCTGAAAAAGCGCATGGAAAAGGTGCTGGTGCTGCTGAAGAAGGAGCTCGACGTCGCGCGTCTGCAGTCGGATATCCGCGAAAAGGTCGACGAGAAGATGAGCGAGCAGCAGCGCGAATTCTTCCTGCGCCAGCAGCTCAAGGCGATCCAGAAGGAACTGGGCATCGCCAAGGACGACAAGACCGCCGAGCTCGACAGCTTCAACGAACGCCTCGCCCAGCTCGTCGTGCCGGAGCAGGCGAAAAAACGCATCGACGAGGAAATGCACAAGCTGTCGCTGCTGGAGACCGGCTCGCCCGAATACACCGTCACCCGCAATTACCTCGACTGGCTGACCGTGCTGCCGTGGGGCGTGCATACCCAGGACAAGATCGACCTCGAACGCGCGCGCAGCATTCTCGACCGCGACCACGACGGTCTGGAGGACGTCAAGGACCGCATCATCGAATTCCTCGCCGTCGGCGCGATGAAGGGCGAGATGGCCGGCTCGATCCTGCTGCTGATCGGCCCGCCCGGCGTCGGCAAGACCTCGATCGGCAAATCGGTGGCCGAGGCGCTGGGGCGCAAGTTCTTCCGCTTTTCGGTCGGCGGCATGCGCGACGAGGCCGAGATCAAGGGCCACCGTCGCACCTACATCGGCGCCATGCCGGGCAAGTTCGTGCAGGCGCTGAAGGAGGTCGGCTCGGCCAACCCGGTGATCATGCTGGATGAGATCGACAAGATCGGCGCCAGTTATCAGGGCGATCCCGCGTCGGCGCTGCTGGAAGTGCTCGACCCCGAGCAGAACGCCGATTTCCTCGACCACTATCTCGACGTGCGTTTCGATTTATCCAAGGCGCTGTTCATCTGCACCGCCAACGATTTCTCCATCCCCTCGGCGCTGCTCGACCGCATGGAGGTCATCCGCCTGTCGGGCTACATCACCGAGGAAAAACTCACCATCGCGAAGCACCATCTGTGGCCGCGCGTGCTGGAGCGCGCCGGTCTGAAGAAGAGCCAGCTCGTCATCAGCGAAGGCGCGATCCGTCACGTCATCGAGGGCTACGCCCGCGAGGCCGGCGTGCGCAACCTGGAAAAGCAGCTGGGGCGGGTGGCCAGAAAGGCCGTGGTCAAGATCCTCGGCGGGGCGCAGACGCCGATCAGGATCGGCACCAGGGAAATCGAGACCTATCTCGACAAGCCGGTGTTCACCAAGGAAAAGCCCATTACCGGCGTCGGCGTCGTCACCGGCCTCGCGTGGACCGCGATGGGCGGCGCCACGCTGCCGGTCGAGGCCACGCGCGTGCACACCCTCAACCGCGGCTTCAAGCTCACCGGCAAGCTCGGCGAGGTGATGAAGGAATCCGCCGAGATCGCCTACAGCTACGTCGCCTCGCACCTCAAGGCCTACGGCGCCGACCAGACCTTTTTCGACAAGAGCTTCGTCCATCTCCACGTGCCGGAAGGCGCCACCCCGAAGGACGGGCCCAGCGCCGGCGTCACCATGGCCACGGCGCTCTTGTCGCTGGCGAAGAACAGGAAGATTCCGCGCCCGCTCGCCATGACCGGCGAACTCACCCTCACCGGCCAGGTCCTGCCGGTCGGTGGCATCCGCGAAAAAGTCATCGCCGCGCGCCGCATCGGCATCCACGAGCTCATCCTGCCCGAAGCCAACCGGCGCGACTTCGACAAGCTGCCCGAGCACATCCGCGCGGGCATGACGGTGCATTTCGCGAAGCGGTATCAGGATGTGGCGGAGGTGGTGTTTGGGTAAATTCCTTAAGCGGGAGAATGGTCGAGTGTCATCCGTGGGTAGCGCAGCTTGTCATTTCCCCGGTTCGCAGCTAATGTAAGGATTCCTTACTTATCCGGCGAGGGCGCCATGCTTGCCAAGATCACCGCCAAAAACCAGCTTACTCTGCCCAAGCAGGTGACCAACGCCCTGGGCGAGGTCGAGTACTTCGACGTCCAGACCCGCGACGGTCAGATCATCCTCACCCCAGTGCGCATTCAGCGCGCCGATGCCGTGCGGACCAAACTTGCCGAGCTCGATCTGACCGAACAGGATATCGCCGATGCGGTCGACTGGGCGCGCCAGTCGACGGGCAAGCGAAAGAAATGAGCCGCCTGCCCCGGGTGGTCATCGATACCAATCTGGTGCTCTCGACCCTGGTGTTCGCCAACGGCCGGCTGGCCGCGCTGCGTCGTGCATGGCAGGTCCGGCAGTGCGTGCCACTCGTATCAAAGATCACGACCACCGAACTGATTCGGGTGCTGGCTTACCCCAAGTTCAAACTCGACGAAGCGGCCCGGCAGGAATTGCTGGCGGACTATCTGCCCTGGTGTGTCACCGTACACATCCCCAATCCACCGCCCCCCATGCCCGAATGTCGCGATCCTTGCGATCAGCCTTTCCTGCAGCTTGCCGTCACGGGCCAAGCCGACTATCTCGTCAGTGGGGATCGGGATTTACTGAGCCTTGATGGCCGGATTCACTGCCCGATCATTACAGGCGAGCAGCTTTTCCAGATGCTTGAGTCATGAGGGCGAAAAAGGAGGTGGATTCAAGGATGAAGTGCAATGTTGAGTAACGCCGGTCGGGTGGTCTGTTCCCCGTTGTTCCGCATCGGCATCCACGAGCTCACCCTGCCCGAAGCCCACCGCCGCGATTTCGATAAGCTGCCCGACCACATCTGCACCGGGCTAACGGTGCATTTCGCGAAGCGGTATCAGGATGTGGCGGAGGGGGTGTTTGGGTGAGAAATGCAATGCTATGTGTACTGTTCTTTCTCACAAGAAGGGAGACACTCCAGGAACTGACGAAGTGATTTCGGCCATTGGTTATTACGGAGTTCTGCATTCAAAGGGACAGTTCAGCTTCACAAACTTGTCTGCATAGCGACTCAAGCTAGCCGGACGATCTGGTTCAAACGTTTGCACACCTCCGCAAAGACCGAATCCGGCAATTTACCCAGCGGGTGCGCCTTGGCGCTGCGCGTGCGCCAGTCGAAGGATTTGGGCTGGTGGCAGAGCACGTAGCTCGTCTTGCCGGCTTTGCCGCGCCCCTTGGCCGCACCGGCTGCCACGGCAAACGGGTTGTCGACGTTGTAATCGGCCGTGGTCATCGGCAAGCCGATCACCAGCGAGGTGCGCGCGTTGAAATTGCGGGGCGAGAGCACCAGAAACGGGTGGATGTCGCGCATCTCCCGCCCGGCCTGGGGATTGCAGTTAATCCAGATGACTTCCTGCCGATCAGGCGTCCATGGGGTGGATTTCGATGCGGCTACCACTTCTCGGCCCCGACGGGGGCGTCGGCCATGACTTCACCGCCGTGCCGCTCGGGGTCGTATTGCGCCAGCCGTTGTTCCAGCGTGAGGACCGATCCGTCAGCGGGGTGGATCACGATCAGTCCGTCTTCGACGGATACTCGCACGCGCTGGTCGGCGCGCAGATGCGCGGCGCGTGCCACGGCGGCCGGGAGTCGCACGCCCAGGTTGTTGCCCCATTGCTTGATGTCCAGATAGACCTCGGCCATGTCGGTACCCTTGAAGAATGTTTAAACGGAGTATAAACATTCTGCCGTGTGAGGGCCACCCCTGTTCTCGGAGCAAAATGCCACCCATGCCCGAAGTTGATCTACTCGATCCCCCGCCGCTTGAACTGGCTGTGATAATGGGCCAGCTTCACTATATCTTGATCTTGCCCCACGCCATGAGTGCCACTATAGTGCCACTCATGCGCACCGAACTCGTCACCACCCTTAAACGCCAGGCGACCGAACTCCTCGCGGATATCGAGCGGGACAAGCAGCCGATTCTGATCACCCAGCACGGGCTGCCAAGCGCGTACCTGGTGGACGTCGAAACCTTCGAACTGCTGCAACAGCGCATGGCGGTGCTGGAAGGCATCGCGCGCGGCGAAATGGCGGTGGCCGAGGGCAGGGTGGTGACGCATGCCGAGGCCAAATCCCGCATGGGTCGATGGCTGAAGTAATCTGGACCGAGCCGGCGCTCGCCGATCTGGACGCCATCGCCGATTACATTGCGCTCGACAAACCCGATGCGGCATCAGCCTTGGTCAAGCGGGTGTTCGAGCATATCGAGTATTTGCAGTCATACCCCGAAAGCGGCAACCGCCCGCCCGAACTGAAACGCTCGCGCTACCGGCAGATTATCGAGCCGCCGTGCCGGGTGTTCTACCGTTACGACGGCGAGCGGGTTTGCATCTTGTATGTAATGCGATCGGAGTCGTTGCTGCGGCCCTCGAAAATCGCGAAGCGCGAGAAACAAGGCGTAGCGATAGTGCCGTGACCGGGCCGAGCGTGTCGGCGCGACCCGGTCACGAGACGACTCGGATGATGACCTCCTTATGACTTGCGGATGAGGAATTCGAACTCACCCTGGTTCGCGCTCGACGAAACCAGTTCGTGGCCGGTCTGCTTGCAGAAGGCCTGCATGTCCTTCAGCGAACCGGGATCGGTGGCGGTGACGGCGAGGGTCTCGCCTTGGGTGAGTTTGGCCAGGGCCTTCTTGGTGTGCAGGATCGGCAGCGGGCAGTTCATGCCGCGGGTGTCCAGGGTTTGCGTGGCGTTCGTGCTCATGGTGAAACCTCCTCTATAGATGACCATCCGGTCAAGAAAATCGGCAAAAAAATTGCCGGGTGAAAAGGCTGAACAGCAAAGTGGTGATCGGTCAAAGCGCCGACACGTCGCTAGACCGGTCGGTTAAGGCTTGGGCGAAAAAAATCCCGGCTGGCGTGCATGGTCTCAGGCCCCCGTTTCGACGCGCAGCGTCTTGATCGCGGGGCCGAGGCGGTAAATCAGCTCGGGGTCGTTCTGCGACTTGGCCAGCAGGATCACGCCTTCGTGGTAGGCGAGCATGGCTTCGGCGGTGAGATCTGTATCGAGGGGGGCGAGGGTGCCGGCGGCGACGGCTTGTTCCAGCGTTTCCTTGAAGCGCGACTTGGCGTGCGAAAAGATCGCCTGCAGTTTGGCGCGCAGGATGTCGTCCTGAGTGCTGACCTCCAGCGTCAGATTGCCGAAAATACAGCCCAGCACACGGCCGTGCATCTGCTTGATCGAGCGCTGCCAGAAGTAGGCGGCGTCGACCAGATAGTCGATGCGCTCCATCGGCGGCAGCGCGGGGTCGAAAGCCTCGGCGACAAAACCGTTGGCCCATTCGTCGGCGAACTCGTCGATCACCGCCAGCACCAGGTCGCGCTTGGACGGGAAGAAATGGTAGAAGCTGCCTTTCTGCACGCCGGCGTTTTCGCAGATTTCCTGGATGCCGACGTTGGCGTAGCTGCGCGAATGGAAACGCGGCTTGGCGGCGGCGATGATGCGGGAGCGGGTATCGGTTGCAGTGTTCATGAGACGGATACTAGTTGACCGTTCGGTAAAATGCAAGCCCGGCGAGCTGACCGCTTATTTAACCGGGAACCGTGCTCAAATTCCCTGGAGCGGGCAGGGTCCTCGGTTAAAATGCCGTCCATGACCGACGCCGCGCTCCTCGATCCCGCTCCGGAAGCCGTGCCCGCCGCAGCCGTCATCAAGGTGCGCGGCGAGCCGCTGACCGAGTTGCCGCAGGATCTCTACATTCCGCCCGACGCCCTGGAAGTCTTTCTCGACGCCTTCGAGGGTCCGCTCGACCTGCTGCTGTATCTGATCCGCCGCCAGAACCTCGACGTGCTCGACATCCCGATGGCCGCGCTGACCCGGCAGTACATGGCCTACGTCGAGGCGGCGCGCGCCACCCGGCTGGAACTGGCGGCGGAATACCTGTTGATGGCGGCGATGCTGATCGACATCAAGTCGCGCATGCTGCTGCCGCGCCGCGAACAGGCCGAGGAAGCGGGCGAGGGCGAGGATCCGCGCGCCGAACTGGTGCGCCGCCTGCTGGAATACGAGCAGATGAAGCTCGCCGGCCAGCATCTCGATGCGCTACCGCAGGCGGGACGCGATTTCGATACGGTCAGCGTGTTTTTACCGGCCGCCTCCCAACGCCTGCCGAGCCTGCATCCGGAAGAACTGGCCGCGGCCTGGCTGGCGATCCTGTCGCGCGCGAAGAACCGCACTCACCACCGCATCGGCCGCCAGGAGCTGTCGATCCGCGAGCACATGAGTCGAATTCTGAAGCGGCTGACGCCTGGAGAGTTCATGGAATTCAATGACTTGTTTCCGGATGCTTCGACTGTGCATGAACTCGTGGTTACCTTTCTGGCGGTGCTCGAACTGACCAAGGAAACCTTGCTCGACGTGGCCCAGGCCGAGCCGTTTGCCCCCATCTACGTGAAGCTCCATGACGCTGCAACCGCATGACTATCCCGACGATCTGAAGATCATTCTGGAAGCGGCCCTGCTGGCGGCGGTCGAGCCGCTGTCGCTGACTGATCTCAAGCGCATGTTCGAACAGGATCTGTCGAACGATACGCTGCGCCGCGCGCTCGATGAGCTGCGCGCGCACTGGCACGGCCGTGGCGTCGAACTGGTGCAGGTGGCGGACGGCTGGCGCTTCCAGACGCGCGCCGGGATGCAGCCCTGGCTCAGCCGGCTGAAGAACGAAAAGCCGCCGCGCTATTCGCGCGCCGTGCTGGAAACGCTCGCCATCATCGCCTACCGCCAGCCCGCGACGCGCGGCGACATCGAAGATATCCGCGGTGTGTCGGTCAATCCCACCATCATCAAGACGTTGGAGGAGCGCGGCTGGATCGAGGCCATCGGCCACCGCGACGTGCCCGGCCGCCCGGCGCTGTTCGGCACCACCGGGCATTTCCTCAGCGATCTCGGGCTGCGCACGCTGTCCGAACTGCCGTCGCTGGAAGAACTCGGCACTCTTGTCACCCCCGATGAAACCGCATTGATTCCGGAATTGCTGGACAATGAGGGGCCCGGGATATTTGGCGCGGTCATCGAGATTGCCCATGCCAGTACCGTATCTGTCAGCCCTGTCGCGGACGACATCACCACCGAGATTCCCTGAATATGGTCCACCCCGCATCTCCCATTCGCCGTTCGCCGACCGCTGCCAAGGGGCGCGCGGCTGCACGTCTGCAGCAGGCCACCGCGCCGGAAGCCGCGAGCGAACGTCTGCAGAAGGCGCTGGCCTCGGCCGGTCTGGGCTCGCGCCGCGAAATGGAGGAATGGATCGCCGAGGGGCGTGTGCAGGTCAACGGCGAGACCGCGACGATCGGCAGCAAGGTCGGTCCGCGCGACGTCGTCAAGGTCAGCGGCCGCCGCGTCTACCTGCGCTTCGATGAAAAGCGCACCCGCATCCTGATCTACCACAAGTCGGAAGGCGAGATCGTTACCCGCGACGACCCCAAGGGACGTGCCACCGTGTTCGACGCGCTGCCAAAACTGCGCGGTGCCAAATGGATCTCCATCGGCCGGCTCGACTACAACACCGACGGCCTGATGATCTTCACCACGTCGGGCGAACTCGCCAACCAGCTGATGCACCCGCGCTTCGAGGTCGAGCGCGAATACGCGGTGCGGGTGCTGGGCGAACTGAGCGAAGACATGATTGCGCAGTTACTGACCGGGGTGGAACTCTACGACGGCCCCGCACAACTGCAAAGCTGCTTTGCCGCGGGCGGCGAGGGCGCCAACCGCTGGTATCGCGTCGTCATCAAGGAAGGCCGCAAGCGCGAAGTGCGGCGGCTGTTCGAACACTTCGGCCTGACGGTGTCGCGCCTCACCCGGATCCGTTTCGGCCCGATCGCGCTGCCGCCGCAATTGCGCCGCGGGCAGAAGACCGAGCTCGACGATGATCTGGTCGCGCGGGTGCTGGAGTGGGCGGGCATGGCAGCCGGACCGCGACGGCAGACGCGCGGGGTAGCGGACAGGCATACCCGCAAGCCGCGCGTGCGTTGAGCGGCGTCACGCGCAACCCTGTACAGGGCGTCAGCGGCCCGTGTAGGGCGACGGCGCCTGCAATTTTTCGCGGCGTTCCTGACACGCGAGACAGCGCTTGGCGGTCGGATACGCATCCAGCCGCTTGTAGCGGATGGCGGATCCGCAGTCGATGCACACGCCATATTCTCCGGCTGCGAGGCGCTGCTCTGCCGCAACGATGTCGCGCACCTCTCCCACGTCGCGGATGATCTCGGCCTCGGTGATGTCACGCAGCAGCGACGCCGCCGCCGCATCGCCGGAGTCACCCGCTCCGCCCAGGAGATCGGCGTAGTGCTCATTGCTGGAGCGCGCGAGCACCTGCCGGATTTCATCGAGCAAGAGATTCTTGCGTGCGTCGATCCGCCGCGCGAAGTGTGTGATCTGTTCTGGAGTCAGGGAATTTTCAGGGCTGGTCATGGCGTCATGTCTGGCAGGGTTGAGAAACAGGCGTCGAACGGTGTTATATCCATCATCGATCTTCCACGATATATATCAAGTCCCCCGCATGAACCGGACTCCGGCAAAGCGGCTGACAAAGACACTCCGGACGCGTGCCGGCTGCAATGCGGACGGGCTGCAGGCTTATTTCTCGGTCATCTTTTTGATCACGCCGGCCGCCCATTCGCGGCCGCCGAGGCCGAACGCCAGCGCAAAGGCCAGGCCGATGGCGCCGAAGCCGATCTGGAAGGCCGCGGTGAGCAGGCTGGTGCCGATCTGCAACTGTTCGAGCGCCAGAAACACCACGAAAATGATCACAGCGTATTCCGACAGCGTGCTGATGGTGAGTGCGCCCTGCACACCGATATTGTTGAGGTAGGCAAATACCATGCGATTGATGAAACGCGCCACCAGCACGCCGAACACCAGCACCAGGATGGCGACGATGATGTTGGGAATGTAGAGCACGATCTTGTTGAACAGGTCGGCCACGATGTGCAGCCCGAGGCTGTTGGCCACGGTGACGATGACGATAAGGATGACGACCCAATAGGCCAGCTTGGCCAGCAGCCGCGACAGGCTGAGTTCGAGATTGCCCTGCTTGAGGAAGGCTTCTATGCCGGTTTTGTCGGCCAGGCTGTCGAAATGCAGCACATCGAGCAGCTTGGTGACGCCGGTGCGGACCAGATTCGCGAACAGCCAGCCGATGAACAGCAGCAGCAGGGCCGCCAGCAACTGCGGGACAAACGCGGCCAGTTGCATCCAGAAAGACGTCAGGGACGAAACGAACACATCAAGTTGCTGCTGCATGGGTCATACCTCCATTGCTGCGTAAAGGGCGCATTATAACGAACACCGAAAGACGGCCTGTGCAGCCCGTGACGCCGCCGCGGCGCATGCACGACCTGCCCTGGCTGCGATTTCATGCATGCACTGTAGCAAATCCAGCGCCCGCGCCCGGCCCGGGAAAGCGAGGATATCAATGCCCGGGAACAGGGTGCCATCGTCATGTGTGAACGCCAATCGTCGGGTGATTGGCTGCGTGTTCCATCCGGGGCTGGAAAGCCGCGCTGAACCGATTTACCATCCAGTACGAGGCGCGCCTGCCTCGGCTGTGAATGAACCCCCGTTGACACAAAAAACCGGACAGGCCCCGACATTACGCTGCCCAACCGCTTGATACGGCATTGATTCGATTCTGTGCTTGACCCGATCAAGCCGTGCCTTGATCCCCCCAGGCTCTGGCAGTCCAGCAGAGCTGCTCCAAGGAGCCACACAATGAGTGATACCACAAACCAGACCGTACCCATCGCAGTCCTTGAACCTGCGAATCAGACTCGCCGCGACATATTCCGGCTGGCGGGAGCGGGCTTCGCCGCCGCGACGCTTGCGGCCTCCGGTCTGGCACGTGCCCAGGTAGCGGAAGAAGCGGGCACGGAATCGCTGATGATCGAGCGCAAGGGCATCAACAAGGACATCCGGGTCTTCAACATCGATCTGCTTGAAGAAGAAGCCAGGCTGAAGTACAGCAATGGCGTCTATGTCTTCGTCTCCCATGGCTCCGGCGACCAGTGGACCTTGCGTGAAAACCGGCGGGCTTTCGGCGACTACGTCTTCACGCCGCACCGCATGCAGGGCATTGTGCGTAACAAGATCGATACCTCCGTCACCCTGCTGGGCGCGAAACTCCCTCATCCCGTGCTCGTGACGCCCTTCGGCAGCCACGGCCTGCATCACCCCGCAGGCGAAGTCGCCACGGCGGAAGGCGCTGCACGCTCCGGCGCCTTGCTGGCCGTCTCCAGCGCGTCCACGCGCAGCATGGAGGATATCGCCAAGGCCACCACGGGGCCGAAGTGGTTCCAGATGTACCTGACAGTGGACGCAGGAGAGTCCAGGGAAGTGCTCGTTCGGGCGCGCGATGCCGGCTACAAGGCCATCATCCTCACCATCGATGCCATCGGGCAAGGTTCATCCGATGAGTACATGCGTTTGGGCAACCCCCGGCCCTGGCTGCCTTACGGCAACTTTCCCACCGGTAATCCCAACGCCTTCAAAACCAATCTGACCTGGAAGGATCTGGAGTTCATCGCCACGACAACCGGATTGCCCGTGATCGTCAAGGGTGTCACGCGTGCCGAGGATGCCGTCGCGGCCGTCAAGGCGGGGGCTGCCGCCATTCAGGTGTCGAACCACGGCGGACGTGCGCTGGATGGCACGCCTGCGGCCATCACGGTCTTGCCGGAAATCGCCCAGGCCTTGCAGGGCGACGTGCCCGTCATCATGGATAGCGGCATACGCCGCGGCACCGACATTGTGAAAGCCTTGGCGCTGGGCGCCAATGCCGTCGCCATCGGCCGGCCCCTGATGTATGGCCTGGCAGTCGGCGGCGCGGGGGGCGTGAACGGCGTCATGGAATTCATGAACCGTGAGCTGGTCAACACCGTGCTGCACTGTGGGGTGCAGAGCATCGGCAAGCTGAACGAAAGCCATGTGCGGCGCGCCTGACCGAACCTTCGGGCACGAACCCTGATATCCGGTATTCTGGATACATTAAAACTTGCGCGGGCTTCACCTTCCATGCTAAATCTGGCATGGACTGAAGCAACCTGACCTCATCCCGCCAATTCATATCAGGGCCGGGCAGGACACTTGCGTGAAGAGAACGTCTGCAAGGCAGACTGGAACACCTGAATGCTTCCGTCACGACGACGATGTCATCCTTAGACTGAATGAAGGAATCCGCATGTCCGACCAACACGACGAGCTATGCATCAATACCCTGCGTTTTCTGTCGCTGGACATGGTACAGCACGCCAACAGCGGGCACCCGGGCTTGCCGCTCGGCGCCGCACCGCTGGCCTACGCGTTGTGGACACGCCAGCTCAAGCATCATCCGGCCAACCCGCACTGGCCTGATCGCGACCGCTTCGTCCTGTCGGCCGGGCACGGCTCCGCGCTCCTCTACAGCCTGCTGTATCTGACTGGCTACAACCTCTCCCTGGATGACATCCGGCAGTTTCGCCAATGGGGAAGCAAGACGCCGGGACATCCCGAGCGCGGCCACACGCCTGGCGTTGAAGTGACCACCGGCCCGCTCGGACAAGGGCTGGCGAATGCAGTCGGCATGGCGATCGGCGAAGCGAATCTGGCTGCGCGTTATAACCGTGACGGCCACACGGTGATCGATCACCATACCTGGGCCATCGTCAGCGACGGCGACCTGATGGAAGGCGTCGCCTCCGAGGCCGCCTCGCTGGCCGGCCATCTCAAGCTGGGCAAGCTGATCTGTCTGTACGACGATAACCACGTCACCCTGGCGGGCGGAATCGACCTCACTTTTTCCGAAGTGCGCGCCAAGCGCTTCACAGCCTATGGCTGGCAGACCATCACCGTGACCGACGGCAACGACGTGGCCACCCTCAACGCCGCGCTGGATGCCGCCCGCGCCGAGACGTCCCGCCCGACCCTGATTCTGGTGCGCTCGCATATCGGCTTCGGTTCACCCGAGCAGGACAGCTACAAAGCGCACGGCTCGC
Source organism: Thiobacillus sp. 63-78 (assembly GCA_001899765.1). Taxonomy (GTDB): domain Bacteria; phylum Pseudomonadota; class Gammaproteobacteria; order Burkholderiales; family Thiobacillaceae; genus Thiobacillus. Next base: position 255,120 of record MKWM01000011.1, read on the forward strand.
CGCTTGGCGCCGAGGATGTGAAAAAAACCAGGGAAAAGCTTGGCTGGCCGCTCGACCCGCCGTTTCTCGTTCCGGAACCGGCGCTGGCGCATTTCCGCGAGGCACTGGATCGCGGCGCCAGGGCGGAAGCCGAATGGAATGTGCGGATGGAAAACCATGCCAGGGCATTTCCCGAACTGGCCAGGGAACTGCAAGACCGCCTGAACGGCGAGCTTCCGGCGGCCTGGGACGCCGATATTCCGGTCTTTCCTGGCGATGAAAAGGGCATGGCCACCCGCGTTGCCAGCGGCAGGATCATGAATGCGTTCGCCACGAAACTGCCGGCACTGTTTGGCGGCTCGGCCGATCTGGATCCCTCCACCCATACCGCCTTGAAAGGGCTCGGCGACTTCAATCCGGCCATGCCCGTCGGCGAGAACATCGAAGGATCCGACAGCGGCGGCTGGAGCCATGCCGGCCGCAACCTGCATTTCGGCGTGCGCGAACATGCGATGGGCGCCATCGTCAATGGCCTCGCGGCGCACGGGGGATTCATTCCGTACGGCGCCACGTTCCTGATCTTCTCGGACTACATGCGCCCGGCGATTCGTCTGGCGGCGTTAATGGGTGTGCACGCGGTGCACGTTTTCACCCACGACAGCATCGCGCTCGGCGAAGACGGACCGACCCATCAACCGGTGGAGCAACTGGCCAGCTTGCGCGCCATTCCCCATCTCACCGTCATCCGCCCTGCCGACGCCAACGAAACCGCGGTGGCGTGGAAAGTGGCGGTGGAAACCCGCGATCGGCCGGTGTTGCTGGCGCTGACCCGGCAGGCGGTTCCCACCCTCGACCGCCAGCGCTATGCCGACGCCGACGGCCTGCGTCGCGGCGCCTATGTGTTGAGCGATGCGGAAGATCACAAGCCGGCGTTGATCCTGATGGCCAGCGGTTCCGAAGTCGCGCTGATCCTGGCCGCCGCCGAGCGCCTGCAAAGCGAAGGCGTCAGTGTGCGCTGCGTATCGATGCCGAGCTGGGAATTGTTCGATGCCCAGCCGCAGGCTTATCGCGACCAGGTTTTGCCGCCCGACGTGCCGGCGCGGCTGGCAGTCGAACTGGGGGTGTCCCAGGGCTGGTGCCGCTATGTCGGCGCCGGGGGCGACATGCTGGGCATCGAACATTTCGGCGCGTCGGCCCCGGCCGAGATACTGCTGCGCGAATACGGTTTCACGGTAGAGAACGTGGTGGCGCGGGCCCGGGCGCTGTTGACACGATGATGAACAGTATCGGGGCGCTGCGACTCACGTTCTGTCCCATGACGGAGAGCCTTCCATGAGTCATCCATTCAAGGTCGGCGACCACGTGCGCTGGAATTCGGAAGCCGGTCTGGTGAGTGGCCGGATCACCCGGGTGCATACGCGCGACACGCTCTATAAGGGACACACGCGGCGCTGCACGCCGGAAGACCCGCAATACGAGATTCAGAGCGACAAGACCGATCACATCGCCATGCACAAGGGTGCGGCGCTGCACCGAATCCCCTGAGCCATGCCGTCCAGGCGCAGTGTCACGGAGGTCGAAACGATCTGGACGATCGGCCACTCGACCCGCACGCTGGACGCGTTTCTCGGTCTGCTGACCGAATACCGGATCGAGGCAGTCGCCGATGTCCGGCGTTTTCCCGGTTCGCGCCGCTACCCGCACTTCGCGCAGGATGCGTTGAGCGAAACGCTGCCGCGGCACGGCATCATGTACCAGTGGCTGCCGAAGCTCGGCGGCCGGCGTCAGGTGCAGCCCGATTCTCCGAACGATGGCTGGCGCAATGCCTCGTTCCGCGGCTATGCGGACTATCTTTCGACCGAGGCGTTTGCCGAAGGCCTGGACGCGCTGCTTGCGCTGGCCCGGCAGCGGCGCACCGCGATGATGTGCGCCGAAGCGGTATGGTGGCGCTGCCATCGTGCATTGATCGCCGACACCTTGCGCGTGCGCGGCATCGAAGTGATCCACATTACCGATGCCACGCACAGCACGGTGCATCCTTACACGTCGCCGGCCCGCATCGTCGACGGCCGGCTGAGCTATTCGCTGGCGCCGGAACATCCGCCCTGATGGGCCTGCGCAGTTACGCCGCCTACCAGTAACGTTCGACGCTGATGTTTCCGGGTTCGCTGCGGCGATTTTTCCTGAGACCGCGTTCGATCAGCAATTGCTGTACGTCTTTCAGCATCTGCGGGTTGCCGCATAGCATGACCCGGCTGTCGGCGGCGCTGAACCCGATGCCTGCGCGGGCTTCCAGTTGCCCATTTTCGATCGCGAGGGGAATCCGGCCCGGCAGGGCGAAATCGGTGGATTCCCGGCTGACAAGCGGAACGAAAGCAAACCGGTCCGCATGCAATGCCTTCAAACCGTCGATCGTGTCCCGATACATGAGCTCGCTCGTCAGACGCGCGGCCTGGACCAGCACGATACGCTCGAAGCGCTGCCAGGGCTCGGCTGTTTTCAGAATGGACAGAAATGGACCGATGCCCGTGCCGGTGGCGAGCAGCCAGAGGTGACGGCCGCCGGTGATCTCGCCCAGGACCAGAAAACCGCTGGCGTGCGAGGCGACAAGGACAGGGTCTCCCGCGTTCAGGGCAGCCAGTCGCCCGCTCAACGGGCCATCCGGAACGATGGAAAAGCAGAATTCGAGGGGATGTTCACCGGGCGCATTGACCAGGGAATAGGGCCGGCCGACTGTTTCGGCACCGATCTCCAGACCGAGTTTGATGAACTGGCCGGCCTCGAACGGTGCGATCCCGGCATCGACCTGCAGCGAAACGAGCCGCTCCGTCCACACAGTCTTGCCGACGACGCGGCCTTGCACCCATTGCTCCATGACATCCCCTTCCGATCACCATCACACGACCCATTCCGATTCAATCTGCGAGCAACGATGTTGGCGTTGTCCGGATGAATGGCCAGCCCTTGCCCGTTTATCTGCGGGTGGAGGCAGCGGATTCAAGCGGGCATCGCGAGATTCCTCCGGGATGGGCCGCCTCATCACGCTGTCCCTTCGTTGATACGGCTCTACCGATCAGGGAGGTCTTCCCGCCGCAGCATGAACACGAACTGGTCGCCGCCTTCGGTATCAAGCCAGGTGAAGGGCAGGTCGGGATAGGCCGCTTCGAGCGCATCGCGATTGTGGCCGATTTCCACCAGCAGCAGGCCGCAGGGCCTGAGATGCGCTTTGGCCCCGGCCAGAATCCGCCGCGTGGCATCCAGGCCATCCTCGCCCGATCCCAGCGCCAGCAATGGCTCCGCCCGGTATTCCGGCGGCAGCATGGCGACCGATTCGGCGTTCACGTAGGGCGGGTTGCTGAGGATGACGTCGTAGGTTCGCCCCTCAAGCGCCGTGAACAGATCGGATTCGACGACCTCGATGCGGTCCGTGAGCGCATAATCGGCGATGTTGCGCGTGGCGACGGCCAGCGCATCCCGCGACAAATCGACTGCATCGACGCGGGAATCGGGAAAAGCCAGCGCCGCCAGGATGGCGAGACAACCCGAACCGGTACACAGATCGAGTGTACTGAGCACCTCATCCGGCGCCTCGATCCATGGCGCCAGTTGCTCGTGCAGCAATCCGGCGATAAAGGAACGCGGCACGATCACACGCTCGTCGACATAGAACCGGTACTCGCCCAGCCAGGCTTCGTGCGTGAGATAGGCCGCGGGGATACGTTCCTTGACACGACGCTCGATGATGGCCTGAACCTGTTCGGATTCATCGCGCGTCAGACTGGCATCAAGAAAGGGATCGAGCCGGTCGAGCGGCAGATGCAGGGTGTGCAGGATCAGATAGACCGCTTCGTCGAAGGCATTGTCGGAGCCGTGGCCGAAGAAAAGCCGCGCCTCGTTGAAGCGTGACACCGCGAAACGCAGCCAGTCGCGTACGGTGATGAGGGACTCGGTATCGTCGAAGTGTTTCATTTCAATCTCGAATGATTTGTCCGCGAAGGGCGCGAAGAGGCGCGAAGTAAAACCCAGGGAATCCGCTTCCGGGCAGTGGCCATTCGAAACAGGCACCATGCTTTCTGTGATGTTCTTCGCGCCTCTTCGCGCCCTTCGCGGATACAAAAAAAGGGTCTATTCACCCCAGCAGCTTTTCCAGCGCCTTCTGGTAGATCGCCGCCAGTTGCTCGATGTTTTCCAGTGCGATGTGCTCGTTGAGCTTGTGGATACTCGTGTTGAGGGGGCCGAATTCGACGACTTCGCGGCAGATGTCGGCAATGAAACGGCCGTCCGAAGTGCCGCCGGAGGTCGATAGTCCCGGGGTGAGGCCGGTGACTTCGCGGATCGCCTCGCTCAATTTGTCGCACAGCGGTCCGCGCGGGGTGAGAAAGGGTTTGCCCGACAGATTCCAGTCAATGTCGTAATCGAGGCCGTGGCTGTGGAGAATCTCATTGACCGCGTCCATCAGGCCTTCCGCGGTACTGGCGGTGGAAAAACGGAAATTGAACCGGATCTCGACCACGCCGGGGATGACGTTGGTGGCGCCGGTTCCGGCGTGGATATTGGAGACCTGCCAGGTGGTGGGCGGGAAGTGGGTATTGCCCTCGTCCCACATGGTGTCGGCGAGTTCGGCGATGGCCGGCGCGGCCAGATGGATCGGGTTCTTCGCCAGATGCGGATAGGCGATATGGCCCTGCACGCCCTTGACGCGCAGCGTGCCCGACAGCGAACCGCGCCGACCGTTCTTGATGGTGTCGCCGAATTCGGCGGCGCTGGTGGGTTCGCCGACGATGCAGTAGTCGAGTGTTTCGCCGCGCGCTTTCAGCGCCTCGACCACGCGTACCGTGCCGTCGGTGGCCGGCCCTTCCTCGTCGGACGTGAGCAGGAAGGCGATCGAGCCGGGGTGGTCGGGATGCGCGGCGACGAAGCGTTCGGTGGCGGTGACGAACGCGGCGACCGACGTCTTCATGTCGGCGGCGCCGCGCGCATAGAGCTGACCGTCGCGAACAGTCGGCTCGAACGGGTCGGACAGCCATTGATCGAGCGGGCCGGTCGGCACCACGTCGGTATGGCCGGCGAAACAGATCAGCGGCGCAGTGCTGCCCTTGCGCGCCCACAGATTGTCGACGCCGTTGTGGTCGTGGCGCTCGACGCGGAAGCCGAGCGCTTGCAGGCGCGTGGCAATGAGGTCGTGGCAGCCCGCGTGATCCGGGGTCAGTGATTTGCGCTTGAGCAGTTCGACCGCAAGCTCGAAAGTTTCATTGGCCATGCAGGCTCATTCTCCGAACAGGGCTTGATAGGATTCTTCGCTAAAGCCGAGATGATAGCTGTCATCCCGCTCAAGTACCGGGCGTTTGATCACGCTGGGCTGCGCCAGCATCAAGGTGATGGCGCTGGTTTCGTCGGTGACGGCGGCTTTTTCCGCATCGCTCAGTTTGCGCCAGGTGGTGCCGCGCGTATTGAGCAATGCCTGCCACCCGGTCTGCGCAACAACCTTGCGCAGCCAGGCGGCCTCGACGCCCTGTTTCCTGAAGTCGTGAAAGGCGGCGTCATGCGCATGACCGGCAAGCCAGGCGCGTGCTTGCTTGACAGTGGAACAATTGGGAATGCCGTAGAGCTTCATGCTATTTCGGTCATCCGGGCGGGATCGAGCGCCCATGGACGTAAAATCAGGAAAACAATCTTCGATTCTACCCGACCTGATGCATCCCAACGTCCATTCCCATACTGCGCCGCCTCCGCCTGGCGATCCCAGCCTGCGTTCCATCGGCCGCCTGTTTCCCTACTTATGGGAATTCCGCGGCCGCGTCCTGCTGGCACTGACGCTGCTGGTCGGCGCCAAGCTGGCCTCGGTGGCGGTGCCGCTGGTGCTGAAGGAAATCATCGACGCGCTCGACCAGCCGCGCGCAGAACTGGTGCTGCCGCTCGCGCTCATTCTCGGCTACGGCCTGTTGCGCTTTGCCAGCACCACGTTTTCCGATCTGCGCGATGTGATCTTCGCCAAGGTCACCCAGCGTGCGGTACGGCGCATCAACATGGCCGTGTTGCAGCACCTGCATGCGCTGTCGCTGCGTTTTCATCTGGAAAGACAGACCGGCGGCATTACCCGCGACATCGAGCGTGGCGCGCGGGCGGTATCGAGCCTGGTCGGTTTTCTGCTGTTTCGCATCGCGCCGACCATCCTGGAAATCCTGCTGGTCGCGGGCATCATGTTCGCCAAACTGGACTGGGTGTTCGGGGTGATTACGCTGATCACCCTGGCCGCCTATATCGGCTTCACGGTCACCATCACCGAGTGGCGCACGCAGTTCGTGCGGCGCGCCAACACGCTCGATTCCGAAGCCTATGGCCGCGCCATCGACAGCCTGCTGAACTATGAAACGGTCAAATATTTCGGCAACGAGAAATACGAAGCCGAACGCTACGACAGCAGCCTTGTCGAATGGGAGCGAATGGCGCTGAAATCCCAGCGCTCGCTGGGCATGCTGAACGCGGCGCAGGCACTGGTGATTGCCGTCGGCATCACCCTGATGGTACTGCGCGCCGCCGACGGCGTGGTCCACGGCACGCTGACACTGGGCGACCTGGTGATGGTCAACGCCTTCCTGCTGCAGATGTTCCAGCCGCTGAATTTTCTCGGTGTGATGTACCGCCAGATCAAGGAGTCGATTACCGATGTCGAACGCATGTTTGCCTTGCTGAAGCGGCCGCGCGAGGTCGCAGACGCGGACAATGCACGCGCGCTCGAAGTGTCCGTTGGCACGGTCAAGTTCACCCACGTGTGCTTCGCCTACAATCCCGACCGCCCGATCCTGAACGATGTCGACTTCACCATCCCGGCCGGCAAGACCGTGGCGGTGGTGGGTTCCAGCGGCGCCGGCAAGTCGACGCTGGCGCGCTTGTTGTTCCGCTTCTACGATGTCGGCGCCGGCAGCATCGACATCGACGGCCAGGACATCCGTCAGGTCACGCAGGACAGCCTGCGCGCCGCCATCGGCGTGGTGCCGCAGGATACCGTACTGTTCAACGACACCATCTATTACAACATCGCCTACGGCCGTCCCGGCGCCAGCCGCGAGGAAGTGATCGAGGCTGCGCGTGCCGCACACATTCTCGGCTTCATCGAAAGCCTGCCCAAGGGCTGGGACACGGTAGTGGGTGAGCGCGGCCTCAAACTGTCGGGTGGCGAAAAACAGCGGGTGGCCATTGCGCGCACCCTGCTGAAGAATCCCGTGATCCTGATACTGGACGAGGCCACCTCGGCGCTGGATACCCGGACCGAGAAGGCGATCCAGGCCGAATTGCAGGAAATCGCGCGCGACCGTACCACCCTCATCATCGCCCATCGCCTGTCGACCGTGGACGAGGCCGACGAGATCCTGGTGATGGAGGGGGGTCGTATAGTCGAGCGTGGCCGGCATCCCGAACTGCTGCTGAAGAATGGCGTATACGCCCACATGTGGGCATTGCAGCAGCAGGCCGAAGAGGAGGCCGTCTGATGGCCGCGCCTTCGACCCCGCCCCGGACAGGCCCTTCGACGGGGCTCAGGACAGGCCCTTCGACGGGGCTCAGGACAGGCCCTTCGACGGGGCTCAGGACAGGCCCTTCGACGGGGCTCAGGACAGGCTTGCTGCAGCCCGGCGTGCGCCGGCGCGAAGTCTGGGCGTGGGCGATGTACGACTTCGCCAATTCCGGCTATACGACGGTTGTCATCACGGCCGTCTTCAGCGCCTATTTCGTCGCGGTCGTGGCGGGCAATGCGCCGTGGGCGACGTTCGTCTGGACGCTGGCGCTGTCGGTCTCCTATGCGCTGGTCATGATGACGGCACCCGTAATCGGCGCCTATGCCGACGCCCATGCAAACAAGAAACAGCTGCTGTGGCTGACCACGCTGGGCTGCGTCGGGTTTACCGCACTACTTTATTTCGCGGCACCCGGTGCACTCGCACTGGCCATCGTGGGGCTGGTGCTCTCCAATTATTTCTTCGGCACGGGCGAAAACCTGATCGCTGCATTTCTGACCGAACTCGCGCGGCCGCGGGCGCTGGGCCGGGTCTCGGGCTGGGGCTGGTCGCTCGGCTATGTCGGCGGACTGGTGTCGTTGGGCGCGAGCCTGGCCTACATCAGCTGGGCGCAGGCACACGGCCAGGGTGCGGCGGATTTCGTTCCGGTATCGATGCTCATCACGGCCGGGCTTTTCCTGCTGGCGAGCTTGCCGACACTGTTCATGCTGCGCGAGCGCGCGCAGCCGCAAAGCGGGCGCGCCGCACACACCGCCTGGACCCAGGTGCGGCACACGCTGGGCCATCTCGCAGACCTGCCCGACCTGAGACGATTTCTTGTCTGCACCGTGCTTTACCAGGCGGGCATCCAGGCTGTCATCACGCTGGCGGCGATCTACGCCAACCAGGCATTTCATTTCAATACCCAGCAAACCATTCTGCTGGTCCTCGTGGTCAATATCACCGCAGCGCTCGGCGCTTTTGCCTTTGGCCATGTGCAGGACTGCGTCGGCCATGTTCGCCTGATTGCCTTCACGTTGCTTGGCTGGATCGTCATGGTGCTGCTGGCCTGGGCCGCACCCGACGAACGCATGTTCTGGGTGGCGGCCAATCTGGCCGGGCTGTGCATGGGCGCTTCGCAATCGGCGGGGCGGGCGCTGGTGGGCCTGCTGGCGCCGCCTGCGCAGGAAGCCGAGTTTTTCGGGCTGTGGGGGCTGGCGGTCAAGCTGGCGTCCATCATCGGCCCGCTGACCTACGGAGCGGCCAGCTGGATCACCCAGGGCGATCATCGCCAGTCGCTGCTCATCACCGGCAGCTATTTTGTTGCGGGATTATGGACGCTGCGCGGGGTCAAAGCGGCGCGCGGCCATCGCGCGGCACGACGGTTCAGGCGCATCGGCGCTTGAAGCATGGCGACTTTCACGATCAGCGAAACCGACTGGGCCCGCGATGCGGCGAATCTGGGCACGGTACGCCGTGCGGTGTTCATCGACGAGCAGGGCGTTCCGGACACGCTGGAATGGGACGAATACGATGCCGTCTCGACGCACTGGCTTGCCCTGGACGGGGATGGCTCGCCCATCGGTTGCGCCCGCCTGCTGCCCGACGGGCACCTCGGCCGCATGGCCGTGCTGCCGGCCTGGCGCGGACACGGGGTCGGGCGTGCCCTGCTGGATGCGGTGCTGCATGCCGCGCGCATGCGTGGAGATCGATTGCTCAGGCTCAGTGCTCAAACGCACGCCGCGGGGTTTTACGCGCGTGCAGGATTCATGGCCGACGGCCCCGCCTATGAAGAAGCCGGTATTCCCCACGTGGCCATGCAGAAGACGCTGATCTGAATGCCGTGCTTCGGGTCGATCAGCGGCGCTGAATCCGGGCTCGAGAATTTGCTGCTACAGTTCAGTTCGGTATGAAACCGGACAGGCGGTGCACCGCATGACCGCACACAAGGAAAGGCAGGAATGGAAAATCGCCCCTCCCGAAGGGCAGGCCAGGGTGCTCTTGAGCCTGAAACATCAGGAACCCCGCTCAGGGCCGGCATCGTTGGAGCAGGCATGGCGGGCGCAAGCTGTGCGGGTGCGCTCGCTGCGGTGGGCTGGGAGGTTGAGGTGTTCGACAAGGCGCGTGCGGCCGGCGGCCGCCTGTCGACCCAGCGAACGGAACCGGGGTGGGCCACGCTGGGCACGCCCTTTATTTCGGCCAGGCGCGAACCTTTCCGCAGCCAGGTACGCGACTGGGTGCGCCAGGGCTGGGTGGTTCCCGTGCGGGGCAAGGTCTGGCAGGGACGCGCCACCGTCTCGTGGGGCGAGGCGCAACTGCAGAACCATTTCCGGCCCACCATCGAACCGTCGCAGCTGGTACGCCAGCTGCTGGGCGCTGCGCGTCTGCATACCGGATTACGGGTAGCCAGCCTGCAGCCACGCACGATCATTCTGGAAAATGGTGAGAGACGCGGCGATTATGACTGCGTGATCTGCGCGATTCCCACGCCGCAAGCCATTCCCATGCTCGATGCGCTGCCGCTGTTGCGCGAGCGCCTGGACGAGGTGCGCTACCGTCCGATCTGGTCGTTCCTGATGCGCTGGGAAGGCGGGCCTGCTGCGGACGTCATCAAATTCGATGATCATCTGCTGAACCTGGCAGTGCGCCAGCCGTTCGGCGGTCCCGGCCTGTGGGCGGTATACGGCAGCCACGAATTTACCGAAACCTATCTCGAAGCCTCCGCGATGGAAGCCAGCAACCGCGCAGCCTCGGCTTTGATGGGACTGCTGGGACTGGCGTGGCCGGTCGAGATCGAAGCTTCGCACCTGTGGCGCCATGCGCGTCCGCATACGACCGTGGGCGGTTTCTGGGTCAGCAGCAGGGAAAGCCGCGTTGCCCTGATCGGCGATGGCATCGCGGGCGTCGGCGTGGAACGCGCATGGGAAAGCGGCACGCGTCTGGCCCAGGCCCTGGTTCAGGCCAGGGAAGAGCTTCTGATTTAGAGCGTCAACATACCCTCGGGAAGCACTGATTTATTCGTAGCCGTTCGGGCTGAGCCTGTCGAAGCCCTTGTATTTCCAGGGAGTGCCCTTCGACAAGCCTGTCCTGAGCAACGTCGAAGGGCTCAGGGCGAACGGATTTAATCAGATGGTATGGACGCCTCCCCCCGGCAACGGGGCGCTGTTGGCAGTTGGGGGAGAGATGGATC
>MKWM01000012.1 GCA_001899765.1 Thiobacillus sp. 63-78
CTTACCGCCTGCACCAACAGGCCGGATATAAGACTGCATCCTTACCTACTGCCAAATGCAAAATCTACTTGTACTCCGGGAGGTGTCCATATAAGGACTTCCCTATTGCCTTGTCCAGCAAGATAGTGACCAGTTAAAAAAACGGTTATGCGGAATCTCCCATGCGTGAATCACGGGCTCTGGCCGGTGATTGCACCCAGATGCGAAAGAAATGTAGTTAAGATGCGGCTGGAAAAGCTTGTGTGGGACAGGCCGTAATGAATAGCCGGATGGTACGCGACTAGAGGATTGCGGCGGCGCTGCCGTACGGCTTGCCCCTAGTGCCGACAAAGTGTCGAAATCGTGCATTGCGTGGATGCGTGCCGGTTGCAAGCTCAACACCTTGTTTTATTGACCCGTAGCCTGATCTACCGACGGGAACCGGCGAGCGAATTTGAAGCGTGCGGGATTCGAGCCTGAACCGCGAAAACAATCATGCGAATAATAGTCGTACCTTGACCGATACCGCCCCCCACCTGGCTGAACTCGCTCCTTGCCGCGCCTGTGCCGTCGTCCGTCAGACGGCGGGGATGGCGCTCGTCGTTGTCATGGCGGTGGTTTTTGCCGGGATCTGGGCGGCGCCGAATGTAGTCCGTACGCGCGTACCGATCCTGGCTGGAATGGGGATCAATACCTCCGTCGTGCTATTGCTGGCGGGGATGGCGCTGCTGCTGCCGCGTCTCCGGCTCTGGCTGGGTGGGCTCATCGCAGCGATCAGTGCGGCGGTACTGGGGCAATATTTTTTTGCCTGGCTGCCGCCCGACGGTTTCTGGCGCATCGCGCTCAATGTCGACGGACGCGGTTTGCCCTGGCCTTGGCATATGTCCCCCCTCGCCGCGTTTTCCCTGCTTTGCGCGGGCTTGGCGCTGGCCGCCCTCGATCGGCCGCGCACGCTGCCCGGACAGGTCCTGTCGCAGGCCGCGCCTGGGTTCATCCTGGCGGCCGTAGTGGGCGGCGCGCTCAATCGCAGCCTCGATGGCCTGCTGTTCGTGGCCACCCTCGATCGCCATGCCGTCATGAGCCTGCCCACCATGCTGGCATTGTGCGTATGGGTCTCCGGCTATCTTGCGGCAATGGCCGAAACCCCCTGGTTTCGCCGTTTTTATGCCGCACGCGAGGAGCGGCAAGCCCTGGCAATCGGCCTGATTGGATTCACTGCCGCGCTGTTGCTCGGCAGCGCGGCTTCCGTTGCTGTGCTCGGCAAGCAGATGCAGGCGACGGTGGAGGAGGAGTTGTCCAGTTCGGTGGCGACGCAGGCGGCCGTCTTTCCGCTGGTGTTGTCATCGGCCTTGCACAGCCTGCATGCCCGGACGGGCGGGCTTGTGTCGCGCCCGGATCTGCCCGCCACGCTGCGGGAGATGGCCGGTTCGGGCGGCTCGGCATGGCTGGAAGGAGGCGACGGCGCCGTCGGGCTGCATGCAGGCCTGCCTCCGGCCGGTCCGCGATTTCGCCTGCGCCTGGAAAACGCGAACCCTGCCTGGCTGACCTGGAATCGCGGCTGGATGCTGGAAATCCATTTGCCAGCCGCGCAGGGGCAGGGAACCATCGTGGTGCAGGAGCCCTTGCCCGAGCTTGAACGCCTGTTTACGGAAGCGCTGTCGGATACGCCGGGCGGGGTGGAAACGCGCCTGTGCGGACCTGCCGGCAGCGAGCACATGATCTGCCTTCCTTCGGCATTCATGCCGCGCCCGTTGCTGGCGCCGACACGCTACAAGGACGAGCCTGTCCCGATGTGGCATGCCCTCCAGGGCCAGCGTGGCGTCGTGGTTGCGCCGGATTATCGGGGGGTGATGGTGGTTGCCGCCTACGCGCCGGTGACGGAACTCGGTCTCGGCATGGTACGCAAAGTAGACATCGAAAATATGTACCAGCCGATACGCACCGCTGCGTGGCGCGCGATTGCGATCATGGTGGGCATCGGCACGATCGCTGCGTTGCTGATCTATCTGCGGGTCCGCTTTGTGGTGCGGCGCGCCGTCGACACCGGACGGCAGTTGCGCGGCGTGCTGGAAGCGCTGCCGGTCGGCGTGTGGCTGATGGATGCATCCGGACACTTCATCTTGAACAATCCTGCCGGCCGCCGTATCTGGGCAGGCGAACGTTGGGCCGGCATCAAGCGGCTGGACGAATACAAGGGCTGGTGGCACGCCACGGGCAAGCGCATCGAGGCGCACGACTGGGCGCTTGCCCGCGCCATCGAGCGCGGTGAAACCGCCCTTGATGAAATCATCGACATCGAGTGTTTTGACGGCAGTCGTAAAGTCATCAACAGTTCGACCTTGCCGCTGTACGACGAAGAGGGCGCCGTCACCGGGGCCGTGGTGGTCGCCAAGGACGTCACCGAGCAGATGTGGGCGGATGCGGAAATTCAACGTCTGGAGCGCGAGTTTCACTCTCTGGCCGAGAACCTGCCGGATATCGTTTCCCGTTTCGACAGCGAATTGCGCCGTGTGTATGTCAATCCCGAGATCGAGAAAGCCACCGGCATGTCGCGGCAAACCCTGCTGGGCAAGACCCATGCCGAACTTGGGGTGCCGGACAAAGAGGTGGAAATATGGACCAATGCCTTGCGCCGGGTTCTTTTCACTGGCGAGCCGGAGGTGTTCGAATTCAAATTCACGACGCAGCGCGGTGTGGTCAAGTACTACCACACCCGAGCCGTGCCGGAATGCGATGCATCGGGAAAGGTTGCATCGGTACTGACCATCGCGCGCGATATTTCCACCCTCAAGGGCGCCGAAGCGGTACTGCGCGAAAGCGAGGAACGCCTTCACGGCATCACCTCCAACGTGCCGGGCATGGTGTTCCAGTGCTGCCGGCATGCCGGCGACGAAGCACTGCAATTCACCTACATCAGCAATGGAGCGAAATGGCTGCTGGGCCTGGATGCGGCAGCGATCCTGCGGAACGGACGCGCGTTCACCGGCTTTATCGTCCCGGATGACGCGCGTTCCTTCCATGACAGCATGGCGCAGTCGCAGGAAGAACTGTCGTTCTGGAACTGGGAAGGGCGCATCGTCACGGCGGATGGCAAGACGAGCTGGATCAACCTGCGCGCCACCCCGCGCCGCCACGGCGAAAACGTATGCATGTGGGACGGTGTGGCGATCAACATTACCGAAAGCAAAACCAGTGAGGAAAAACTCGTCGATTCTAAAAACATGCTGCGCGAGCTTTCCGCGCACCTTGAAAGTGTGCGCGAGGAAGAGCGCAAGCGCATTGCACGCGAAATTCACGACGAACTGGGACAGACACTCACCGCGCTGCGGATGGATGTTTCGCTGGCGCGTCTCAGCTTCGGCGAAGCCAATCCACAACTCATGGCGCGCCTGCAATCGATGAAGCAACTGGTGGACCGCACCATCAAGACCGCACGGCATGTTACGTCGAGCCTGCGGCCGGGGGCGCTGGATCTCGGCATCGTCGCCGCGCTGGAATGGCTGGTCGAGGAATTCATCGAGTACGCGGGCATCCCCTGCGAACTTGTGCTGGGCGATGGCGACATCACCCTGGGCGAGTTCACCGCAACCGCCGTATTCCGCATCGTTCAGGAGTCGCTGACCAATATCGCGCGCCATGCCGAAGCGACCCAGGTCGAGATCGTCGTGACCCGGACCGATGGCCAGCTCTGCTTCGAAGTGAGCGACAATGGCAAGGGGTTCGATCCGCATGCCGCGGCAAGCCGCAAGTCGTTCGGCCTGGTCGGCATTCGCGAGCGGGTGGCGATGATGGAAGGCGATTTTGAGCTGGACAGCGAACCGGAACGGGGTACGCGTATTCGCGTATGCGTCCCGGCGACATGACCGCAGCGTTTACCCCAACCGTGACCCACCCCGTCCAACCGAGGCTTCCAGGATGATCAGGCTCATCATTGTCGACGACCATGCCATTGTGCGTCACGGGCTCAAACAGATACTTGCGCTGGTGTCCGACATAAGCGTCGTCGGCGAGGCCGGTGGAGGCGAGGAGCTTCAGGCCGTGCTCGCGCGAACCGCCTGCGATCTTGTCCTGCTCGACATGAACATGCCGGGTCTGGCGGGCGTTGAACTCATTGAATGGATGCACGCGGAATATCCGGATCTGCCAATTCTGATATTGAGCATGCATGTCGAGGGGCCGATCGCCAGTCGCGCGCTCAAGGCTGGCGCCAGCGGTTATCTGACCAAGGACAGCGAGCCGGAAATTCTCGTCGGGGCCATTCGAAAGGTCTCCGGTGGAGGAAAATTCATCGATGCCGCATTGGTCGAAAAACTCGTGTTCGATCATGCAGCGGAAAGCAGAACCCCTCATGAAGCATTGTCGGAACGGGAACTCCAGGTGTTCCTCATGCTCGCTTCCGGCAGGACGATAAGCGAGATTGCGGGCGACTTGTTCCTGAGCATCAAGACGGTCAGCACGCACAAATTCCGCCTCATGCGGAAAATGAATCTCCAGACATCGACCGACCTGGTTCGCTATGCCATCCGCCATCGATTGATCGACGGCTGAGACTTTTCCTGCGCGACGCATCAAACGTCGCCGCCTCATCAGTCACCCACCCACATAAAAAACAGCGTTCCATCGAGAGCGTTCCATCGAGGTGGCGCAACGGACCGTCCCACCCAGGACAGCGCGAAAAACGCAGCTGGATTCAAGCCTTACCCGGCCTCTCCAATAGGATTATTCCTACCTTGCCGTGGGCAATCGCTGATGCAAAAGCAGATTGCGCTGACTTCATTTCCCGGTGGTCGCTTTCGATAATGAATCTCGGAATGGATGTCAGGCTTGTATCCGCTTGACCGGATTACCCGGCCTAATGTGGGACTGAGTGGAATGAAATTATTTTTGGTCGAGCCATCGATTCTGCTGCGGGAACGCCTGGCGGCCATGCTGGCCAGCCTTGGATGCGCCGAGATCGTGGAAAGCACTGCGGTTGAAGATACCAATCGGATCATGCGTCTCATGCAGCCGGAAATTGTGGTCATGGATGTCCGGCTGCCGGATGAAAGGGGCTGCGAGGCCCTTGCCCGGGCGAGATACGCATGTCCTTCGGCATGCCTGATCGTGATGAGTTTCTACTCGTCGGAGCCATACAGAAAACGCTGGCTGCAAGCAGGGGCGGATCACTTTTTCGATCTGTCCGCCCAGATCGATCTGCTGCTGAATGTGGTGCGGCGTCACAGCCAGGCGCATCTGCGTGCGGCGCCATGACATGAATATCGACAAGTGGAAGGTGGTATGGAATTCAATGCGAGTGAAGGCCTGACGATGGATGCGGTGCTCGGCATATTGATTTTCGTCTGCGGCGCGGCGTGCGGATGGGTCGCACATCGATTCAGGGAATCCAGGCGTGCCGCCATGCTTGAGCGGGTGCGCGAGACGTCCATGCGGGGCGCGGGCAATTGCAGCCCCCATCTCGACACGGTATGCGCCAGCGTATTGCCGATCTGGTCGTTGCAGGTGGAGACGGGGCGCGCGCAGACGGAGGATGCGGTTACCGCGCTCGCCGTCCGCTTTTCCGGCCTGGTGGAAAAACTGGAGACGGCGGTGTCCGCCTCGCAATCGACGGCGGGCGGCAACGGCGTGAAGCAGGGGCAGGATGGCCTGGTGGATCTGCTCGAGACAAGCCAGCAGGATCTCGGCTCGATCATCGAGTCGCTGCGCGAGGCCACCATTTCCAAGCAGAACCTGCTGCGGGAGGTGGATCAGCTGGCGTTGTTTACGGGTGAACTGAAGCAGATGGCGGCCGAGGTTGGCAGTATTGCCATGCAGACCAACCTGCTCGCGCTCAACGCCGCCATCGAGGCGGCGCGTGCCGGCGAGGCAGGGCGGGGATTCGCCGTGGTCGCCGACGAGGTACGCAAGCTTTCCACGCTGTCCGCTGAAACGGGCAAGCGAATCAGCCAGGGAGCGGAGCAGGTCAACGCCGCGATCGCCTCCGCCGTGGCCGCATCCGAGCAGTCGGTGACGCGGGATACCGAGTCGGTGACGCATTCCGAAGCGGTTATCGGGCAGGTGGTCGAGCGTTTTCACGGCGTGGCGAGCCGCTTGACGGCGTCTTCGAGCATCCTGAACGAGGCCAGCATGGGCATTCGGGACGAAATTTCCGACGTGCTGGTCTCGCTGCAGTTTCAGGATCGCGTGAGCCAGATTCTCTCGCATATCCGCGACGACATCCGCAAGTTCGAAGCGCATGTCAACGAATGCCTGCACACCGGGCAATGCGCGCCGATCGATGCCGAGGCATGGCTGGACGAATTGTCGAAAACCTACACCACGACCGAGCAGCGGGAGATGCACAGCGGTGCCAGCGCCAGCCAGTCTAACAGTTCGGAAATCACCTTCTTTTAGGGAGAAAACTATGGCAAAAACCATCATGGTCGTCGACGACTCGGCTTCGCTGCGCCAGGTCGTAAGCATCGCGCTCAAGGGCGCCGGATTCGACATCATCGAAGCCTGCGACGGCAAGGACGGCCTGTCCAAGATCAACGGACAGAAGATCCATCTCATCATCAGCGACGTCAACATGCCGAATATGGACGGCATCACCTTCGTGCAGGAGGTCAAGAAGCTGGCGAATTACAAGTTCACGCCCATCATCATGCTCACCACCGAATCGCAGGAGGCGAAAAAGCAGGCAGGACAGGCGGCAGGTGCCAAGGCCTGGGTGGTCAAGCCCTTCCAGCCGGCGCAGATGCTGGCTGCCGTGTCGAAATTGATCATGCCATGAAGCCGGCGACGGGAGCACACCATGCACATCGACGCACAGCAGGAAAACGGCATTTGCAGGCTGCAAATGGAAGGTGAACTCACCATTTACCACAGCCTGGAAATCAGGGATGGATTGATGGGGCATCTGGCCGCCAACACCGAGATCGAACTTGACCTCAGCGGCGTCACCGAGATGGATACCGCCGGATTTCAGCTGCTGCTGGCGGCCAAGCGCGAAGGCACCCGATTGGGCAAGGCCGTGCGTTTCGTCTCCCATAGTCAGGCCGCTCTGGAGGTGATCGATCTCTACAACATGGCAGCCCAGTTCGGCGATCCCCTGCTGCTTTCAGCTCGACAGTAACAGCCGGCATAGATACCAAGGAGACGAGAGTGGGCATGGATCAGGCATTGCAGACCTATATCGAGGAAAGCCGCGGGCTGCTCGATGAAATGGAGGGCATCCTGCTGCGGCTCGAAAGCGAGCCGCAGGAAGAGGAAACGGTCAACGCCATGTTTCGCGCCGCGCACACCATCAAGGGCTCTGCGGGTTTGTTCGGGCTCGACGCGATCGTGGCCTTCACCCACGTTGTCGAAAACGTTCTTGACGAGGTGCGTGGTGGCACGCTGGCCGTCAATGGCGAACTCGTCGAACTGCTGCTCAAGTGTAGCGACCACATCGGCCTGCTGATCACCGTGGTGGCGGAAACCGGGGAAGCGCTCGATGCGGAACAGGCGGCGGCGGGCGAGGCTATCGCCGCGGCGCTGAGATCCTTGCTGGGAGGCGCGGCCGCGGCGGACGCCGCCATGCCCGCGGTCCACGAGGCCCGGCTTGCGGCGAGCGGCGGCGGACTGCTCGAAGGCGACTATTGGCACCTGTCGCTCGTCTTTGGGCGCGACGTGCTGAAAAACGGCATGGATCCCATTTCCTTCATCCGCTACCTCTCGACCATTGGCGATATCGTCTCGCTCAGGGTGGACGACAGCGAGCTGCCGGAACTGAATGCGATAGACCCGGAGTCCTGCTATTTGAGCTTCTCGATCGAATTCAAGAGCGAGGCGGACAAGAAAACCATCGAGGATGTCTTCGAGTTCGTGCGGGAGGGCTGCAAGCTGCGCATCTTCCCGCCGCCGAGCCATCTCGCCGCTTTCGTCGACCGGCTCGAGCATGCGAGCGGCAACACCGACATGCTCGGCCAGTTGCTGATCGAGGCCGGCATTCTCACCGGACATGAACTGGAGGATGCGCTGGCCTCTCAGGAAAGCATGGCGGCGGTCTGCGGCGGTGCCAAGCCGCCCATCGGCGAAGTCCTGGTCAACGAAGGCGTGGTGCAGAAAGAGGTGATGGATGCGGCGCTGGAGAAGCAGCGCCAGATTCGCGACCACAAGGCGCAGGAAGCCAAATTCATTCGCGTGAGCGCGGAAAAGCTCGACGAACTCATCAATCTGGTCGGCGAACTCGTCATTGCCGGCGCCGGCGCCTCGCTGCTGGCCCAGCGTTCCGGCGACGCGGCGCTGCACGAGTCCACCTCCGTCGTCTCGGGGCTGGTCGAGGAAATCCGCGACGGCGCGCTCAAGCTGCGCATGGTGGAAATCGGCGAGACCTTCAACCGCTTCCAGCGTGTGGTGCGCGACGTGAGCAAGGAACTCGGCAAGGACATCGGCCTGGAGATCGGCGGCGCGGAAACCGAGCTGGACAAGACGGTGGTCGAGAAAATCGGCGATCCGCTCATGCATCTCGTGCGCAACGCCATGGATCACGGCATCGAACCGGCCGCGGCGCGCGTCGCGGCCGGCAAGCCGGCGAAGGGCAGCCTGCGGCTGAATGCCTACCACGACTCCGGCAGCATCGTGATCGAGGTGGCGGACGACGGTGGCGGCCTGAAGAAGGAAAGAATCCTCAAGAAGGCGATCGAGCGCGGCATCGTCAACCCGGGCCAGAGCCTGTCGGACAACGAGATTTACAACCTCGTCTTCGAGGCGGGGTTTTCCACCGCGGATCAGGTCACCAATCTCTCCGGCCGCGGCGTCGGCATGGACGTGGTCAAGCGCAACATTCAGGCGCTGCGCGGCAGCGTCGACATCGAAAGCGCGGAGGGGCGCGGCACCACGGTACGCATCCGGCTGCCGCTCACCCTGGCGATCATCGACGGTTTCCTGGTCGGCGTGGGCAAGTCGGCTTTCGTGGTGCCGCTCGACATGGTGCTGGAATGCATCGAGCTGTCCGAAGCGGACAGAAAGGCCGCCGATACGCGCAACTACGTCAATCTGCGCGGCGAGGTGCTGCCCTTCGTTCGCCTGCGCGATCAATTCGAAGTCAAGGCGGCCGCGGGCAAGCGCGAAAACATCGTGGTCGTTCAATACGGCGGGCAGAAGGCCGGATTCGTGGTGGATGAGCTGATGGGTGAATTTCAGACCGTCATCAAGCCGCTGGGCAATGTATTCAGGAATTTGCGGGGTATTTCCGGTTCCACGATTCTGGGAACGGGCGAAGTGGCGCTGATTCTCGACGTGCCGACGCTGGTGCAGCTTGCTGTCGCGCGGGATGAGCAGCTGGCCATGCACGGCGCGTGACCGGGTTGGATTCTTGGGTTTTTTATTTTTCAGAGATAGACAGGGGAGCACGGCAATGTTCAAGAACATGAAGATCGGGGTGCGGTTGGGGGTGGGCTTTGGCCTGGTTGTGGTGCTGATGGTGGCGATCGCCGTCATTGGAATCACCCGCATGGCCGTCCTCAACGAATCACTGGAAAACGTCAACCATGACAAATGGCCGAAGGTCCTGTTGCTGCAGGACGGACTCGCCGGGGTCAACGCGATCGGCCTCGGCGCGCGCGACATCCTGATGGCGACGGACCGGCCGGGTATCCAGGCTGCGAAGGAGCGCATTCTCGAGGGGCGCAGCAACATCGGCAAGGCCTGGGAGAAGCTCAAGCCGACGCTGGTTCAGCCCAGGGGAATCGAGATGTTCCAGTTGATCCTCGAATCGCGCGAGCGATTCATCGCGGCGCAAAACCAGATCATCAAGCTGGCCGAGGAAGGCAAGGGGGAAGAAGGCCGGGCATTCATGGAATCCGAGTTCCGCCCGGCGGCGAACGAGTACCGCAAGCGCGTCAACGACCTTGTCCAGTTCCAGGGTGAGCTCATGAACGAGCTGGGGAAAACGGCAAGCGAGCAATACAGCCAGGCGCGGACGCTGATGCTCGCCATGGGCGCGGCGGCCTTCCTGCTCGCGGTAGGGATCGCCTTCTGGGTCACCCGTTCCATCACCCGTCCGCTCGGCCGGGCCGTGGGCGTGGCCAACAGCCTTTCCGAGGGCGATTTCAGCGTGACGATCGACGTGCAGTCCAGGGACGAGACCGGCATGCTGCTCACCGCGATGAAGAACATGGTGGAAAAGCTTTCACAGATCATCACCGAGGTGCGCGGCGCGGCTGACAACCTTTCCAGCGCGTCCGAAGAAGTGTCCGCAACGGCGCAATCCCTCTCCCAGGCTTCCAGTGAACAGGCGGCCAGCGTGGAAGAGACGTCCGCCAGCATCGAGCAGATGTCCGCCTCGATCGGCCAGAACACCGAGAACGCCAAGGTGACCGACGGCATGGCGTCGAAGGCGGCGAAGGAGGCCACCGAAGGCGGCGAGGCGGTGAAGCAGACGGTGACCGCCATGAAGAGCATCGCCGGCAAGATCGGCATCATCGACGACATTGCCTACCAGACCAACCTGCTGGCGCTGAATGCCGCCATCGAGGCGGCGCGCGCCGGCGAGCACGGCAAGGGCTTCGCGGTGGTGGCGGCGGAAGTGCGCAAGCTGGCGGAACGCAGCCAGGTGGCGGCGCAGGAGATCGGCGAACTGGCGGGCGGCTCGGTAGACCTGGCGGAGCGGGCCGGCAAGCTGCTGGACGAGATGGTGCCCTCCATCAACAAGACCTCCGACCTGGTGCAGGAAATCACCGCCGCCTCCGAGGAGCAATCCTCCGGCGTCGGGCAGATCAACACGGCCATGACCCAACTGAACCAGATCACCCAGCAGAACGCCTCCAGTTCGGAAGAGCTGGCCGCCACCGCCGAGGAAATGAGCAGCCAGGCCGAGCAGCTGCAGCAGGCCATGGGCTTCTTCCGGCTCGAGAGCGGCGCCGGCGGGGCGGCGTCGGGCGCCAGGAAGCCGGCCACCCAGAAGTCTGCCCAGGTGGCGCACGCCAGGAACGCCGGCAGCAAGCCGGCGCCGAAAGCCATGTCAGGCGCCAGCGACGAGCTTGAGTTCGTCAAGTTCTGAGGAGGCGACATGAGTGCGCTAGTCAAAGTGGATGAACGGGCGGGACTGGCTGCGCCGCAGGATCAGCAGCAGTACCTGACCTTCATGCTGGGGGGCGAGACGTTCGCCATCGGCATCCTCGCCATCAAGGAAATCATCGAGTACGGCAATCTCACCGAGGTGCCCATGATGCCGGACTACATCCGCGGGGTGATCAACCTGCGCGGCAGTGTGGTGCCGGTGGTGGATCTCTCCACTCGCTTCGGCCGCAAGAGCACGCAACTCACCCGCCGCACCTGCATCGTCATCATCGAAGTGGCGTCCGATCAGGAGACGCAGGTGGTGGGCGTGGTGGTGGATGCAGTGAACGAGGTGCTGGAAATAGCGCAGGACCAGATCGAACCGCCGCCGGCCTTCGGCGCGAAGATTCGCACCGACTTCATCCGCGGCATGGGCAAGGTAGACGGCAAGTTCGTGATCATCCTGAACGTGGGCAATGTGCTGTCGATCGACGATCTGGCATTGCTGGAACAGGCGGATGCGCAGGGCATGGGATCCGCGAACGAGGCCGCGGCGGAATGATCGGACTCGAACAAGGCCTGGGCGGAGGCTTCATGCCGAACGGCCTGAACCGGGAGGGAGCGGAGCATGCAAGCGTCCACGCTGTCCGATCAGGAGTTCGGTGAGTTCCAGCGGCTGATCTACCGGCTTGCCGGGATCAGCCTTTCCCCGGCCAAAAAGGCGCTGGTATGCGGACGTCTTGCGAAGCGGCTGAAGCATTATTCGCTCGGCTCCTATCGCGACTATCTGCGCCTGCTGACCAGCGGCAAGGAGCCGGCGGAATTGCAGACCGCGCTGGACCTGCTCACCACCAACGAAACCTATTTCTTCCGCGAGCCCAGGCACTTCGAGTTCCTGCAGCAGCGCATCCTTGCCGAGCGGCGCCCCGGCTCGCCGTTCCGCGTGTGGAGCGCGGCCTGCTCGAGCGGCGAGGAGCCCTTCACCCTGGCGATGGTGCTGGCCGATCGGCTGGGCGAGGTGCCATGGGAAATCGTCGCTTCCGACATCAGCACGCGCGTGCTGGAGCGTGCGCGCAGCGGGCTGTATGCGATGGAACGCGCCCGCCATATTCCCCAACGCTACCTGCAGGAATACTGCCTCAAGGGCGTGGGCTCGCAGGAAGGCCGTTTTCTCGTCGACAAGCGCCTGCGCGCACGCGCGAGTTTCCGGCAGATCAACCTCAACGAAACCCTGCCGCAGCTGGGCGAGTTCGACGTGATTTTCCTGCGCAATGTGATGATCTACTTCAATACCGACACCAAGGCGCGGGTGGTCGAGCGCATCGCCGCCACGCTCAAGCCCGGCGGCTACCTGATCATCGGCCACTCGGAAAGCCTCAACGGCGTGACCGACGTGCTGAGTGCCGTGCGGCCGTCGGTGTACAGAAAATAGGCCGGCGATATCACCCATGCGCAAGCCGCCTCACGTCATCGAAATCTTCCTCAACCCCGGAGAATTCTATTTCGGGGATCGGGATGTCCGCATCCGGACGATCCTGGGGTCCTGCGTCTCCATCACGCTCTGGCATCCGAAATTGCTGATCGGCGGCATGTGCCACTACATGCTGCCGAGCCGGCAAGGGCGGGAAACGCGGCTGGCGGACGGCAAATACGCGGACGAGGCGCTCGGGCTCCTGTTCGAGGAGATTCGCCGAAGCGGCACGGCGCTTGAGGACTACGAGGTCAAATTGTTCGGCGGGGGAAACATGTTTCAGCGGCAGGTCGATGCCGGGCAAAGCCACATCGGGATCAAGAATGCCGAGGCCGGGCGGTATCTGCTGAAGCACCACGGGCTGCGCCCGGCGTCGGAGGATCTGGGCGGCGCCGGCCATCGCACGGTGCTGTTCGACATCTGGTCGGGCAATGTATGGGTGCGCCAGTTTGCCCCCAAGGACACCGAGTATTGCAATGGCTCTTGAGGCAAGGGATCTATGTCGGTACGCATAAAAGTTCTGGTCGTGGACGATTCCGCCGTGGTGCGGAAGGTGCTGTCCGAAGTGCTCAACAGCGATGTCGGCATCGAAGTGATCGCCGTTGCGCCCGACCCCATTTTCGCCCAGGAGAAGATGAAGAAGCAGTGGCCGGACGTGGTCGTCCTGGACGTCGAAATGCCGCGCATGGATGGCATCACATTCCTCAGGAAAATCATGACGGAACGGCCGACGCCGGTGGTGATCTGCTCGTCGATTTCGCAGAAGGGATCGGAAACCGCCATGCAGGCCCTGGCAGCAGGCGCGGTCGGGATCGTGCCCAAGCCGGGTATCGGCAACCGGCGCGCGGCGATGGAAGACGCCGGCGCGGACCTGGTTCGCGCGGTGAAAACCGCGGCGCACGCCAATGTCCGCAATCTGAAGAGCAATAGCGCGATGCCGCCCGCCGTCGCGATGCCCAAGCTCAACACCGACGCGATCCTGCCTGCCGCGAGCCAGGCCATGGCGCAGACCACCGAGCGCATCGTCGCCATCGGCACCTCGACCGGCGGCACCCAGGCGCTGGAAACGGTGCTCACCGCGTTGCCGCGCGTATCGCCCGGGATCGTCATCGTGCAGCACATGCCCGAGAAATTCACCGCCTCGTTCGCGGCCCGGCTCGACACCCTGTGCCAGATCGAGGTGCGCGAGGCGCAGAACGGCGATCGCGTCATGCCCGGGCGTGCGCTGATCGCTCCCGGCGGCAGGCACATGCTGCTCAAACGCAACGGCTCCCAGTATCACGTCGAAGTGGTGGACGGCCCGGTGGTCAACCGTCACCGGCCGTCGGTGGACGTGCTGTTCCGTTCGGTGGCCAAGTTTGCGGGCAGGAATGCCCTGGGCGTCATCATGACCGGCATGGGCGATGACGGTGCGCGCGGCCTCAAGGAAATGCACGATGTGGGCGCGGCCACCGTGGCGCAGGACGAAGCCAGCTGCGTGGTCTACGGCATGCCCAAGGAAGCGGTGAAACTGGGCGGGGTGGATCGCAGCGCATCGCTGCAGGCGATTCCGGCAGAGATCATGAAATATGCGTGAACGCCAGGCGGGGGTGAAAATCAGTGTCTGATCACCGAACCGCGCCGGCGCAGGCGCGCCAATTATTCCTTGCCGATGGCATGGGTACTGCCCTGCTCGCGATTGCCTGCCTGGCGATCCTGGTGGGCATCGTGCACGCCATGATGCCGCAGCCGGTGGTGGCTATCGGGGACTATCCCGCATTCCATCACGTGGCGGAAATCCTCGCCGTGGCGGTGGCGGCCATGATCTTCGGCGTCGGATGGCATGCGGCGAAGGCGCGCGCGCCGGCATTCCTGATGGTGCTGTCGGTGGCGTTTCTCGCGGTGGGCCTGCTGGACGCCGCGCATCTGCTGTCGTATGCGGGCATGCCGCATTTCGTTACGCCGTCGGGCGCGGAAAAAGTCATCGACTTCTGGCTTGCGGCGCGCATCACGGCGGCAGTCGCGCTGCTGGCGGCGGTGCTCATGCCCCAGGTGTCGGTGAACCCCGGTTTGCGCTACGCGGCCCTGGCCGCGGCCCTGGCATGGGTCGCCGCGGTGTATTGGGTGATGCTGTACCGGGCGGAATGGCTACCGGCCACTTTCGTTGCGGGGCAGGGGCTGACGCCGTTCAAGATCGGCGTCGAGTATTTCGTCGTCGGGCTGTATCTGGTGGCGGCGCTTGCCATCCTTGCCCGGCTTCGCACGGCCGGCAGCCATGCTGCGCCGCATCTCCTGGCCGCCGTCGGCATCATGGCCTTGAGCGAACTGAATTTCACGCTCTACAGCGAGATGAACGACGGCTTCAATTTCCTCGGCCACGTCTACAAAATCGTGGCCTACGGTTTTCTCTACCGTGCCGTGTTCGTGGCGGCAGTGCTGCAGCCTTATCGTGAACTGACCGCTTCCGAGAGGAAGGCGCGGAAAAGCGGGCAACGCTTCCGCATGGTTTTCGACGCGGCGCCGGATGCCATATTCCTGCTCGACGCGGAAGGGCGCATTGCGATGGCGAATTCGACCGCGGAAACGATGCTGGGCTACCGGCACGAGGAGATGCTCGGCCAGCCGATGGAAATCCTGGTTGCGGAAAACATGCGCGCCATCTATGCGGAGCAGCGCGGGCGCTGTGCCGCGAATCCAGCACCGGCACCGATGGCCGTTCAGGCGGACATGCTGGCCCGGCGCAAGAATGGCGAGGACATTCCGGTCTCTATCAGCCTGTCGCAGATCAAGCTGGACGATCAATGCGAAACCATGGCCGTGGTGCGCGACACCACCACGACCAGGGAAATGGAAAGGCTGCTGCGCCGCCATTCGCAGGAATTCCAGGCGCTGGTGGACAATGCGCCGGACGTGATTGCGCGTTTCGACCGCGACCTGCGTTATCTCTATGCCAATCCGGCGAACGAACTGGCCATCGGGGTGGAAAATGGCGAATGTCTGGGCAAGACCTGGGGTGAACTGAGGCTGCCTACGGAGGCCGCCGCCTGGCAGCACGGCGCGCGTGAGGTGTTCGAACGCGGCGAGGCGACGACCATCGAGTGCGGAATTGAAATGCCGCGGATGGGTTTGCGCCATTTCCATGTGCGCATGGTGCCCGAGCGGGACATGGAAAACCGGGTTGCTTCGGTGCTGATGATTGCGCGCGATATCTCGGAGCGCAAACGCCACGAGGATCAATTGTTCCATCAGGCCCGCCACGATGCGCTGACGGAGTTGCCTAACCGCGCGCTGATCCTGGACCGCCTGCGGCAGGCGATTTCCCACGCGCAGCGAGGCCAGCGGCTGCTCGCCGTGGCGTACCTGGATTTGGACGATTTCAAGAAAATCAACGACACCCTGGGCCATGACGCGGGAGACGTGCTGCTGCGCCAGGTCGCGATGCGGATCAGCGGGGTGTTGCGGCAGGGCGATACCGTGGGCCGCCAGAGCGGCGACGAGTTTATTCTGCTGTTGCCGGATATCGCGCACATCAAGTATGCGGCGACCGTGGCCGAAAAGATTCTGGATACGCTGGCATGGCCGTTTTCGCTGAAAGGCCGCGAGGTGTATGTGACGGGCAGTCTTGGCCTGTCGGTCTGCCCGACAGATGGCGAGGATGCCGAATCCCTGCTGCGCAATGCCGATGTCGCCATGTACCGCGCCAAGGAAGAAGGGCGCAATGCTTTCCGTTTCTATGTCCCGGAAATGGATGAGCGGATGCGCGCCCGGGTCGAGATCGAACACGATCTGCGCCTAGCCATCAAGCGTGGCGAGCTGACGCTTCACTATCAGCCGCGCGCCAGCCTGATTAGCGGAGAAGTACTGGGCTTCGAGGCGCTGGTGCGCTGGAATCACCCGCGCGAAGGCCTGATCGGCCCGGATCGATTCATCGCCGTGGCGGAGGATACCGGCCTCATCATGCCGCTTGGCGATTGGGTTCTGCAGGCGGCTTGCCGGCAGGCGCGGCAATGGCAGGAGCGGGGGTTTCCGCGGATGCGTATGTCGGTGAATCTTTCCGCGCGTCAATTCCGCGATCCGGGTCTGGTGGAGCGCGTGGAGCGGGTGCTCGCGGAAAGCGGGCTTGATCCGGCTTTCCTCGAACTGGAAATTACCGAGAGCACCGTGATGCACGACAGCGAGGTGGCCATCGGCACGCTGCGCGCGCTCAAGAAGCTCGGCGTTGCGCTGTCGGTGGACGATTTCGGCACCGGCTATTCCTCGTTGTCCTATCTCAAGCTGTTTCCGATCGATGTGCTCAAGGTCGATCGTTCCTTCGTGCGCGACGTGACGACGGATCCGGACGATGCCGTCATCGTGCGCGCAATTGTCACCCTGGCGCACAGCCTGGGCCTGGCCGTGGTAGCCGAGGGGGTGGAAGAGGCGGCACAGGCCACTTTTCTGCGCCATGTAAAGTGCGACGAACTGCAAGGATATTACTTCAGCCGCCCGCTGCCCGAGGCGGACGCCGAATGTCTGCTGCGTGGCGAGAACCGGCTGGATACGGGCGATCTCGAACGCAGGCGGCAGCAACGCACGTTGCTGATCGTCGATGGCGAACCCGAGGTGCGCAAGACGCTGGCGCGCATGCTGCGCGGGGAAGGCTGGCATATTCTCGGTGCGGCCGACGCGAGTGAGGCGATGAGTATGCTCGCCACCCATGGCGTACAAGTGATGCTGTGCGATCAGCACCTGTCCGGCATGCCGGGCGCCGAGTTTCTCGGCCGCATCAAGCAGGTCTTTCCAGAAACCGTAAGCATCGTTTATTCCGGCAACAGCGATACGGATGCCATGACCGAAACCGTCAATCGGGGCGCCGCATACAAGGCATTGTATCGGCCGTGGGACGATACCGGGCTGCCCGATACGATTCGGGAGGCATTCGGCGTCCATGCGCAGGATGCGCAAGCTTGCGGCGAAATGGCGATATGCAGCGGCAAGCTGGCATGCCACGACCTGGGTTGCGGGAGGCGGCTGCAATGAATTCCGGAATGCGTGATACCGGGGCTGCGCAGCGCAGACGTTCGCTTCCGCCGGGGGGGCACGGCACCAACTTTCTGACCCTGTCACCCGCTGACAGGGCAGTGAGGGCAGCATGAAACGCGTGTTCAAAAGCCTGCGTACCCGGCTGGTCGCATTGATACTGGCCGTCATGCTGCCCATGCTGGCGGTAGCCTGGTTCATCGGGATACAGATGTATCACCACGCCGTCGACGACGTGTACCGGGAGACGAAAACTCTGGTGCAGGAAATTTCGCTGAAGCAGGACAAGCATATCAACGCGGCGCGGGAACTGCTGTTTGCCTGGTCGGCCAGCCAGGCAATCATCGCGCGCCAGCCAGGATTTTGTTCGATTTTCAATGAAGTGCTTGCCCAGCAGCCCATATTTGCCAATGCCGGTATGACCGATGTTGAGGGGAATGTCATCTGTATGGGGGCGCCCAAGAAGCACGAGGGCAGCTTCAGCGACCGGCTATGGTTTCGTCAGATACGTCAGGGGCATGATGAGATTGTGGTGGGCGACTACCATCTCGGTGTCCAGATAAATGAGCCCGTGGTGATCGTTGCCAAGCCCGTTAAAGGCATCCACGGCGAGCATCTGGCCTATTTGTTCGTGTCGGTGGACCTTTCCTGGTTCGATCAGCACATCCTCGGCGGCAAATTGCCCGGGCGCTCCGAAGTGATCTTTTATGACAGTAACGGCGTCATTCTTCACAGCGAACCTGAGCCGGAAATCTGGCGTGGTCAACCTGTCGGTACCGCGATTCGACGGATTGGCGCACCGGACCCGGAGACTGGCGTGGTGGAGGCGTATGGGGGGGATGGCATCTCGCGCCTGTTTTCCTTCGCCAGGTTGGAGAGCAGCGCGGCCAGGGAAAATGCATTTGTTGCCGTTGGAATCCCCACAGACTATGCATTGGCGCAGGTGCGTCGCACCGGGGGCGTGGCGGCGCTGGTTGTCCTGGCCATATTTGGCGGGATGCTGGTGTTCGCCTGGGTGGGAACCGAGCGCCTGGTGATCGCGCCGGTGCGCCGTCTGATCCACCAGGCGAATGCCCATGCAGCGGGGGATCTGAAGCAACGCAGCGGGGTGGCCGAGGGCACCGAATTGAGTGAGCTTGCGCGTGCACTGGATGAAATGGCGATGAAAATGGCGGAGCGCGATCATGTGCTGGCGCAGCACCTGCAGGCGTTCAACGAGCACGCCATCGTGAGCGCGGCGGATACGGACGGAAATATCGTCTATGCCAACGACAAGTTCTGTGGAATCAGCCAGTACACCCGGGAAGAGATCATCGGCAAAAATCACCGGCTGATCAACTCCGGCTTTCATCCGCCCGAATATTTCGCCGCGCTGTGGGAAACGATTTCCCGGGGGCAGGTCTGGCACGGCAACATCCGCAATCGGCGCAAGGACGGGAGCCATTACTGGGTGGCCTCGACCATCGTGCCGTTTTTCGATGAAAGCGGCCGGCTGGAACGTTACTTCTCGATTCGCACCGATATTACCCGTGCGCTGGCGATCGATGCGGAACTTCAGGAAAGCGAGGAGCGTTTCCGCCTGCTGGCCAAGAACGCGCTGGACGTGATTTCGCTGCACGATCCGGAGGGCCGCTACGCCTATATCAGCCCATCCTGTGAGCGCGTGCTGGGCTATGCGCCGGCCGATCTGACCGGGCATGACGGCTACGAACTGGCGCATCCGGACGATGCGGAACGGGTACGAAAAGAGTTGCATCAGCCCGCGCTGCTCGGCGCAACGGGGGCGTGCGAATATGTCCGGCTGCGGCACCGGAATGGCGCATACATCTGGGTGGATGCTTCCGCCGTGCCGACCCGGGACGAGACCGGGCGCATCGCGAGTATCCAGGTTTCGGTTCGCGACGTGACGGCCCGCAAGCGGATGGAGGATGCGTTGCGCCTGCACGACCGGGCGATTGCCGCGAGCGGAAGCGGCATCGTGATCATCCGGCGCGGCGATTTCGCGATCGAGTACGCCAACGCAGCGTATGCAGACATCGTCGAACTTCCACAGGCTGATATTCGCGGGAAGCGCTGGCCCGTACTGGCGGCATCCGCGGGCAGCGCCGGGGCGTGGCAGATGTTCTTCGACGCCATGATTGCGAGCGACGAGATGCATGCGGTGGTGGAGGGCATATCGCGCCAAGGCCGCAATGTGTGGTGTGATATTTTTGTCTCGCCGGTGCGCAACGAGGCAGGAGAGGTCGCCCACTACGTCGTGGCGAGCAGCAACGTGACCGAGCAGGTTCTCATGGAGGAGGCGCTGGTGCGCGCCAAGGAGGCGGCAGAACAGGCCAGCCAGGCCAAATCGAGATTCCTCTCCCATGTCAGCCATGAACTGCGGACGCCGCTCAACGCCATCGTCGGTTTTGCACAGCTGCTGGAGTCCGACCCCGACGCGCCGCTGAACGGGGAACAACGCGACTGCGTCGAGCGCATCCTGGGGGCGGGCTGGCTGTTGCGCGAACTGATCGACGATGTGCTGGATCTGTCCCGAATCGAGACCGGCCGGCTGGAACTGAAGCCGGAGGACGTCAATGTGCTCGATCTGCTGCGCGAGTGCCAGGAGGCGATCGCCGCGCAGGCCGCCGAGAAAGGCGTTGAAATCGTCGATCCGGGCGGCGAATGCGCCCTGCGGCGGGTGCGTGTCGATGCGCGGCGCTTCAAGCAGATCGTGCTCAATTTGCTGAGCAATGCGGTGAAGTACAACCGGGAAGGTGGCCGCGTGACAGTGTCCTGCCACTTGCCGGACGACGGCGTCATGCGCATCGCGGTCAGCGATACCGGCATCGGCATTGCGGCGGAAAAACGGGATGAGCTGTTCCAGTATTTCAGCCGCCTGGGCGCGGAAAACTCCAGTATTCCAGGCATCGGCGTGGGCTTGGCGCTGTGCCGGCATCTGGTGGATTTGATGGGGGGGGAAATCAGTGTGGAAAGCATTCCGGGAGAAGGAAGCCGCTTCACGGTCGAGCTTCCTGTATCGTGCCGCCTGCCGGAAACGGCTTGATGCGACCGTGTATCACGCAGGCCCGATTACCCGATTTTTTTAATTTTTGAAAGGAGTGGCATTCATGGACATAGATACCCGGATGGAAGGTGACAGAGTGCGCCTCGTGCTGAATGGGCGTTTCGATTTCAACAGCCATGCCTCGTTTAACGAGACGACCGATTCCCTGCTGAGGCAGGCGAACATCAGCGAGCTGGAACTGGACTTCGACCAGGTGAAATATATCGACAGTTCCGCCATGGGCATGCTGCTGTTGCTCAAGGAGCGCGCAAAAGGTGCGTCGAAATCCATCACGCTGCTGAATTGCAAGGGAGCGGTGGCGCAGGTTTTCGAGCTGTCGAATTTCCGCCGTTTGTTCACTATCAGGTAAATGGATGGTCGCATGGGCATGACGGTCATGGTGGTGGACGACACCGCCAACAATGTTGCAATCGCCGGCCAGGTGGTCAAAAGAATGGGACACCGCCTGATCGAGGCGCGTTCGGGAGAGGAAGCGCTGGAGAAGTTTCTCGCCGAGTCACCGGACATGATCCTGATGGATGTGATGATGCCCGGAATCGGCGGCCTGGAAGCGACGCGGCGCATCCGGCAGGCGGCGGGTTCGCGCTGGCTGCCGATCCTGATGGTCACCGCGCTCACGCGTGAGGACGAGGTTCTTGAAGGCTTGCGGGCGGGGGCGGACGACTATTTGACCAAGCCGCTGTCCTTTCCGGTGTTTCAGGCCAAAATCCAGGTGTTTCAGCGGATCGCCGAGCTGCAGCAGGCGCTTTCCCGGCACTCGGCGGAGCTTGCCGCCTACTACCGGCAGGCGGAAGACGAGCGGCGCCTCGGGGCACGGCTGATGGAATACATGGTCAACCGCGAAGGGCTCGATGACCCCACTTTGCGCTACCGCGTGACCCCCGCATGGCATTTCAGCGGCGATCTGATCGCCGCCGCGCGCACGCCCGGAAAATGCCACCATATCCTGCTCAGCGACGGCATGGGCCATGGCCTGCCGGCGGCGATGGCCTCGCTGCCGCAATTCGATACCTTTTACGCCATGACCGAGCTTGGCTACGGCATCGGACGCATCGCCGAGGTCATGAACAGCCGCATGCATACCATGATGCCGCCGGGACGCTATGCCGCCCTGACGCTCGTTTCGATCAATCCCGTGATAGGGACGATCGAGGTCTGGAACGGCGGCAATCCCTATCCCCGCCTGGTCGATGCCGACGGGGAAATCGTCAAGCACTGGAAATCCCAGCATGTGCCGCTCGGCCTTTTGTCGCCGGAAGAATTCTCCGCGGAACTCGAGGTGTATTCCTACGAAGGGGAATGCCAGTTGTTCATGTGGACGGATGGCCTGACCGAGGCTGAAAATGCCGCAGGCGAGCAGTTTGGCGCCGAGCGTGCCTGCGCAACGCTGGAATCGACCGCGCCAGCGCATCGTTTCGAGGCGCTGTTGGCGGCGCTGGACGAGCATCGGGCGGGTGCGCTGATGGACGACATCAGCGTGCTGATGGTGGCAGTTCCCGCTCCGGGCACGCTGGAGCAGCCGGCTGCGCATACGGCCGCTGCGGAATACGGGAGCGACGGCCTGTGCATGTCGTTCCATTTCGAGGCGCAGGACCTGAAAAACCTGGATGTGGTGCCGACCCTGTCCGGCGTGATCGAGCGGATTGCGGCGATCAAAGAACATGCCGGCCAGATTTTCCTTATTCTGTCCGAACTGGTGTCCAATGCGCTGGATCATGGACTGTTGCGGATGGACTCCTCGCTTAAAACGAGCAGCGACGGTTTCGCCGCCTACGCGGCCCGGCGCCAGAACGCCTTGAAGGAACTGCAGCAGGGGTTCATCGACATCGGGATCGAAATCCTGCGGCGCGATAACCGCAAGATGGTGAAAATCTCCGTGCGTGACAGTGGTCCTGGATTCGACTGGGTAGTCCGGTCGAGCCTATCGGAGAGCGGATTGCATGGGCGCGGCATCGAGCTGGTGCGGCGCTTGAGCCATGAAATGCGCTACAGCGGCGCCGGCAACGAGGTCGTCGTGTATTACGCGCTGAATCCATTTAACCACGCTATTAGCGGCAGCCGGAGTCATTCGCTGATGCAGTAATACGAGAATACGAGCGCCGGGAAATTGAAGGTGTGTTCGACGAGTTCAAGCGCACCTGCGAGCCAACAGCACGGTGCTGCGCAGCAAGACGCCCGATCTGGTGCTGCAAGAGCTGTGGGGCCTGCTGCGGGCACATTTCGCTGTTCGCCAACTGATGGCGCATGCGGCATGGCCGCGCGGGCTCGACCCCGACCGGCTGAGCTTCACGCACGCCGTGCGCGTGATCAAACGCAAGATGAGCAACTACGACCGCGATGGGAAAATTGCCACCAGAACGGTGAGAATTGCCCAAACATCCGACGTTGCTTGCGTGCCGCCGGCTGATATCGTGGAAGCTGCGATACACAAAATTAAAGAGGCTGGCGGATGGGATGCCGCGCTGACCTTGGTGGCCCGTGATGACTCGGCTGAAGTGGGGGAGTGGGTTTTGTAGTATCATCCGTGCCGATTCGGCGTTTCCGGTATACCAATAATATGCCAAATACAATATAACATATTGATTTTATTTGGTATTTATTTTCACTCCGTCGGCACCATCAAATTTCCTGATTCATTGATCAGCACTGGCTATCTAGCGAGTAACCTATTGATTTTAAATATAAAAGTACAAATTTCCCGGCTTGACAGCCGAGGCCCCGGACTACTACACTCGGGGCACAATTGCCCATAGCCTGATACAGGCATACGTCGAAGGAACCCGGTGCTGGAGCATTACCTCCCCATTCTGTTGTTCATCCTGATTGGTCTGGCTTTCGGAATCGGCCCGATCATCGCCGGCGGCCTGTTGGCCCCGAATCGTCCCGACAGCGAAAAGCTCTCTCCCTACGAATGCGGCTTCGAGGCATTTGAAGACGCACGAATGAAATTCGATGTCCGCTATTACCTGGTTGCCATCCTGTTCATTCTGTTCGATCTTGAGATCGCTTTTCTCTTTCCCTGGGCGATCGTCCTCGGGGAAATCGGACTGGCGGGCTTCATCGCCATGATGGTGTTTCTCGGTATCCTGGTGGTGGGTTTTATCTACGAATGGATGAAGGGCGCCCTGGAGTGGGAATGACTTGATTATGGGCATCGAAGGTGTTTTAGAGCAGGGTTTCGTCACGACCAAGGCGGACCAGCTCATCAATTACATGCGCACCGGCTCGATGTGGCCGATGACCTTTGGCCTGGCGTGCTGCGCGGTGGAAATGATGCACGCGGGCGCTGCGCGCTATGACCTCGACCGTTTCGGCATCGTTTTTCGTCCAAGTCCGCGCCAGTCCGACGTGATGATCGTGGCCGGCACACTGTGCAACAAGATGGCGCCCGCCTTGCGCAAGGTCTATGACCAGATGGCCGAACCACGCTGGGTCATCTCGATGGGTTCGTGCGCCAACGGTGGCGGTTATTATCATTATTCCTACTCGGTGGTGCGTGGCTGCGATCGCATCGTGCCGGTGGACATCTATGTTCCCGGCTGCCCGCCGACTGCAGAGGCCTTGCTGTTCGGCATCATCCAGCTGCAGAACAAGATCCGCCGCACCAATACCATCGCCCGTTAATCAGCTTCATGCCCGCTACGCTTGAATCATTCTCCATTGGCCTGAAAAACATTCTCGGCGAGTCGCTCGTCCAGGCCGTCGTGCGCCTGGGTGAGCTGACGCTCATCGTCAAGCCACAAACTTATGCTGCCGCCATGCGCACGCTGCGGGATCACCCCGATTGCCGCTTCGAACAGCTGATCGACCTGTGCGGCATGGATTATTCGGATTATGGCGACGGCGCCTGGGAAGGCGCGCGCTTTGCCGTGGTGGTGCAGTTGCTGTCGCTGACAAACAACCAGCGCGTCCGGGTCCGGGTGTTCTGCCCCGACGACGACTTGCCGGTGGTGGCGTCGATGGTCGAGATCTGGCCCTCGGCCAGCTGGTTCGAGCGCGAGGCCTTCGATCTGTATGGCATCGTGTTCGAGGGGCATCCCGATTTGCGCCGTATCCTGACCGACTACGGATTCATCGGTCACCCGTTCCGCAAGGATTTCCCGCTTTCGGGCAACGTCGAGATGCGTTACGACCCGACCCAGCAGCGCGTGATCTATCAGCCGGTATCGATCGAGCCGCGCGAGGTCACCCCGCGCATCGTGCGCGACGCAAGCTACGGGGAAGGGCGCTGATGGCCGAGATTCGCAATTACACAATGAACTTCGGCCCGCAGCATCCGGCCGCGCATGGCGTGCTGCGCCTGGTGCTGGAGCTCGACGGCGAGGTGATCCAGCGCGCCGATCCGCACATCGGCCTGCTGCACCGCGCCACCGAGAAGCTGGCCGAGCACAAGACCTTCCTGCAGTCGGTGCCCTACATGGACCGTCTCGACTATGTGTCGATGATGGTCAACGAACATGCCTACGTGATGGCCATCGAAAAGCTGTTGCAGATCGATGTTCCCGAACGTGCGCAATACATCCGCGTGATGTTCGACGAAATCACCCGCGTGCTGAATCATCTGTTGTGGCTGGGTGCGCATGCGCTCGACGTCGGTGCGATGACGGTGTTCCTCTATGCCTTCCGTGAGCGCGAAGATCTGATGGATTGTTACGAGGCCGTTTCCGGCGCCCGGCTGCACGCCGCCTATTACCGGCCCGGCGGCGTCTACCGGGACCTCCCGGACACGATGCCGCAATACCAGGCGCAGCATACCCGCAATGAAGCGACGATGAAGTCGATGAACGCGAACCGTCAGGGTTCGCTGCTTGACTTCATCGAGGATTTCACCACTCGTTTTCCGGCGTATGTCGACGAATACGAAACCCTGCTGACCGACAACCGCATCTGGAAGCAGCGCACTGTCGGCATCGGCGTGGTGTCGCCGGAGCGTGCCAAGGCGCTGGGTTTTACCGGCCCGATGCTGCGCGGCTCCGGCGTCGAATGGGACCTGCGCAAGAAACAGCCGTACGAAGTCTATGACCGCATGGATTTCGACATTCCGGTCGGGACCAATGGGGACTGCTATGACCGCTACCTGGTCCGGGTCGAGGAAATGCGCCAGTCCAATCGCATCATCAGGCAGTGCATCGCCTGGCTGCGCAAGAATCCCGGTCCGGTCATCGTCGAGAATCACAAGGTTGCGCCGCCCGATCGCCTGTCGATGAAGCAGAACATGGAAGAGCTGATTCACCACTTCAAGCTTTTTACCGAAGGCATGCACGTGCCCGCGGGCGAGACCTATGCGGCGGTCGAGCACCCCAAGGGCGAGTTCGGCATCTACCTGGTATCCGACGGCGCCAATAAACCCTATCGCCTGAAAATCCGCGCGCCGGGTTATGCGCATCTGGCCGCGCTCGATGAAATGAGCCGCGGCCACATGATCGCGGACATTGTGGCCATCATCGGGACGCAGGATATCGTTTTCGGGGAGATCGACCGCTGATGTTATCTTCCGAATCGCTCGCGTTGATTGATATTGAAATCTCCAAGTATCCATCCGACCAGAAACAGTCGGCGGTGATGGGCGCACTGCGTATCGCGCAGCTGGAAAAAGGCTGGCTGAAGCCCGAATTGATCGAGTATGTCGCGGAATATCTGGAGATGCCGGCGATTGCCGCCTATGAGGTGGCGACGTTCTACAACATGTACGACACGCAGCCTGCGGGGCGGCACAAGATCACCTTGTGTACCAATCTGCCCTGTACGCTGATGGGGGCGGGCGAACTGGCCGAGCATCTGAAAAACAAACTGGGCATCGGTTTTGGCGAAACGACCGAAGACGGTCGTTTCACCCTGAAAGAAGGCGAGTGCATGGGTGCCTGCGGCGATGCGCCGATGTGCCTGCACAACAACCATGCCATGCATACCCACCTGACGCCCGAGAAGCTGGACGAACTGCTGGACAAGCTGAAATGAGTTTGTTGACCCCTGATCAGAAGGTCTGCAGCTGGACCCAGGCATTCGACGAGCCGGCGTCGCTCGCGACCTATGTCGCGCATGGGGGCTATCAGGCCTTGCGGCGCGTGGCGTCCGGGCAGATTTCGGGTGACGCCATCATTGCCGAGCTCAAGACCAGCGCGTTGCGCGGACGCGGTGGCGCGGGCTTCCCGACCGGCCTCAAGTGGAGCTTCATGCCGCGTGCCTTTCCGGGTGACAAGTACATCGTCTGCAACAGCGACGAGGGCGAGCCGGGAACCTTCAAGGACCGCGATATCCTGCGTTACAACCCGCACCAGTTGATCGAAGGCATGGCGATCGCGGGCTACGTGCTTGGCGCGAAGGTCGGCTACAACTACATCCACGGCGAGATCTTCGAGGTGTATGACCTCTTCGAACGCGCGCTGACGGAGGCGCGCGAGGCCGGCTATCTCGGCGACAACCTGTTCGGCACGGATTTCTCTTTCCAGCTGCATGCGCACCACGGTTACGGCGCCTACATCTGTGGCGAGGAAACCGCGCTGCTGGAATCGATCGAGGGCAAGAAAGGCCAGCCGCGTTTCAAGCCGCCTTTCCCGGCCAGTTTCGGCCTCTATGGCAAACCGACGACCATCAACAACACTGAGACGCTGGCATCGGTGCCGTGGATCGTGCAGCACGGCGGCCAGGCATTCCTGGAGCTGGGCAAGCCCAACAACGGCGGGCCCAAGCTTTTCTCGGTGTCAGGCCATGTCAACAGGCCCGGTAACTATGAAGTGCCCCTCGGTACCCCGTTTTCCGAATTGCTGGAGATGGCGGGCGGGGTGCGCAGCGGCCATCAATTGAAAGCGGTCATTCCCGGCGGTTCGTCCGCCCCCGTATTGCCTGCCGCGACCATGATGGACTGCACGATGGATTTTGATTCCATCGCCAAGGCGGGCTCCATGCTGGGTTCGGGCGCAGTCATCGTGATGGACGACACGGTGTGCATGGTGCGTGCACTGGAGCGTCTTTCGTATTTCTATTTCGAGGAGTCGTGCGGCCAGTGCACACCGTGCCGCGAGGGAACCGGCTGGATGTATCGGGTCATCCACCGCATCGAACATGGGCAGGGCCGACCCGAAGACATGGACCTGCTGAACAGCGTGGCGGGCCGTATCATCGGTCATACCATCTGCGCACTGGGCGACGCCGCGGCGATGCCGGTGCAGAGCTTCCTCAAACATTTCGGCCATGAGTTCGAGCATCACATCGAACACGGGCGCTGCATGGTCTGAACGACACATCAAGATGACTACGCTCAATATCGAAATTGACGGATGTGCGCTGCAGGTCGAGAGCGGTGACACCATCATGGATGCCGCCAACCGGGCCGGCATCACGATTCCGCATTTCTGCTACCACAAGAAGTTGTCCATCGCCGCCAACTGCCGCATGTGCCTGGTTCAAGTGGAGAAAGCGCACAAGCCGCTGCCCGCTTGTGCCACGCCGGTGACCGACGGCATGAAGGTCTACACGCGTTCGGAATATGCGATCAATGCGCAGAAGGGCGTGATGGAGTTCCTGCTGATCAATCACCCGCTCGATTGCCCGATCTGCGATCAGGGTGGCGAATGCACCCTGCAGGATCTCGCCGTGGGCTATGGCGGCTCGTCGTCGCGCTATCAGGAAATCAAGCGCGTGGTCCGTGACAAGAACCTCGGCCCGTTGATCGCCACCGACATGACGCGCTGCATCCACTGCACCCGCTGTATACGTTTCGGCCAGGAAATCGGCGGGGTGATGGAACTCGGCATGGCCGGTCGCGGCGAACATGCCGAGGTGATGCCGTTCCTGGAAAGCCAGATGACGTCGGAGCTGTCGGGCAACGTCATCGATCTGTGCCCGGTCGGCGCCCTCACCAGCAAGCCGTTTCGCTACACTGCGCGCAACTGGGAATTGTCGAATCGCCCCTCGATCAGTCCGCATGACAGCCTTGGCTCGAACCTCGAAGTCCAGGTCAAGAACAACAAGGTGATGCGCGTGCTGCCGCGCGAGAACGAAGATGTCAACGAATGCTGGCTGGCCGACCGCGACCGTTTTTCCTACGACGGCCTCGATACCGCCGAGCGTCTGACCCGGCCGATGATCAAGCAGAATGGCCAGTGGACTGAAACCACCTGGCAGACCGCACTTGAATTCGTCGCGGACAAGCTGAAGGCCATTCCCGCCGAGCAGATCGGCGCGCTGTCGACACCGTATCGTCCGGCGGAGGAGCTTTTTCTGCTGCAGAAACTGATGCGCGGCATGGGTTGCGGCAACGTCGATCATCGTCTGCGGCAGTCGGATTTTTCGCTCGACGACAAGGCGCACGGCGGTTTCTGGCTGGGCATGCCGGTGACCTATATGTCGCGCCTCAACCGCATGCTGGTGGTGGGCTCCAATCTGCGCAAGGACCATCCACTGATGGCGCACCGCATCCGTGAGTCGGTTCGTTGGCATGGCCAGCTCAACATGATCAATGCGCACGAGGACGAATTCCTCGGCAAGGTGCACGCCAAGCGCATTGTGGCGCCCTCCAGACTGGCCGTCACCCTGGCGGGCGTATGTCGGGCGCTGGCCGAGTTGAAAAATCTTCCCGTGCCGGATATCGCCGCGCACGGCGTGGCCGACGACATCGCGCGCAAGATGGCCGAGAGCATCTCCGGGGGAGAAACCCGTGCGGTATTCCTCGGCAACATGGCGCAGCATCATCCCGACTATTCGCAGATTCATGCGCTGGCGCAGGAGGTGGCACGACTGTCCGGCGCCAGTTTCGGCGTGCTGGGCGAAGCGGCCAATAGTGTGGGCGCCGTGGCGGTGGGCGCGATTCCGCGCTGCGGTGCGCTGGGCCAGCCTGGTATCAAGGGCCTGAATGCACTGCAGATGCTGGCCCGGCCGCTGCGTGCCTATCTGCTGTTGAGCGTGGAGGCCGAACTCGATACCCACGATCCCGTCGCCGCGATGGCAAGTCTCGACGCGGCGGAGTTCGTCGTGGTGATGTCGCCCTACAAGGGCAAGTCGCTCGACTACGCTGACGTGTTGCTGCCGATTGCTCCGTGGACTGAAACCTCGGGTACCTTCATCAACACCGAAGGACGCGTGCAGAGTTTCGGTGCCGTGGTGAAGCCGCTGGGCGAAACGCGCCCGGCCTGGAAAGTGCTGCGCGTGCTGGGCAACCTGCTGGGCCTGGCCGGATTCGACCACGACGATTCCAGAGAAGTGCTGTGCGACGCGCTGGGCGATACGCCGACCGGTTCGGTACAGGCTTTCCTTTCCAACGAAGTCAGCGACGTGAGCGTGGCTCCGCCGCCGACCGGGGACGGGCTGGAACGCGTCGCCGAGGTGCCGATCTATCAGACCGATGCCGTGGTGCGCCGTTCGCCCTCGCTGCAGATGACGCAGGATGCGGCCCTGCCGGTGGCACGCATGCACAGCCGCCTGATCGCCAGGCTGGGACTGCAGGAAAATGGCCGGGTCTCGGTACGCCAGACCGCCAGTGCGTTGACGCTGAAAGTCGAGCGTGACGATCTGTTGCCGGATACCTGTATCCGCGTGCCGAGCGGCCATCCGCTGACCTCCGGCCTGGGGCCGATGTTCGGTCCGATCACGGCGGAGCCGGTCTGATGGAGAGCGTGGGCATGGACTGGACAGCCATCCAGACCGTCGTCTGGACCCTGATCAAGATTCTTGCAGTGGTGGTGCCGCTGATGCTGGGCGTGGCGTATCTCACCTACGCCGAACGGAAAATCATCGGCTGGATGCAGGTTCGTATCGGCCCCAACCGCGTGGGCTTCCTGGGCTTGCTGCAGCCGATCGCCGATGCGGTGAAACTGCTGATGAAGGAAATCATCATTCCTTCCGGTGCCAGCCGGGGGCTGTTCATCCTTGGCCCGATTCTTGTCATCGCGCCTGCGCTGGCGGCATGGGCGGTGATTCCGTTTACCGATACGCTGGTTCTCGCCAACATCAACGCCGGTCTGCTGTACGTGATGGCGGTCACCTCGATGGGGGTCTACGGCGTCATCATCGCGGGCTGGGCGTCCAATTCAAAATATGCCTTCCTCGGCGCGATGCGATCGGCGGCGCAGATCATCTCGTACGAAATCGCCATGGGCTTCGCGCTGGTGGGCGTGCTGATGGCGGCGCAATCGCTCAATCTTGTCGACATCGTGCAGGGACAGTCGGGCGGGCTGCATCACTGGTATATCTGGCCGCTGTTCCCGTTGTTCGTGGTGTACCTGGTTTCAGGCGTGGCCGAAACCAATCGCTTGCCGTTCGACGTCGCCGAAGGCGAATCCGAAATCGTCGCGGGCTTCCACGTCGAGTATTCGGGCATGGCGTTCGCCGTGTTCTTCCTCGCCGAATACGCCAACATGATCCTGGTCTCGGCGCTCACCACGTTGATGTTCCTCGGCGGCTGGCTGTCGCCGGTGACGTTCCTGCCGGACGGCATCGTCTGGTGGCTGCTGAAGACCGGTTTTGTGCTGTTCCTGTTCCTGTGGTTCCGCGCCACCTTCCCGCGCTATCGCTACGACCAGATCATGCGCCTGGGCTGGAAAGTGTTCATTCCGATCACCATCGTCTGGATTGTCGTCGTGGCCGGCATGATGCAGACGCCGTATGCCTATCTTTTCCACTGAGCGCGCCATGAAACGGCTATCCCTATCATGAAACGAGTGGCCCAATTCTTCGGCAGCCTGCTTCTGATCGAGCTGCTGCGCGGCATGATGCTCACCGGCCGCAACATGTTCGCGCGCAAGATCACGGTGCAGTTTCCGGAAGAGAAGACGCCGCAGTCGCCACGTTTTCGCGGCCTGCATGCATTGCGTCGTTATCCAAACGGCGAGGAACGCTGTATCGCCTGCAAATTGTGCGAGGCGGTATGTCCGGCGCTCGCCATCACCATCGAATCGGAAAAACGCGAAGACGGCACCCGCCGTACCACGCGTTACGACATCGATCTGACCAAGTGCATTTTCTGTGGTTTCTGCGAGGAATCCTGCCCGGTCGACTCCATCGTCGAGACCCGCATCCTCGAATACCACGGCGAGAAACGTGGCGACCTGTATTACACCAAGTCCATGCTGCTCGCGATAGGCGACCAGTATGAGGAGCAGATCGCCAAGGACCGGGCCGCGGATGCGCAGTATCGGTAGGGGCTCAGGATCTAGGGGCTAGGATTTAGGGGTTAGGGGTGGTGCGCTGCGCGCGCCACTTGATTGAAAACAAACGAAACGGGAGGTAGGCAAACGGAAATCTGGTATCGGGCACTGGCGGTGGTCACCCATCCCTAGCCCCTAACTCCTAGCCCCTAGTCCCTCAAACATGACCTACACGACTGCGATTTTCTATTTCTTCGCTGCCATCCTGGTGTTTGCCGGGTTACGCGTGATCACCGCGCGCAACCCGGTCCACGCGGCGTTGTATCTCGTGCTGGCGTTCTTCACCGCGGCCGGGCTGTGGATACTGCTGGAAGCCGAGTTCCTCGCCATCACCCTGGTGCTGGTTTACGTGGGCGCGGTCATGGTGCTGTTCCTGTTCGTGGTGATGATGCTGGACATCAACCTGGAAAAAATGCGCGAGGGCTTCTGGGATTATCTGCCGCTGGCGGGCATTGTCGCCGTGCTGCTGGTGGTCGAGATGGTGCTGATCCTCGGCAGCCGCCACTTCGGACTCGAGGTGATGGGCGCACCCGCGCCGCACGCCGCCGATTACAGCAACACCAAGGAACTCGGACGGGTGCTGTATACCGATTATGTCTACGCCTTCGAACTCGCCGCGGTGATCCTGCTGGTGGCGATCGTGGCCGCCATCGCATTGACGCTGCGCCACCGCAAGGACAGCAAGTTCATCGATCCTGCCGTACAGGTGAAGGTCAAGCGTAACGACCGTCTGCGCATCGTGAAAATGCAGGCAGAAAAAAGGCCAGGGGTCGAGGGGCAGGATTCCGGGGAGGCGGGTACATGATTTCCTTGTCGCATTATCTGGTGCTGGGCGGCATCCTGTTTGCGATTGCCGTGCTGGGTATTTTCCTCAATCGCAAGAACGTGATCATCCTCTTGATGGCGATCGAGCTGATGCTGCTGGCGGTGAACATGAACTTCGTCGCGTTTTCGCATTATCTCGGCGATATCCACGGCCAGATCTTCGTCTTTTTCATTCTCACCGTCGCCGCGGCGGAAGCGGCCATCGGCCTGGCGATCCTGGTGGTGCTCTTCCGCAGCCTGCACACCATCAACGTCGATGACCTCGACCAACTAAAAGGCTGATGCCCGTGGACATGCGGATGCTCTATCTCATCGTGCCGCTGGCGCCGTTGTTCGGCGCGATCGTCGCCGGCCTGTGCGGCCGCCTGATCGGCCGCACAGGCGCCCATGTCGTGACCATTGCCGGCATGGTGGTGTCGTTCATCGCCTCGGTCCTGGTGTTCCAGGATGTGCTGGCCGGCCACACCTTTAACGGGACGGTCTACACCTGGCTGGCATTGGGCGATCTGCGCATCGAGATCGGTTTCCTGATCGATGCGCTGACGGCGATGATGATGCTGGTCGTCACCTTCGTCTCG
The DNA here is from genome assembly GCA_001899765.1 of Thiobacillus sp. 63-78. Lineage (GTDB taxonomy): Bacteria > Pseudomonadota > Gammaproteobacteria > Burkholderiales > Thiobacillaceae > Thiobacillus. Next base: position 33,079 of record MKWM01000012.1, read on the forward strand.
CTGATGGTGCACATCTACACCATCGGCTACATGCATGACGACCCGGGCTACCAGCGCTTCTTCAGCTACATTTCGCTGTTCACCTTCTCGATGCTGATGCTGGTGATGAGCAACAACTTCCTGCAGCTTTTCTTCGGCTGGGAAGCGGTGGGGCTGGTGTCGTATCTGCTGATCGGCTTCTGGTACACCCGGGAAACGGCCGTCTATGCCAGTCTCAAGGCCTTTCTGGTCAACCGCGTCGGCGACTTCGGATTCATTCTGGGGATCGGTCTGGTGCTGGCGCATTTCGGCACCCTCGATTACGCCACGGTGTTCGCCAAGGCGCCTACGCTCGCCAATGAGACCATCACCCTGTGGCCGGATTCGCCCTGGTCATTGATGACGGTCATCGGCATCCTGCTGTTCATCGGCGCGATGGGCAAGTCGGCGCAATTCCCGCTGCACGTCTGGCTGCCCGACTCGATGGAAGGCCCGACCCCGATTTCCGCCCTGATCCACGCCGCGACGATGGTGACCGCCGGCATCTTCATGGTCGCGCGCATGTCGCCGCTGTATGAACTGTCCGACACGGTTCTCAGCCTCATCATGGTGATCGGCGCGATCACCGCGCTGTTCATGGGCCTCCTCGGCATGGTGCAGAACGACATCAAGCGCGTGATCGCCTATTCGACGCTGTCGCAACTCGGCTACATGACGGTGGCGCTCGGCGCGTCGGCCTATTCGGTCGCGGTGTTCCACCTGATGACGCATGCCTTCTTCAAGGCGCTGCTGTTCCTTGCCGCGGGTTCGGTCATCATCGCCATGCATCACAACCAGGATATCCGCTACATGGGCGGCCTGAGGAAATACATGCCGATCACCTGGATCACGACGCTGATCGGCTCGCTGGCGCTGATTGGTGCGCCTTTCCTGTCAGGCTTCTATTCCAAGGAAAGCATCATCGAGGCGGCCAGGATGTCGCACCTGGCGGGTGCCGGCTTCGCCTATTTCGCCGTGCTGGCGGGCGTGTTCGTCACGGCCTTCTATTCCTTCCGCCTGTATTTTCTGGTGTTTCACGGCAAGGAGCGTTTCCATCAGGGACATGCCCATGGCAACGAAGCCGATCAACACCATCACCACAGCGGGGTGCCGCAGGAAACGCCATGGGTGGTGACCGCTCCCTTGCTCGCGCTGGCGCTGCCCTCGCTGGCAATTGGCTACATGACGATCGAACCGATGCTGTTCGGCGACTTCTTCGGTCACGCAATTTATGTGGCAGACCGTCATCCGGTGATGCACGAACTGAATCAGGAATTTCACGGCGCGATGGAAATGGGACTGCATGCGCTAACGACGCTGCCATTCTGGCTGACCGCGGCGGGCGTGGGCCTGTCGGCGTTCTTCTACCTCAAGCGTCCGGATATTCCGGCAGCCCTCGCACAACGTTTCAATTTCCTGTACCGGATGCTGTACAACAAATACTGGTTCGATGAGCTCTACAACTGGGCGTTCATCAAGGGCGCGCGCGTGCTCGGCAGCGCTCTGTGGCGCCGTGGCGACCAGAACATCATCGACGGTTTCTTCGTCAATGGATCGGCGCGTCTGGTCGAACGCTTCTCGCGCCTGCTCAAGGCTTTCCAGTCGGGCTACATCTACCACTATGCCTTCGCCATGCTGATCGGGGTGTTCGCCCTGGTGACCTGGTTCGCGCGCTTGAACTGATCCATGCTGAACAACCTCCTTACTCTCGTCATCTGGGTGCCCATACTGGCTGGAGCCGTCGTGCTTGCCACCGGGTCGGACCGCAACGCGGTGCTTGCCCGCTGGCTGGCGCTGGCCGGCGCACTGCTGGGGCTGATCGTGGCGATTCCGCTGGCCACCGGGTTCGACAGCACCACCTCGGCGATGCAGTTCGTCGAGAAGACGCCCTGGATACCGGCCTTCAACATTCACTATCACCTCGGGATCGACGGCATTTCGATGCCGCTGATCCTGCTGAACAGTTTCATTACCGTGCTGGTGATCATTGCCGGCTGGCAGGTGATCCAGGACAGGGTGGCGCAGTACATGGCTGCCTTCCTCATCATGTCCGGCCTCATCAACGGCGTGTTCGCGGCGCTTGACGGCATCCTGTTCTACGTCTTCTTCGAGGCCATGCTGATCCCGCTCTATCTGATCATCGGCGTGTGGGGCGGGCCGAATCGTGTCTATGCCGCATTGAAATTCTTCCTCTACACCCTGCTCGGCTCGTTCCTGATGCTGGTGTCGATGATCTATCTTTATTTCCAGTCCGGCGGCAGCTTCGATATCCTGACCTGGCACGGCACCGTACTGGGTATGACCGCCCAGACGCTGATGTTTTTCGCGTTCCTGCTCGCGTTCGGCGTCAAGGTACCGATGTTGCCGGTGCACACCTGGTTGCCCGATGCGCACGTCGAAGCCCCGACCGGCGGGTCGGTGGTCCTGGCGGCGATCACGTTGAAAGTCGGCGCCTACGGCTTCCTGCGCTTCATTCTGCCGATCCTGCCGGATGCGAGCCATGAACTCGCCTGGGTCGTCATCATGCTGTCGCTGATCGCCGTGGTGTACATCGGCCTGGTCGCGCTGGTGCAGGCCGACATGAAGAAACTCATTGCCTATTCGTCGGTCGCGCATATGGGTTTCGTCACCCTCGGCTTCTTCCTGTTCAATCCGCTGGGCGCGGAAGGCGGTCTGGTGCAGATGGTCTCGCACGGTTTTGTTTCCGCCGCGCTCTTCCTTTGTATCGGGGTCATGTACGACCGCCTGCATTCGCGCCAGATCAAGGACTACGGCGGCCTGGCCAGCAGGATGCCGGTATTTGCCGCGTTCTTCATGCTGTTCGCCATGGCCAACTCCGGGTTGCCGGCCACCAGCGGTTTCGTCGGAGAATTCATGGTCATCATGGCATCCAGCCAGGTCAATTTCTGGTATGCCCTGGTGATTGCGACCACGCTGATCACCGGCGCGTCGTATACCCTGTGGATGTACAAGCGGGTGGTATTTGGCGCCATCACCAATCCGCATGTCGAAGAAATGACCGACGTCAACGCACGTGAAATCCTCCTGCTTGGCGTGCTTGCCGTCCTGGTGCTCGGCATGGGGGTGTATCCCAAGCCGCTTACCGACGTCATGCACGTATCGGTGGTCGACCTGTTGGCGCACGTCGCCCAAAGCAAACTGCCTTAAGAGCCCCGGATGAGCCAAGCCATCATGCAATTCGCGCCTGTTTTCCCCGAGATTTTCGTGTTGGCCATGGTGTCGCTGATCCTTGTGATCGACGCCGCGGTCGATGACAGCAAGCGCTACCTGGCCTATGTCCTGTCGCTCGCCACGCTGGCGGGAGCGGCTGTCCTCACCCTGCACGGTTTTTCCTCCATGCCGGCGTTGGCGCTGCACGGGCTGTTCATCGACGATCCGCTGTCCGATGTACTGAAGCTGTTTCTCTATCTGACAGTCGCGGTCGTGCTGGTGTATTCGCGCGACTATCTTCGCCTGCGCGGGCTCTACAAGGGCGAGTTCTTCGCGCTGACGCTTTTTGCGCTGCTGGGCATGATGGTGATGGTATCGGCCAGCCACTTCCTCACGCTGTACCTCGGCCTTGAGCTGCTGGCGCTCTCGCTGTATGCGATGGTCGCCCTGCAGCGCGACTCCAGGGTGGCGACCGAGGCAGCGATGAAGTATTTCGTGCTGGGCGCGCTGGCGTCGGGCATGCTGCTCTATGGCATGTCGATGGTGTACGGCGTCACCGGCTCACTGGGGCTGGGCGACATGGCCATTGCGCTTCAGGATGGCACCGACCTGCACATTCCGCTGGTGTTCGGCATCGTCTTCATCGTCGCCGGCCTCGCGTTCAAACTCGGCGTGGTACCGTTCCATATGTGGCTGCCGGACGTGTATGAAGGCGCGCCGTCGGCGATGACGCTGTTCATCGGTTCTGCCCCGAAGATCGCCGCATTTGCCTTTGTGGTGCGTATCCTGGGGCAAGGACTGGAATCGCAGATGGTCGATTGGCGCGACATGCTGGTGATCCTCTCCGTGCTGTCGATGGCGCTCGGAAACATTGCCGCCATTGCACAAACCAACCTGAAGCGCATGCTTGCCTATTCGACCATTGCGCACATGGGTTTCATGCTGCTGGGCATCCTCGCCGGCTCGCCGAATGGCTACGGCAGTGCGATGTTCTACGTGCTGGTGTATGTGCTGATGAGCCTGGGCGCATTCGGCATGATCCTGCTGTTGTCGCGGGCCGGATTCGAAGCCGACCGGCTGGACGATTTCAAGGGCCTGAACCGGCGCAGTCCGTGGCTGGCTTTCATGATGCTGCTGTTGATGTTCTCCTTGGCGGGCATTCCGCCTACCGTGGGCTTCTACGCCAAGCTGTCGGTGCTGCAGGCGGTGATCGGGATCGACTACGTCTGGCTGGCGGTGGCGGCCGTGATGTTCTCGCTGATCGGCGCGTTCTACTATCTGCGCATCGTCAAACTGATGTATTTCGATGCCCCGCACGACATGGCCCCGATCATGGCGAGCCCCGATACGCGCGTCGTCATGTCGGTCAACGGGCTGGCCATCCTGGCGTTGGGGATTCTGCCGCAGCCGTTGATGGCGGTATGCGTCCACGCCATCCATGCGTCTTTTTGAATCGGCATGCCTGAACCAAACCGGGTGGCGCCAGTCTGCTCCGGTATTGCCTGACTTTTCGGATTCAACGTGAATTTCTCCACCACCCTGCTGCTGATTCTGGCCTTCCTGGCCGCCAATCTGCCTTTCCTCGTCGAACGCATCTTCTTCGTCCTGCGACCTGGCGCAGGCCGCAAAAAGTTCGCCTGGCGCTTGCTGGAACTGGTGATCCTGTTTTTTGTGGTGGGCGGCATTGCGCGGCTGCTGGAAGGCAAGCTTGGAGACATCCAGCACCAGAACTGGGAATTCTACGCAGTCAATGCGTCGCTGTTCGTGGTGTTCGCCTATCCGGGCTTTGTCTATCGTTATTTGTGGCGGCGGCGCGGCGCGTAATGGATCCCCTGGAATTCAGGCTGCGCGATGAGCACGTCGTGTTATGCGATCTGCTCAAGCTCGCCGGCATCGCCGACAGCAGCGGGCAGGGCAAGCACATGATCGCCCACGGCGACGTCACGGTCGACGGTCGGCCAGAAAGCCGGAAAACAGCGAAGATCCGTGCGGGCCAGACGGTCCGCTGCCTGGGCCGGACAGTTCGGGTCGTGGCCGGCTGAAGCGAAGCCCGGCGAGCCGGTCGTGCGCGACTCGCTATGGACCGTCTTTTCTGAACAGGTCGACCCGGATGGGAATATGAAGCGTAGCGCCGTCGGCTGACAGGTGGCGATTGAATTCCGATCGCACGTCCTCGTACAGTGCCGGGGAGATCTGGTGGTCAGTGTGGGTGACCTTGATAGTCCGGTTCTCGAACTGGCCGAAATCATCGAAATGAACAGGCTGCTGAAAGAAAGTCTGCCCCATGAGGGACAGGCGCTGCGTCGAAACGGCTTTCACCTCTGCGGCAAAGGCAGCCTCCCTGACCATTCTCTCGTCGTGGAACAGCCGGATGATCTCGTTGAAGTCGCCGGCGTAGACGGGCTCGGAAATGTAGGCCATGCCACCCGGCTTCAATACTCTGCGGATTTCTGAGAAGACGTCGTCCATCCGCTCGAGCGGGACGTGATGCAGCGACTTGAACATCAGCACGATATCGACGCTTGAGTCGTCCACCGGAATGTCCTCTGCGCCGCCAAATTCGAATTGGACGTTGTCCGGCTTTTCCGCGGACTGATTCTCGGCGAGCTGCCGGGTGTCCACCTCCAGCGCAAGCACCGATGCGGCCGTCCGGGCGATCAGGCGGGTCTTGTCGGCCTTGCCGCAACCGAGTTCGAGCACTTTCGCGCCAGGCAGGGGCAGAAGTTCGTCGAGGATGTCCGCCTCGTCGGCCACGCGGACGGGGTTCGGGTCGGCAATGCGCATGTCGTCGGCTTGCATATCAGGATCTCGTTGCGGGAATTCGCTTGGGCGTGCGGCCCGGATTGGCCCGCCGCGATTCACAGAAAACAGAAAGTATAGCGTCCCGAATCGAATTCCACCGCCAGCCGTGCGCCGCGGTTCAGCGCATAATCCCAGGAACCCTTGGTGGCGCAGCCCTCGTGGCATTCGCTGACTCCGGCCGGCGATTCGAGGTCGCGTTCGCGGTCGTACCAGCTCAACAGCATGGCGTCTTCGTCCAGTTGTTGCCGCGAGATGGCCGTCGCCAGCTTCAGCGCGGCGTTGAAATCGAGGCCGAGTTCCGTGGTGTCGAGCCGCAGTGTCTTCATGGTGTTCGAAGCCTTCATGATTGGGAGCCAGTTTGTGTTTTCAGGGCGTAGAGCATATCGAGCGCCGCCTTCGGCGTGAGCGCGTCGAGGTCCAGTTCGCGCAACTGCTCGAGCACAGGATGGGGCGGCGGGGCGTCGCTGGGGAGATGGGCGGCGAACAGGTCGCCCTGCGGGCCGGGCTGCAACTGCGCGTCCTCGAGTTGGCGCAGGTGGCGTCGCGCCGCGTGGATCACGGGATTGGGCACGCCGGCGAGGCGGGCGACCTGGATGCCGTAGCTCTGCGAGGCCGGGCCTTCTTCCACCGCGTGCAGGAACACCAGGTCAGCACCATGCTCCCTGGCATCGAGATGCACATTGGCGAGTTGACGGAATTCCTGCGCCAGTTGGGTCAGCTCGAAATAGTGGGTGGCGAACAGGGTGAACGCGCGGGTGGCGGTCACCAGGTGGCGCGCCACGGCCCAGGCCAGCGCGAGGCCGTCGAAAGTGGACGTGCCGCGGCCGATCTCGTCGAGCAGCACGAGACTGTTCACGCTGGCATTGTTCAGGATGTGCGCGGTCTCGGTCATCTCGACCATGAAGGTCGAGCGTCCACCGGCCAGATCGTCGGATGCGCCGATGCGGGTGAAAATCTGATCCACGTCGCCAATCTTCGCCGTACTGGCGGGTACCCACAGACCACAACAGGCCATGAGCGTGATCAGCGCCACTTGCCGCATATAGGTCGATTTGCCGCCCATGTTGGGTCCGGTGATCAACAGCATCTGCCGGCTGCGGCTGAGCGCCACATCGTTGGGAATGAAGTGATCGACCTGCGCTTCGACCACCGGATGGCGGCCGCCTCGAATGAGGATTCCCGGCTCGCTGGCGTAGTCGGGGGCGCACAGCTTCAGCGCGACGGTACGCTCGGCCTGGCTTGCCAGCACGTCGATCCCGGCCACTGCGGCGGCAATCGAAAGCAGGCCCGGCACATGCGGCGACAAGCTGTCGAGCAATGCCTCGAACAAGGTCTTTTCGCGCGCCAGCGCACGCCCCTGCGCCGATAGCGCCTTGTCTTCGAAGGCTTTCAGTTCGGGGGTGATATAGCGTTCGGCGTTCTTCAGTGTCTGGCGACGGCGATAATCGTCGGGAACATTGTCCGACTGGGCGCGCCCGACCTCGATATAGAAACCGTGCACTTTGTTGTATTCGACCTTGAGGGAAGCGATGCCGCTGCGTGCGCGTTCACGAGCTTCCAGCTCCAGCAGAAATGTCCCGGCGTCGCGCGTCAGGGCCCGCAGTTCATCGAGTTCCGCATCGTAGCCGTCGGCGATTACGCCGCCTTCGCGCAGCACACTGGCAGGTTCGGGCTGGACGGCGCGGGTGAGCAGGGCGTGCAGATCGGGGGGGATGGCGAGTGCCATACTTAGTTCAGATAGCCATGAACGGTCATCGGGCAGCAGCGCGGCGAACCGGGGCAGCAGCGCCAGCGTATCGCGCAGGCTGGAAAGATCACGCGGCCGCGCATTTTTCAGGGCGATGCGGCCGCTGATCCGTTCCACGTCGGCGCAAGCTTTGAGCGACTGATGGAGCGCGGCGGCGATGTCCGGCAACCCGGCCAGCGTGCCGATGGCGTCACGCCGCTTGGCCAGCGTTTCGCGGTCGCGCAGCGGATGGTGCAGCCAGTGGCGCAGCAGGCGCGTACCCATGCCGGTGGCCGTGGTGTCGAGTACGGACAGCAGGGTCGGCGCCGCTTCGCCGCGCAGGGTTTCGGTGAGTTCAAGATTGTGCCGGGTGGCCGCGTCAAGCTGCACGAAATCGCTGTCGCGCTCTGCGCGAATCGACTGGATATGCGGCAATGCGGTGCGCTGCGTGCTCTGGATGTAATCGAGCAGGGCGCCCGCGGCGGCAATCGCCCGAGGCAGATCCGCCACGCCGAAGCCGATCAGGTCGCGGCTGCCGAACTGCTGCGCCAGGCGGGTCTGCGCGCCGAGCGTGTCGAATTGCCATGGTGCCAGCCGGCGGACTGCGCAGGCAGTCTCTGCAAGGACGAAATCGTCGGGCGCCAGGATTTCCGCTGGCCGTACTCGCGCCAGCAAGGCAGACAGCCCGGCGGGGTCGGTCTCGGCGATCTGGAAGCGCCCGGCGGCGAGATTGAGCCATGCCACACCGATGGATTCCGTGCCCGCCGCCACGGCAAGAATCAGGGTGTCGCGTGTCTCGTCCAGCAGGCTCGAATCGGTCAGCGTGCCGGGTGTCACGATCCGCGCGATCTGGCGTTCGACGGGGCCTTTGCTGGTGGCGGGGTCGCCGACCTGCTCGGCGATCACCACCGATTCGCCCAGCTTCAGAAGCCGCGCAAGATATTGTTCGGCGCTGTGATACGGCACACCGGCCATCTTGATCGGATGGCCGGCAGACGCGCCGCGCGTCGTGAGCGTGATGTTGAGCAGTCGGGCCGCCTTTTCCGCATCGTCGAAAAACAGCTCGTAGAAATCGCCCATGCGGTAGAACAGCAGCATGTCGGGATGTTGTGACTTGATGCCGAGGTACTGCTGCATCATGGGCGTGTGCTTGGATAAGTCTATGTTATTCATATTTATCAATAGCTTATCGAATCATAGTGTAATTATTTTGGCAAATTTTGGGCAATTTGAACGAGTTTTTTCATCCCCAGCCAGATGCGCCCCAGATCTCTGAGGGACTCCGAATCTATCCAGCGGCCATAGACTTTCACGAGCATCGAGTATCCATCTGCGCCGCCATCATCACTCTTCCGAAATTACTCCTGATTGTTTTTGTCGCCGGCTTGTTGCTTGCGTTTTCTCGTCCGGTCTTGAGCTTGAACAGTTCAAACCGAATCGCCCCGGGTTTCGTGGAGGCCATTTGGTTTAAGTACAGGCCGGTGATTTGGCCTTCTCGGCGAGTTGCCGGTAGTAGTTTGCCTCAGCTTCGGCCGGCGGGATATAGCCGATGGGTTCGAGCAGCCGGACGTGGTTGAACCACGCCACCCACTCAAGCGTAGCCAGTTCGACCGCTTCCCGCGTCTTCCATGGGCCGCGTCGGTGGATCCTTGTTCTCGCGCTCCAAAGTCTTGAGGCGTTCGCGCTCATCGCTGGTGACGCCATCGCGCACGCCGGTGTCGATCTCGTGCTTGCGCACCCAGTCATGCAAGGTTTGCGAAACACAGCCGATCTTCGGGGCGATGGATTCGATCGCCGCCCACAACGACGGATATCGATTTGTGCAGCCCCGGCGCATAGCCTGTCCACGCATCCCAACTCATACGCAAAAACCTTGGATTTGTGTCGGTTTTTGCATATGATCCGGGAATGGCTTCCCTTGATCAATTCGTTGATGACCGGCTTCTCCATGGTCGTGCGCACTTCAACCGCGAAGAGGCGCTGGCTGCGGTCGGCCTGAATCCTGATGGCCTGACCGCCGCGATCACCCGGCTGGTAAAAAAACAGCGGCTGGCCAACCCTCGCCATGGCTTCTATTTGATCCTGCGTCCCGAGGACCAGATGGCCGGCGCCCCCGATCCCGTGCGCTGGATCGATCCATTGATGAAGTACCAGGGTCTCGACTATCGTATCTCGCTGCTGCGAGCTGCGACGTTCCACGGTTCATCGCACCAGGCTGCCATGGTTTTTCAGGTGGTTGTGCCCAAGCAGTTGCGGGACTTCGAAATTGGACGCCACCGCCTCCAGTTTCTCTACCAGACCCCCAAGGCCTTCGCAAAGCTCAATCAACCCGATTGGCTCGACCGGATGAAGAGTGATGCCGGTTTTGCCCAGGTGGCCGGCGTCGAGCTGACGTTGCTGGATTGCGCACGCTACTTCCACAAGGCCACCGGTATCAATGGGGTTGCGCAGGTCGCCAAGGACATTGGAGCCAAGGCCGAGCCGCGTGCGCTTGCCAAAGCGGCCGCTGCCTATGAAAACTCGTCCGTGCGACGACTGGGCTACCTGCTCGAACGGGCAGGGCACACGCGCCAAGCCAACGCACTGGAGCCCTTCGTCAAGAAAGTCAAGACGGCGGTGCCGCTGGATCCTTCCGTCAAGCCTTTCATTGAATCCCTTTCCAGGCTTCACCAGAAAGATGCCAGGTGGAAGCTCGTAATCAATGAGCCTGTGGAGATCGATTTTTGATTCCGAGTGCCTACATCCAGGCCTGGGGCACGCAAGCCCCTTGGCCCGACGCGCGGCAGATCGAACAGGACCTGATTATCAGCCGCGCGTTGTGCGACCTGTTCAACGCGCCGATGCTGAAAGACAAGATCGCTTTCCGTGGTGGCACCGCGATCAACAAACTGCTGTTCAAGCAGCCCCTGCGCTATTCGGAAGATATCGATCTGGTGCAGACGCAAGCGGAGTCCATCGGCGCGACGGTCGATGCGATCCGCGAAGCCCTGTCATGGCTCGGCAAGTGCAATCGCGAGCAGGCGGGGCATTCGATGCACCTGGTGTTCAAGTTCACGCCCGAAGCTGACCCGCAGACGACGCTGAAGCTCAAGGTTGAGATCAATACCCGTGAGCATGAACATCTGCTCGGCATCAAGTCGTATCCCTTCGCGGTGAAAAGCGACTGGTACCAGGGCGAGACCGAGATCGCGTCCTTCGAACCCGAGGAACTGTTCGGCACCAAACTGCGCGCATTACTGCAGCGACGCAAGAACCGCGACCTCTTCGACCTGCATCACGGACTCGACCAGCTCGCCATGGATCGGGGCAAGCTCATCGCCTGTTTCGAACACTACCTTGCGCTTGAAGGCAAACCCATCACGCGTGCCGTCGCCGAGCAGCGTATGCTGGAAAAGCTCACGCGCAGCCTGATCGAGGACATCGCGCCATTACTACCGGCCGGCGTCCGCTTCAACGACGACGATGCGATGCAGGCTTTCGAGCGCGTCTGGAAGGAACTCATCGTCCGCATCAAAGGCGATGCGTGGAAGCTGACCGACAAAGTGCTCGAAGAACTGCGCGCAAAGAAATATCCCGGCCTGTTGAGCCGGTAACCGATTTGGCGATAGCTGTCGATCAACGCAGTTGGACGAAGCCGATCCCTGTATCATTTACCTTGACCCGTACGTTTGAGGCCTCTCAATTGTCGAACATCGCATCCGTTCTCAAGGAAGAAATCGCCCGACTCGTCCGCAGGCAGTTACGCGGCGAAACCGAAAACCTCAAGAAGGCATCGAGCCGTTATCGCGCCGATATCGCCGCTTTGAAGCGGCGCATCGAGGCCTTGGAAAAGCAGATATCCCGCCTCGAAAAAATGTTGCCGAAGAAGGCCGCGCCTATCGCCGACGGGGAATCCGAAACGAAACTGAGATTCAAGCCGCAAGGTGTGCGTGCGCAGCGGACGCGGCTCGGACTGTCCGCGCCGGAGATGGGAGCGCTGGTGGGTGTCTCCGCCCAAACCATATACAACTGGGAAACCGGCACGTCGCGCCCAAGGGCCGAGCAGCTCGCCGTCATCGCGGCCGTCAGGAAGATGGGCAAGCGCGAGGTCAAGGCACGGCTTGACCAGTTGCGAGCGGAGTGATGGACCAGCACCGCCGCTCCTCCGCCGTACGAGAACCGCCATACCCTGGGAGCCCTGAAGGATCTCTTCGCCGACAGGACCATCTAGGAACGCGTCGAGTACGAGAATGATATTGCGAACGGGTTCGGGCACCTTGGCCGGCCCGCGCTGACCACAGAGGTTGCGGCGGTCGACAATCCAGGCATGGCAGGCAGGTCGTCGGCCAATCCTGTCCTTGGCCTAATGCGCTGAATTCGGCAGCAATCCGTCGCCTACCCGTCGTTCAGTCGTTGACCACGGCATAAGGCGCGTGGACGCAGCCCGCGAACCCGACGGCTGAATGCCGAAGGGAATTGGCTTGATTGGCCCCTATTCCACAGGGGTAAGCACCGAGCCGCGGCCTGACGTCGGCACCAACTCGACATACAGAGTTTTTCGCCCGACGATGACAGCAAGCAATGGCCTTTTGTCCCGACGCGTCGCTGATAACTGGTTCCATTCCGATCTGTCGAGACCAGAAGGATGGGGATAGTCTTCCGGATGGGTGTGCCATTCGCCCAAGTAGCGAATAGTTCCCTGACTCGTCGCCCATCGGGACAGGGCGATGGCTTCATGACCAAACGGCATCCGCTCGAACAGGTAGCGAAACCGTCTATCCCAGGCCGTGGGAATCGTCGCTTGCTTGATGAGCATATGGCCTCCATGAACCGAACCGAGCAGAATTCCTCCACCTTCGCAGTCGGCATCACTGGCCTGAACATGCAGACGGAACGTCTCCAGCGTAGCCGTCGAGAAATGCAGCAGCATTCTTTTGTCGTTGGTCGCCCATGAACTCATGAATTGCATAGGGGACATTCCGGATCTCGAAGTGGGTCGCAGTCGGGCGTGGCAAGCTGATGGGCGCGGTCGACCATCCGGGTTCGCAATGCAGGGGAATAGATGCCGTTGACCCAGTCAAGTGTCATCTCAGCGCCTAGGCTGGCGGCATGCACCGACACCGAAGCGGGAAATGGCACGTACAAGCCCTCGCACCCATGCCCCGCCAAGATGGCAGGAAGAGGATCTATGGTGGAACGGAGTTCGCCTCTTCTGTTGCTATGCCACAGGCATCGATAGCACGCACCAGATGCGTTCGTCTTCAGGAGCGCACGGACAGCCGTTCCCGGCCCCTCGATCCAGACCGAAAGCATAGGTGTCTGGGGCGCATAGTGCCCGCAAAGCCAATGCCCGAGGGATTCTTCTCCGGTGGCATCGACGAGCAGGTCCAGCTCTCCTAATTGGGCTTGCCTGACGTCCACGGGGATGGCACGAATATTGGCAGCCGGCGCCAAACGACGGAGCTCTTTCGCCATGGCCTCTGCTTTGTTCAACAGCAGGTCCGGAAATCCCAGGCGATGACGCCCGATGTTTTGCGGAAGAAGACTATCAAAATCCACAAGCGTAAGTTTTCCACCGCATGTTCCTGCCCCGGCCTTGACCAGCATATCCGACAGATATCCGCCGATCGTGCCGCAACCCACAATCGCAATTTTTTTACCTGCCAGCGTCTTTGACTTGGGCATGTTCCGCTGGGCGAGATATCGATCGTCGATTCTGACCACCGAGGTTGGTATTACGCTCAATCCATAGCTCGGATCCCCGCGATCTGCGAGCTTGTTCTTCTGGACTGGACGTTGGCGGTCGTAGAGAACCGCGAAGCCATAGGTCATCAACGGCGATTCGATGATGATCAGGACTCCGTTGGCCTTTTTTCTTTCCCCCTCCTTGATGCGCTCATGAATCTTGCGCCGGCAGCGAGGGTCAAGGGTGCTTTGCCACGCCAAGATGTCCCCAACTGTTTTAGGGGGCCAATGGCTGGTCAGAGGGCGGGGTTGAGCCCTCGTCTTTACCCTGTAAGTCAGCACCGTTCTGTCGGTGACTTGGTAGCCGAGCGACTTCAGTTTTTCAGTTGTTCGACCTTCGTTGTCGGTGACGAAACACAAAGGGCTCCCATTGGCCTGCGCGACTATGCAGCTCTGTCGCCCTAAATCCTCGCCTTGCAGATCCACGAAACAATGCCAGCCGTGCCAGTAGGCGAAGAACTCTTCCGTGAGGTCTTCAACCATCTCCCCCTTCATGATCTGCCCGAGCACGATGGCGGCGCGTTGCAGGCATGCCAGGGATTGCCCGACAGGATCGTAGATGTCCAGAACGACCGTGCCCTTGGCGAGATAGCAGAGCATGCCATCTGCGCCAAGATGAGGAACCGCTGCGGGCAGCTCAGGAAGGATTTCCAGCAGCCGGATGCGAGGCAAATCGAAGAACGTGGGGTCGAGCTGGAGTTCACACGGACAACCTTGGTCCGCATGGGGCGAGGTCAGTCGCCCGTGCAGCCTGAACCAGCCATCATCCGTCTTTCCAACAAACTCGAAGCCTCGCTGCTTGAGTGCCTCGATGACGTCTGCGACCGTGGCGACGCCGCTCATCCAGCCTTTGTTCGCCCAACAAGTTCGCTCGGACCGGCTGTGGCCGGGGCTGCGGCAATGGTGGCGGCGACGGATACCACCTTGACCCGATCCGGCTCGTTCGGAAAACGCGGGCCGAATTCGCCTTGCATCCACACGCAGGCCTGTGAAGGGCTACCGGCGCCGGTTGCTCCGCGAAGCACTTTCTCAAATTCTTCGAAAGCCCTCGCCGCTTCCTCCACACCCGCTGGGCCAAGGCGCTCCGTAAGCGATTCGGACTCGTCAACCGGGTTGTTTACTCTCCCACGCAACCGGGCGGGCAATGCGGCGACGATATCCAGCAGAGCGAGGTCGTCGCGCCTATCGCGTTTCTCGAAGAGCGGGGCCGCGGCGGCCATCAACAGGATCGAGGCGGGTCCGCCGCTGGGCCATCTCCAATCGCGAAACGCCTTCAAGTAACGAACCACACGACGAAACTGCTCTCCCTGGCCCTCCACTTCGCCCAGAAACCACTCCTTTACTGGTCTAGGGTCAGAGGGCATCCAGTTGCATTCACGATGGGCCAGGAGCACCTTGTCGGCGGGCAGCGCTGTCCAAGCATCCCGCTCCGCCATGTTCACCGCTTCGGTCAGCGAGTCGTAGCCATATCGCTCCATCGAAGCCTTCGCGAGCGTGACAAATTCCTCGTCTGGAATGGCGTACAAAGGAATATCAATGTGGGCGTACCCTGCAATGACGATGCGGATGCAGGTCGACTTTTCGGTGACAAGCTTCCACCGCCTTTCCTCGACCAGCGGCTTCAAGGCTTCCTCCGCAGCGGTAAAGAACACCATCGCCGCAGTGCTTGGACGCCTCGTCTGGGAGACGAAACTCATTGGCAGATAGCAGCCATCATCGACATCGGCCTGCTGAGGGTGTCGTGCCGGAGAGTTCAGCGTTTTGTAAGCCCACGACCCTTGCGTGAAGAAGCGCGGCTGCGGCACGTCTTCGGTGTACCCGCTTGCCCTAAGTACGCGGGGGATGCCTTTGCGCAGGCAGTCCCTGACGTCGGTGCGTGCGCTGGCAATCCAAGCGCGCTGCTCAGGCGTCAGATCCAACTCGTCGTGCATGCAGGATTCGGCATCAAGGGTTGTGAAGAAAAGCGGGCTCAGGTTCAGCATACGGCCTCCGGAACATTCTTGTTGGGGCCGTGATAGAAGATGGGGGCGCCGGCCTTGTGCGCTCGAAACGGTTCGAAAAGATGGTCGCCGAGCGCACGCTGCGCCGCGTGGTTGCCGCGATCCTTGAGCGTATTCGTGGCGCCAATGGAAACCCGATCCAGCGCCTTCACATCCTTGCTTTGATCCGGCGTCGCCTTGTCGTCGATCTGGAAGTAGTTATTGCCCAGCAGTTGCCGCAGCATGTAGTCCACCGACGATTCCTGGGCGGAGATCACGAGGTCGAAGAGCCCCCCTCGCCACTTGCCGAACCCACGGTCTAGGCTGGCGCCCCCGCGAACGGTCGCACCGATTGTCATCGTGCCGATGGCGAGGACCCGAACCAGCGCATCTCGTTTCGGCGCCAGGAAAGTGTTTACTTCATGCAAGCCAAACAGGCCCGGGGCATTCCCCACTAGTCCACCATCGGCGAAGACACCGCGGTTGTTGCGCGTCAGTGGAAAGTAGACGGGCGCGGCGGCAGTCGCCAACGCCACATCCACGATCTTCATACGATGATCCAACTCGAAGGAAGGGTGGTGAGGCGTCTTGAAGAACTGCCCGCGACCTGTCGAGTAGTTGACTGCCGGCACGAGAACACGGTGCTTCAGATCGCCAATCGTGGTCTCTTGGAAGCGCTCGGTCAGAACGTCTCTCAGCCCTGCTGAGTCATGCTTTGCGGTCAACCAGAATCCGAGAAGCCGCCGCGGAAGGCTGCGGCAACCAAAAATACGGCTACCCTCGTCTTCAAACAATGTTTTGAGTTCGTGGGCCGGAATTTCCGAAGCCAGTCCCAAAGCCAACATCCCTCCTGCCGATGTGCCGCAAATCAGATCAAAGTGCGAAGCGATAGGGCGGCCCAGCACGGCTTCAAGTTCGGCGAGAACCGTGGCGGTGTACAGGCTGCGATAACCGCCACCTGACAGGGCGAGCACATGGTAGGTAGGGATGCCCGTCATGGCACCTCACCCCTTCGGCGGGAAGGAATCGTGGCCGTGACTGTCCTTATCACGGATACGGCCATCCGGACGGTGGATGACGAGCTCGGACTGCTGGTTGCGTGCGATATCCCTGGCTACGTCAATAGCCTGTTGCTGCGTGTCGTGCACGGAGGTTGCCCGCTGATTGCCTTCTCCCTTGACGGCCCAACCGTTCTGATGAGGGACAACATGCTGATTCTTGCCTGCCATGATGGATCTCCTACAGTGGAACTATCGAAATCCCAACCGTTCGGCTGGGTTGTCAATGGCCGCCCGCTATAGCACAATTCGTTGCTCGCGCAGACAACAGGATGGCCAAGCCAATACAACTTGGAACAGGCGTGAAACCTGTATCCGTTGTCTGGCTGGACAACAATGTATCAAAGCAATTGTGCCCGTGCAACTCCGGCGTGCGTGCGCCTTTGAACAACTACCGAATGTGGGGAGCAACAGAGGGCTTGGCCTGTCTTCCCGCAACCGCAAGGATCAGAACTTATGCCGCAAACAGGCCTAGGCGTCGCCCTTAAGACGTTACGCGAACGTAGAACCCTTTCCCTGCGTGAAATCGGCCAGCTGTCGTCGGTTGATCATGCTTACGTCCACCGCCTCGAAACCGGCGAGAAGACAAACCCATCTCGAGACTTGGTTGAGAAGCTGCTGAAGGTTCTAAAGCCGGGAGAAAGAGACACAGCACTTGTGATGTGGCTGGTTGACCACGCGGAGGCAGATCCCAGCCTTGTTGAATTCGTGCTACAAGATCCCTCGGTCAGCATCGATATTTTTACGGCCGCAGCTGGAGTGAGGCATCGAGGAAATGCCAGGCCTAACCCCGCCACGCTAATTGCCCGAATCAAGAAGGCCTTCGACGAAGAGGACGACTGAACATGGATGAGGCGGATGTCAGGCAGAAAGCACGAGCCTTTGTTGCGAAAGTCGATGTTTCGGACATCCGGGAAGACTTGTCCCCCTATGTGACGGCCGCTAACGCGAAGGTCAAGAAGGAGGAGCTTGGTGAAGGGGAGTCTGGCTATACCGTTACGAAACCGAACGGTAAGCACATCATCACAGTGAACTCCTTGGAAACTGACGAGCGCCAGCGCTTCACTGTCTGCCACGAAATAGCGCATATCGTGCTTGGTTTGGAATCAAGCCACGAGGAAGTCCCTTCGTGGTTCTATGCAAAACGCCATCCAAATGAGATCGCCTGCGACACGTTTGCGGCTGAACTGCTGATGCCTTATCAACAGTGGCTCGCCGCTGCACCCAAAGAAGAGCCCTCCCCGGAGCTTATCCAGCACATGGCCGATTTGTTCGGCACATCATTTCCCGCAGCGGCGTCAAGGTTCGCCAGCCTCACTGATATGCCGTGTGCATTCGTCACCATGGAGCGCGGTGCGGTACGGTATGCCGCGCGCTCCACCTCCTTGCGGCAAGCGGGGGGCTGGATACCTCCTAGGTCCGTAATCCCAGCAGGTTCCGTGGCTCACCGAATCTGGTCTTCAGGAAAGAATGCTACCGAAATAGGGGAAGTTTCACAGGACATCTGGTTCGACAACTGGGAAAAAGGCCTTGACCTCTGGGAGCTCTCAAGACACTACCTGCGCACCGACACCACCATCTCTCTGCTGTGGTTCGACAGTGACGATTTGCCGGCGGTGGAGGTAAACCGCTTCGGCGCACGTGTTGAAGACGGTGGGGGCTTGGCTGAACTAACGGGAGAACTTCCATGGCCGGGACGGAGCAGGCGCCGCTAGAGAGCCAACACGGCCTCGACGACAAAGAGTTCTTCCTTATACGACTAACCACTCAGCCAGCGCTCAAATTTGAATCGCCCCAGACGCGTAGACACTAACGGTCGCTGTCCAGCCCTGAGCCGTCGCATGGTGAAGCACACAAGAATGTCGCCTTTGGCCGACATGCAGCCCACTCGAACAAAGCTCCACCATCCCGTCTTGGCCCGAGCAGTCGCACGATGTCGGCTTGGAATGCCCACGGAACGCGGTGGGGCAAACCACTGGTAACAGTATCAGTTGGTCAGGGTTTTGTTATTAATGTTATAAGAATTTATATGTTATATTTTTCTATAACATATGAAGACCCACTACATGGACCAACGGAACGACAGCCCGCAACAACGCCTCACCCTTCTGGAGCTTTTGCTGGTTTGGGAAGGACGCATCTACCGTTCTCGGGTATGCGAGTTGTTCGGTATTGGTTTGCCACGGGCCAGCCAGTGGATCAAGGAAATCCGCGACCTGAACCCTACCTGGATGCAATGGGACAGCAAGTACAGGAGCTACTTCGCTACGTCAGATTTCTACAAGCGGTACGCCAAGGCCTCTCAGGCAGATATTTCCGAATCACTTTCCCGCTACCTGTCCATGGTCGGGCTTCCTTATGCGTCGGCCATGGAAAATAGCGACTCGGTGGCCTGGTCGGCGACGCCGAGCATCACCGCCCCGAAGCCGAAGATATTCGCCAGCCTCGGCAACGCGATCAGGCAGGGAAAGTCGGTCGAAATCGAATACATGTCGATGAGCGAGCCAGCCCCGCATCGCCGCACGATCTTTCCACACAGCCTGGTTCTGGCCGGCCACAGGTGGCATGTGCGCGCGTTCAGCGAGACCCATCAGGAATTTCGGGATTACGCGCTGGGGCGAATCATCGAGGTGAAGCCTTTGGCGCGCCTCGCGGATCGCGCCCGTTTCGATGACCCCGACTGGAACACCAAGGTCAAGGTTCGCCTGGTCGCCCACCCTAAGCTTTCGCCAGCACAGGCCCGCGTGATCCAGGCCGAATATTTCAACGGGACGGCAAGCCGCGTGGAAACCTGCCGCGCGGCACTGGTCCCCTATTTCATCCAGGGCATCCATGCTGCGATGGACACGCAGACGCAGCATCCCCCCGAATATCTGATCGCCGTAGAAAACGCACGAGAGGTGTCCAAGTGGCTGTTCAACCGCTAGGAGTCGGCGGCGCAGCCTCCCTCCTGTTCACGCGGCTGCCCGAGCGGCTGTTTGCACCGCTGGCCTCGCCCAACAAGCAGACCTACTGGGGCATCCTGTGCGCGCTGTACGACAGGCGCTTCGGCCCGGATGCCCCCTTGCCGCCCAGCCACGGATTCACGACCCGAGACATCACGCAGGACATCGAAGGTGAACTCGTCATCCACGATTCCTGGATTGACGAGGATGGCGCCATGCCCGAAACACCCCTCAACATCCGCGCCATCACCATCTTCAACAGGCTGCATGATTGCGGATGGCTGCGGCTGGACCGCCATGGCGTCGATAAGCGGGTATCCATGACCCCAGTGGTCAACCAGTTCCTGGGACAGCTCATCAATTTCGCGGAAACAGGACCGATCTACGTCGCGGGCAAGGTTCGATCCATCGAAGCCAACCTCAAGCTGGTGATGGAAGGAGCCGGCGGCGACTCACTGTCGGAAGCAGCAGACCAGGCACGAAACCTGATCGAACACATCCGTAATACCGGCACGAACGTGCGCGACCTGATGAGCGCGCTTGGGACCGAAGAAACCACCGCCCAGTATGTCCGCGGGTTCTTCAGCGGGTTCATCGAGCAGGTGTTCATCGGTGACTACAAGGAACTCAGGACGCGCGAGCACCCGCTGTCGCGGCGCCCGCAGATCCTTCACTGGGCCGACGAACTGCATGGTAACGATCAAAATCGCGAGCGCCTGATTGCCTGGTATGAAGCGCGTCGCTTCCCGGGTGACCGGGCCCGCGCCGAACGCATGTTCGAACGAGACGTGCAGAAGCTGCGCGACCTCCAGCGGATCGACGATTACCTGGAGCGCTTGGACGACGAAATCCGCCGGGCAAACCGCCGCGCACTGGCCTATCTGGATTATCGGTTGCGCTCCCTTCGCCCCATCGACGAGGTTGTCGACGTGGCGATTGCCCGGATCCTGGACAGCGGAACGGACGTTCACGATACCCCTTTCCCGCCGGGCGACCTAGTCAGCCCAGTCAACCTTGCCGAACCTCGTCGGCAGGAGACGCGGGAGAAAGCCACACAGCTGCGGGAGACCATTCCGACCGACGAAGATCTCGCGCGGGCGAAGCTCCGGGCACTCGCACGCAATGTCCGAATGGTGAATGTCCCGAAGCTCGTCGAATTCGTGTCGCGTCAGCTGTTAGGCCGTCCTGCCGTCGCCAGCGAAGACCTTCAGATCAACAGCATCGCGGACGTGCGTGCCTATCAGACCCTGCTGGTGCTCGGCGCCGCCATGGACAGCGGATCGCCTGATCTGCAGCGGGAGGCATTGGCCATGATGCGAGGCTTCCGGGTCCGCCGTACCGGCGACAAGGAAGTGGAAAACAAATGGATCACCGGTGTACCGTTCCGGATCGAGAAAGCGAAACGGCCGGCAGCTGCAAAAGGAGGGACGACATGAGCCAGTATTGGGAAGGCATCGCTGCGAAGACCGACAGACAGTACGTGGCCGATGAATTCGAGTCGACCGCCAGCAGGCTGCTCGCGGAACAGGTTCTCTATTACGCAGACCGGCACAGCCGCATGGCTTATGGGATGGTTGAACGCTTCGAGCACGAATACAAGCACGTCCTCTCCCAGGTTGGCGTCGGCCTGACCGTGAACCGGCAGCTTCGCTATGCGTGCGCGATTCCGGATAGTGGCCGGGCGGGCACGGCCAATACCGCCCAGACGCTGCTCGCGCTCGTGTTGAGGAAGATCTACGACGAACAGGCCCGGACCGGGCAGCTGAACGATGACGGCGAAGTGATCTGCGATGCGGTCGAGCTCGAGGAAAAGTATCGCCTGTCCACGGCGGGCAAGCGCGAGCTGCCCGGACGTGGCGAACTCGACAGCCTTGTCCGGACGCTCAAACGCTGGGGCATCGTGCGCAAGGTAGAGGAACATGAATTGCCCGATTCCGCCGCCAGCGACATGCAGCCCTACGTGCTGGCGATCCGTCCCGCCATCGTGGATCTGCTGGGTGAGACAGCGATCACCAGGCTGGCCCAGTTCACACAGTCCTACGAGCCCGCATCGGACGCGCTCGAGGACGGCGACGGTCAAGGACCGGCGCAGGCTGAGGAAGAGGAAGCATGAAATATCTGGAAAGTATCAACTTGGTGCAGTTCTTTCTGTATGAACGAGAGCACATCCGCGTTACCGAGATCACCGGTCTCTTCGGGGCAAACGGCAGCGGCAAGAGCTCGTTCCTCGACGCCGTCCAGATCGCCATGTTTGGCGCCAACAGCCGCCTCATGGCTCTGAACGCCCAGGCGGACGAGAACAAGACCACACGGTCGATTCGGAGCTATTGCCTTGGCCAGTACGGGGATACGCCCGATGATCGGGTACGGCCGAATTCAAACACCTACATCACGCTCGTCTGGCGCGACTCGGAGACCAACAAGCCCGTCTCCATGGGGGTGTGCATCTACGCCTCCAAGGATCGCGAGCAGCACGACGTGCTGGGCCGTTATCTGCTGCCGGACGTCGAACTGACGCTGGGAGATCACCTCGAAACGGTCGATGGCAAGGAAAAGCCGCGAGAATGGGCCGCCTTCAAGCAGCAGCTGATGCAGCGGTCCAAAGTGTCCGGCGATGAATGCCTGTTTCAGGAGGCGGAACGGTACATCCGCGCCTGCCTACTCGAATTGCGCGGATCCGGTGGTACGCCGTCCTACGATGCATTTGTCCGCGCTTTCCGGTTTGCGCTGCGTATGCGCTTCGACAAGACTGTGGACGAGATCGTGCGCAACGACGTGCTCGAGTCCCGGCCGACGAACATCAAGAAATTCAAGGACGTCACCGATTCTTTCCGGCGCCTGGCCGAGATGGTGGCCCATGTCGAGAAAAAGATCGTCGACGGCACTGCGGTACACGATGCCTTTGACAACGCGGCCAAGGCGTCGAGAAAAGCCGTCACCTGGAAGGCGCTTGGGCTGGACGCGGCGCGCGAACATGCCAACCAGGCCAAGGAGCAATGCGAGCACGCCCAGCAGGAGGCCCAGGAAGCGTTTGAGACCGCTGACAAGACATTACGTGACTTGAAGGAAAAACAAGGTGCCGCCGAAGAGAAAGCGGCGCACTACCGTGGGCTACGCGAACAGCATGGCTCGCATGCCGATTACGCCGGTCTGGAAAGCCAGATCATCGAACATCGCAACAGGGCAGCGCGCAATACAAAGGGCATCTCGGATCAACTGTCTCAATTTCGCTTGCTCCTGAAAAAAGCTGCGGACGCCGGCGTACTGAAGGAAGAGATCACGCGCACCCTGCTCGACGAATCGCAGCGGTTGGCATCTTTGCTGGAACAGTTCGATCAAGCCGACTGGGCAGCGATCGACGGGCACCTTGGAACCGCGGTCGAGGCTGCGCAAAATGCCCTGCGGGTACTGACCGACATCACCAGCACCCTGAATGCGCAACTGGAAACGGCCAATGGCGAACTCCAGCTCGCCAAAGAATCCCTCGCCCGGGTCAAACAAGGGAAGGCGCCGCTCAGCCAGAACGTCGAAACCCTGATGCGCGAGCTGCGGGATGAAGGCATCAATCCGGTTGCGGTATGCGATGTCGTCCGGATCACAAAAAAGGAATGGCAGCCGGCAATCGAGGCCTACCTGGCTGGCAACCTGCAGGCGCTGCTCGTACGGGAACATGAAGAGCGGCGGGCTTTCGAGGTCTACTGCGGCCTCCCGGAAAAGCGTGTCGTCTACGGCGCCAAAATCGTCATGGAAAGCCGGCAGCAGGTCGGCCGGCATCCGGAGCCCGGCTCCGTCGCCGAACTGATCGAAGGAACCGATCCGGCGGCCGAGGCCTATCTGCGCGGGCTCTTCGGCGACATGGTGTGCGCCACGACCACCGCTCAGGCCATGGAGCGCGGCAAACGCACCCTGACGCAGGACGGCATGCTGGTCGGCAAGGGCACCATCGAACGCCTGAAGCCCGTCATCGAGGGGGATCTTCGTATCGGGCGCGATGGCGGCGGCCAGCACCTTCAAGCGGCCGAAGCACGGCACACCGCCTGCGCAAAGGAGGTGTCGAGGCTCGCGGCGGAGAAACAGAAGCTCGCAGCGCTTGCATCGGTATTGCACAACATCCCGCCGGAAGATCAGGCCCGGATGTACCTGAAGCGCTTCTGGGACGAAGCGGATTCCGCTGAATCCAATGTCTCCGCACTCCAAAGCAAGCTGCAGGGCGCAGCAGACAAGGAATACGTGGCGCTTGGCGAGCAGGAAAAGCAGTGGTCTGACGAAGCCAAAAAACTGGGTGAGGCGGTCACTGACGCCAGCGGCAAGCGTGGCATTGCCGAGAACGCAATGAGCGAGCGTCAAAAGGATGTTGAGGCAGCCGCTGCCAAGCTTACGACTGCCAGCGAGGCCGCGGAGGAAGCCCGCCAGGATCCGGAGTACGACGCCGATTACGCGTCGCCCCATTGGGACGTCGTTCTGGAGAAGCACGGCGATAGCTACGAGGCCATGGCCACCTATTGCGAAACGAAAAGAGGCGAAGCTCTGCGTGAGGTAACACGCGAAGTCACCAAGGGCAGCAATCTGCTCGGCGACTTCGTGTCGAAATACCGTGAGCAGGCTAGCGAAGCAGTGGTGGAAGACTGGCGCAAGGGGCAAGCCTGGATAGCCGACATCCTCAAGCGTCTGCAGGACACCGAGCTGCTCGACTTCAAGGCGCAGATGGAGAACGCCTACAAGGTTTCGCAGGAGACCTTCAGGAATGACGTTGCCCTGGCGTTGAGCCAGAGCATCGACGCGCTGGACATGACCATGGATCAGCTGAACCGGGTGTTGAAGAACTGCCCCGCCTTCACCAACGGCGAGCGCTACCAGTTCAAACGTGTCGTCCGCCTCCACTTCAAGCAGCTGCTCGACTTCGTCAAGAACATCGCCTCGTTCGGTCCGCAGGAAGACTTGCTCGGCGGCGCCGGCGAGATCCCCGCTCAGTTCAAGGAACTGCTGGAGGACAAGATTGCGCCGGGAGCTGGCAGCGTCAAGAGCCCGCTCGATGATTACCGCGAGTTCTACGAATTCGACGTCGAGATCATTCGGGATGACCCGCTGACGGGCAAACCCAAGGTCGTTGGACACCTGAGCAAGCGCCTCGGTCCGGGTTCCGGCGGCGAGCACCGCGCGCCACTGTATGTGATCGCCGGCGCCGCGCTGGCATCGGCCTATCGCCTCGACCGTGACAACCGCGATGGCGTCAGGCTGATCCTGCTGGACGAGGCCTTCAACAAGATGGATCCCACCAACATCTCCGCCACCATGCGCTATCTGCAGGATCTGGGTCTACAGGTGCTCATGGCCAGCCCCGGCGAGAACCTCGGCGTGCTCACCGCCTACCTGCACCGCTATTACGACATCGCGAAGGACGCCGTGCGCAACGTGATCCTGATCAACGGTCACGATGTCACGGAAGAGACGCGGGAAATGTTCATGTCGGACGACCTGGACGCCTTCCCCGATCTCATCGAGCAGGAAGTCAATCGCATGCGTGGGGCGGGAACGACCGCTACCCAGCCGGCTTGATCGTCACATGGACGCAAAGGCCCGTAACGCCCTCACGAAACTGCTGGAGGCTGGCAATCGCGCGACGGCAGGTGTTCGCGCGACACCGCCGGCGCTGACCCGGTCCCAATTGGCCGATTACCAGGCCACACGTTCGCTGGCCGACAAGGAGGCATTCGAGGCTGCGATGAAGGCGGCCCGAGCCGAAGGCGCCGTGGCTCTCACCTGGGAAAAGGGCTTGGGCGAGGAAGGGTTTATCCAACGCGTCGAACTGATCGACCTCGATGCCCTGGCGAAACTGCTCGGCGTGGAGACCGCCGCGAGCCGCCTTGAGAGGGCTGCCGCGCAGCTCGCCGATCTGCTGACGGGTTTCCCGGTCCTGACGGACGTGCTGGCGCGCTGGGCAAGCCTGAAGAAAGTTCGCACCTACGGCCCAGAGGACGCCCAGGACTGGGCTGATGCCGCCCGCGTCATCCAGTTCATGACCTCGGCCCGTGAAAACAGGGCGGTTGACGAGCCAATCCGTGAAGTCAGCGCGCGATTGTTCAAGGACAGCAAACGCATCGAGAAACTGGCAGCGCCGGTCGATGTGCTGCTGACAGGCGATGTGGATGCGGAGCCTCGAGAAGCGCATGACGTATGGCAGGAAATCGGCCTGTTCCGCGAAGAACAGCCCGTCCGCATGGCCGGCCGGGTGGTAGTTGCGCGAACCCACGTCACTGAAATTCTGGATGAGCCGTATGGAGCTTTCTCCGCGCCTTCCGTCATCGGGCTGGCCAGCCAGCCAAAGCTGGTCATGACCATCGAAAACCAGACCACCTTCCACAGCGAAGCGCGGCGCCGCTGCGACGAGGACATCCTGCTCATCTATACGGCCGGCATGCCCACACCCGCCTGGCGGGCAATGTACGTCCGCTTGCTCAAGGGCTTGCCGCCGGAGATGCCGGTCTATCACTTCGGGGACATCGACGAAGGTGGATTCCGGATAGCGGCCATCCTGGCACTCGACGCGCAATCAGCCGGGCACATCCTGCAACCATGGAAAATGCATCCTGACGACGTTCCGGAAGAACGACGGGTTGAGGCCAGCAAGCACACGCTTGAACGAATCCAGCGGTTCGCGAGTGCGGCAGGTTGGGATGAGCTTGGAAGAGAAGTCGCTAAAGCCGGGTTCACGGTTGAACAGGAAGCGTTAAGGTAGCTCCCGGCTTCGTACTTCAGGGCTACAACGACCAGTTTGAAGCCCTGCTTTTTCAGACACTCCAACTTGTCGGCATATTCCAGTGAATTACGCCACCAGTTCTGATTCAAACCCGCCACTGATTTCCAGTCCAAATCCGCCACATGAAACAACAGCTTCATCCAGCCGTCGAATGTCCCATTGCTGCAAGAGCGGAAGCTCATGTCGCTGACTACGACGGGCTCTTCCTCGGCTTTTGCTGCCGGCAGGTTCGGAGCCAATTTGGTCCGTTATATGGACTTGAGCAGTCACTGATCAGGAATTCACGCCGAACGACTGCTTACTAGTACGGCGAACACATACTCTCTACCTAATATCGGACGCCCATTGCTAATGGTACGGACGTTCGCTTCAATCGTGCAGCCCTTATCAATCTTGATTTAGCGTACCGCGAACGCGAAGTCGTGGCGCAGCTGTGCGTACAGGCCCCGTCATTTTGCATGACAGAAAAGGGACACGGTGCCAGATTTGCATCGACTTTGTGCAGCGTTTGGATACAAGGATAATGAGGTCAAATTTAAAGCATAGGGAGGCAACTTGGCAGAAACCAACCCGACCGCGCAGATGGCGGTCAAACTTTCGGACGAAGTGTTCTCAGAGTTCTTCTGGGAAAGAGTTGGCCCTATAGACCAAAACTGGCCATGTGAAGACCAAGAACACCACGGCGTCGATACCCATCCCGCTGACGTCGTCTTCTACTACGATGAGCCGTACTCGCTTAAGCGGACCTTTGTGCACTGTGATCTGAAGAGCTACGCGAAAACCACCATCACTGCCGCAGCCGTTCATGGTGCAATTGAGAGTCTGGCGAAGCAGATCGCATGCGCCGAGAAGAGCGAGAAATGGCGTGACCTGTACATGCATGGCAATGTAACGCCTGAGGTCTGCGGGCTCTTGTTTGTATACAACCACGATGGTGGGTATGAGAAAGATTTTTCCACACACCTTGCCACCCTCAAGAGGGAAAGGCTGCCGCTCCCGAAGGGCTCACGCCTGTTCATCCTTGGGCCAGCGGACATCTTCTGGCTAGATAATGTCAGGTACGACATTCGACAGCTTCGTGGTGCTGCGGCGGGAACCACGCTACCACCTGCGGCGCAATGCAAGTACTTCTATCCGCAGCTTGATGGGCGCGCGAACCTCCAACCCGAGAAGGCTCGTGCAGCGACACTTGAGATGTTGACTTCGCCTTGGATCGCACTTGAGTACAAGCACGGCCATAACTACTCGCAACGTGGATTCGTAGTCTACTACCGTCGCAGCGGCAGCACTGAAGAGGAGTTCATGTATCTTCTAGACTATCTGCGACGATACAACGTACTCAATGAGGCGACGAAAGTCGAGGTGCGGATGCTTGATGGAGACGTCGCCGCGGCCGCTCGCTTCCAAAAAGCCCAGCATCGCTACATAGAGGGCCTTGGAGACGACGCTGAGGCGACTGAGCTAGCCGTCAAGGTGAAGGACATTAAGTTCGCCAAGATGACCCAAACTATCACTGATTTCTCCACGATTGATATTGGGATGGACTATGCGTGATCTGAGCCAGCTGTACTATGCAACGAATCGAGAGATTCGCGATCTCCTCTTATCTGGCAAGCAGCGTATCACCGAGAACGTCCTCCTTGAACTTCTGAGAGACCGCGGAATGCTCTGCTCACCAGATGAGCCGCGCGATGCTCTTGTTGAACGTCTATCGATGTTGACCCACGACTACACGGACGTATGTGGACTGCTTGAGCGTCGCGAATCTCCACGCCGTGGAGAAAAGACATCCACAATTTCAATTGATATACCTCTTACGCCTGAGGAACTGAAGGAGTTCATCGAGGAGTACCAGAAGGACGAATCAAACGAGAAGGTCACCCACTACAAGAAGAGCACCGACGAGTTCGTCATGAACGTGACGTACTTCGACCCCGACTATTCCAAGACACGCCTTCTTCAATGGCAAGAGCGGAACGCGACCATCGAATTTGTGAAGAAGGACGGCCGCACAGAACTGCGGTTGCCGGCAACGGACAAGGCGCGAGCAATCGTAGACAACATTAAGGAACGAGTCGAAGCGAAGAAGAAGATGCCGGTGACGCTTGAAGAGATCGAACTGACAAACCTCACATCAGCCGAAGACCGAACGACTTTTTTCACTAAGCTTATATCCTCGCTGCCGCACTTTCCACTCGAGAACGTCTCACGTCTGCGTGTAGCCCACTCCAAAAGCAAGGATCTGAGTGAAGACTTGGACATTGAGGACGAAGAGGTAGAGGATGCCGCGGAAAAGATGCTTGGCGTGGTTGAAAACGTTGCCCTGTCCGGAGAAAACCTAGTCGCATCTGAGATGTATCAGGAGCTGAAGGAAAAGGGCTTCTACATAACCTCCATCACCTGGAGAGCTCGCCAAAACAAGGACCCATACACAATAGTCGAGTTCGATGCAGGATTCGAAGACAAGGAAGACGCCAAACGATTCAGGTACTCCGTGCATGGGGTTCTTCGCCTCAAGCACGGCACGTATACAAAGCACCTTCGGCAGGTTGATGATGACGAGAAGGCAAAGCTTCTCGGGCTGATCGAGGAGACAGCTCGAAAGGTGCTTGAGGAGCTACTGGCCGTAACTCAAGTGGCACCAGATGCGGCTGAGCAAGCCGATGGGGGAGTCTAATGAAGAGATATCGTTGGCTACGAGCCAAATGGCCTATCTCAATGCGGGTTCTTGCAAAGCGTCTCAAGGCGAATGGATTCGATGATGGCAAGACGAACGGATTCGTCCTTGACAGAGTCAGAGATGATTTCCTTGAGGCCAGATTCATTGAGCGAGTGGAATATGACGACACCATCGTCGATCCGTTCGGCAAGGAAATTTCATTCCATCGAATCGATTACAAGCAGTGCGAGTTTCGCGCAACCGTCGATGGCCCTGGACTGGAGCTCGTAAACGCACCTCGGGTGATACAAGCAACAATAAGCGGGCTAGCAGAAGCTTCTGAATTTGGCTTGGCCATCGGACCACTGAATCTGAATGTTCTGGCTTGGGCCAAGGGCATCCAGCGCCTCATGAACGATGGAGGTATTGTTGATTCCGTTCAAATTGGCGCAATTGAGCTCGCGCCT
This sequence comes from Thiobacillus sp. 63-78, assembly GCA_001899765.1. Lineage (GTDB taxonomy): Bacteria > Pseudomonadota > Gammaproteobacteria > Burkholderiales > Thiobacillaceae > Thiobacillus. The sequence goes on from MKWM01000012.1 coordinate 62,385, forward strand.
GGGATCACCGCGAAGGCGTTGATTAGAGGAACGACGGACGTTCTCGCTGCGAGTAACCGCTTTGTCGATGGCAAAAAGCACGAAATTGAGAAAGTTCAGCTTAAAATTCCAGGCTCAAGAAGAACCACGATCATACTGGCAAGCAACGGCACCGCCCGAATTGACTCTGACGCACCGTCAGATACTGTGGTGTCGATTCGGGCTGCGCTTCAAGAATTGCTTCGTAAATCGCCCGGACCCATGGTTCTCTCTATTAGCTCTTAGGGCACTACAACATGCCTGCTCCGCTCACCGATGCCGTGATAATTGCCGTAGCGCGTCTCGTTGACGACGCACAGACCGAGACACGCGAGCCTAGCCACTCGGATATCGAGTTTCAGATTCAACGGTCGCGGCTTACCGCTGGCGATCCAAAAGCACAAGGTCAGTTAGTTGGAAAAGCGAAGCGTGTGCTGGGTACGCTCAATTGGGCACTGGACAACAACGCCGCTGCGGGCGAATCTCTCGTTGAAAACCTAATTTCCCTCGTTCGCGGCTGCGGGGGTTCCGGCCTGCCTCGCCGAACTTTGTCGGTTCCGAGGCCATAGAAAATGCAATCGCTGCATTTCGTTCCGAGGGTTTCGTTTTAACAAGCGACGGCGATCTGCACGCCGTCGTTCTTGAAAACCTGTCCGGTGCTGCACTTACCGACGCGCTTTATGCATATGTTCGCCGCGCCAAGCGCGGCGCTGACGACGCAGCTCTACTTACTGGAACTGGCAAAGATCTTCTTGAGGCAACCGCCGCTCACATTCTTGTTGAAAGATTTGGCTCCTACCCTCGTGGCGCCAATTTCGAGGGTCTTCTTGGCCAAGCCTATGTGGCAATGGGGCTGGTAACTCCTCAGCATCCAGTCCAACCAGGTGAGGCGCCCCAACGAAGAATTGAGAGGTCGATGTTTGATCTCGCTTGTTCTGTAAACGCCTTGCGGAATAAGGCTGGCACTGGTCACGGCCGTCCCTGGCTTGCGAACGTCACCGACACTGAAGCAAGGGCGGCCATTCAATTCATGGGCACCATCGCAGAGTGGCTGCTGTATGCACATGGCAAACGGTAGTGCTCTAACCCTTCGGCCGACACGGACGCTGCGCGATAAAAGTCGCGCAGCGCCGGTTACCTCCACGTTATGCGTCACCACCGCCCGACTCGTAGCAAATGGCTGAACTGCTCGAATTCGAGACTAAGCGCCTCCGCTTGCGGCAGTGGAAAGTGGCCGACCGTGATCCTTTCGCTGCCCTCAACTCAGACCCAAGAGTCATGGAGTTTTTTCCATCGCCGCTCACGCGTGCCGAGAGTGACGCAATGGCCAATCGCTGCGAGTCGCTCATCCACGAGCGCGGCTGGGGCTTTTGGGCGGCCGAATTGACGACAAACGGCAGGTTCATTGGGTTTGTCGGCCTCCACACACCGTCCGCTCAATTCCCATTTTCGCCTTGCGTGGAGGTCGGTTGGCGTCTTGCCTATGAGCACTGGGGGAAGGGGTTGGCATCGGAAGCCGCAAAGGAAGCTGTTCGTGTCGGTTTCCATTCACTCGGCCTACGAGAAATCGTGTCCTTCGCCGCCGTTGGAAACAACAGGTCTCGTGCAGTCATGGAACGGCTCGGCATGCGGGAGTCTGGCACCTTCGAACATCCGCAACTACCCGAAGGGAGTTCGCTGCGACTGCATTGCCTGTACCGTCTGTCAAGCGATTGCCTTGTCGCATAACCTCATCAGTCAACCGAGCCTCCCGCAAGCTGCGCTTGTCATCGCATGACTTACACTTACCGAAAAGCTGAAGAATCAGATAGAGAAGAGATCTATCATCTGTATCGCCTGGTGATGCGTAGCTTTATTTCTGAAATCTGGGGCTGGGATGAACAGTGGCAACGCACCGATTTCTCTACCCATTTTGATCCCCAAGGAATTACGCTGGCATTCCAAGAGCACGAGCTAGCCGGGTATTCCCACATCGAAAATCAAGATAGTCAAATATTCATAAGGATGCTCGTTGTTCATCCAGACCACCAGCGGAATGGGATTGGGACAAACCTTCTTGCTTCTGTTATCGCATTGGCTGGCAAGCAATCTAAGAACGTAGGACTGGAAGTTTTCAGAATCAATGAAGTGGCAAAGGTGTTCTATGAAAGGCATGGCTTCAATGTTGAAGGCGAAACTCCCAGTAGTCTCATCATGCACCATGCATAACCCCGCGCTCCAGTGAGAAAGGCGGGTGCTATCCCTCGCCACTGACGACGAACATTCAAGCTGCCTACCTCGTCAACGTCGGTTACCTGGGCGACATCGGCCATTCAGAACAGCCAACGCCACCGGCAGCAAAGGCCGAAAAGCACTCAGCCGATTCCGGGAGCTCAGCGGCAGTACCACCCCAGATAACTGACCTTCATTTGCTTCGAAACCCATCGCACATTGTCACAGTCCAGCGCGGTGCCGCGTAGCCTCTTGAAACCTACGTTCGCACACGACTGGCTATGCTCCGGTATGCGGTCCAATTTCGTGGGGCAAATTTGGGACAAATTTGGGGCAATTTGGGCGCCAAACCATGCCCATCTATGCCAATTCGAGCTATGTGAGGCGATGGCTGCTATCGTTATAACTTATTGATATTAAATATAAATTATGATCCATGGTAGCACGCCGACTCAGCGTCCCAACACAATCGGCGTGTGCGCGGAGAGATCTGTTTGATTCATTGCGGGTATTTGTTGGGTACGTTACACAGCCTGGCGCGCAGCAAGATACTCCAGCTGGACGCGCGTGGACCTGTATCGGTCAGAACGTTCCGGGATAGGCGCCGCCGTCGAGCAGGATGTTTTGTCCGGTCAGGTAGGCGGCCTGACGACTGCATAGAAAGGCACAGACTTCACCAAACTCTTTCGGGTCGCCCACTCGACCGGCGGGGATCGTTCTGCCCACGATCTGCCGGGCTTCGTCGAGGCTTGCACGGTGCTGCGCAGCAGTCTCGTCGAGGAGGGCGGAGAGGCGGTCCGTGTCGAAGCGTCCGGGCAGCAGGTTGTTGATCGTCACGCCTCGCGCCGCGATTTCCGGATTGCGTGCCATGCCGGCGACGAATCCCGTCAGGCCGCTACGCGCACCGTTGGACAGGCCAAGGTTGGCGATCGGCGCTTTGACTGCACTCGACGTGATGTTGACGATACGACCGAAGCCGCGCCTTTGCATGCCATCAATGGTGGCCTGGATCAGCGCAATGGGCGTGAGCATGTTGGCGTCCAGTGCCTTGATCCAGGCATCCCGATCCCAGTCGTGGAACGCTCCGGGGGGTGGGCCGCCTGCATTCGTGACAACGATGTCAAAGTCCGCGCCAGGGCCTTCGGCATGCCTGAAGACGGCTTGCCTGCCCGCCTCCGTAGTGATGTCCGCTGCGACCGCCACGATCCTGACACCGGAATCCTGACGCAAGCGTATCGCAGCCGCGTCCAGCGCCTCAACGCCGCGGGCCACCATGACCACGTTCACGCCCTCGGCGGCCAGCGCCGTGGCGCATCCGAGCCCCAGCCCTTTACTGGCGCCTCCTACCAGCGCCCACTTTCCCTGCAAGCCAAAATTCATGAGACTTTCTCCTGTTGATGGGCGCCTGTGCTCAACCGGGCGCGCCATAGGCTGGCTGCTGGTCATTTGACGCAGCGTCGGCTTCATCGTGGGCAAGGCCCGGGCCTGGGCGGCTTGGTTCACCGCGATCAGCGATACGGCGCCAATCTTACGGAATCTCACGCAACCATCGCAATACTGCCTGCTCGCCCGCCGGGAACGCAAGGCGAAGGGCCAATGGCTGTCCATGCCGGTGAGGGAGCGGTCGTACCTGATTGGTTTTCCGCAGGCGCCGCAGGATTCATCGAGAATGCCTGAGTGTGAGCCTGCGCGAACCGGTTCTGCCGTCGCGATGCGCGGTCAGTAGTTGAACCGAAGCGTTACCCTGAAGGTGCGCGGCTCGGACGGATGGGTGTGGAGGTCGTCCACCGGCGCCGCCTCGTTGCGCAGTTGAGACGCGTAGTAGTAGTCGATGTCGCTGACCCTGGCATCGAACAGGTTGAGTACGTCCACCGCCAGCCTGGTATGGCGGTCGATCCTGTAGCCAAGGCGCAGATTGGCCAGCGTCGATGACTTCGAGCGGACCGAATTGTCCTCGATCAGCGGGCGCGGGCCGAAGTAGCGCAGCCGCAGGCCGCCCGACCACTTCCCGCCGTCGGCGTAGCTCACGCCCAGCGACGCCGTTTTCTCGATGGTGCCCGGAATGTAGTCGCCGGAAACCGAGCTGTCGATCGACGTGTAGCGGGCGCGCGACATGGCCAGATCGGCGTCGACGGTGATCTGCGGCGTCGGCGTCCAGTAGTTGGCCCATTCGATGCCGGTGCGGCGGCTCGGGAAGCTCGGCTCGGTGGTGCCGGCGTCGCCCACGAACAGCAGCTCGGAATCGAGGTCCAGCCGCCACAGGGCGAGCGAGGTCTGCAACGCCGGCACGATGGCGCTGCGCAGCCCCAGTTCGGCGCCCTTCGCCCGCACCAGCGGCGTCGCCGCCTCGACCGGCTGGCCGTAGCCGGGATCGCGGAAGTCCGGATTGATCCTGGCGGTCACGCCGCGCGCGTCGTTGCTGTGGAAGCCGTAGCCATAATTGACGTAATACTCGGTCTTGCTCCAGGGGCCGAAGATCAGCGAGAGCTTCGGGCTGGCGATGCTGTCGTTGACCCTGCCGGAATTCTGCGGCGTGTCGCTCGTCACATCGAAGCGGTAGACGTCCCCGCGCAGCCCGATGAGGCTGCGGAACTTCTCGGCCCATTGCACCTGGCTTTCGCCGTAGAGCGCGAAGCTGGCCTCCTTGACGCGGTTCTGGTTGATCGTGCCCCAGCGCTGCCGCGCCGTCGTGGTGTAGAGGCCGACGTTGCCGATGTCGTCGTAGCGGGATTGCAGACCGAGCGTGAAATCCGTCGCCCGGCCGTTCCAGTCACGGTACCAGGTGCGCGCGGCATTGAGCCCATAGACCTGGCGCCGGTCGGCCTGTTCGAACTGGTCGCCGGGGCCGGGATTGCAGCCGAGCGTGCAGAAGGTGAAGTTCGACCAGAGATTGAGGCCGTAGTCGATGACGTAGGCGTTGGCGCGCGTCCAGCGGTCGTTGGCCTTCTCCGACCATTCGCCGGAGAGGCTGTAGCGGTGTGTCTTGCCGCCGTCGGTGGGGTCGAGGTTGCCGAAACGCGAGATGAGGCCCTGGTCGATGGCACGCTGCGGGACCTGGTCGGTCGAGTCCCAACTGGCCTTGTAAGCCATGCCGGTCACCGACCAGCCGTTGTCCCGGGTGCCCTGGCTGTAGCGCAGCAGACCGTTGAGCTTGCCGAGATCCTCCGGTAGCACCCAGGGGCCGTTGTTTTGCGTCCATTCCAGCGCATAGAGCAAATTGCCCCCGCCGGCCTGGGGCGAACCGGCGAGCAGGCCGCGGCGGTAGCCGTGCCCGCCGACAGACCACTCGGCAAAGGAGGTATCGAGCGTGCGGAAATAGTCGATCGACGCCGAGCCCGCGCTGGCGAAGTCGCCGACGTTGGCGGCGTAGGGGCCTTTGCGGTACTGCATGCGGTCCACCAGTTCGGGGATCAGAAACTGCAGGTCCGAATAGCCCTGGCCGTGTCCGTGTGTCGGCATGTTGACCGGCATCCCCATCAGCGTGGTGGCGAAGTCGGTACCGTGGTCGAGGTTGAAGCCACGCAGATAATACTGATTGGCCTTGCCGTCGCCGCTGTGCTGGGAAACGATCAGGCCCGGCACCACTTCCAGCACTTCCGCAGGCCGCAGCAACGGCCGGTTCTCCAGTTGCCTGGCCGTCACCGTCCCTTCGCTGGCCGTTCCTGCCAGGCCGATCAGGCCCTCGCTGTCGGCGCTGACTTCCACCACGTCCAGCGTCTGGATACCGCCGGCAAAGGTGTCGGGAACGATCGTCAACGCGCCGGCCGAGACCCAGATCAGATGCATGATCCGGCCCGGTCGCGAGATATTGCGGGATGGCCGGTTTCCCATGATGGGCTTTCCTTACATTGCTTGATGGTTCGTTTTGAAACCGGGGCCAATGCACCAGTACGAGCTTCGCGCCGCCCTGGTTCGAAGTGTCGCGTCGGCTAGCACGTCCCGATTCATCATTCGCCCGCTTCCGGCAACGGCCGGTAAGCAACGTCCGGTAACGGCGGTTTGCGGGTCAACCGGAGCGCCAGCAGGAAACTGCCGGCGATGACCATCACCACGGCCATGCCGAACGCCAGTTCCTTGCCTTCGCTCCAGAATTCGACGGTCGGCGAGGCCAGTTTGATCGCGCCGAAGGCCGCGACCAGCAGGCTCACGCCGGCGACCGCGAGGCTCATGACGCGGGAGGCAATCCGGGCGATCTGGTCGGCGCGGCAGATCAGACGCGAGATCCAGAAGCCGTTGATGCCGTCGGTCACCAGCATGCCGAGCGTGAACAGCAGACCCAGGACCAATGCGTGCTGCCAGCCGCCGAAGTGCACCGCGGCCAGAGCGAACAGCGTCGCCTGGCTGATCGTGTCAAACGAAAACGCGAACAGCGCGCCGACCAGCGCCACGAGCCCCGGGCTCGCCGCCTGACTGAGGCGGCCCAGCCAACGGCCCTTGATCCCGATCGGGCGCACGATCTGTGCCGGGTCGGTGCGCAGCACCGCGTGAATGTTCAGCAGGCCCAACGCGGCGAGCACGACGATCGAGACGATGACCCCGAAGGTTTCCATCCATTGCGGGATCTGCCATTGCCGCGCCAGCGTGCCGACGATCAGGGCGATGGCGACCACGATCGCGCCATGACCGAGCGAGAAGAGCGCGCCGCAGAACCTCGCCAGGCGTGGCTTGGCATGCATGTTGAAGCGTGTCAGGCCATCGATGGTGGCGAGATGGTCGGCATCGAAGCCGTGCTTGAGCCCCAGCAGGAACACGAGAAGACACAGGGCCGTCCAATCCTGCGGCAGGGAATCCATCGCCTGCTGCCCATGCGCGGTACCGGCCCACAGCAGGCCGCTCATCAGGGCTATTTTGCTTTTTGCGTGCAGCACGATGTCTCCTCGGTTGGTTTTTCTTCCGTAATTTAAGAAGAAAATATTTTTTGTCTTACGCAAGGGCCAAATGAATGGCCAATGACTTGGCCCGTGTTTGGTGTTTCCGCCACGTCGTCGTATCTGTCGATTTTCGGGTGTCGGGTTTTCGGGTTTCAGGAAAGACAGCCCATCACCTGAAATGGATTCTCCCTGCGTTCTGCCGTGCGATGAAATTGTTAATGCACATGCCGTTTATTCGATTGTTCAATAAATTCGATAGCCTCGATGGAAGTAGGCTGGAGTCTGCGTACCGCCCTGGAAAAGAAAGAATGAATATGGAACGTTTCACGATTTCGCTCAGCGCCGAACTGGCCCGGGAATTCGATGAGCTGATCCGCGCGCGCGGCTATCAGAACCGCTCGGAGGCCATGCGCGACATCCTGCGCCAGCACATTGAGGAGCAGCGCCTGCGCGTGCAGAAAGCACCGCAATGCGTGGCCAACGTCAGTTATGTATACAGCCATCACGAGCGCGAACTGGCCGACCGCGTGATCGATCTGCAGCACCATTTCCATGACCTGGCCATCGCCACCATGCATGCGCACCTGGACCACGATCAGTGCATGGAAAGTCTGTTTCTGAAAGGCCCCACCGACCGCGTGCGCGCCTGCGCCGACAGCCTCATTGCCGAGCGGGGCGTTCGTCATGGAGCCATCAATCTGGTGCCGGTGGACCTCCACACCCATCGCCATGCGCATGCCAACGAGACCGACGAGGGCGCGCACGATCACGAGATCCCGCATCACCACGCGCGGCCGAAGTCCTGAACTGCGGGTACTGCCGTGGCGAATGGCACTACGGCGCCTGATTGATTTCGGCTCTCAAATAGCTTCAAGCTGCGTCGGTCTTGGCGCCAAGCTGAATGCCTGAGACGATACGGAGCATGAAACAGAGCAGCCTGCCCCTGGGAGCCTCGACGAAGCGCACACGGCGTCGGAAGTTCCTCGAAGAGATGGACCGCGTGGTGCCATGGTCCGAGTTGGTGGCGCTGATCGCGCCTTACCTGCCGGAAGGCAAACGCGGCCATCCGCCGTTCACTTCCCTAGCGTCGCTCGACCTATTGCCGCGCCGCAAGACAATGTCAGCGTGCGCTTTATACTAACAAGGTGTATACTGTGTTAGTATCTTTACAAAGGAGCGCACCATGGCGAAAGAAGCCGTTTTCACGATGAAGCTGGAACCGGAGTTGCGCGCCGACTTCATGGCCGAAGTGGCCGGCGAAGATCGACCCGCCTCCCAAGTCATGCGCGAGCTGATGCGCGGCTACATCGAGCAGCGCCGCCAGGCCCGCGAATACGACGAATATCTGCGGCGCAAGGTAGAAGCTGGCCGCGCCTCGATGCGTGCCGGCCTCGGCCGTTCGAATGATGAGGTTGAAGCCTCGTTCGCTGCCAGGCGCAACCAGGTGGCGGCGAGCCAGGCGTGATAGTCGTCTGGACACCTGAGGCGGAACAAGATCGCGCCGACATTTGGGACTACATCGCGGTCGATAACCCCGGCGCGGCTGTTCGCATGGATGAGCTTTTCAGCGATGCGGCCGCTCGGCTGGCCGCGCATCCAAAGATGGGCAAGACGGGCAAGATTGCAGGTACTCGCGAGCTGATACCGCACGAAAGCTATAGGCTGGTGTATGAGATCGACGGGGACACGGTTTGGGTGCTGACCTTGGTGAATACTGCACATCAATGGCCGCCAGTTAAGGATAATCAACGATAGGGGATGGCACATGAACGGGAAAATCGACTGCAACGAGACGAGACACACCGCTTAGAAATGAAGCCTCGAGGTAGGCAGCTTCAAGCTTCTGGTATTGGGCGATCTCGGCGGCGAAACCTCGATGGCCGTCGTTCCCTTCCTGAATCCCCGATCCCCGCTATGAACGCCTCCAGTATGTGCTGTGGCAGCGTCACGGCATCGACTGCCTTGCCATACGCTTGCCCAATACATTCTTTGTTACATGGCGCTTCACACCAAGCCACATCAATGACAGACCGGCCAGTCCGAGCCAAGGCAGCAAAGCAATGTTCAGCATCTGCCAGCCAAGGACTTCCAGTAGCCAGCCGGCACCAAACGAGCAAGTCAGCCCTACCGCGAAGATCGTCATGTCGTTGATCGCTTGCGCCGTGGCTTTCTCGGCGGCGGTGTAAGTGCTTGTCAGCAGGGAAGTGCCGCCGATGTAGAGGAAATTCCAGCCGACGCCCAGCAAGATCAGCGCCGAGACGAAGGAATTGAAGCCCGTGCCGCTCATCGTCAGGAGGACATGTCCGGTATTTGTGCGTTTACGTTCTGGATTGCCTGACCGCGGCGTCTCGCAGGCCATCATTTCCCGCCCATCGTGAGCACCATGCGGAACTTCACGTCGCCGGACTTCATCCGCCGGTACGCTTCAGGGGCATGCTCCAGCGGCATGACCTCGATCCTTGGACGCACGCCCGCAAGCACGCTGAAATTCAGCGTCTTCTCGTTCTCGTAAGGCGTGCCGGTAATCGAACCCAGCACATCGCGTTCGCCGACGACCAGATGGCCGGCCGGGATGGGCAGCGGATCCTTGCCGGCCCCGAGCACGACCAGCCGCCCCCGCGGTGCCAGCCCGGCCAGCAGCGCCGATACGGTGGCGGCATGACCAATGGTGCTGATGATGGCTTGCGCGCCGCCCATGCCTTGCAGCCGGGCCGCCGCATCCCCCTGTTCGAGGTCCAGATAAAGGTATGCGCCCAGGGCCAGCGCGTCTTCGGCAATGTCGTGGCCACGTCCGACCGCAACGACCTTGAAGCCCATGCGGCGCGCATATTGAAGCGCCATGTGCCCCAGACCGCCGATCCCCAGCACGGCCACCGTGTCGCCGGCCTGGGCGCCGGATTTCTTGAGCGCGTTGAAGGTGGCGAGGCCGGCGCACAGGATCGGCGCGGCTTCTTCCGCATCCAGTTCGTCCGGAATCGACACCAGCCCGGTGTGACGCGCCAGCATCATTTCGGCATACCCCCCGTCGCGCGTGGAGCCGACGAAAGGCTGGTTCTGACAAAGCTGGAATCGCCCCTGACGGCATTGGGCACATTCGTTGCAATGGCCGCCCAGACGCCCCACCCCTACACGCTGGCCGGTCTTCCAGATCGAAGGCACGCCCGCGCCGAGGACAGCGATACGGCCGACGACCTCATGGCCGGGCACGCGCGGCGGCTGCAATGCCGGATCGGCGCCCTCGATGTCGGCGGCATCCGCGCCGCAGACGCCGCAGGCTTCGACTTCGATCAGCACTTCACCGGCGTCCGGCACCGGCGTCTGGCGTTCCACCAGTTCGAGCGTTCCGGGATGCGTCACTTGCATGGCGCGATAGGTGGTCTTCATGGAGGGCTCCATCTCGTTTAGGGTGTTGTCCGGAATGCGATGTGTTCCGCCAGGGTCTGCACACCGATGGCTGCGGCCTCGATGGCACCCGCGACGTAACCGGGAAACTGCGGCGACCACTCGCTGGCGATGCCGGTAATCCGGCCATGCCAGACACCTGACGCTGCAACGGCCGCAGGCGCGGCGCCGTGCTGGGCCGTACCGTCCTGATCGGCGACAGTCGCCGTGTAAGGGTCGCTCGCCCAATCCTTGATGACGTCGGCTACCGGCATCGCCGCCTGCGGCCCGAACAGCCGCGCGAACTGCGTGCGGCAATGGGCGCGCATCACGTCATCGGAAACGTTCCGGCGGACACGGGCCGGTATCGCGAAGAATCCGAACAGGGCGGCGTGACCGCCCGGCATCGACGCGTCGTGGATTTCGCCCAATGGCCCGCGTGCGCTACGGGCTTCGCCGGAAAGCCCTTGTTCGCGCCAGAACGGCGTGTCGTAGAGGGCGACGTATTTGGCGTGCGTGGCCATCCACGTCGCCGTGTTGCGCCAGTCGTGCATCAGCGTATCGGGCAAGGCCGGCGAGAAGCGGAGGGTGACTGCGGCCAGGCGCGGCGGCAAGGCCAGCAGGACATGCGCGGCGCGATACGTTGTGGGCTGCCCATGGGCAGTTTCGGTGCCGATCTCGATGTGCGGTCCGCTGTGGTGCAGCCACTTGACGGGCTGGGCGGCGATGAGCCGGGTCGGTTCCAGTTTGCTGCGTATCGCGTCGATCAGTGCGCCCATGCCCCCGACCAGGCGCATGGAAGACGGCGCGCTGAGGTAGCCGCGCGTCCGCGCGGGCGGTTCCTGCGGCGAGAGTTCCACGACCATGTCACCCGTTTCATGCTGTTCGAAGTATGCGAGATCCAGGTCGCGGACAAGCTTGTCCATCTGAGGCTGGTACACAGGCCAGAACCACGTGGGTCCGAGATCGAAACGGTCGATGCCGTCAGAGGGGAGCCCCGTTTCCTGAGCCATCTGCCCGGTGGAGGCAACGGACGCGATGCGGCCGCCAAATGTCTCGCGGGCTTCAAGGAGCAGATAGTCCTTGATGCCGCGCTGTTCGAGCAGAAGGGCGGCATACAGACCGCTCAGGCCACCGCCGACGATGGCAATGCGTGCATCCGGCATCGTGCTATCCCTCTTCCGCCATCATGTCGCCATGATGATCAATCCTGAGATGCAGGATTGCGCCGCCTTCGGCTGTGACACAGGCCGGGCGGCTGCTGCGGTCCGGCATGACGAGCATCGTTCAACTACCCGGCTGATGCCGGGCATCGAATATTCACGCGGCCGCATAGATCCGTACTTCCGGATCCGTGCCCAGCAAGGGCTGCAGGCGAGCGACCACATTGGCGGTGAACAGCTCACTCTGCAAGTAAGCCTGAGCGTTCTCCTTGCTGTCGAAACCATGCAGGACCTGCACGTCCTCGTCCCGCACCAGCAGTTCCTTCGATTTCGCGCCGACGATGGTGTTGAGGAACAGCGTCTTGAATTCATGGTAGATGCAAGCAGCGGCGGGCCGATTGGCAGCAGAGGTGTTGAGGGTGATTTGCAGATAAGCGGCCATGACGAACTCCTATGGTTGAGGGTGAACAACGCATCGGGTCAAGAGGAAAAATTGAAAACAATTTCTTGTTTAAATCCCATTGACTGAATCGGATTTTTACTTTCTGACAAGTGATAAGCAAATGAGATATAGTTTTCTCCATTGAAAGAAAATCTTTCTCATGATGAAAACCCCTGTCCACCTGAACGCCTTGCGGGCATTCGAAGCCAGCGCCCGTCATCGGAGCTTTTCCGCGGCGGCGGCCGAACTGAACGTGACGCCGGCAGCCGTCGGCCAGCTCGTGCGTGCGCTGGAAGAATGGTTGGGCACGCCGTTGTTCCACCGTGGCAACAGCGGACGGGCCAGGCTCGTTGCCACCGACGCGGCGCAACGCGCCTTGCCCGACATTCGGGCAGGCTTCGACAGCTTGAGTCTGGGGCTGGAACGGCTCAAGGAAGGGGCGACCGGCGGCGTGCTGACCGTAACGGTCAGCCCGGCCTTCGCCGCCAAGTGGCTGCTGCCGCGCATCGAACGCTTCCAGGCCGCATGGCCCGATACCGACATCCGTCTGGACACGAACCACAAGCCCGTGGATTTCGTGGCGCAGCGGGTGGATATCGGCGTGCGCTACGGCATGGGGGACTGGCCGGGGCTGGTTGCGGAGAAGCTGATGGACGAGGAAATCTATCCAGTGTGTTCGCCGGCATTGCCGCGTCGGCATCGACGACTGCGCAAGCCGGGCGATCTGATACGGGAAACCCTGATTCATGATCTGTCGATGGACGGCTACACAGGTTTTCCTTCGTGGGACGCCTGGTTCCAGAAAGCCGGCGTGACCGGCGCAGGCGCCCTGCGTGGCATGAAGATCAACAATTCCGCAGCGGTCTTGCAGGCGGCGATCGAAGGTCACGGCATCGCGCTCGCCCGCAGCGTGATGGCGCGCGACGATCTGGCCGCAGGCCGCTTGGTGCGGCTGTTTCCCGGGATCGCCTGCACGTCGGCACTGGCCTACTACGTGGTCTACCGCGCCGAGTGTTCCAGCTTGCCGCGCCTGGTCGCATTTCGGGATTGGCTGCTCAAGGAAGCTGCCACATAGCGACGTGTGCGGCATCAGACCAACGGTCTCCGCTGTCGTGCAGCGTTGCCCATGCCGGATCGGGAACGCAATACTGGATGCATGTCATGCCGACATATACTCCATCAGGGTAAGCGGGCCGCCTGCGCGTTCCGCACGCGGCGCACGCTGACGGAGTTCCAGGCTGGCGGCCAGCAGGGCCAGTTGGGCGACGACGCCATAAGCGAAGAAGCGGTTGGGCGGGGTATCCGGTCCGCCGCACGGATCCGGCATGGCACAGGGTCCCTCGAAGGACAAGGGCTGGAAATGCATGCCGGGTGCGTTGAGATTCTCGTCACGCCGGCGATCGGCATGCGCGCGGTAGAAGCCCCCCACGATGTAGCGGTCGATCATGTAAATCGCCGGCTCGGCGGCGCCGCCGTTGACGGTTTCGATGGTATGCACGCCTTCCTGGATGATCACTTCGGTGACGGGCAGTCCTTCTTTCACGACGGCCATCTTGTTTCGCTGTTTGCGATTGAGATCTTTCACTTCGGCGGCATCGTAAATGGTCATGATGCCCATGCCGTAAGTGCCGGCATTGGCCTTGACGATGACGAAGGGCTGCGCCTTGATGCCGTATTCGCGGTACCTGGCGCGCGTGCGGGACAGTACGGCATCCACCTTGGCGGCCAGACAGTCCTCCCCGGTCCGTTCCCGGAAATTGATCCCATCGCAGACGGCGAAATCCGGATCGATCAGCCAGGGATCGATACCGATGGCTGCGGCGAAACGGCTGGCAACTTCCCTGAAGGCCGCGAAGTGATCGGATTTGCGCCGCGTCGTCCAGCCGGCATGGAGCGGCGGAATGATCGCCTGTTCGTGCAGATTTTCCAGGATGTCCGGAATGCCGGCCGACAAATCGTTGTTGAGCAGGATGGCGTCAGGGTCGAAATCCCTGAGTACCAGGCGACGCCGCTCGGGGCCGGGGCGCAACAAGGGCTCCAGCACCAGGCTCTGGCCATCGGCAAGGGGAATCGGCGTCGGGACCGTGATTTCGGGCAGCAGGCTGCCGATGCGCACGTTGAGGCCCGCCCGTCGCAGAATCATGGTCAGTTGCAGCACGTTCTGCAGATAGAACGGGTTGCGGGTGTGGCTCTCCGGAATCAGGAGCAGCTTGCGGGCACCCGGGCAGTGCTGCTCGATGGCCGACATGACGGCCGGCGTGCATAGTGGATGGAACAGCGTATGGAGATTGTTCCAGCCGCCGGGAAACAGGTTGGTGTCGACCGGTGCCAGCTTGAAACCGCTATGGCGAAGATCGACGGACGCATAGAAAGGTGGAACATGCCCCTGCCATTGGTCGTGCAGCCAGTGTTTGACCGTGGCGGCGTTGTCCAGGAAATGCTTTTCCAGATCCAGCACCGGTCCGGTGAGCGCCGTGGTGAAATGCGGAATCATCGGGAAGCCTCAGCGCGTATGCGCGTGAGAGGTTCGGGCTTGGGCCGCGCCGCGGGCAGGGGGTTCAGCCAGAACCAGTCGGGACACGCTAGTGGAGGGGGATCGCAGAGGGACGGACAGACGCACGGGCGGTCTCCGAAGGGCGAATCGATCAAACGAGGCCTGTCCGGCAGTAGAGGCGGTGCGAAGCGGCATCACACGTACAGGCCATCGGATCTACCCGGAATCGGTCAATTCACGGCGGTATGCCGCCTCGTCTCGCTGCGGGCTGTCTTCCTGCTCGCGGGAAGACAACCCGCAACTTGAAGCGCATTATCTTGATCCCTTGCCGAACATTGAAATTATTAATGTACATGTCACTTATTTGAATATTCAATCAATGCGCTGGCCTGATTTGACCATGAGTTGACGGAAACTTGCTTAAATTGGAAGGCACCGTGAAGATCACGATGTCGTGCAGGAGGTTGTTCATCATGAGTATCAGTGAATATCGTTTTGCCTGTGCCGTTGCCAGCAGCGGGTCGTTCACCGCTGCCGCGGATGCGTGCTTTGTCACCCAGCCGACATTGTCGAATGGCATTGCCCGGCTTGAACATGAGTTTGGCGAGCGCATCTTCATCCGCACGACGCGCAAGGTGACGCTCACGCCGTTCGGCGAGCACATCCTCCCCTATCTGAGCGAAATCGTGCACGCCCAGGAGACGCTCAAGCGGCAGGTGCGGACGTTTGGCGCGCCGGAAACGCGCGCCATTCATATAGGGTTGTCGCCCTTGATCGATGCACGCCAGGTGGCCCGGGTGATCGCCCCGTTTCGCCACAAGTGCCCCGAAATCGAAATCGTGCTGTGCGAAATGAACCTGACGAATCTGGATCGCGAATTCGCCGAAGGACGTATTGATTTCCTGGTCGAAGTCGAAAACGTCACGAAACGCTCATGCCAGAGCATCGTCCTGTATCGCGAACCGCTGGTGTTCGTGCCGCGCGGCGGCATGCCGAAGGAAAAAGTCACCGGTCACGGCGTGCGTCTGGCGGATATCGTGGAGGAGACCTTCGTGATGGCGCCCAACGACGCGTGCGGACTTGCGCGCGCCACGCGCGAATTGTTTCGCAGACATCGCTGCAAGCTGAATGAGTACGCCGGAGAGACGCTAAGCTGTCAGGTACTGGAAGAGTGGGCGATGCTGGGCATCGGCGCGGCCATCCTGCCGGGTTCCAAGTTGAGGCAGATGAATCGGGCCTTCCCGATCACCGACAAGTCCGGTCTGGATGTCGATATGCCTGTCACCGCGACCTGGTCGCGCAAGCTCACGTCCGTCCCCCATGTTTCGGAATTCATCGAGCATTTGCAGGCGACGGCTGCGTCCCTGAAGCCCCGCGGCAAGAAGCCCCGGTTGAAACAGGCCGAGACGCCATTACCGAAACCCTGCGAAGTGTGATCGCCGGTGACGTGGTTGGCCTTCGTGCAGCATCAATAGCCCGGGAGCGGCATGATTGAATATCCAAATGAATGGCATGTGCATTCACAATTTCCAGCCCCGGCAGGGGGAAGCGGACAATCCGCCGCAGGCTGCGGGCAGGACAGACGCCGCATGAATATTGACGATTCCAGGAGACTCGATGGCCCTGCATTCCAACCCCGCACACGATCACGCAAACCCGTCACCTGAGCACGCGAAGGCGCACAAGACCACGGTCATTGTCGGCGGCGTCGCCGGCGGCGCATCGTGCGCCGCGCGTCTGCGCCGCAACGACGAACACGCCCATATCATCGTCCTGGAACGCGGCCCCTACGTTTCGTTCGCCAATTGCGGTCTGCCCTACTACCTGGGCGGGGTCATCGAAAAGGAAGAGGCGTTGCTGCTCTCCAGTCCGGCGTTCTTCAAGCGCCGCTTCGATATCGACGTGCGCACCGGCCACGACGTTGTCGCCATCGACCGCGCCGCGCGCACGATACGCGTTCAGCCGGACGACGGCCCCGACTACGAACTGGCCTACGACGCCCTGGTCCTGTCGCCCGGCGCGCAACCCATCCGTCCGCCGCTGCCCGGCATCGACCTGCCCGGCATCTTCTCGTTGCGCACCGTGCCGGACAGCAACCTCATCAAGCAGTGGATCACCCGGCACAAGGTCAGGCGCGCCGTGGTGATCGGGGGCGGTTTCATCGGCCTGGAGGTCGTCGAGAACCTGCACCATCTGGGCATCCAGGTTGCCTTGATCGAACTGGGCGAACAGGTCATGTCGATGATCGATCGGGAAATGGTTCAGCCCATGACCCAAGCCATCCGTGCGGCCGGCGTCGACCTCCGTCTGCGCACCAAGGTGAGCGGCTTCGAGCCCGGTGCCAGAGGCCGGGGCCTCAAGGTCGGTTTTGCGGATGGCAGCCAGCTCGATACCGACATGGTCATCCTGGCGGTCGGCGTGAGCCCGGAAAACAGTCTGGCCCAGGCCGCGGGGCTTGCCCTGGGCGCGCGTGGCCATATTTCGGTGGATGCCCGCATGCAGACTTCGGATCCGCATATCTACGCCGTCGGCGATGCGGTCGAGGTGCGATGCGCGCTCACCGGCCAGCGTGTTGCCGTGCCGCTTGCCGGCCCCGCCAACCGCCAGGGCCGCCTGGTCGCCGATGTCATCGCGGGCAAGCGGCGCGGCTTCCGCGGCGTGCAGGGTACCGCTGTATGCGGGGCCTTCGGCCTGACCCTGGCCAGCACCGGTTTGAACGAGCGCACCCTGCGCAATTTGCGCATCCCGTATGAGGTGGTCTATGCCCACCCGCTCAACCATGTCGGCTATTACCCGGGTGCCACGACCATCAACATGAAACTGCTCTACGACACGACCGACGGGCGTGTCCTGGGGGCTCAGGCCGTGGGTCAGGACGGCGTCGAGCGGCGTATCGACGTCATCGCCATGGCTATCCAGATGAAAGCCAGCGTCTTCGACCTGGAAGAAGCCGAGCTCTGCTACGCCCCCCAGTATGGGGCCGCCAAGGATCCCGTGAACCTGGTCGGCATGATCGCCGCCAATGCCATGCGTGGCGACCTGCCCATCACGCACTGGAGCGACGTCGACGACGCCGCCGCCTCCATCCTGGACGTGCGTACCAAGGAAGAAGTGGAAAAGGACCGTCTGCCGTGCGAGATGCATATCCCCATTGATGAATTGCGCGCCCGCCTGCACGAGCTTCCCGCCGACAAGCCCATCCACGTGGTGTGCGGCGTCGGCTTGCGCGCGTACAACGCCATCCGCATGTTGCGCCAGCACGGCTACCGGGCCAGTCTGCTCTCCGGTGGTTTTTCGACCTGGTCGCACCTCAACCCGCCAGAACAAAGCGCTGCGCAAGGCTAGCTGGCCAAGGCAAGAGGCGCTTGGCCGAGGGCCGGGCGTGGCCTTCGACCATGACATCGGTACGAACCTCGCCCCGGCGTGCGCGATACCGGGGAAGTCGTGGTCAGCCTGCTGACCAATCCTGTCGTCTACATGGCATCCACTGCGTGCGGGGCGTCCTTCACGCTGCCGGACACTGCCCCCATCGCATCCGTCGACACTGCGACAGCCTTGTCCAATGACACATGAGCCTGAAGGTAGTGGTGTAAATCCAAAGTGAGTTGAGCCTGAAGGTGGATGAATCG
>MKWM01000013.1 GCA_001899765.1 Thiobacillus sp. 63-78
CACTTCGCCCTCACGGTCGGCATCGGTGGCAATGACAACCTCAGTTGCCTGCTTCAACAGCTTCGCGACGATCTTGTACTGATCACGGGTCTGGTCCTTCACCTCCATGTGCCACTCATCCGGCAGCACAGGCAAGTGTGCAATGTCCCAGAATTTCAATGCCGGGTTGTAGTGCTCCGGTTTCGCTTGCTCAACCAGGTGACCGATACCCCAGGTTACCGTTACACCGTTACCAGTAATGCATCCTTCGCCACGTGTCCGAGCACCGATGTGGCTGGCGATTTCTCTGCCTTGTGAAGGTTTTTCGCAGAGGTAGAGCTTCACTCAAGCCGTCCTGAAATCGCAGGCACATCGATGAGAGCGGCCAAAAACATCGAATCCCAGATCGAAAGGAACTTCATTCCATCCTCCCATTGGTCCGCCATAGCATCATCGCCAGATTGGCAATGTCCACTTCCTGCCCACGGGCCAGAGGTACCGCAGCGCCTTGGGCAAGCATGGCATTCCATATCTTGATACCCGATTCAGGCATGTCCCACCCGGTCCAGCCCTCATGCGCCTTCTGCGAGAGCTTCGCCTTCATGGCGCCGGCAAATTCATCGACTGCCTCATTCAGGCGGGCTACTTCCTGCCGCACCCAGTCAGGATCCGGGGCAATTTCCTGCCAGTTCTTGTCTATCACTGCATGACCTCCCTGAACCAACGTTGCTCTCATGCCAGATAACGGTAATGGGGTCACCGTCAAACATCGTGTTGAAATAGTGCCGGCTCATAACCCCGACTCAACCCGACCGCGGCCTATAGCGGGTCATTCAGGACATCAAGTAATCGTGATTCGATCACCTCGCCATCCTGACTGACCACAATCTTCACTCTTGCCATTGCACCTGGCCGACCACGCCGACCAAGCCTCATGGCCTTGAACTCGAACCCATGAAACCGTCCTGAGCCCATCCCATGCCGGCACGCGTCTTCCGACACCGATTGCAGCACCGCTGCAATCATGTTTTCCTCAGGCTGGGTTGGGTGTCTCATGAAGCCTCCTATTTCTGGGCAGGTGAAGCGGGACCGGATGTCGTTGTCCGGTTCAACAGGAAAATCACCGTCGCCTCCCCGGATGAGCTCGCAGGGTAGGTCGACATGGACTCAACCCTCCAGCCCTGGCCGTACAGGTCCGTCAAACTCGTAGTCCAGAATTTGCTGTAGCCGCGAGTATCCGGTTCGCCTTCACACTTGAGGGTTCTGCCCTTGACGCTGACACCGCCGCCCCCCGAATAGGTGTTGCACATCATCAGCTCGTGACTTTCAGCAGCAAATGCTGAGGAATTGAGCATGAGCGCTGATGTAAGCAGCAGAAAGTAAGCTGTTCGCATCAAGCACCCGCTTCCTGCGCCTTCGGCCTGAATTTCACTTCCTCCAGACGGGACAGCGACAGATAGACATCGTCGGCATTGAGCTGCATGGTCTTCCGCACTTCGCCAGATTCCTTGTCTGTCCATTCCTGCTCGGCCAGGCGGCCGGCGACATGCACACGCGCCCCCTTGCGCAGGTGCTGGGCAACATCCTCGCCGCGCTTGTCCCACACCGAAGCATTCATCCAGAACCCACCGGACTGCTCGAAACCGCCCTGACCATCCGGCTTGT
>MKWM01000014.1 GCA_001899765.1 Thiobacillus sp. 63-78
CGGCAAGCTGGCTGAAGCGGTGAGCGTGTTCCGGCTGGAAGGTGGCGCGTACAGCGCACGCGCCGGCAGCCCGGCCCCGAAGAACGTCGTGCCGGTGAAAGCGGCTGTCCGCAAGGGTGGCAAGCCGGCAGCGGTGGTACCCCTTGCCCGACCGAAGAAACTGGCCGTGGCGGGCGGCGGCGACAACGAGGAGTGGGAAGAGTTCTGAGCCGGTGCACGGCACTGGCGTGGCGGCGTGCCCGTGTGCCGGCTGGCCCGGTCGATGAAAACGCTTGAAGCGTGATGAACCGCAGCGATAAAAATCGCTGCCTGCTATCCAGATCAGCGCACCCGATCCGATATAACAAGCGATGCGTTGATTACTGCAAATGAGTTGACCTTGGAGGGGAAACACACCATGCGCTCGAACATGCCCGTCACCAATGTTGAATATGTCCTGAAGGACAGCGAAACCCTGGTGTCGAAGACCGACCTGCACGGCAACATTACTTACGCCAATCAGGATTTCATCACGATCAGCGGGTTCTCCGCGGAAGAGTTGATCGGATCGCCGCAGAATATCGTTCGCCACCCTGACATGCCGGTCGAGGTATACGCGGATTTCTGGGGAACACTCAGAAGCGGCAAGGCCTGGACCGGGCTGGTGAAGAACCGCTGCAAGAATGGCGATCACTACTGGGTCGAGGCCAACGCCGCGCCCATGATTGAAAATGGTGAAATCGTCGGCTATGCCTCCATTCGCACCAAACCCAGCCGCGAACAGATACAAAGTGCCGAGAGCGCCTATCGGGCCATCAAGGCCGGCGACAGCACGCTTGAAATCAGACAGGGCCACGCGGTCAGGCGTACGCTGATTCAGAAGTGCCGCTTGCTGAAAAACCTTTCGCTCAGGGTCATCCTGGCCATCGCGGCGGGTTCGGTCGGCGCCTTGTTCGCGGGCATCGGCGTGCTGGCCTGGCTGGCGACCAGCCGCGAGAGCGGGATTTACCTGGACTGGCTGATGGCGATTTCGGCCATTGGCGTGCCGATGGCGGCTGTGTTTGGCGTGGTGTCCTATCGTAGCGTCGTCAAGCCCCTGGAAAACGCCACGCGAGACATCGGGCTCATGAGCGCGGGCGACCTGACCGGGCGTATCGTGGCCAGCGGCATCGAGGAGCTGGCTCAGCTGATGCACTCGCTGCGCGTGCTGCAGATCAACATCAAGCTGCTGGTCGGGCAGATCAAGGAATCGACCGAACTGGTGAATGCCGGTGCCATGGAGATTGCATCGGGCAATGCCGATCTGTCCGGCCGTACCGAATCGCAGGCCTCCTCGCTGGAGGAAACGGCTTCCTCGATGGAAGAGCTGACCAGCACCGTCAAGCAGAACGCCGAGCAATCCCATCATGCCAGCAAGCTGGTGCTGTCGACGGCGGATATCGCGGTCAACGGCGGCGAGGTGGTGGGCAAGGTGATCCACACCATGGGCTCCATCAAGGATAGCTCGAAAAAGATCGCCGACATCATCGGCGTCATCGACGGCATCGCCTTCCAGACCAATATCCTCGCCCTGAACGCCGCCGTCGAAGCCGCGCGGGCCGGCGAACAGGGGCGCGGCTTCGCCGTCGTCGCTTCCGAGGTACGGAATCTCGCCCAGCGCTCCGCCGGTGCCGCCAAGGAAATCAAGACCCTGATCAACGATTCGGTGGAACAGGTCGAAGCGGGCAGGAAGCTGGTGGATGAAGCGGGCGACGCAATGGACGATATCGTGACGTCGGTGCAACTGGTGGCGGATATCATCAAGGGCACGGCGGACGCCAGCCAGGAGCAGAGCATCGGCATCGAACAGATCAACCAGGCGGTCGGGCAGATGGATGAAATGACCCAGCAGAATGCGGCGCTGGTGGAACAGGCGGCCGCCGCGGCCGAGAGCCTGCAGGATCAGGCGGGCAAGCTGACAGAACTGGTCGGCCACTTCACTTTGACCAGAGGGGGCGCTGCGCCGGACCGTTCCGTCACGGCCGAAGCTTTCCGGATCGAAGCAGAAGATCGGACCGCAGTCAGCGCGCCCCTGCGTGTGAAGCAGCTTGCCGCCAGCTGAAGGCAGGTTGAAACCGGGACAGCGTTTTTCAGGTATTGTCTGGCTGTTCGCGGCGTTCAGTGTGGCGAGTGGGGCATGCCGGCCTGGTTTGAACACGCGTTGACAGGGTTGACGCGCCATTGAGTAAGCAGCATTTCGACATGAAGCCCGCACCGAAGATTTCGTCGGATACCGCCAAGGTGTTCGAGTTCACTCCGCGCGATTTTGCCCGGATACGCGCCCTGATCTACCGTCAGGCGGGGATCGCGTTAAGCGATGGCAAGCAGGAGATGGTCTATAGCCGGCTGGCCAGGCGTCTGCGGGTCAAGGGGCTGAATTCCTTCGAGGATTATCTCGACGGGCTGGAGAACGGGCGCGACGGCGAAGAGTGGGAAGCGTTCACGAATGCCCTGACGACCAATCTGACTTCATTCTTCCGCGAGGCGCATCATTTCCCCATTCTCGCCGAGCACCTGCTCGGCATGAAGACGCCGCTTTCGATCTGGTGTTCGGCCAGTTCGACCGGAGAGGAACCCTATTCGATGGCCATGACGGTATGCGAGGCATTCGGGACGCTCACGCCCCCGGTCAGCATCGTCGCCACCGACATCGACACCAATGTGCTCGAGACGGCGGCGAACGGGGTGTATCCGATCGACCGCCTCGACAGGATGGCGCCGGAGCGGGTCAAACGCTTTTTCCAGCGGGGCAAGGGCGAGCGTTCCGGCCTGGTGCGGGTGCGGCCCGAGCTGCGGCGGCTGGTCACGTTCAAACCGCTCAATCTGCTGGCCGGGAGCTGGCCGATCCACGGACCGTTCGACGCGATTTTCTGCCGCAATGTCATGATCTATTTCGACAAGCCGACGCAGAGCCGGATTCTGGACCGCTTCGTTCCCCTGATGAAACCGGAAGGCTTGCTGTTCGCGGGGCATTCCGAAAATTTCATGTATGCGTCCGATGCCTTCAAACTGCGCGGCAAGACGGTATATGAGCTGGATGCCCGTCATGGCGGCGCCAGGAGACGCGCATGAATCCCGCCATCGAAGAGCACCTTGCGACCAATCTGTATTACGACCGCACCTTCGATTGCGAGGCGGCCAAGATATTGCCCGGCGAGTATTACTTCACCGGGCAGCCCATGCTCATCGTCACCGTGCTCGGTTCCTGCGTGGCGGCGTGCATCCGTGACAGGGTATCGGGAATCGGCGGCATGAATCATTTCATGCTGCCGGATGGCGGGGGGGAGGCCGGCAATCCGATGTCGGCGTCGATGCGCTACGGCGCCTACGCCATGGAAGTCCTGATCAACCAGCTGCTCAAGGCCGGCGCCCGCCGCGACAATCTGGAGGCGAAGGTGTTTGGCGGAGGCAACGTTCTGCGCGGCTTCACCAGCATGAATGTGGGCGAGCGCAATGCCCGGTTCGTGCGCGATTTCCTCAAGACGGAGAATATCCGCGTCGTCGCGGAGGATCTGAACGACGTGCATCCGCGCAAGGTGTATTTCTTCCCGCAGACCGGCAAGGTTCTCGTGAAGAAACTCAGGCAGCTTAACAATTACACACTGGTGAAGCGCGAGCAGGATTACGCAAGCCGACTCAAGACCAATGAGGTGGTCGGCGAGATCGACCTGTTCTGATCGCCGTTCTGGACGAGGCCTGGCATTCGACATGATTAAAATCAAGGTTCTGATCGTGGATGATTCGGCGCTGATCCGCGGCGTGATGAAGGAAATCATCAACAGCCAGCCGGACATGGAGGTCGTGGGCGTGGCCCCCGATCCGCTGGCGGCGCGCGATCTGATCAAGCAGACCCATCCGGACGTGCTGACGCTGGATGTCGAAATGCCGAAGATGGACGGCCTGGAATTTCTGGAAAAGCTGATGCGCCTGCGCCCGATGCCCGTGCTCATGGTGTCGTCGCTGACCGAGCGCGGTTCCGAAATCACCATGCGTGCGCTGGAACTGGGTGCTGTCGACTTCGTCACCAAGCCCAGGATCTCGATCCAGAGCGGCATGCTGGAATACACCGACCTGATCGCGGAGAAGATCCGCATCGCGTCGCGGGCCCGAATCAGGCAGCACACGCCGGGTGTTGCGTCGAAGCCTGCCGCAGGACCGCTGGCTTCGCTGCGCAACCCGCTCGTCAGCAGCGAGAAGCTGATCATCATCGGCGCGTCCACGGGCGGGACCGAGGCCATCAAGGATTTTCTGGTCCAGCTGCCCTCCGACAGCCCCGGCATCCTGATCACCCAGCATATGCCGGAAGGGTTCACGCGTTCGTTCGCCAACCGGCTCGACAAGCTGTGCAGGATTTCCGTCAAGGAGGCGGAAGGCGGGGAACGGGTATTGCCCGGCCATGCCTATCTTGCTCCCGGACATTCCCATCTGCTGCTGGTGCGCAGCGGGGCCAACTACATGACCCGGCTCGATCAGGGGCCTCCGGTCAATCGTCATCGCCCTTCCGTCGATGTCCTGTTCAATTCGGCCGCCGTCAATGCGGGCAAGAATGCTGTCGGCGTCATCCTCACCGGAATGGGCAGGGACGGCGCGGCGGGGATGCTGGAAATGCGCAAGGCCGGTGCCTACAATCTGGCGCAGGACGAGGCATCGTGCGTGGTGTTCGGCATGCCCAAGGAGGCCATTGCGATCGGGGCCGCGCATGAGGTGGCGCCGCTGCATGAACTGCCGGGCAGGGTGATGGCGTTTTTTGCCGCGCATGGCAACCGTGCGATGCGGGTATAAGGCCTCGTCCGGGCCCGTTGCGCAGGCAGACTTCCTGCTTAAGTTTGACGGTGCAATGCCGATTATCCAGTAACAACGAACCGCACCAATGGAGCACTGCATGGCCGATCCGAATACGAAATTCCTGGTTGTCGACGACTTTTCCACGATGCGCCGCATCGTGCGCAACCTGCTCAAGGAACTGGGGTACTCCAACGTCGAAGAGGCAGAGGATGGCGCGGATGGACTGGCCAAGCTGCGCGCCGGAAGTTTCGATTTCGTCGTGTCCGACTGGAACATGCCGAACATGGATGGGCTGACCATGCTGCAGAACATCCGGGCCGATGCCGCGCTGTCCAAACTGCCGGTCCTGATGGTGACGGCCGAAGCCAAGAAGGAAAACATCATCGCCGCGGCGCAGGCCGGCGCCAGCGGCTACGTCGTCAAACCTTTCACCGCGGCGACGCTCGACGAGAAGCTCTCGAAGATATTCGAAAAACTCGACAAAGCGGGAGCCTGACGTGGAGACACAATTTGTCGGCGCCGCGGCAGCCGTGGCCGTGCAGCATGCAGCGGTCCCCGGAGGCTGTGAATCGGATGAAATGCTGGCGCGGGTCGGCCAGATTACCCGCATCCTTCATGACAGTCTGCGTGAACTGGGCCTGGACAAGGTACTGGAAAAGGCGACCACAGACATCCCCGACGTCCGCGAACGCCTCAACTACGTGGCGCGCATGACCGAGCAGGCGGCGCAACGCGTACTCAACGCCACCGATGCGGCAATCCCCATGCAGGAGCGCATCGATGCGGGCGCCGACGAGATCCTGCACGGCTGGCAGGCCGTCTTCAAAGCGCCGTTTTCGGAGGCCGGCTACCGCGACATGGCGACCATGACCATGCAATGTCTGGCGGACATGCGCAATGACACCAGCGCCACCAAGCAGCAGCTGCTGGACATCATGATGGCGCAGGACTTCCAGGACCTGACAGGCCAGGTGATCCGCAAGGTGACTGATCTCGCGCATAACCTGGAACAGCAGCTGGTGCAGTTGCTGATCGACTATGCCCCCGCGGAAGTGAAACGGGAAGCCAGCAGCGGCCTGCTTAACGGCCCGCAGATCGATCCCGCGAACAGGAATGACGTGGTGGCCGACCAGGGCCAGGTGGACGATCTGCTCGACAGTCTGGGTTTCTGACAGGTAGAAATATCAAGGTCCGGGACACACGTTGCAGGGGGTTCCTTGCGACTGGTGCCCCGGACCTTTTGTTTCGCTAGGGGCGCAATGCCCGTATGACAGCCGCCGTGGCCTCGAGGCCGTTGCGGAACATGTGTTCAAACTGGGGGGCAAGATAGGGCAGGGTGATATCCAGCGCAATCAGCCCCACGCCCAGCGTAATGGGAAAGCCGATCGCAAAGATATTGAGCTGGGGGGCCGACCGCGTGAGGATGCCGAGCGCCAGGTTGGTCATCAGCAGGATGGCGATCAGCGGCAGCGCGAGTTGCAGACCGACGGAAAAGATCACGGAGCCGTAAGTCGCCACGCTGTGGAAACCCGCGGCGGAAAGCGGCTGCGGGCTGATCGGCAGACTCCTGAAACTTTCGGTCAGGATGCCCAGCAACAACAGATGCGCATTGACCGCGAGGAACAACAGGGCGGCCAGAAGGTTGAAGAACTGGGAAATCAGGAGTGTCTGGCCGGCGCTTTGCGGATCGAAGAAGGACGCAAATCCCAGGCCCATCTGCAGGCCGATGATTTCACCCGCCGCCTCGACCGCGGCGAACGCGATGCGCATGATGAATCCGGTCGCCATGCCGATGAGCAGTTGCTGGACCAGGATCAACAGCCCTTGCCAGGAGCCGAGCCCCACATCCGGCATGGGGGGCAGCGTGGGCGCGACGATCAGGGCGATGAACACGCCGAGACCGATCTTGACGCGCCGGGGGACGGAGCTGTGGCCGAATACCGGCGCCACCATGATCAGGCCGAGGATGCGGGTGAGCGGCCAGATGAAGCCGATCAGCCAGGCGTTGATCTGTGCGTCGGTGAGGCTGATCACGAGTGCTTGACGGGATCAGCCGATGAGGCCGGGGAGATCGGTCAATATCCGTCGCATGTAGTCGGTCATGACCGTCAGCATCCACGGACCGGCAATGGCAAACGTAGCGAGGACGGCGATGACCTTGGGAATGAACGAGAGGCTGGCGTCGTTGATCTGGGTGGCGGCCTGGAACACGCTGACGATCAGGCCGACCACCAGGGTGACCAGCAGGACGGGAGAGGCCACCAGGATGGTCATTTCGAGTGCGGTGCGGCCCAGGGTCATTACGCTTTCGGGTGTCATGGCGTGCCTCGTCGGAGTCGGGTCAATAGAAGCTCTGCGCCAGCGAGCCCAGCAGCAGGTTCCAGCCGTCCACCAGGACGAACAGGATGATCTTGAAAGGGAGCGAAACGATGGCCGGCGACACCATCATCATCCCCATCGCCATGAGGATGCTGGCGACGACCATGTCGATGATGAGGAAGGGAATGAACACGGCAAATCCGATCTGGAAGGCCGTCTTCAGTTCACTGGTGATGTAGGCCGGGATCAGCACGCGCATCGGCACGTCGGCCGCGGTTTTCGGTGCGGCGGTGCCCGACATCTTCACGAACAGGGCGAGGTCGGTCTCGCGCGTCTGCTTCATCATGAATGCGCGCAGCGGCACGGCGCCCTTGTCGAGCGCCTCGCCCAACTGGATGCGGTTCTCGGAAAGCGGCTGGTAGGCCTCGGCATAGATCCTGTCCAGGGTCGGCCCCATCACGAACAGGGTGAGGAACAGTGCGAGGCCGATCATCACCTGATTGGGGGGCGAGGACTGGGTGCCGAGCGCATGCCGCAGCAACGACAGCACGATGATGATGCGGGTGAAGCTGGTCATCATCAACAGCGCGGCCGGCAGGAAAGACAGCGAAGTGAGCAGCAGCAGGGTCTGCAGGCTCAACGTGTAGGTCTGGCCGCCGCCGCTGGGCGTGCTGGTGAAGGCGGGCAAGCCTGCGCCCTGCGCCAGCGCCACAGTGGGCAGCAGCAGCGCCGTCAGCAGGAAAAACGAATGCATCATGCGGGGAGACCGCTTACTTTCCACGGCGCTTGTCCCCCAGTGGGGATTTCTCGATCAGCTGCTGCAGGCCGGCCGCGAAGCTGGCGTTAAAAGCGGGAAGGGGCGTGGGCTGGCGTTCTCCGCGCGGCAGGGTCATCAAACCATTGACGCTGCCGGAAGCCACGCCGACCACCAGCCACGACTCGCCGACCTCGACCACCACGACGCGTTCGCGTGCCCCGACGGAGACGCTGCTGATCACTTGCAGGACATTGGATGCGCCACCGCGGGTGACCCCGAAGCGTTTGGCGACCCAGGCCGTGGCGGCGATCAGGAACAAGACGGCGACGAGACCGATGAATACCTGGAGCAGGCTGCCGGCGGTCGAGACCGCGGCCGCCGGCGCGGCGGAATCGGCCGCATGCGCCAACAGCGGCAGGCCCGATACGACGCTTGCAGCGACACGCTTCATTTGTTGAGTTTCCGGATCCGCTCGGCCGGCGAGATGATGTCGGTGAGGCGTACGCCGAACTTGTCGTTCACCACCACGACTTCACCCTGCGCGATCAGGCAGCCATTGACGAGCACATCCATCGGCTCGCCGGCCAGCCCATCCAGTTCGACCACCGATCCCTGCGCCAGCTGGAGCAGATTCTTGATCGCGATTTTGGTCCGCCCCAGTTCAACGGTCAGCAGGACGGGGATGTCCAGGATGAAGTCGATGTCCTTGGCCAGTCCGCCGGTCGTGGCGTTGCCCGACAGCTCCGGAAATATTTCAGGGCTGGTCTGGACGGCGACCGGCGCGGCCTGTTCGGCCATGGCGGCGGCCCAGTCGTCTTCTGCGATGGTTTGGGTATTGTCTTCAGACATGCTGATCTCCTGTTTGCGGATCGCTCATGCTGGTCGACAGCAGCTTCTCGACCCGCAGGGTGTATTGGCCATTGAATTTTCCGTAGGCACATTCCATGACCGGAACGCCGTCCACCTTGGCTTCGATCGTTTCAGGAATATGGAGCGGAATGATGTCGCCCACCTTCATGTCGACGATATCGCGCAGACTGATCGCCGCCGTACCCAGGTCTGCGATGATCTCGACTTCCGCCATCTGGATCTGCTGCCGCATGAGGCGGATCCAGCGTTTGTCGACTTCCAGATTCTCGGCCTGCAGACTGCTGGTGAGCAGATCCTTGATCGGTTCGATCATCGAATACGGCATGCAGATATGCATTTCACCGCTGATCTGGCCGAGTTCGATGGCAAAGGTGACCGCCACCACCACTTCGTTGGGCGTGGCGATATTGGCGAACTGGGTATTCATTTCCGAGCGGATGAACTCGAATTCGATCGGATAAACCGGTTCCCAGGATTTCGAGTAGGCTTCGAACACGATGTTCAGGATGCGCTGGATGATGCGGTGCTCGGTCTGGGTGAAATCGCGCCCCTCGACCCGGGTATGGAAACGCCCGTCGCCGCCGAACAGATTGTCGACCATGAGGAAGACCAGATCGGGGTTGAAGATCATCAACGCCGTGCCGCGCAACGGCTTGAACTGCACCAGGTTGAGATTGGTCGGCACCACCAGGTTGCGGATGAATTCGCTGTATTTGGATACCCGCACGGGGCCGACCGAGATTTCCACGCCGCGCCGCAGGAAATTGTAGAGACCGATCCGCAACAGGCGCGCAAAACGCTCGTTGATGATCTCGAGCGTCGGCATCCGGCCGCGGACGATGCGCTCCTGCGTGGCAAGATTGTATGGACGTACGCCCGAATGATCGTCCGTCTCGGCCGGTGCCTCGTCGACTTCTCCGGTCACGCCCTTCAGCAGCGCATCGACTTCATCCTGCGAAAGAAAGTTGTCGGCCATGATCGGAGTCTTTTACTGGATCACGAAGGTGGTGAACAGGACATCGTCCACCTGTTGCGGTTTGCCGTTGGCATCGAATGGCAGCCGGACCTGCGCAAGGATTTCCTGCGCCAGCTTCTTCTTGTCTTCCGCCGTGATCAGCTCGTCGGCCTGCTTGCTGGAGAGCAGCGTCAACAGGCGGCTGCGGACACGCGGCATGTGCATCTTGATGGCCTCGGCCTGGGACGGGTCGCTCAGCTGAAGGGTGATATCGGTCTGCAGGTATTGTTCGTCGCGCTGGAGATTGACGGTAAACGTCTCGAGCGCCAGGTACACCGGAACCCTGGAGGGTGCGGTGTCACTTTCCTTCGTGTCATGGCCGCTTTGCGTGAGAAACCATGCACCCGCCCCGCCGCCCAGAAGCACCACGAACATGCCCACGATGATGAACAGTTTTTTCTTCGGCCTTCTGGCCGGAACGGCTTCTTCTGCTTCGGCGGATTCGACAGGGATGGCAGGTGCGGCCATTGTTGCTTTCCTCTATGGATGCAATGGGGAGCGGATGTTTGTCATTATCGAAAGAAACATCCGTTTCCGATTCCGTAAAAAGGGGGAGAAAAGGCACGCATATCGTTTGATGTCGCGGCGGCCCGTTCAGGCAAACGTGTCGATCAGGCCGCGTCCGGACGGGCGGCCCGGTGCCTGCATGGCCTGTAGCGCGGCCGGTGCGGCGTGGTCGGCGCCGGGCAACGGCAGCGCGATGCGTGATGCCTGACGGTCGGGCGTGCTGTGTTGCTGCGGGGTATCCGCGCTGACCGACGCCTGTCCCAGCTGAATGCCGGCATCGCTCATCATTTCGCGCAGCCGCGGGAAGGCGGCTTCCAGGGCGTGGCGAACTTCGGGCTGGGCCGAGAAGAAGCTGGCCGTGGCCTGATCGTTGGTGACCTGCACCACGATCTGCAACGGGCCGAGATTGGGCGGATTGAGTGTGAGCGAGGCAGTCTGCTGGGCGCCCGTTGCCATCCACACCAGCTTCTCGCCCAGCGCCTGGGGCCAGGCGGCTGTTCCGACGGCGGGCGCCAGGCGGGAGGACGACGCGTCGGCGGGGGCAAGTCGGGTGTCGAGCGATGGATGCGGGGTCGTCCGCAGTGCGGAATTGCCGAGGAGATCCGCCGGCATGTCGCCCGTCTTCACGGCGTCGGCGTGCCGGGCGGCTGCCAGCTGTCCCTGGAACGCGGCGGCGGCATCGGCCGGCGCGGCCGTCTGCGCGGCGCCGGCTGCCGTATGCATGGCTTCCTGGCCGGCAAGGCGCGGGTCGGGTTTTTGCGTGCCGTGTTCGTTGCCGATCTGGCGAGCGTCGTGTTGCGCGGCTTGCTGCACGGTCTGCGTGAGCGGAATGGCGCGGCCCTTGCGGGCATCCTGAGCGGATACGCCCGGTGCGCCCAGGGCCGGGACGGCCGCCGCATCGCGGTCGGCTGCCGTTTCCGGAGCGGCGTCTTCTGCGCCGGCCGCTTTCGTCCCGGCGGGCACCACCGTCGGCTTGAATACGTCCGGACTGATCGGCAGACCGAGCAGGGTGTCCGGTGCGACCGTGGCGGCCTCTGCTGTCTCCGCCTCGCCTTTCTTGTCATGGTCACGCCCGGTTTTCTCGCCCGCCCTGGCCGCCTGCGCGGAATCGGTCTTGCCTTCGGCCGGCCCGCCAGGGCGTGCAGCGGCCGCGTCCGGTTTCGCGTCGGCATGGCCGCTGTCCTGGGGCGCGTCGCTTTTGCGGGTCTGGGCGATCTCGCTGGACAGTAGCTGGCTGAACGGAACGTCCGGCGTACCGGCGTCTGCCGATTTTCCGGCCTGCAGCGCGGGCTGGACGGCATTGCCGGAGGTGGGATTCATGGGGGTCGCATTCATGACGTCGGTCCTGTCTCAGGAAGGGGTTCTTTTGTGTTGCGGGTTGTGTGGCGAGCGCCGGGCGGCATGCTCGTCGTTCTGCTTCTGGTCGCGCCACAGTTCGCGGCGGGACTGCTCCTTGTTCGCGCGTTCGGCCAGCGTGACGAAGGACATTTTCTTCTGCTCGCAGGTCTGCCAGGCGGCGCGTGCCTGGGCGATCCGCAACTGGGTGTCGTCGGCAATTTTCTGCTGGCCCGAGATGGCGTGGTCGAGCTTCTGCATGAACACCTGGAAGTTGTTGAGATGCGTCGTGCTGATCCCGCTGGCCAGATTGCTCTGGCAGCGTTCCGCGTAATCGTTGCGGTACTGCAGCAAAAGATCGAGTTTCTGCACGGCTTCATCGCCGGCACGCAACGCCAGGCCCAGCTGTTTGGCGGCCTCGTCGGTTTCCTTGTGCGCCAGGTCGATCAGGGTGTCGAGAGCGGAGGGAGAAGCCATTCGATGTGCTCGATTCGTCGGGAGGATTATTGGAACAGGGCTGCGAGATCGGCCAGGCTTTCCTGTACGTCGGCGCGTTCGTGGATGGCCTGCTGCAGAAAGTTTTCCATGCCGGATTGCAGCCGGATGGCCTCGTCCAGCAACGGGTCGGACCCGGCGGCGTAGGCGCCGACGTTGATCAGGTCGCGGCTGCGCTCGTAGCGTGAATAGAGCTTTTTCAGGCGGCGCGCGAGCTGTTGCTGTTCCAGCGTCGTGATGCTGTGCATGGCACGGCTGATCGACTGCTCGATGTTGATCGCCGGGTAGTGTCCGCTCTCGGCCAGCGATCGATCCAGCACGATATGGCCGTCGAGAATGGCGCGTGCGGCATCGGCGATCGGGTCCTGCTGATCGTCGCCCTCGGTGAGTACGGTATAGAAGGCGGTGATCGAACCGCCGCCCGGCTTGCCGTTGCCGGCGCGCTCGACCAGCGCCGGCAGTTTGGCGAACACCGAAGGCGGATAGCCCTTGGTGGCGGGCGGCTCGCCGATCGCCAGCGCGATTTCGCGCTGCGCCATGGCGTAGCGGGTGAGCGAATCCATGATCAGCAGCACGTTCTTGCCCTGGTCGCGGAAATATTCGGCGATCGAGGTGGCATAGGCCGCGCCCTGCAGTCTCATGAGCGGCGGGGTGTCGGCCGGCGCGGCCACCACCACGGCGCGCGCCAGGCCTTCCTCGCCGAGAATCTGCTCGATGAATTCCTTGACCTCGCGGCCGCGTTCGCCGATCAGGCCGACCACGATCACGTCGGCGCTGGTGTAGCGCGCCATCATGCCGAGCAGCACGCTCTTGCCGACGCCGGAGCCGGCGAACAGGCCCATGCGCTGGCCGCGGCCGACGGTCAGCATGCTGTTGATGGCGCGCACACCGACGTCGAGGATGTCGGTGATCGGCGCGCGCGCGAGCGGGTTGGCGGCGCGGTTGTTGAGCGGCGCGGTGGCCGAGGCGTGAACCGGGCCGAGGCTGTCGAGCGGACGGCCGCCGCTGTCGAGCACGCGCCCCAGCAAACCTTCGCCGACCGGCAGGTGGCGGGTGCGGTCGCTGGGCCGCCGGCGCGGATGATTGACCTGGCCGGCGCGGGGCAGGGTAGGGATGACTTCCACCGGAAACACGCGCGCGCCGGGGACGATGCCCTCGACGTCGCTTTGCGGCATGAGGAATACGTGATCTCCCGCGAACCCCACCACCTCGGCTTCGAGCTGCGAGCCATTGGGCAGCGGCACGGTGCAGGCGCTGCCGACCGGCAGTTTCAGCCCGACAGCCTCCATCACCAGCCCGGCCACCCGGGTGACGCGGCCGGAGATCTGCATCGGTTCGGCGATCGTCAGCAATTCCCCGCAGTCCTGCAGGTAGGCTTTCCAGCGGGCAGCGTGGGCGTGCGTCTCTCTGTCCATCAGGCGGCCAGC
This sequence comes from Thiobacillus sp. 63-78, assembly GCA_001899765.1. Lineage (GTDB taxonomy): Bacteria > Pseudomonadota > Gammaproteobacteria > Burkholderiales > Thiobacillaceae > Thiobacillus. Next base: position 13,529 of record MKWM01000014.1, read on the forward strand.
CAGTCCGAATGCTTGCCCAGCGCCGCGGTCAGACGCTGCCAGCGGGTGGGCAGCGAGGCGTCGATCTGGTTGCTGGCCGTTTCCACGCGGCAGCCGCCGGGTTCGAGCTGCGCGTCGTCGGCAAGCTGCCAGCCGGTTTTTTCGAGCTCGTCGCCGATCCTCTCCCTGACCAGCAGGGTATCGGCCGGATTCAGGAACAGAAGGGCCGGCTGGTGCAGAACCGGCAGATAGCGCACCGCCTCCTTGACGATGGGAAGCACCAGTTCGGGGCGGATCGCCAGCGCCGATTTCAGTAGCGCCTGAGCCAGATCGACCGATAAATCGAGAATTTGCCGGGAGATGATTTCATCGGCCTGGGCGGCTTCGGCCGAAAATGCCCCGGCCAGATCGTGCAGCCGGGCCGCTTCGCGGGCAGCCTCCTCGCGTCCGGCGGCGAGCCCTTCGGCATGGCCGGCCTGATAGCCTTCCTGCCGCGCCTGTTCCTGGATGGCGGTGACCTGCTCGATCGTCGGCAGCACGACCGCGGCCTGACCGGCGTTCCTTGCCGGATGCAGGTGGGCATCGAAGCTGGTCATCTCCCATGTCTTGACGGCCGGCTGGTCCACGCTGGACATGACACTAGACATACTGCTCTTCCCCTTTTGCCCCCAGCGAAATCTGGCCTTCGTCGGCGAGGCGGCGGACGATCATGAGGATTTCCTTCTGCTGCGCCTCGACCTCGGACAGGCGCACCGGGCCCTTGGATTCGAGGTCTTCACGCATCATTTCAGCGGCACGCTGCGACATGTTCTTGAAGATCTTCTCGCGCATGTCTTCCGACGCGCCCTTGAGCGCGATGATGAGCGAGTCGGACTGCACTTCGCGCAACAGCAGCTGGACGCCGCGGTCCTCGATATCCATGATGTTTTCGAACACGAACATCTCATCCATGATCTTCTGCGCCATGTCGGGGTCGTAGCTTTTCAGGTACTCCATGGCGGACTGTTCGTTGTCGCCGCTCATGAAGTTGAGGATGTCGGCGGCCGCGCGCGTGCCGCCCATCGGCTGTTTCTTCAGGACGTCGCTGCCGGTCAGCAGCTTGGACAGCACATCGTTCAGTTCACGCAGGGCGGTGGGTTGCACGCCGGACAGCGTGGCAATGCGCAGCAGGACGTCGTTGCGCAGGCGTTCGGTGAAGCAGCTCAGCACTTCGCACGCCTGGTCGCGCTCCAGATGCACGAGGATGGTCGCGATGGTTTGCGGATGTTCGCCGTGGATGAGATCGGCCACCGACTCGGCGTCCATCCACTTCAGGCTTTCGATGCCGCTGGCATCGCCGCCGCCGCCGAGGATGCGGTTGAGCAGCGAATTCGCCTTGTCGTCGCCCAGCGCCTTCTTCAGCACGCTGCGGATATAGTCGTCCGAATCGACACCGAGCGAGGAATTCTGGTCGGCTACCGTATTGAAATCATGCAGCACGGTCTCGACCTCTTCCTGCGGGATGGATTTCATGCTGGTCATCGCCTCGCCCAGCTTCTGCACTTCGCGCGGGCCCAGATATTTCATGACTTCCGACGCCCCTTCCTCGCCCAGCGCGAGCATCAGGATGGCGCCTTTGGTAATGCCGCTCTCACTCATGGCTGCCTACCCAGGTTTTGACGATGTTGGCGACGACACGCGGGTCTTCATTGGCCAGTTTCTGCGCCCGCGCGAGATTCTCCTGATAATTGCGCTGGCCGGGCAGGGCCAGCATGTCGCCGCCTGGATGCAGGTTGGTATCGTGACCGGGCGCAGGCAGGGCGGGAGCCTCGGCGATCTTCTTCAGCATCGGCTTGAGCATGCGCAGATACAACAGCAGCAGCGCCACGGCCATCAGCAGGTATTTGCCCGTCTGCATGGTCAGATCGATGGTCTGGGGCTGCTTCCACAGCGGTACATCCGGAATGGTTTCCGGCGGCGGACTCGCGAAAGAGCTGTTCACCACGTTGAGAGTGTCGCCGCGTGCCTGGTTGTAGCCCATGGCTTCCTTGACCAGGTTGGTGATCTGGGTGATTTCGGCCGGGCTCAGCGGCTTCATGGCGACCTTGCCGGTCTTGTCGACGGTTTTGCGGTAGTTGACGACCACGGCCACCGACAAACGCTTCAGACCGCCGCCCGCCTTCTGCACATATTGAATGGTCTTGTCGACTTCATAATTGACGGTTGAGTCCTTGTGCGTGTTGATCGTCGGCGCGGCTGGTGCGGCCACGACGGCGGGCTTCTGCCCGGGCACCGTGATCGGGGCGGTGGCCGGCGCCGGCGGCTGGTTGGTGAGGGCGCCCGGCACGCCGGCCGGACTGGCGCTGCCATTCTGCGATTCGCTGGTCTGCTGGCTGCGGATGGCCATGACGTCGGGAGTTTGATTCGGCTTGTAGGATTCGACGGCCTGTTCGCTGCGCGAGAAATCCATGTCGGCGGTCGCCTCGGCCCGCACGTTTTCCGCGCCGACGATGGGGGAGATGATGGATTCGATCCGCTTGGCGACGCTCTGCTGGTAGTCCTGCACGTACTTGATCTGGCTCGGGTCCATCCCGTTGGCATTGGCCGTGCGGGTCGTGTCGGACAGCAGGTTGCCGTTCTGATCGACGATGGTCACGTTCTTGGGCGACAGTTCGGGAACACTGCTGGCGACCAGATGCACAATGGCGCTGACCTGCTGCGCATCCAGCACGCGGCCGGCATGCAGATTGAGCAGGACCGAGGCGGTCGGCTGTTTCTGTTCGGAGACGAAAATCGAATCCTTGGGCATGGCCAGGTGGACGCGCGCGGCCTGCACCGCCGAGAGGGATTCGATCGAACGGGCCAGTTCACCCTCCATGGCACGCTGGAAATTGACCTGCTCGAGGAACTGGGAGGAACCCAGCTTCTGGTTTTCCATCAGTTCGAAGCCGACATTGCCGCCCTTCGGCAGACCCTGCGCGGCCAGTTTCAGGCGTGCGTCGTGGACGCGGTTGGCGGGCACCAGCAGCGCGCCGCCGCCTTCGGCGTATTTGTAGGGGATGTTCATTTTCTCGAGCTCGGCGACGATCGCCCCGCCGTCACGGTCGCTGAAATTCGCGAACAGCACGCGATAAGTGGGCTGCTGGCCCCATAGCCAGACGGCCGCCATGACCGCGATGATCGCGGCCGCGCCCAGCATCAGCATGATTTTCCGTCCGCCGGCCGTCCGCGTGAAATCCATGACGTTGGCCGGAACCATCATTTCGCCTGCGCCCGCCATTATTCTGCCCCTGCCGTTCCGGCGTCAGGGTGCGCCCGGTTTTCGATTGCCGTATGCATGCCGTGTGATCCCATGAGGATGTCGCTCTGTGAAGGGATTATCGGCAGTGCAACCGTTTTCAATCGGGGGAATAGAAGCCGGTTTCAGGCGTTTATCGCACTTATGGCTTGCCGCCGCGCTGGTAAGGTGAGCACGTGGAAATCCGCCTGAGCAGACAAGGAGGGCACGATGAGCGTAGGCATGATCGATACCAGCAGAATCGAGGCGATGGTGGCGCAGCTGAAAGCTGCCGCGGCCCGCGCCACGCCTGCGGGCGCGAGTCCGACAGGCGAGGGCGCCCTTCAGGTCAAGTCGGCCACCGGCGCGGTCGATTTTCAGTCGGCGCTGAAATCCTCGCTCGACCAGGTCAACCAGACCCAGCTCCAGTCACAGAAGCTGGCCGAGCGCTACGAGATGGGCGACAGTAGCGTCAGCCTCTCGGATGCGATGATTTCGCTGCAGAAATCCAGCATTGCCTTCCAGCAGACCGTGCAGGTGCGCAACAAGCTGGTGTCCGCCTACCAGGAAATCATGAACATGGGCATCTAAAACAGAGCGCTCCCGCGATGCGGGAGCTTCAAGTTACAAGGTTCAAGTTACAAGTTGTTCGTCGCCATGCAAGCAGCGGTGCGCTTTGCTTGAACCTTGCATCTTGTAACTTGCATCTTGCATCTTGTAACTTGAACCTTGCATCTTGTAACTTGCATCTTGTAACTTGTAACTTGCATCTTGTCACTTGCACCTCAATGCACTGCGCCCAGCGCATGCCGCAACGCATTCGACAGATCCTCGGCGACGAATTTCGCGACATAGGCATCCGCGCCGACCTTCCTGACGTGCGCCTCGTTGGTCGAGCCGGTCAGCGAGGAGTGGATGACCACGGGGATGGTGCTGAAGCGCGGGTCCTGCTTGATGTTGCGGGTCAGGGTGAAGCCGTCCATCTCGGGCATTTCCAGGTCGGTCAGCACCAGGGCGACCCGGTCATGCGCGGCATGCCCCTCGCTCTCTGCCCTGGCCGCAAGGCTCTGCAACTGGTCCCAGGCTTCCTTGCCGGTCTTGCACATGATGTAGGGCAGCCCCATGGCCTCGAGCCCCTGCTCGATCATGGTCCGCGCGATCAGCGAGTCGTCGGCGGCCAGGATGACGCTGCCGGGCTTGAGCTCGACATGCGGGCCGATATTGTCGGGGTTGATGTCCGGTTCGGTCGGCGGCATCACCTGGCGCAGGATCGTTTCGACGTCGAGCACCTGGGCCAGACGATCGCTGTTGTCGCCGTCCAGGCGGGCGATGCTGGTGACCATGCCGCTGGCGCCATTGCCTTCGGCAGACAGCACCTGACGCCAGTCGAGCCGTACGATGTCCTCGACCGATTCGACGGCAAAAGCCTGCGTGCTGCGGGCGTATTCGGTGATCAGCAGGATGTTGAGGCCTGTTTTCGGGGTACAGCCCGCCACCGCCGGCAGGTCGATGACCGGCAGGATCTGACCGCGCAGATCGACCACGCCCATCATGTGGGGCGGCGATCCGGCGACGGCCGTGATGGTCGACATGGGCAGGATTTCGCGGATCTTGAACACATTGATGCCGAACAGCTCGCTGCGGTCGAGACCGGGGTCTCCGCCGAGACGGAACAGCAGCAGTTCCAGTTTGTTGGAACTGGTCAGATTGGTCCGTTCGTCGATTTCCTGCTGGATGGTTTGCATGGCGGTGGCTCTCCTTGAAGCCTGTTATCGGCAGATTCCAGCCGGTCTATAGGCTGTTGCGCCGTGCACGCTCGATGTCCATGACGAAGCGCTGCAGCTTGGCCGCCATGTCGTTGGGCAAATCAATGAAGCGGCAGCCCAGGCGCGTCTGGAAGGCGCCGTTCTGCAGGCGTATCTGGGCCGAATTACGCACTTCGAGCGTGGTCACGATGGCTTCCGTCTCGGGCAGCAGCAGCCGGCAATCGGGCAGGAGGCGACCGGCCGCATTGCCGAGGCGTCCGCTGATATCGGCCAGCGCCACGCCGCCGCAGCCGATATCCACGATGTGGGCGGAAATCGGCTCGTTTTCCCCGGTCGTGAGGGGAGGGACGAGACAGCGCACCGGATTGGCGATGGGCATCGGCACTCTGAAATGCTCGCGCCGCTGCAGGCGGATGATCGAGTGCGGCAGCGCGATGCGCAGCGCCGGCAGCTTCTCGTATTCGCACAGGGTCACCGGGCCGGTCGCAAAGGTGATGGATACGCCGTCGAGCTGAGTGACGAACTCCGCACCCTTGCCTGACAGCAACTCGTGATTGAGCGCGTCGCCGCGCGCGCTGTCGAGGATCAGGGTGTTGCTGGATTCATTTACCTTGAGCACCGAGGTGACGACGATCTGCCGGCTGCCGGGGAGATCGAGATTGACCAGCAGCTTGCGCTTCTGGATCGCCCGCAGCAGGAAAAGTATTTCAGTGCGCGAATGCAGGGTGAACCGTGCAAGCTGGCCGTCGTGGTCGGGGGAATGCGGGTCGTGTTGTACGGATGGAGACGCCATGCGGATCAAGTGTGGTGAGGAGGCAATGCCTGTCTATCGGATTCTTCCATATGGTAGAGCCAGGCCAGCAGCTCGGCCACCACAATGTAGAGCTGCGGCGGAATGCGGCTGTCGAGGTCGATCTGCATCAGCAGCGCAAGCAGTTCGCGCGATTCGTGGACGTATACGCCCGACGCCCGCGCCTTCTCGATAATGGTATCGGCCAGCAGGCCGCGGCCCTTGGCCACCACGCGCGGGGCCGCATCGCCCGTGCGGTAGGCGAGTGCCGCCGCGGCCCGCTGCCTGTCAGGCGCCGTCATCGTGTTGCACCGTGAGGCTGTGGAGGGTGCAGCCAGCCTCGGCCAGCCGTGTCGCCAACGCTTCGCGGTTTTGCTGCAGCAGGGTTTCGGCTGCGGGCCGCTCCGGCACCATCCGGATGCTGAATGCCTGGTGCGCATCGAGTTTGATGTGCACGGTCAGGTTGCCGAGTTGCGGCAGACTCAGCTTGAGATCCGATTCCCAGCCTGTCCCGGCGTCGTGGGCGGCATCGGCGTGCGCATGATCGTGTTCGGGGTCGATGTCCTGGCGTAATTGCCACGTCAGCGTCTGGCCCGGCCACACGTCTCCGCGCCAGACGAACTGCGGGGATTCCAGCACCTGCAATTGCTGCGTCAACAGGGCATGCAAAGGGTTGAGCGGCTTCTCGCCGGCGGTTTCGGCGGTAGCGGGCAAGGCCAGCGTGTGGGCCGGGCTGGCTGTCGTGCGTGCGGTTTCCGCCGCGACGAGTCGATTCTGCGGCTCCTGCAGCAGGCCGTCCAGGCTGTCCTGGCCGACCGCCCAGTTGGCCAGGTGCGATTCATAGAACAGCCCGCTGCGGACCAGTGCGGTACGCAGCGCCAGGGCCACGACGGCCGGGTTCGTCGTCGGCTGGTCGAGCAGCGGGCCGTTCGGGGTGACCGTGGCCAGCGCCTGGCGCCCCGGTAGATGTTGCATCAGTTCGCTCAGCAGGCGTGCGGTCTGGCTCAGCTGCGGCGCGTCGTGGGCGGCAGTTTGCGGGGCGGCGAGCAGAAAGACGGGTTGCGGCATATGGCCGGCGAAGCGCAGGCGTAGCGTATCGCCCGGCGCTGTGTCGGGAGGCAGACGCATGGCGACGGTTTGCCCGTCGATCTCGACCTGGGCAATCCCCTTGTTCAGGCTCTTGACCAGGCCGGTCAGCATCTGGCCCAGAGCCAGGCGTTCGAATGCCGGGCGAGGGCTGGCCTGGTCGCGTTCGGTGGGATTCAGGACCGCCTGTACCGGCACCAGCCCGGACACGGGCCGCGGCGTGGCGTCCCGGGGGAGCGGGCCATCCATCATGCGGGCCATGAATTGAACCGGAAACATGAGAGGTCGTCAGGTAAGCCGCGCGTTGTAGGCCTTGACGCTGCGCTGACCCGCGCGCGACAGGCTCAGCCGTTGCTGCAATTCGTGCAGACGGGGCTCGGCCAGTGCGCGGATCTGGGCGTCGTTCTGCAGGATGGTGCGGATGATCGCGACCTTGGCGCGCTGTTCGTTTTCGTCCAGGCGAACCCGCTCGGTTTGCATCAGACTGCCGACACAGGCCTGGCAGCGCTGTTCCAGCACGGTCAGATCGTCCCATTCGCCCTGGCGGGCGGCATTCAGCATGCTGCCGGTCAGTTCGGAGAGCGATTCGTAGGTGGCGAGGATTTCGTGGCTGGTCATGAAAATCTCCGGTTCAGGCGGCGACGGATTGGCGGAAAGGAACAGCGGTGGACTGTTCGGTGACGCCGATCTGTTTCCAGGAGGCGTGAAGTTCGCTCAGCAGTCCCAGTACCTCTTCCAGCGGTTCGGTCTGGTTCTTGAGATGGGCGAGCATCAGCCGCTTGCTCATGTAGTCGTACAGGGCGTCGAGCTGCATGGCGAGCTTGCCTCCCTGGCGGGTATCGAGCGCGGCGCGCAGGCCTTCCAGAATGATGGTGCTGGCTTTGGTGATGGCGGCCGATTTCCTGATCAGATCGCCTTCGTTCATGTGCCGGATCGCCATGCGTATCGAAAGTTCAGCCCCCTCATACAACATGATGATGAGCTGGTGCGGATTGGCGGCCATCACGCCGGTTTCGAGGCCGACGCTGGCGTAGGCATTGGCGGCAGCTCTGGATGGTGTGTACACGTCTTCCTCCTGGATTATTGGTGTGAACGGCCGGCAGGGCAGCCGCAGGGCGTGGTCGGAACGATGCAGGGAGTGCTCATCTGGACGAGGTGCTGCTCAGTTGCTGAGTGAGATACGTGCTGGTGGAATTCATGCGGCTCAGCAAGAGGTTCAGATTGGTATATTCGGTGGTATATCTTTTCTGCAGCGCCGCCATCCGGTTCTCCAGACGGTCGATCTCGTCGTTGCTGGTTTTGACCGAGTTGTTCAGACTTTGTGTGCGGGTGTCGATCAGCCCGCCGGGATCGAGCGTGGACTTGGCCCATGCGGCCAGCCGGGTGGTGAAGCCCGTCGGCGACGAGAACAGATTGCTTACATCGCTGAAGTTGGCCGCGATGGCGCTGTTGAGCTTGCCGCTGTCCAGGCTCAGTGAACCGTCTTTCTGGAATGCGATGCCGACCTCGGCAAGCGAGGTCAGGGTGCCGCCGCTGGCGGGGGTGTTGAAAATACCGCGCAACTGATCCTGCATGGTGCGCAAGGTGCCGTCGCCCGCGAGCGCGCCGCCCGCCGAGCCGTTGGTGCCATAGGCGGAACGGGATTTGATCTGGCTGGCCAGTGCGTTGTAGGCGTCGACGAATCCCGATGCCGCAGTGTTGATCGCCGTGGTGTCGCGCGCGACCGACAGGCTGGCGGGTGTGGCGGTGGTGTTCGTGAGCGTCAGCGTGACGCCCTGGATGGCCTCGCTCACCGTGTTGGACGCGCTGGTGATCGCGATGCCGTTGACCGTGAGGTCGGCGTTCTGCGCGGCCACGGTCTGGGTCAGATTCTGTGCGCCAGCCGGATCGTAGCCGAGCAGGCTGTCGATGGCGCCGTCGCCGCCGCTGGTGGTGATTTTCATGCTGTGGCTGACACCGGAACTGCCGGCGCTCAGCGCCAGGCGATAGGGGGTGCCCGTCCCGTCGTTGACGATGGTTGCCGTGACTCCGGCGCCGGCGGCATTGATTGCGTCGCGGATGCCTTCCAGCGTGTTGTTGGTGCTGTCGATGGTGATGCTGGCGGTGCCGTTGCCGTTCGAGGTAAAGGCCGCGCCGCTGTATACCCCGTTGCTCAGGGTGCCGCCGCTGATGGTGCCGAAGTCGAACGTGACCGTGGTGGCGGCGCCGCTGCCGATGGCGGCGCTACTGCTGGCCTGCCCCGCGGCGACCAGGCCTTGTGCCTGCGCCAGCTTGCTCACGTTCACCGAGTAGGTGCCGGGCACCGCGGTGCTGCCGGCGGTGGCGGACAGGACGCCGGGATCGGAAGGCGTGGCGGCGAGTTTCTGCAGCGTGTTGCCCAGGTTCTGCGAGGCGGATTGAAAGCCCGAAACCAGGCCGCTCAGCGTGCCGAAGGAAGAAATCTTGGTCTGGTAGCTGCTGATCCGGGTATTGAGCGTGTCGATCGGCCGCCGCTCGACCGCCATCAGTTGCGAGACGAGGGTGGGGACATCGAGGGCGGTCGTGGTCGACGAAGTAATGGCCATGATGAATCTCCTGACTCAAGCCTTTTGTTTCAGCAGCATCCCCTGCTGGAATGCTTCGATTCCGCGCGAAATCGCCAGGGTTTCTTCGGAGGGAAATTGGCGGATCAACTGACCTGTGCTGGTGTCCACCATCCTGACCACGACTTTCTTCGTGTCGGTGTCCACGCTGAACTCCAGATTCTGATTCGATTGCTGCATGGCTTTGTTGAGCGTTTCCACGGCGCTTTTCAGTTCTGCCGCGGAAACCTGCCGGGGAACATCGCGGGCCGGGGTGTCGGCGGCCACCTTGGGTTCGGTATGGGCGGCGCCATGGGTACGCGCGGCCGGGAGCGCGGCCTGATTCATGAGGGGGGTGTTATGGATAATCATCGCGATATCCTTCATGTCAAATCCCCAACCGACCGCTTCGGTTGGGGGTGTCTCCTATCGATGCACTGCTTAACGCAGCAGGGTCAGCACGGTTTGCGGCGTCTGGTTGGCCTGCGCCAGGACCGCGGTACCGGCCTGCTGCAGGATGTTGTTCTTGGCCTGGGCAGATGTCTCGGCAGCGTAGTCGGTATCCATGACGCGGCTGTAGGAAGCCGAGTAGTTCACCGAAGCGGTCTGCAGCGTGGCCACGGCGGACGCCAGCGACGCCATGTCGGCGCCGAACTTGGCGCGGGCGGTACCGATGGCGGTCAGTTCGGTGTCGAAGGCAGCCAGGTTGGAGAAGGACGTCGCAGCGGTGAAGGTGCCGCCCGTGCCGCCGGCCGTGCCGCCGCTTTCGTCCACCGTCACGGCGGTGCTGGCGGTCACCAGGCCGGAAATACGGGTGTTTTCACTCTTCAGCGCCACCGCTTCCTGGTTGGTGATCGCGCCGGTCTGGACGTAGATTTCGCGCAGGCGCTGGGTGTTTTCAGTGATCTGGGCCAGGTAGCCGTCGGAGATCTGGGCCTTGGAAATGCCGTCGTTGGCATTGCGAATGTTCATGTTCGCGCCGCGGATCTTGGAGTCGTAGCCCGTGGCAATGCTCAGGCCGGTCGCGTCGTCCGCGGCGCTGTTGATGCGCAGGCCGGAAGACAGGCGTTGCTGGGCGGTTTGCAGGGCGATTGCCGATTTATTCAATGCGGCGCCGGCAAACAGCGCGCCGACGTTGGTGTTGATGACTTGTGCCATGGTATTTCTCCTTAAGTGGGTCGAGGGTTCCGGCTTCTATGCCCCAAAGGGTGCTCTGGTGCCGTCAACGTTGGTTTGCCCGCTGGGGCTACATGAACCGCCGTTGTGTGAGGAATCGTCGGAGGCTGGAGAAAGTTAAGGCTGGGGTTTCAAAAATCCGCACGATCGTCATTCCCCGCTCCTGGCAGAAGGGGCCGGAGCGAGGCAAACCCGGTTCTTGCCGTGTTGCTTGGCTTCGTACATGGCGCTGTCGGCACGGGCGATGGAGGCTTCCTGCGCTTCGCCGGGCGCGCGCTGGGCGACGCCGGCACTGAAGGTGATCAGTATTTTTTCATTGTTGGCGAGAAAGTATTTCTTGGTGAGGCTGCGCTGCAGGCGGGCGACGATGCGCGCGGCCTCGTCGAGCGGCGTGTTGGGAAGGATGATGAGGAATTCCTCGCCGCCCATGCGGGCGATATGGTCGGTGATGCGCAGTTCTTCCTTCGCCACCTTGACCAGATGGATCAGCGCCTCGTCGCCGGTCTGGTGGCCGCGCTTGTCGTTCAGCGCCTTGAAATTGTCGACGTCGAGCACGGCGATGCTGAAGGGGGTGTCGTAACGGTCGGCACGCGACGCTTCGCGTGCGAATTCGTCGTCCAGGCCGCGCCGGTTGAGGCTGCGGGTCATCGGGTCTTCGCGCACCAGCGCGCTCATCTGGGCCAGTTCGGTTTCCAGCTGCCTGATGCGGTGCTCTGCCTGCAGGGCGGCGTCGCGTTCTCCGATCAGTTTCTCATGCGCGCGCCGGGTGTCGTCCTGCGCGCTGCGCGTCTCGTCCAGCAGGGTTTCCAGGATGCGGTTCAACTCCAGCACGTCCTCGGTATTGCGGATGCGCTCGATGTGGGTGGCAATTTTCCCCTGATATTCGTCGTTGGCCGCCACGGCGTCGCTCATGCGGCTGACGAAGGTGGTCATGGTGGCTTTCAGCGTGGCAGTGGCCTCGCGCAGGCCGTGCTTGACCATGCTCTGTTTGTAGATGACTTCCTTGAGCCGTTTTTCCGCTTCCTGCAGCGACTGGATCCGGAGCGGGCCGGCGATGACTTCCTCCACCATGTCGAGCTGGCCGCGCAGCCAGGTGTCGTCGTCAAGCAGTTCGCCGATGTTCTCGACCAGCAGCAGCAGGATGCGTTTGAGCATTTCCTGCTGCTGCTGAAGATCGGGGGCCTGCATCTCGATGCCGACCCAGAGGGATTTCAGCCCGGACGTCACGCCGCGCAGGGCCGACGCACTGTGGGCCTCGCGCACGCTGGCGGCAAGATGCTGCGCCTTTTCGGCCAGGCGCGGGTGATGCGACAGCTGGGTGACGACACCGAATTCCAGGGTTTTGGCCAGCAGATCGCGCAGCAATACCAGGCTTTCCCCGCTGCCTCCGTTGTGTTCACCCTGCTGCTTGAGCTGCAGGGTGATCTGGCCCAGTTGCTTGCGACATTGCGTCCAGTCGCTTTTGCGAATGGCCTGATCCAGGATTTCCACGGGCGCGGCCAGTTCGGGATGATGCAGATTGAGATCCATCACGAGCCCGGTCAAGGCGCTGGCAGCCGTGGCGGCGCTGGATGCAGCAACCATCGGGGTGCCCGGAACCCCTGCGATTTCTTCATACAGCGTCTGGTAATTGTCCGGGGTGGGCGGAATTCGGCGCATGGTCAGACGGCGCAGGGTTTCGCGCGCGACTTCAGTCGGATTGCTGGGGTTGATTTTGTCGATCGGCTCAGCCATGTTGGCATCCAGGCCCCGGAACGGGCGTTGACGATGCCTTGCATGGTAGGGCTGACCGCGCCAGGATGAAGTCCGGATTAAGGCGGGAAAACCCCGGTATTTCTGAAGACAGCTGCAAGTTTCAAGTTACAAGTTGCAAGGAAAACCTTGAAACTTGCAGCTTGTAACTTGTAACTTGCCACTTGCAACTTGAAACTCAGTCCAGCAGACCGTGCCGGATGGCGTAATGCGTCAGTTCTGCATTGTTCTTGAGCTGCATTTTCTGCAGCAGGCGGGCGCGGTACATGCTGATGGTCTTGACCGACAGGGCGAGCCTGTCGGCGATGGCGGAGACGGTCAGGCCCGAGGCGATCATGCACAGGGTCTGGTATTCGCGGTTGGACAGGACCTCGTGCGGCAGGCCGGCGCGTTCGCCGCTGACCTGACTGGCGAGTTCCTGGGCGACTTCGGCGCTGATGTATTTCTTGCCCGAGGCCACCAGGCGGATGGCGTCGACCAGCTGGCCGGGGGCGCTCTGCTTGTTGAGATAGCCGGCCGCGCCGGATTTCAGCGCCCGCACCGCATACTGGGTTTCGCGGTACATCGAGAGCATCAGCACCTTGATGCCGGGATGCTCCTTCTTCAGGAGTTCCAGCGTTTCCAGGCCGTTGCGGTCGGGCATGGAGATGTCCATCAGCACCATGTCCCACGCTTCCAGCCGCGCCATCTGCAGGGCGCGGCTGGAGCAGTCGGCTTCGCCCGCCACCACGATGTCCTCGACGTCGCTCAGGATCAGTTTGAGCCCTTCGCGGACGATGGCGTGGTCGTCGACGATGAGGATGCGATAGGGTTTTGCGGTGGCCACGGGCGTTCTCTGCTTGGTATCGGGACGATTATGCCGTCATTCGGCCGGATCGGGCAGCGGGGCGGCCAGAGGAATGCGCAGGCTGACCTGGGTGCCCTGCCGTCTCGCAGGCTGTACGGTGAGCGCGCCGCCCAGTGCGGCGGCGCGTTCGATCATGCCGAGGATGCCGAAGCCATGCCCGTTTTCCGGCGCGGGCTGGAGGCCGCGGCCATTGTCGGTCAGCGTGATCCGCAGGCTGTCCGGTTCCCGCACCAGCCTGAGTTTCACCCGGCTGGCGCGGGCGTGCCTGGCGACGTTGGTCAGCGCTTCCTGCACGATGCGGAACGCGGCGATTTCCGCATCGGGGTCGAGCGGAATGGTGTCCTCGGACGCGCTGAATTCATGGGGAATATCGGTGTTGCGGGTGAAGCGCTGCAACTGCCAGGCGATGGCGGGAACGATGCCGAAATCGAGCGCCGCCGGCCGCAGATTGGAGGCGATCCGGTGCGCCGCCTCGAAGGTCTGATCGACCACATTGTCCAGATAGGCCGTGCGCTCGATCAGCAGCGGCTGCTCGGGCGGCAGATGCCGCATCAGCCAGGACAGGCCGATCTTGATGGTGGTGAGGTTGCCGCCCAGGTCGTCGTGCACCTCGCGGGCCAGATGCAGGCGTTCCTGTTCCTTGACCGATTCGACGTGCGCGGCCAGCGCGCTCAACTGGGCGCGCGAACGCAGGAGTTCGGCTTCGGCCTCTTTGCTGTGCGTCATGTTCAGCATGATGCCGTCCCAGATCGTGCCGTTCTCGTCCTGGCGCTGGCTGACGCGGATGGCGACCCATTTCACGTCCTTCCAGGCTTTCATCCGGATGCGGCCTTCCCAGTTGAAGGTCATGTGGCCGCCGTCGGCGTGTTCCAGCCGGGCCAGATAGCCGGGCCGGTCTTCTTCCAGAATCAGCTTGTAGAAGCGCTCGGGTTTGCCAAGCAGGGCGGAAGCCTTGATGCCGAGCAGCTGGGCGGACTGCTCGCTCACGTAGCGCAGCGAGGGGCGTGCGTCGTGCCGGCGCTGGATCTGGAATGCCATGCCCGGAATATGCGCCACGATCGCGTGCAGGTCCGATACCGAATGGGCCAGCGCCTGCCGCGTGGCTTCGCGCTGGCTGACGTCGTTGGCAATCCAGATGAAGACCGGTTTCTCATGGTCGGCCGAATACAGCATCCGGACCTCGACGGGGTACAGGGTGCCGTCGCGGCGGCGGCAGTGCACGCTGAGCGCGGTGCGGCGTTTCTTGCCGTGCCGCAGCAGGGTGAGCAGGGCATGGAAGGCCTGCCTGTCCTCGGGGGGCAGAAAATCCAGCGGTGTCAGCTTCTTCAGGGCGCGGGGCTGATGCTGCAGATTCTTGGCCGCCGCCGGATTGGCCTGGGCGATCCGCAGGGTGTCGGCGCCGAACACCATCACCTCGGTGGCCGATTCCTGCAGGATGGCCTTGAGCAGGGTGCCTTCGTCGGCCGCTCTGGATGAAGCCATGGGTCTCCTCGATATTGGAACGATGGCGACCGGGCCGCCTCGACCGCGCTATTATCGGGGCAAACGTGCGCCCGGTCAGGCCTCACTTGAAAGCGGACAATTCCCCCAGATTTAGCAGACTGACCCATGAGGGAATGCCGTATGCCCGCCATCCGCCCCGCTGCCGTTGCCGGATCGTTCTACCCGGGTGATCCGGTCGTACTCGGTCGCACCGTCGCCGACCTGCTGGCGCAGGCCGGAACAGGGGCCGCATCGCCGGCACCCAAGGCCCTGATCGTACCGCATGCCGGCTATATCTATTCCGGGATCGTCGCCGCTCGCGCCTATGCGCGTCTGGGCGGCCTGCGCGGCCGCATCCGCCGGGTGGTGCTGCTCGGCCCTGTCCACCGCGTCCCGGTGCGCGGGCTGGCGCTGCCCGAAGCGGAGTGTTTTGCCACCCCGCTGGGCGACGTCCGGCTGGATGTCGCGGGCATGCGGGCGCTGGCCGGATTGCCGCAGGTGGTGCACAGCGCGGCTGCGCACCAGATGGAGCATTCGCTGGAAGTGCAGTTGCCCTTCCTGCAGCAGGTGCTGGGCGACTTCCAGTTGCTGCCGCTGGCAGTCGGCGACGCCAGCGCCGCCGAGGTGGCCGAAGTGCTGGAACAGGTGTGGGGCGGCGACGAGACGCTGATCGTGGTCAGTTCCGACCTGTCGCATTTCCTCCCCGACGCGCGCGCGCGCCAGGTGGACGGCGTGACCGTGCAGACCATCCTGGCACTGGATCCGCATCTCGACCATGAACAGGCCTGCGGCGCGACGCCGATCAACGGCCTGCTGCGGGCAGCCCGGCGGCACGGCTTGCAGCCGGTGGTGCTGGACGTGCGCAACTCCAGCGAAACCTGTCCTGAGCAAAGTCGAAGGGCCGCAGGTGATCCCGGACGGGTGGTCGGTTATGCCGCCTTCGCCTTCCAGCCAGGAGCCGACAGCGACCGGCCGGATGCGGAGAAGGGCGCGACCCTGCTGAAGCTGGCGCGCGCGTCAATTGCCTCGAAGCTGGGCCTGCCAGAGGCGGCATCCCTGCAGCCCGGCTGGCTGGACGAACCGGGTGCGACCTTCGTCACCCTGACCCGGCACGGCGAGCTGCGCGGCTGCGTCGGCACGCTGGAGGCGTATCGCCCGCTTGGCATCGATGTGCGCGAAAACGCGACGGCGGCGGCATTTCATGACTCGCGTTTCGCGCCGCTTGCGCGCGCCGAATTCGACGAGGTCCGGATCGAGGTGTCGCTGCTGTCGCCCGGTGAGCCCATCCTGGCGGCGAGCGAGGCCGAGGCCCTGGCCGCCTTGCGGCCGCACATCGACGGCGTGGTGCTCGAGTACGGCCGCCACCGCAGCACCTTCCTGCCGCAGGTGTGGGAACAGCTGCCCGAACCGGCCGAATTTCTGGCGCATCTGAAACGCAAGGCCGGCCTGGCCGCGGATTTCTGGACGAAAGAGCTGCGGCTGTCGCGCTATACCGTGAGCAAGTGGAAGGAGGGATCCATTCATGAGCATTCCTGAATCGCATACCCCCGCACGCTGGTGGCACGCGCTCCCCGATGGGCGCATCCAGTGCGATCTGTGTCCGCGCGACTGCAAGCTGCACGAAGGCCAGCGCGGGCTGTGCTTCGTGCGCAGGCGGGAAGGCGGGCGGATGGTCCTCACCACCTACGGCCGTTCGTCCGGTTTCTGCGTCGACCCGATCGAGAAGAAACCGCTGAATCACTTTTATCCCGGTTCGTCGGTATTGTCCTTTGGCACCGCCGGCTGCAATCTCGCCTGCAAGTTCTGCCAGAACTGGGACATTTCCAAGTCGCGCGAGACCGACACCCTGGTCGACCGGGCGATGCCCGACGAGATCGCCAAGGCGGCGGAACGGAGCGGCTGCCAGAGCGTGGCCTTCACCTACAACGACCCGGTGATCTTCGCCGAATACGCGATGGACGTGGCCGATGCCTGCCATGCGCGCGGCCTCAAGACCGTGGCGGTCACCGCCGGCTATATTCACGACGCGCCGCGCCGTGAATTCTTCGCAAAAATGGACGCGGCCAATGTCGACCTCAAGGCCTTCAGCGACGATTTCTACGTCAGGCTGAGCGGCGCGCACCTGCAGCCGGTGCTCGATACCCTGATCTATCTGAAGCGTGAAACCGATGTCTGGCTCGAGATCACCACGCTGCTGATTCCCGGCCAGAACGATTCCGACGCCGAACTGGAGGCGATGAGCCAGTGGATCCTGCGTGAGCTCGGTCCCGAGGTACCGCTGCATTTTTCGGCGTTCCACCCCGACTGGAAAATGCGCGACGTGCCGCCCACGCCCGTCTCGACGCTGCGCCGCGCGCGCGACATTGCGCTGAAGGCCGGATTGCATTTTGTCTACACCGGCAACGTGCGCGACACGGCGGGCGGCATCACGTCCTGCCCGGCCTGCCATGAAGCCTTGATCGTGCGCGACGGGTATCGCATCGAGGATTACCGGATCACGCCGGACGGGCGCTGCCCGCATTGCGGCGGCGCCATCGCCGGCCGCTTCGGCGCATTCGGCCATTCCTTCGGTAATCGCCGCATTCCGGTTGCCATGCACCGGGCGCGTGCCTGAGCGGGCCCCCGAGGCCACATTATGATGGGCTCGCCACGATCCGTTCACTTGCCCGCAGGCAAGGCGGCCGGCGTGTGAAACGTCATGATCAGCCGGGCCAGCCCGGCGTAGTCGCCATCGAAGTGGTGACCGCCCGGCAACGCGACGCTCTTGCCCAGACCGGCATCCAGCCCGCGGCACAGGCTGTCACGATCCTTGCTGCCATACAGGCAGAGCAAGGGGATGCCCGCAAGCTGGGCGACTTCGTTGCGGATATCCAGGCCATCGCCCGCGCCGCCCAGCCAGTCGGTCAGTTTGAATTCGAAATGCGCGTGCGTGCCCGGCCCCAGCAGGATCACTTTTTCGATGCGCGACTTCAATTCCGCCGGCAGCCGCCTGACGAGGAAAGGCAATACGTCGGCGCCGAAGGAGTAGCCGATGAGGATGAATCTTTTCCGTTCCGGCGCGATCCGGTCATGCGTCATGATCCTGGCCAGATCCCGGGCGGCCGCATCCGGCGTGCGAGGGGTCCAGTAATAGCTGAGGGAGTCCCAGCCGATCACGGGAATGCCGCGCGCCGCCAGGGCGGCCGACAGCGCCTTGTCCAGGCCGGCCCAGCCGCCATCCCCGGTCAGCAGGATGGCCAGCGTGTCGCCCGGCTGCGTGGCGCCGACGGCAATCAGCGGCAGACCCGCCACGCCGGTTGCTCCGGAGCCCTGCACAGGCGAAGGGGCTGCCTGGGGCGCTGGCCGGGCCACCCGTGCAAAAGCGTCCCTGAACTGCGGCAACCAGTTGCGCGGCACGGAAAAACCATGGCCGACCCTGGGCAGTCTGATCAGACTGGCCCCTGGCACGTTGGCGACGAATCGGGCAGCCGCGGCGGGCGAGCAATCCCGATCCTGGTCGCCATGCAGGGCCACCCAGGGATCGTCCAGACGCGCAGCGGGGCTGAATATCTGACCCAGCTTCGGGTCGCTCTTGCCGATCAGTCCGTTGCCCTTGCACAGGGGTTTACGCAGCAGCAGATCGGGACAAAAGCCCAGGCTGATCGCGCCGGAGAAGGTGTCGGCCGGAGCCTGTGCCAGGGTGGCATAAGCCAGGGTGGCACCCGAGGAGTAGCCCACCAGGACTGGACGATGGAACTGACGATAGCCCAGCTTCTTTTGCACGAACTGGCCCAGGGCTTCCAGATCCCCCGCCGGGTAGGCGCAGGGATCTTGAACCGCTTCCAGGGATTTGAGGTAATGCCGGATATCGATCCCGACCACCAGGGCGTCGAGCCCGGCCAGTTCGCGCGCCATGTCCACCACGCCCAGATTCCAGCCGCCATCGCCGGAGATGAACAGCACGACGTTCGCGGGTTCAGCGGACGGCGCGTACAGGTTGAGCGTGCCGAAACGGCCGAACGCCAGCGAGGATTCGACGAGCGTGCCCGCAGCGAAACCGGGGGCGCTCAGGGCAAGCAGGAAGCCCAGCCAGGCACCGCTTGCGATCACACGGCACAACAGGCTTCTCATGGCTTTTTCCTCAGCGGCCGAACATGCCCTTGACTCCGCCGGAGATCAAGGCCGCCACGTCCAGCAAAATGGTCGGCAGGGCAATCCCGCCCGGCGCCACGAGATATTTGGGCCGCCAGACGGGTGCGAATTTATTCTTGTAGGCGCGCAGGCCTTCGAAATTGTAGAAATGCTCGCCATGTTGGTAGATCAGCGTGCCGAGGCGATGCCAGAGGGGGGCCAAAGGATGCGATTCCAGCCCGGAAAGGGGGGCCATGCCCAGATTGAACTGGCCGTAGCCCTCGCGCGCGCCCCACAACATCAATTCCAGGAACAGATAGTCCATGACGCCTTTGGGCGCTTCGGGCAGATAGCGCATCAGGTCGATCGACAATTCGTGTTTCCCTGCCGAGGCCCAGACATTGGCAAAGGCGATCACGCGGCCCTGCAGCCGGATCAGCGAGCAGGGAAAGTGTGCCAGGTACGCGGGCTGGAAATTGCCCAGCGAAAAGCCTTTTTCCCGCGTGTGCTTCGCCGCCAGCCAGCTATCCGATATCTGCCGGAGCTCACTCATCAGGGCCGGCACGGCCCCGGGCGGCATCATCTCGAAGCGGAGTCCGTTGCGCCCGGCCTGTCGATACGCCTGACGCAAATCCTTGCGTGCCGGACCCTCCAGCGAGAAGCCGGCCAGCGGCACCACGCCTTCTTCGCCAAGCTTCATGGCGCTCAGGCCCAGGTCCAGGTAGAGCGGCAGATTGTGTGCCTGAACCTGGTAGAAGGCCACGCGCCCGCCGTGGCGGTCGGCCATCTCGCGGAAGCGCCAGGCCAGGGCTTCGCGCGCGGGTTCCGGCCCGACCGGGTCGCCCATGGCGATCCAGCTCTGGCCGCGTACCCGATACATGATGAAAGCGTCATCCGCCGGGCTGAACAGCAAGCGCTTGTCGCCCAGCAGCGCCAAAGCGGAATCGCTCCCGGGGGCCGCCGCGACGATGACGGCCGCGCGTGCCAGGTCTGCCGCGCTGGCGTCTTCCGGTTCCGGCGATAGCGGGCGCAGCAGCCGCATCAGGCCCAGACCAATCACCGTCAGGGCGAGCAACAGCGAAGTCCGCAGGAAACGCGGGGCATCTCCCTTGAAAGCGAAATGCCACCAGAGCTCCTGCGAATAGTCCACATGCTTGTAGGAAAACAATCCCAGCCACAGGGTGGCGACCACGACCAGCAGCACCGTGAGCAGCCAGCCCGGCGTGACGCTGCGCGCCATGAGGGAAGCCGGCCGGTTGAATGCCTGACGCCCGAGCCACAGGATGCCCAGCACCGACAGTGAAAGCAGCGCCTCCTCGTAGTCGAGCCCCTTGATCAGGGAAGCCAATGCGCCTGCCGTCAGCAACCAGAAGGCCAGGTGGTACGCGGCATCCACCCGCCGGTACAGGGCGCGGGCCAGGATCACCAGACCGAGGCCGGCGAGGCTGCCCGTCAGGTGCGAGACTTCAAGCAGCGGCAGGGGGACGAAATTGCGCAGCACCGCCATGCGTCCGGACAGCACGGGCGTACTTCCCGAAAACAGCAGCATGGCGCCGGTGATGAAGACCGAGACGCTGGCAGCCGTCGGGGCCATCCAGGCGAATACCCCGCGTGTGGCTTCCAGGCCCTGGGCAATGGTTTCTCTGCGCTCGCGCAGCAAATTCCAGCTCGCCAGCACGCCCGCCAGCACCAGCGGGGCAATGTAATAGATCGCCCGATAGGCGAGAATGGCCGCCAGCAGGCCGTCCCGGGGCACGTCGGGCAGCGCCAGCAGCAGGACCGTTTCGAATACGCCCAGCCCGCCCGGCACATGACTGACGATGCCCGCCACCACCGCCAGAACATAAATACCCAGGAAAAGGGGAAATGGCGCCACCGCATTTCCTCCCGCTTCCACGGGCAATAGCCAGTACAGGGCGGCGGCGGCGCACGCCAGATCCACCCCCGCCAGAATCAGCTGGCCGAAGGCGATGCCGGGCCCCGGCATGCGGATTTTCCAGTGGCGCAATTGAAGCGGACGTCGGCGCAGCAAGCTGGACAGCGGATACAGGATCGCCAGGGTGAGCAGCAGCCCGCCGAGTGCCCGTGCACCGGTTTCCGGAACATGCAGGAGCAGGCTGGCTTTTTCCGGATCGAACAGCATGGCGAGGCCGCTGGCGAACGTGGCGCCCAGCCCGAAAGTCAACGCGATCAGGGTCGCGATACCGGTCACCTCGGTCGCGGAGAACCCTGCCGCGGTGTAAAACCGCAAGCGGACCATGCCGGCCGACAGGGTGGCCATGCCCAGGTTATGTCCCACAGCGTTGGCGATGAACGAAACCAGGGCCACACGCGGATAGGGCAGGGGCCGGCCAAGATGGCGCAGCGCCAGGACGTCGTAGCCGGTAAGCGCCAGGTAGCTTCCGAATGTTCCCAGCGCAGCCAGCAACACGCCGCTGGCCGGCACCTGGGCGAAGGCGCGCCGAATCTCGGTCAGATGGGTCTGCGCCAGTTCCCGGTGCAGCACCCACAGGGCGAATACGAACAGGAACAGGCTCAACGCCGCCATCAGGAGATGACGCCGTGGAAAGAGCGCGCCCTTGAGGGTGGCGAAGGCGCTCAATGGATCAGCCCATGGGCCCGGCGCTCAACGCGGAGTCCGGGTTCGCCGCCGCGTTGAAGGGTTCCAGTGGGGAGGTCGGCGTGCATGCAAGCACCATGTTTCCGGGGGCCATGTCGGCGCTCTTTATTATGTGTTCAGGCTGTCTCGGGTCAGTATAGCGCGCGTCGGCGCGCTTCGATCCGGAGGCCGTGCGCGCGGCGGCTGCCCGGTCTGTTCGGGCTGTTCCAGAAGACGCATGCCAGGCCATCGATGTTCCGTATTGGAACATCATGAAACGCCAATTGGGTGAGCGGCGGCTGACTGCGGCGCGTATTCCGGTGTCTGGGGCATGGCACAGTCATTGCTGACGGATCGGACAGTACATTCCGGAACGGCTGCCCCGTCTCATCATGCTGCCCGCCATCATTGCTTGCACTGCGCTGTGTTGTCTGCTGGCCGGCCTGCCCCCTCAGGCATGGGCGCATTCCGATGCGTCCGTGTTCGGTGCGCCCGCCGCAGCCGACCATCACGACGATGAGCACGAGCCTGATGAGGCGAAGCCGGGAAAGCTCTACCCGGCCAGGGTGTCGGTCGATCCGCGCCACATGGTGAATCTGGTCATCAAGATCAACGCCCGCATCGTCAATCTGCGTAACGTGTATGCCGGAAAAAAGGTGAGCCGGGGCGAGGTGCTCGGCGAGATGGAAAGCGCCGAACTGGAGACGGTGCAGACGACCTATCTGGGCCTGTTTGCCAACATGGATGCCGTCCGGGCGTTTTCCATGTCGAGCGAGGAGAAGATGATCGATGCGCGCATGAATCTGCTCTGGCGCGGCATGTCGGAAGAGGACATCAAGCATCTGGAAGCCACGCGCCAGCCGCTCAGACTGATCAAGATCAAGGCGCCGGCCGCGGGCTACCTGTATAGCGTGAATGTGGTCAACAACCAGATTCTCAACACCGGCGTACAGGGCGGTCAGTACGCGACCAGCGGCACCACGATCGCCACGATCGCCAGGCCGGGCGCCATCGTGGTGGAAGCGAGTTTGCCGGTAAGCGATGCGGCGTCGATCAAGTCGGGGCAATCCGCCACGGTCTACGTGACCGATCCGGCCAAAGGACGGATGACAGTGACCGCCAGGGTGCAGCGCGTGTATGCCTTTGTGAACCCGGCCAACCAGAGACAGTGGGTGCGGCTGCAGGTTCTCGGCGAACCTGAACGTCTGGGCCTGCTGAACGGGGTGGTGGCGACAGTCAGCTTTGCAGGGGAGGCGCATGCCCATTAAGCCGGTGTGGGCGCTTCCCGTGGTGCTGCTTGCGCTGGCCATGCCGGCTCTGGTTCATGCGCATGGCGATTCGGGGGCGTTCAGTCAGAGCGCCGAACACAGCCGCGAAGCCAGCGAGGTCAGGCTGCCGCCGGGCGCGCGCGACGCCGGAGACGTCATCATGCTCGCGGCGGTCCGGGCCGATGCCCCGGCCAGACGGCTGAAAACGTATGGCCAGATCGTGCCCGATGCCGAGGCGGTGCTGGATATCAATACGGTCGTCAGCGGCCAGGTTGTGCAGGTGTTCGTCCGCCCGGGCGACAGCGTGAGAAAAGGGCAGCCGATCGTGTCCATTTTCAATCCCGAGTTCATCACGACCCAGAAGGGCTATCTGCAATTCCTGCAGAACGAAGAGCGGCTGCAGGTTCTGCGCGAAGAGGGACGGCTGCCGGATTATCTCAAGGATGCCAAGGAAAACCTGCGCTGGTGGGGGATGAGCGACCGCCAGATCACCGCGCTGATCGACAAGGGGACGGTCGTGGAAAACATCGTCCTCGACGCGCCTGCCGAGGGGTTCGTCACCGACATGTTCGTGCAGCCGGGATCGCTCATCAACGCGGGCGATCGCACCATGAAACAGTTCGTGGTGATCGGAAAATCGGTGGCGCGCATGGTGTCCGGCAAGCAGTCATTGTGGGTGGAGGGCTATGTCTATGCCGACCAGGAAGCGCTGCTGCGGCCCGGCATCAAGGTCGAGGTCATCCTGCCCGGCGGCAAACGGGTGCAGCGCCCGATCGCCCAGGTGGTGCCGGGCATCGACCCCCGCACACAGCGAGCCCGTTTCCTGCTGGATCTGGGGCTGAACAGCGTGCCGGGAATGGCCAGCGGCCAGACGGTGGAGCTTGAACTCGCGCTGGACGGGCGGGCGGGCACCTGGGTGCCGCGCCAGTCCGTGCTGGGTCAGAAAGTGGATCCCGTGGTGTACGTGCAGGCCGCGCCCGGCCGTTACCTGCGCACGCCGGTGACGGTACTGGGCGAAACGGAAGACTGGCTGCGGGTGGCGGGCGTCGATGCGCGCGCCCGGGTGGTGGTCGACGGCAAGATGATTCTGGAAGGGGTGTACCGCATGTCGGGCAATCACGCTGCCGCAGGCGATGGCCACCATCACTGAGGCGGATGAGCGAAGATGTTTGACTGGGCGATCAAGTGGTCTCTTCAAAACCGGCTGGCCGTGGTGCTGCTGTATGGGTTGATGGCCGGCGCGTCGATCGTTGCCGCATGGCACATGGCGGTGGATGTGTTCCCGGAATTCGCGCCGCCGCAGGTGCAGATCCAGACCGAAGTGCCGGGCTACTCGACGAAGGACGTGGAAGGGCTGGTCACCCGGCCGATCGAGATCGTCCTGCAGGGTGCGCCGTATATCGATCAGATCCGCTCCAACTCGTCGGTCGGCCTGTCGCGCATCACCATCACATTCAAGTGGGGCATCGATATTTATCGCGCCCGTCAGATCATTCAGGAGCGCTTGCAACTGGTGCAGGGCCAGTTGCCCGACTCGGCCCTGGCGCCCCAGTTGATGCCGGTCACCTCGGCGGTGAGCTGGCTGCTCAAGTTCGCCCTGGTCGACTGGTCGGGGGAAAACCGCGAACTTGAATTGCGGACGCTGGTGGACTGGGATATCCGCAATCGGCTGCTGGCCCAGCCGGGCGTCGCGTCGGTGGTGGCGGTGGGCGGCGGGGTGAAGCAGTACCAGGTGATGCTCGATCCCCTGCGCATGCGCAAGTACGACGTGTCCAGCGAGGACGTGATGCAGGCCCTGCGCCGCGCCAATCTGGTGGCGCCCGGGGGATTCGTCTATCCCACCCGCGAGGAGGAGTATTTCATTCGCGTCAATGGCCGGGTGGAGACGCTCGGCGACGTGGCCGGGACATTGGTCGCCATGCGCGACGGTCAGCCGATCCACGTCGAGGATGTGGGAGACGTGCGTTTCGGCAGCGAAGTCAAGCGGGGCGATGGCCAGATCTTCGGCGGCCCGGCGGTGATCGGGACCGTTTCCAAGCTGTGGGGCGCGGACACGCTGGAAACCACACACAACGTGGAACAGGCGCTGGCCAATCTGGCGCGCAGCCTGCCCGCGGATATCCAGCTGATCCCCGACGTATTCCGGCAGGCAAGCTTCATCGAATCCGCCATTGCCAACCTGCGGGGCGCATTGTTCGATTCCTCCGTCATCGTCGCGCTGGTGCTGCTGCTGTTCCTGTTCCGCTGGCGTCCCACCGTGATCAGTCTGATCGCCATTCCCGTTTCCCTGATGGCGGGTGTGCTGGTGCTGTGGCTGCTTGGCATCGGCATCAACGCCCTCACTCTGGGCGGACTGGTGTTCGCCATCGGCGAAGTCGTGGACGACGCCATCATCGACGTCGAGAATATTCTGCGCCGACTGCGCGAGAACAAGCAGGCGGCGCAGCCTTTGCCCGCGCTGGAGATCATTTACGAAGGCTCGCGCGAGATCCGCAATTCGGTGGTATTCGCCACCTTCATCATCATCGTGGCCTTCTTGCCGATCTTTTTCCTCCAGGGCATCGAAGGCCGCATCTTCCGGCCGCTGGCGATTTCCTATCTGGCCGCCATCTCAAGTTCCCTCGTGGTGGCCATCACGCTGGTGCCGGTGTTGAGCTACTACCTCATGGGGCGGCGGCCGCAGCATCAGCGCTATGGCTTGAGCGCCGTGTCGAACATGCTGCTCAGCCGCTATGCAAAGGTGTTGAAAGTCTGTCTGGACCGGCCTTTGCCCACGACCGTGGTCTCCATACTGATCCTGGCCGCGGCGATTCTGGTCATTCCGTCCCTGGGCCGATCCTTTATTCCCGCCTTTCACGAGGGCAATCTGGTGATCGCGACCACGCTGATGCCGGGCACCTCGCTGGAGGAAAATCTGCGCGTGGGCCGCAAGATCGAGCAGTTGATCGGCGACATGCCGGAGGTCGCCAGCTTTGCCCAGCGGGCCGGCCGCTCGCGCCTGGACGAGGATGCCCAGCCGGTGAATTTCAGCGAATTCGACGTCGCCCTCAAGCCGGGCACCCGCGACGTGCCCGGGGTGATGCAGCGCATCCGCGCTGCGCTGGCGCAGATTCCCGGCATGTCGGTCAATGTGTCCCAGTTCATCACCCATCGCATGTCGGAGATCCTGTCCGGGGTACGGGCCCAGGTCGCGGTGAAGGTCTATGGCCAGGATTTTGGCGTGCTGCAGCAGAAACAGCAGGAGATCTACCAGGCGGTGAAAGGCGTCGCGGGCGTGGCGGATTTGCAGATGGAACCGATGGTCCTGGTTCCCGGTGTCGATATCCGGGTCAACCGGGCGGTCGCCGCCGCCTATGGGTTCACTCCGGGGGCGGTCGTCACCCAGGTCAGCGCGGCGTTCAATGGGGTGGCGGTATCCAGGGTTCTGGAGCAGGACCGCGCCTTCGATCTTTTCATGCGCGTGAACGAGGCGTCCCGCAGCGATATCCATCGCCTGGGCGAGATGCCGCTGGTGGCGCCCGGCGGCGCGGTCGTGCCGCTGCGTGAAGTCGCCGAACTGAAAGTGGTGCAGGAGCCCTACATGATCAATCGCGACGGCGCCGCGCGCCGCGCGGTGGTGCAGTGGAACACCGAAGGCCGCGATCTTGACAGCGTGGTGCGGGAAGCGCAGAGCCGCATTCGCGACAAGGTGACGCTGCCGCCTGGCTACAGTATCGAATTCGGCGGCGACTACGAAGGCCAGCAACGGGCATCCCGTACCCTGCTGACGACGTCCGTCGCCGCGATACTGCTGATGTCGGTCATCATGTTCCAGGCTTTCCGGAGCTGGCCGCTGGTATGTCTGGTCATGCTCAATTTACCGCTGGCCCTGATCGGCGGCGTATTCGCGCTCGCCCTGGCGGGAGAAACCCTCAACGTGTCCTCGCTGATCGGCATGGTGGCCCTGTTCGGGGTGGCCACCCGCAACAGCCTGCTGCTGATTTCCCGTTATCAGTTCCTGCTGCGTGCGCACCCCGATCTCCGTGCCGGCGACATCGCCTTGAGCGGGGCGGTGGACCGCCTGGTCCCCATTCTGATGACGGCGTTCACTGCCGCACTGGCCGTGATTCCGCTGATTCTGGGCGACCCCACCGGAAAGGAACTGCAGCGGCCGCTGGCCATCGTGCTGCTGGGCGGAATGCTGAGTTCGACCCTGCTCAACCTGCTGGTGATCCCGACACTGTTCCGCTGGATGGCCGGCCGCCGTGAAAACAGGCTGGCGGTTGATGGACGCTGAAGGTGTATTCCGCTTTGCCTGCGCTGGCGTAACATAAAGCAGGTGGTTCGTCCGCGGCCGCCAAATCCGGAGTCAACGCAATGCAGGTGAAAGCTTCCCAAGCCGAACGTGGAATCGGGCCGCCCGAATCGGGTCAGGCGCGCCCCGGCAGCCTGGCCGGGATCGGAACGATGCTGTGGATCGTGTTCCTGCTGCTGCTGCCGATCCTGCTGTTTGGAAATCTCTCCCCCCATCTGCTCGCGCAGCGGTTCGTGGAAGTCAGAAGCCACATGCTGATCGAGTCATTCTGCGGCTTCGTGGCGTTGATGATTGCCGGCATGATCCTGGCGGTGAGCGTGCGGCAGAAGAGCCACGGCGGGGCGCTCTTCGGCCTGGCCTTCCTCTCCATGGGGATCATGGATATCCTGCATGCCTGGTCCAATCCGGGCCCGGAGCTGAATCATTTCGTCGCCTACCATACCCTGTCCTCCCTGTCCGGGAGCGGGCTGATCCTGGCCGGCATCGTGACGCATATTCTCTCGGATCGGAAACACCGGCCCACCCGTGGCGACGTGCTCACCATGGGCGTGGGAGGGGTGATCGTGCTGGCGGCGGCGGTCTTGTACCAGGCGTTCATTCCGAACCTGCTAGCGGGCGGCTACCCCGAGTTCTCCGGTTTCCTGCCGACCCCCCACAGGGTGCATTACCTGGCCAGCTTTCTTTATGCGCTCGATGCGGTCGCGTTCTACGGCTATTACCGGCGGTATCGGAAAAGCCTGGCACTGGTGATCGCCAGTCTTCTGATGGTGTTGGCCCAGAGCGCCTATCTGTTCAACTTCTCCAGCCTGTGGGGCATCATCTGGTGGGGATGGCACGGCGCCAAGATGATGTTCTATCTGGGCGTCATGATCACCGTGTCGGTCGGCTTCCTGCTGGCGCTCAACACCATCGAGCGCTCGCGCCATGTGCTGGTGCGCGCCAACCGGCGGCTGCATCGCACCCAGCGCAGGATCAGGAACGTCAACCAGGAACTCAGGATACGCAACCGCATGGCGCGCGAGGCGATGACGTCGCCCGATCTCAACAATGCGCTCGATGTGGTATCCAATGCGGTCAATCAGCTGCTGGGCATTCCCTGTGGCGAGCTGGTCCTGAGCATCCCGGCGGATGAAGTCGATGAATTCGAGCGTCGCATGCCCCATATGCGATCGCATTGGCCCATTCGCGCCAAGGCGTTGAACGCCACCTGTTTTGGCCACACCTGCCAACTGGTGCGGGAGTCGGGGGGCAGTTACTACGAGTGTTCTTCCGGGACGGTCGACCAGTCGGTTTGCCTGTCGCTCACCGCGAGCGGCCATGAAGTCGGCCATCTGCGGCTGCTCGCGGATGACCGCGAGCACTTGCGCCAGCGCATGGGCCAGTTGCAGGCGCTGGCGGTGGAGATCGGCACGATCATCAACAATGCGCTGCTTTACCATCGCTGGCTGGATGCCAACGAATTCCGGGCCGCCTTGTTGCGGGTGTCGGCCATGATGACCTCGACCCTGAATCTTGAACGGGTGCTTGAGTCGGTGTGCCGGGAAAGCGCCGCCCTGCTGGATAGCGACGGGGCGCTGGTCTGGCTTCCCAGCGCGGAAGAACCTGGGCACTTTACCCTGGCGGCCAGATGGTTTGCCGAGAGCGACAAGCCCTGTACCGCTGAACTGGAGGCCTGGTGCCGCGACGGCCGTTCGTGCGCGCGGCTGTTGAATACGATAGACGGCCAGTTCCGTCCGCGCGCCCTGCTGAGCCCGGACAGTCCGGCGCTGATGGCTTCCGGGCCGCCACTGGGCTGTCATTGGGGGGCGATGGCGTTGTTCCCCTTGCTGGATGAAGCGCGCCTGATCGGCGCCATGGTGCTGATACGCAAGGCGCGGGTGCAATTCAGCGAGGCCACGCTGGCCAAGGGGGAACTGCTTGCCGGCCAGGTCCGTATCGCGATCAATAACGCCCACAGCTACCAGCAATTGTCCGAAATCAACCAGCAGCTCAAACTGTCCGAAGCAAACAAGATCCGTGCGGAACGCCTGGCGGCGCTGGGCCAGATGGCGGCCTCGGTGGCGCATGAAGTGCGCAATCCGCTGTCGGCCATTACCAACTGTCTGGCGGTGTTGAAGACGGAACGCCGGATCGACAGCCGAAGCCAGGCGGCCCTGGAAATCATCCAGGACGAGGTGGTGCGGCTGGACAATCTGACGCGCGACTTCCTCACCTTCGGCAAGCCGCGTGTGATGGCGTACAAGCCGGTGGTGCTGGAAGCGCTTGTTTACAAGGTATGTACGGCCCTGGAACGCCATGTCCAGCAACAGGAGCAGATGATCGAAGTGGAAGCGGGCCTCTCGGACAACGCCATGCCCCAGCTGTTCGATGCGGATGGCCTGGAGGTCGTGCTGTGGAATCTCCTGCTCAACGCGTCGCAGGCCATTCAGGGCCGGGGCCGCGTGTACGCCACGGTGCGTGTCTATCCCGGCTGGTTCCTGCTGGTCGTGGCGGATACGGGCAAGGGCATTCCGTCCCCGGAGCGCAAACTGGTTTTCGAGCCGTTCTATACCCAGCGCTCGCATGGCGCCGGACTGGGGCTCGCCATTGTGCAGCGCTTCGTGCAGGAGTGGGGCGGGCGTATCCGCATTGCCAGCCAGCCGGGCCGTGGCACCCGGTTTTACGTGCGCGTGCCCTTGCCCGAAGCGGTCGACGCGGCCATTGACTGTACGACTGCAGTGGCATGAGCGGCAAACCTCTTCATATCCTGCTGGTGGACGACCAGAAAAGCCTGCGCCGCAGCCTGTCACTCATGCTGCTCGGCGCCGGCTTCGACACCAGCGAAGCGGAAAGCGGCAGCCAGGCGCTGGCCATATTGAGCCAGGCTGAATACGATCTGGTGATTACCGATTTGCGTATGGACGATATGTCCGGGATCGATCTGCTGCGCGAGATCAAGCAGGTCAAACCCGAGCTGCCGGTGATCCTGATCACGGCCTATGGCAGCATCGAATCGGCTGTCGATGCCATGCGCCTGGGCGCATTCGATTACCTGACCAAGCCGTTCAGCGAACACGATATCCTGGAAAAGATCCGCGCCAGCCAGACATTGCGGAATTGCGCTGCCACCGTGCGGACACGCCCTGCGGCGGCGTGGCGCGAGGCGGAGGACGTCGTGGCCGATACGCCGCAGATGCGCGCCACCCTGATCAAGGCGGAGCGGCTGGCCGCCACCGACATCAGCGTGCTCATTACCGGCGAGACCGGCACCGGGAAGACCCGCATCGCCCGCCTCATCCACGAGAAAAGCGCGCGCAGCGAACATGCCTTCGTCAGCATCAATTGCGCCAGCCTGCCGGAACAGCTTCTGGAGAGCGAGCTGTTCGGCCACGTGCGCGGCAGCTTCACCGGCGCGACCGATTCCCGTGCCGGCCTGTTCGAGGAAGCCGACGCCGGCACCATCTTCCTGGACGAGGTGGATACCCTGTCGCCCACGATGCAGGCCAAGCTGTTGAGCGTACTGCAGGAGCGGCAGATCCGCCGGGTGGGATCGAACAAGAGCAGACAGGTGGATATCCGGGTGATCTCCGCCACCAATCAGGTGCTCGACAGCCTCATGGAACGCGGGCATTTCCGTTCCGATCTGTATTTCCGCCTCAACGGCATCCGGCTGCATCTGCCGCCGCTGCGGGAACGGGGCGAGGATCTCATGCGGCTGCTGGCGCGTTTTCTCGACACCCACAGTGCCAAATACCGGCGCAGCGGACTCAGGCTGACGCCGCGTGCGCTGGCCTGCGTGCAGGCCTATCCTTATCCGGGCAACATCCGCCAGCTGGAAAACTTCGTGGAACAGATGGTGGTTTTCGCTGACGAGCAGGGCATGATCGATATCAGCGCCCTGCCCGAAGATCTGCTGCAGCATCTGGGCGGCCTGCCAGAGGCCAATGCCCCCGCCCCGCTGCCGCAAGCGGAAGGCGGCAGCCTGGCCAAGACCGAGCGCATGCTGATCGAATCGGCCTTGCAGCGGGCGCGGCATATCGGCGAGGCCGCGCGCGAGCTGGGTATCGGCCGCACCACCCTGTGGCGCAAGATGCGCGAATTCAATCTTCAATTCACCCCAGGCCGGCGCGAGTAATACCCGGCATCATCTGGCATGCTGTTTGCTCGGATTCCCCGGGGTCCCCGAAGCCGATTCACGGCCTTTGGGTCGAAACAAACAGGAGAGAGGGTGATGAAGATTTTTTCCCGTATCAAACGCGACAGCCACATGCTGTGTCTGCTGGGCGCGCTGGCGCTATTGCCCGCTACCCCGGCCATCGCCGACGAGCCTCGTGTGACGGCAACCGGAGTCAAATTCGAGGTGACCGTGGCAGACAACGTCGCCACCGTGCGCGACCTGCTGATCTCGCAACTCGAGGCCAGGAATTACGCCATCATCAACGTGCTCAATGTGCAGGAAGGCCTGCAGGGGCGCGGGATCGAGGCGCCGCCGCTCCAGCTCATCGAGTTCTGCAATCTGACCAAGGCCTACACCGTCACGAGTCATGTGCCCGACTTCGAGATGTTCGCGCCCTGCCGCATCGCGCTCATCGAGCATGACGGCAAGACCACGGTCATGATGCAGCGCCCGGCCCATATCCTGAGCCTGCTCGCCCACGACAAGAACCTGACGGACGAAGGCCGGGCAACGCTCAAGCGGTTCGACGATGACCTGCACGCCATTCTGGATAGCCTGGCCCGTGGCGGATTCTGATGGACGGGATGCGTTCCGGAATGGAACAAGCCCGCCGGATACAGCGTTCGAACCCACGATGAACAAGGAGTATTTGATGAAGGACGGATGGAACGGAATGCTTGAATTCCGATACATGAAACGGATTGCCCTGGCCGTGCTGCTTGGCGCGGCGGGGCAGGCCGCGGCGGCGGAGCATTCCCACCCTGACCATGACGCACTTTCCATCGATCACCATCATGGTGGCGGCTCGCATGCGACGGCGGAACTGGTGGCCCTCTCGGGCAGCCCGGTGAAGGGCATGCTGCATCTGGTCCAGCATGACAACAGCAACGTGCTGATCAAGGGAAGCGTGGCGGGTCTGACGCCGGGGAAACACGGTTTCCATGTCCATGTGAACGGCAATTGCGATTCGCCGGATGGAATGAGCGCGGGCGGCCATTTCGCACCTACCGGCGGGCTTCATGGCGCACCCTCCAGCCAGGTGCATCATCTGGGCGACCTCGGCAACATCGAAGCGGACCGGGACGGCGTCGCCCATGTCAGCGTGGATGTCCCGGGTGTGAGCCTGGCGCTGATCGGGCTCAATTCCCTCGTCAACCGCGCCATCGTCATTCATGCCAAAGAAGACGATTTTTCCGATCCGGCCGGCAATTCCGGCGCGCGCGTGGCCTGCGGCGTCATCGAGCAGGACAACGATATGCGCATGTAAGCCGTAAGCGGCGCGGCAGGCCTCTCGGGAGGCTTGCACCTTTCCAGTCTGTTCCTGAGGCGGCGTCCTTCATTCGCTCACGGCCGGTTTCCGGCCTGCGATCAATCTCCACAGAAACTGACGATGCGCTTGCTCCGGGCGCGCGGCCTTCCATTCATCGGTGGTTGAAGCCGCGTATACGAGCCCGACGTCATCCGATCCCCCGTCTCCTCCTCTGCCGGTGGCCCTGCGCTGTCGGTTTTTTTTGCGCGGGCGCACGCGGCTGCGCGGCTATTCCAACGTGAAACATTCGCTGAAACACGATTGGAAAAAAATTATTCAAGCAATTGAAAACAAACGGTAATTAAAACTGGCACAGCAAGTGCTAGAGAGCAGCCGCGACAAGGTGTCGCAGTTTGATGGGCAGGCTTTCCGGGGAGCGGTTTGGCCGCCAGGCCTCTGGATGACGGTTTGGTTGCGTGGCATCCGGTTCTGATTTCGGGCCGGTCGCGCGACAGGTTAACAACAGGAGAATTGACAGATGAAATCTAAGGCAACAACGGTATCGGGTGGACTGCTGAAGCGGCGCATCGCTTCTGCACTGTGCACGGCAGGGCCGATCATTTTCGCATTGGGGCTGCTTGCAATCCCAGCCAGCACGGTGCTGGCGGATGGCAAGGATGGCACCTTCCCGTCTGCCGAACAGGTGGGGGGCGAAGTGTTCATCCAGCCGATGGCGGTCGGCACGAAAATGCCGACCGACATCGAGATTTACGACTCGCAAGCGAAAAAAGCCGATTTCGGCAGCCTGGTGGCGGGCAAACCCACGCTGGTGGTGTTTTTCATCTCCGCGGTACCGGTCTCGGTGGCCCAGTTGAAGAAGACCGAGGAATTCGTGGACAAGTACGGCCACGGGACCAATGTCGTGTTTGTCAATGCGGACACGATGGGCACGCACCTGATGGGCGGGCCGGCGCAGGCGATTCCTTCCACTGCGGCGACCATGCGCCTCATCAAGAAGGAACACAACCTGAAGCGGGATATGTATGTGGCGCCCAACGATGTGCTGAGCCCCAAGGGCGTGTCTACCCGTCTGGGGATTCGCGGCCTGCCGACCAGCTTCCTGTTGTCGGCCAACGGCACGATCGAAAAGGTCTTCGTCGGTCCGCAGGACTGGAAGAAAGGCGACATCTGATTCGGCGCGAGGCGCCAGCATCAAGCTATACAACGCAAGGAGTTAAATTAATGAGTATTTCCAGAAGGCAGTTCATTCAAGGGTCGCTCGCTGCCGGCATGGCCGGGGCAGCGGGTGTTTTGGGTTCGGGGAACGCTATGGCCGCTCGTCACGATCCGATCAATGAAGCGCAGGCCGATTTCTTCAAGAAATTCGATCGCAACGTCGTGCTGCTGCCGAGCAAGTACGGCGGTTACGTGCAGGCGCTCGATCTTGCCGTGCCGGAAACCCTGGCCTGGTACAACTACGGCCTGGCTGGCGTCAACATGCCCATCCCGCACCACATCGCCGCCTTGCCTTCGGCCGATCCCTACAAGGGGTTCGATTTCTACCAGACCATGCAGCCGCCCGGGACGCCTTACGTCAACGAGAACTCGCCTGAATGGCGGGATCGTGGCGATTTCAAGATGTTCAAGATGCGCTATGACGGGAGCGGCAAGCAGAACCACATCGAAGTGGTCAGCGACATCGGCGTGACCACCGGCATGTCGCTGGGGGTGCATGCGTCCATCGGTGTGGGCGAAAACGCCAACAAGTACGTCGCGTTCGCGGATGGTCAGAAGGACATGGTGCTGATCACCACCATCGACGACAATCCGAAAATCGTCAAGGCCTTCCGTGCCGATTACGATCCCGTCAAGCGGCAGCTTCATATCAGCCATATCTTCCCCGACGCCACCACGGGCAAGTTCGACTACGTGGGCCGCAAGGGCATGAAGACGACCCATGAGGCGATGCTGGGCGAGGAGTTGATGCCTGCCGACCCGACCGCGGTGTTCGTGGATGCCTTCACGTGGCACCCGACCCTGCCGTTCGGCGCGATCCTGATTCGCCGTCTCGGCTGCTGTGCGATTGTCGATACGCGCACCTGGGAAGTGGTGGCGCTGCTTTCCACCGCCAAGGGCGCGCCGGAGAATTTCCCGCTGACCCGGCAACAGGGCTTCACCTGGACCTTCACCGTGCCGTCGGTGCTCACGCCTTTGCATGAGGCCGGTTTCATTACGAGCGGCGAATATTTCTGCGCCTGCAACAACGTGCTGCAGAACAACATCGCGATCTATCGCGCGACCGATGAGAATCCGCTCAAATGGAAGAAGGAAGCCTTCGTCGAGGGATTCGGCGACAAGTATCTGCCGCTGCACATGGGTAACGTACCGGATTCGCGTTTTGCCTACTTCACCATGTGGGCGCGCAAGCCGAACAATGGCTACATCTGCAAGGTGGACACCAAGACCTGGAAGGTGGTCGCCAAGTGGGATACCGGTCCGGATCCCCATACCTGCGACTGTTCGGTTGACGGCAAGTACATGACCACGGTGTACAGCGGCAACCAGGGCGGACAGTCCGGTCTGGTGATTCTCAACGTCGAGACCGACAAGATCGAGGCCCGTATCGCCGTTCCCGGCGGCATGCACGACCACGTCGTGGTGCCGGAAAGCTGGGAAGGCATGAAGTTCTCGCGCAGCACCTCGGTGTAAGGGAACGTTTCGTGAGCCCCGCCGGCGGCATCCCGCCGGCGGGGCCATCCGATGCAAAGATTATTCAAAGAACGGGAAGACGACCGTGAAGATTCAGGAAATGATCGCGAATACATTCGCCTCGGCCATGCGCTGGATGGCTTGCCTGGGCCTGCTGTCTGCGTTGGGCCTGCCGACTGCGGCGCTGGCGCACAGTAACGAATATCTGGCCACCATCAAGGGCGACCACGGCGGTTTGCTGCGCATGGCGGAGATGTACCACTTCGAATTGATGGTGAAGAACGGTGAGGTCCAGGCATGGGTCACCGACCATGGCGATACGCCCCAGTCAACCCAGGGGGCGGACGCCAGCCTGCGTGTCATCACGGGCACTCAGGCCATGACCGTGAAATTGAATCCGGCCGGCGCCAACGAACTGGTGGGAAAGGATTCCCGGATCAGGCCTGCCGCCGGCACCCGGATCATCCTGAGCGTGACCATGAAGGGACAGAAACCTTTGCAGGTCCGCTATGTACTGAGCGACTCGAACGCGGACCATGCAGATCACACGGGTCATGCAGATCACGCGGACCACGCGGGCCACGCGGGAAAGCATTGAGCCGCGAGCCCGGGATCATGAGATATCTGCGACTGCATGATGGCCTGTGCTTCCCGGAGATTGGCGGCTAGCCGGATGAGGAGGTTCGACATGCAGAAGGCACCCCCCGGGCATGCCCGACCCGGCCTGGCCGCGGGCATCGCATGCCTGCTGGCCGGCGTGGCGATGGCGCATACGGCCTTGGCGCAAACGACCGTCCCGCACGGCGACAGCCGCGATCGACTGCTTGCGACCAATGCCTGCGTGAAATGCGATCTGGCCGGGGTGGATCTGGCGGGTCTCAATCTCATGGGCGCTGATTTGTCCCAGGCCGATCTGTCCCGGGCCAATCTTGCCGGCGCCTATCTGATCGGCGCCACGCTGTATCAAGCCAGGCTGACCGGGGCCAACCTGAGCGGGGCGGTCATCGGCGGGGCCAACCTGAGTGCCGCGGATATGGGCGGCGCCAACCTGACGCGAGTAGTATCGAGCCGGGCCAATCTGAACATGGCCAATCTGGCCAGTGCCGATTTTTCCGGGGCCAAACTGGAATATTCCAATATGGAAGGGGCCATTCTGACCGGTGCGAATCTGAGCCGCGCCGATTTGTACGAATCCCGCTTCCTGTTCGCGGAGCTGACCAATGTGAATTTCATCGGTGCCAATTTGCACGAGGCCGATTTCAGTCATGCCGAAGTGAACGGAGTGGCCACCGATGCGACCACCACTTGTCCCGATTTGAAACCCGGCCCTTGCGATATGCATGCCTTGAGCGAAAGCGGAGAACAGTCCGGCGCCGCACGGCAGCCGCATTTTGCGGGGGAGGGCGCCGCCTTCCGGGAAAGGCCGTTCCGGTTCGTTCTCACCCTGTACCGGGAGTGAGGGCAAAGTGTCCGTAATTTTGTGTGAATCCAAACAGACAGGATAAGACAGATGGAAAAACCCATTGCAATCGTCACGGCAGCCAGCTTGAGCCTGCTGCTCGCCGCCACGTTCATGTCCGCGGCGCGGGCCGCAGCGCCCGGACCGGAGCCAAGCGGGCAGGAACTCGCCTTCGATAACCGCAAGGGAAATTGTCTGGCCTGTCACGCCATGCCCGGCGATCCCAAAGCGGTGACCAGCACCAACGTCGCGCCGCCGCTGGTCGGCATGGCGGCGCGTTTTCCCGATCGGAGCAAGCTGTATGGACAGATCTGGGATGCCACGCGCAGCAACCCCGACACGGCCATGCCGCCATTCGGCAAGAACGGGATTCTGACCGACACGGAGATCAACAAGGTCGTGGATTACGTCTACGGGCTGTGAATGCCCGGCTGCCATCTGATTCGAGAAGGGAAAGAAACATGAAACGAGCAACATGGATACTGTCTTGTCTGGGCATGCTGGCTTTCAGCGCCGATGCGATGTCTGTCTCGCCGGAGCAGGAACGGTTGAAGAGCGTGCAGGCGGTGCAGAAGAAATACCCCGACATCAAGTTCGAGGACTATGTGTATGGCGCACTGGCTTTC
Organism: Thiobacillus sp. 63-78; assembly: GCA_001899765.1. Lineage (GTDB taxonomy): Bacteria > Pseudomonadota > Gammaproteobacteria > Burkholderiales > Thiobacillaceae > Thiobacillus. The sequence goes on from MKWM01000014.1 coordinate 50,694, forward strand.
AGCGCGGATGCCAAGGCGCAATATGACAACATGATGGCGTTCCCGCCGTTCGAGTCCGAGATCGACAAGGGACGCGCATTGTGGGAGACCCCGTTCAGGAACGGCAGGCATTATGCCGATTGCTTTCCTGGCGGCGGCAAGAACGTGGCCGGAAATTATCCCTACTACGACGAGACCATGAAAAAAGTGGTCACCTTCGAAATGGCGCTCAACCAGTGCCGTACAAAAAATGGCGAAGCGGCCTACAAGTCGTCCGACATGAATACCATGGGTCTGCTGACCGCGTACGCCCGGACCCTGTCGGACGGCATGCTCATGAACGTCAAGGTGAAGGGCGATGGCGCGCTGGCGGCCTTCGAATCCGGCCGCCGCTTTTTCTATCAGCGTCGCGGCCAGCTCAATTTTTCCTGCGCCAGTTGCCATGTAGGCCACGTCGGCGAGATCCTGCGGACCGAGTATCTCTCGATGTTGCCGGGGCAGGCGACGCACTGGCCGGCCTTCCGGGGTGGGGATTACGCCTTGTTCACGCTGCAGCGGCGTTACTCGGCCTGCAATCAACTGGTGCGCGCGGTACCCATGGAGATCGGCGGGGAGGAGTACAACAACCTGGAGTACTTCCATTCGTATCTGAGCAATGGTCTGCCGCTCAAAGCATCGGTTTTCAGAAAGTAGCGAATTCGGGCATGGTCAGGAGAAAAAAATGAATTCACGTCGTATTGCAATCGGGTTGCTGGTGTGGGGCGGGCTGGTGATGGGGACGGCCGGACAGGGCGCGCTCGCCGCCGAAGGCGACAGCAGACCGGCCTTGTCGGCCGAGGCCGCTGAAGCCCTGGCGCGGGCGGAATCCAGCGTGGCGCAGGCGACAGCCAGAAAGGCGTTGTGGACCACCGCCACCAGCGCGCTCGCCCAGGCCCAGGAAGCCGCCAGAAAAGCGGATAACGCCGCCGTGATGGAGTATGCCGCCGTGGCCAGCGAGCAGGCGTCGCGCGGCATGGCGCAACTCGATTCACCGCTGACCAACCAGCAGCATTAGCCAGTCAATGCGGTGATCGGGTTTTCATCACGCATGCAGTCACCTTGCCTGATGGCGGATGGCGGCGGCGGATGAAAAACCGGACTTGGCGCTGGGATGCGCGTCTGACGGGAGGCCGGGTTCCCGTCAGAACTCGTATTCCGCCTGCATCCTGAACGTATTGTCCGGCGTGGCGTCCGACACGCCGAACAGCCAGGCGGCGTTGTACTTGATGGCATGATGGTGGGCGGTGGCCAGTTTGCCGAAGACGGCCGGCCCCATTTTATGCGACTGGTTCCGGGAATTTTCCCAGTCGTTCCAGGGACCCATGCCGCCAAAGCCCTGCAGCCCGTATTCGAAGACGGGCAGCCAGCGGTATTTCACCTGCCATTGATAGCCGGCCTCGGTCGGGCTGGATACGGCGGCATTGAAGTGCTTCTCGAACAGGAGGTTGCCATTGAGCTGCAGCTTGCCGAATTCGGTCTGGAAGAGCGGGCCGACCTTCAATTCGACGCCTTCGTCGTGGTCGCGCGGGACTTCGATTTCGGTGATGAAGCCGATATCCACCGGGTATTTCCCGGTTTCGGTGAGCTGGAATTTGTTCTCCCACTCGAAGGCATCGTACTTGACGCTGTCGCCGCCGGTCTTCGCATACTTCAGATACACCTCGGTGAACCACCAGTCGTTGGCGCCATAGCCCACTCCCAGCGAGGCCAGGGACTGACGCGGCGCACTGTCGGCGGTGCCGAATTTGAAGTCGATCTCCTTCTCGCCTTGCTCGACGTTGGGGGTGTAGACGTAGTCGGCGGGGCCTGCGTGGGCGGATGGCAGACAAAGCATGCCCATCGCAGCCATCAGCACTGCTTTCGATTTCATGATGTGAGGTGTCCTTTCAGGTGGCGGTGGCCTGGCGCGGGCGGGGGCGATTCCAGCGCATCCCGGCCAGGATGATGAGGAAGGTCAGCGTATAAAACAGTACCTGCATGCCGCTGGGCCGCGCCTCATAGCCGGCAAAGAGGTGCAGCAGGTTGCCCGCGAACGAGTCCATCGGCAGCAGCGACGAAGAATCCCAGAGCGGGCTGGCAAGCGGACGGATGATGTCGCCCTGGATCAGGAGGCGCGCCATTTGTCCGGCCATCCCGGCCGCGAGGAAGAGAATCAGGACACTGGTGACGGTGAAGAAATGACGCAGGGGGATGCGGGAAAGCCCCGAATACAGTGCCCAGCCCGCAGCGATGCCGGCCGCCAGACCCAGCAGTCCGCCGCTCAACAGGGAGACGCGGCTGGAACCGTCACTGGCGGCGAGACCGTAAAGAAACAGGGCGGTTTCCGAACCTTCGCGGAGAACGGCCAGCGCGATCAGGATGGCCAGTGCCGACATTTCCCGTTGCCCCGATTTGACCGCGAGCCCCACCGATTTGGCCTGGGCGGCCATTTCGCGCCCGTGGGTGGCCATCCAGATGTTGTGCCAGCCCAGCATCAGCACCGCGATGCCGAGGATGGCGGCATTGAACAGTTCCTGCCCGGCGCCTTCGGCCATCTCGGCGATGGTCCCGGTCAGCCCTGCCACCACCAGTGAGCCGGCCAGGCCGGCGCCCATGCCGATGGCGAGCCAGAGATTGCGGCCGGACAGACCGCGCGTGGCGGCCGCGATGATGCCGATGAGCAGGGCCGCTTCAAGGGTTTCCCGGAAAACGATGATGGCCGATCCGAACATGGGCGTTACTCCGCGACGATCACGCCGCGCGCGGTCTTCTCGTTGAATTCGCCGAAGAAGGGATACTTCCCGGGCGCGAGCGGGCCGATGTAGATCGTGGCCTTGCCGTGGCCGGCGATCACTTTTTCGCGGTTGAGTTCGTGGCTTTCGAACTCTTCGGGCGTACTGTCCAGATTGCTCACGACCAGCTTCACCTTCTGGCCGGCCGGTACCTTCAGCTCGCTGGGGGTGAATCGATGATCCTTGATCGTCAGGCCGAATTCCGCATCGGCGGCCAGACTGGCCAGCGGGTACAGCAAACAGGCGAGGACAAGCGCTTTCATGGGCACTCCAGGTTTTTGTGTTCTGTAACGATAATCGTTCTTATTAAGATATGCAATAACTTTCTGAAGTGGGAGGGTTCCGCCATCGAAGGCGCACGGCCCGCAATCCGGGCGCAGGCATGCCTCGCGCCGGCAAGGCGTATCGAAGCAATCCGGAGCATCCGGATCTCGTGATGGGACTGAGGGGGCGATACCGGGGAATCGGGGCGAAGCGGGCTTGAGCGTCCTGGCTGTAGGGATTTCTCCCGCCAGGCGCTGCGCGGCACGTTTTCCTGATGCGCGGGGGAGCGCCCGCCGGTGGGGGCGGGCGCGTTCGGGCAGGCTGTCTTATTCCGGCTTGAACAGGTCCCCGTACGCCTGCGGCTGGGAACGCCAGTACTGTTTCGGCGCATCGACCTGGGCATCGAGTTGTGCCGCCGCGTGCCAGGGCCAGCGTGGGTCGTACAGCATGCCGCGGGCGAGCGCCACCATGTCGGCCTGACCCGAGGCGAGGATCGTTTCCGCCTGCTCGGGCTCGGTGATCAGGCCTACGGCGATCGTGGGCAGACCGGCTTCGCGCCGGATCCTTTCGGCAAAGGCCACCTGGTAACCCGGCCCGACCGGGATTTTCTGCAAGGGCGAAAGCCCGCCGCTGGACACGTCGATGAACGTGCAGCCACGGCCTTGCAGCGCTTTCGCGAACGCGACGCTCTGCTCGATATCCCAGCCGCCTTCTACCCAGTCGGTGGCGGAGATCCGGATGCCCAGCGGCGTGTCGTCCGGCACGGCGGCGCGGAGCGCGTCGAACACCTCCAGCGGAAAGCGCATGCGGTTTTCCAGTGTGCCGCCGTAGCGATCGTTGCGGGTATTCGACAGGGGCGACAGAAACTGATGCAGCAGATAGCCGTGCGCCGCATGCAGTTCGATCACGTTGAAACCCAGCCGCTGCGCGCGCTGGGCCGCGGCCACGAAATCGTTGCGGACACGCGTGAGGCCGGCTTCGTCGAGCGCGACCGGAGGAGCGTCGTCCGCGGCATAAGGCAGGGCGGACGGCGCCACGGTCTGCCAGCCGCCGCTGCTCGCCGCCAGGAACTGGCCACCGGCCCACGGCACGGCGGTGGAGGCCTTGCGGCCGGCGTGCGCCAACTGGATGGCAATCGGCACCCGGGAATACTGGCGGACCGACTGCAGAACGTCCGCCAGTGCGGCCTCCGTGTCGTCCGACCACAGGCCCAGATCGGCGGGCGAGATGCGGCCCTCCGGTGCGATCGCCGTGGCCTCGATGAACATCAGGCCGGCGCCGGACAGGGCCAGGTGCCCCAGATGGATGCGGTGCCAGTCGGTTGCCCGGCCCTGGTCGGAGGAGTACTGGCACATGGGCGCGATGACGACGCGATTGTCCAGAACCTGCCTGCCGAGGGTGATGGGAGAAAACAGCATGCTCACGATGAAGGACTCCTCTGAATGATCAATCTGCGGCGGCCGGATCCCGCCACACGTAGGCATCCATCGCCAGCCCGCCATAGGTGAAGGGCGGTTGATAGCGCGTGGGCCGGTCACCGTTCGCGGCGCCCAGGGCGACGAAAAACGGCAGGAAGTGTTCTTCGGTCGGATGCGACGCCGAGCCCTGGGGGGTCGAACGATAATCCAGCAGGGCCGCGACATCCTGCGCCGCCGCGCGCGTAGCGACCCAGTCGGCAAACTCCTTCGCCTGCGGAACCGGCGTCGGGTCATTGGCCACCTGCCAGTTCAGCCAGCCGAAGTTATGCGTGATCGAACCGCTGGCGATGATGAGCACGCCTGCCTCGCGCAAGGGCACCAGCGCCTGCCCCAGCGCGACATGCGCCGCCGGGCCGGCGTTGCGCACCAGCGATAGTTGTGTGACCGGCACGTCGGCCTGCGGCACCATCGCCGACAGCGGCACCCAGGCGCCATGATCCAGCCCGCGACTGGGGTGCAGCTCCGCCGACAGGCCGGCGGCCGTCAGCAGGGCAACGGCCCGTTCGGCCAGCGCCGGCGCACCCGGCGCCGGGTACTGCATGGCGTGGAGTTGCGGCGGAAAGCCGGAGAAGTCGTGAATGGTTTCCGGCGCACCGGACAGGCTGGCCGTGGCCTGGCGTGCTTCCCAGTGCGCCGAGATCGCAAGGATCGCTTGCGGTCGCGGAATGTCCCGGCCGATATCGCGCCAGCAGGCCACGGCCTGCGGCGCCTTCAGCAGGGCATCGGGGGCGCCGTGGGACACGAACACGACGGGCATGCGCGTAGACATATCGGACTCCGTTCTCCACCAGAAGCGGCGGCGTTTATTGCTTGTCGACCGCGACCGCTTCCAGCGGGATCTGGAGAATCACGTCATCCGACACGTAGGGCGCGTATTTGCCCATGTTGAATTCGGTGCGCTTGATCTTGGTCACCGCGTTGGCGCCGATCGCGTCCTTCTTCATGATGGGATGCGGCATCGCCTGGAACGAGGTGAGGGTCAGCGTCACCGGCTTGGTCACGCCCTTGATGGTCAGGTTGCCGTCGACCGACACCGGCTTGTCGCCGTCGAATTTCACGGCGGTCGACTTGAACGTGATGGTCGGGTATTTGGCCGTATTGAAGAAATCCTCGTCCTGGATATGTTCATTGAACAGGGGATAACCGGTGTTGACCGACTTGGCGTCGATGGTGACGTCCACCGAGCCGGTCTTCGCGGCCTTGTCGTACACGATCGTGCCGCTGGTCTTGTCGAAGCTGTGCATCTGGTTGGAGTAGCCGAAGTGGTTGTACTCGAAGCGCGGCTGGGTGTGCGTGGGGTCGATGGCGTAGGTTTGCGGCGCAGCCAGGGCGCTGCCGGCGATGGAAGCGAGGGCGAGGACAAGGGCGAGTTTCTTCATGGTGAGTCTCCTGGGTGAAAAATGTTGGTGAGCGGAACTACTTCTTGCCGGCTGCCGCCGCGGCAACCAGCCGGAACTTGATCTGCACGTCGTTGGCGACGGTGCCGTAGTCGGCCCACATGCCTTCGCCGATGCCGTAGTCGCCGCGCTTCAGCGTGAAACTGCCTTCGAATACGGCAAGATTGCCTTCCTGTCTGAACGTGGCGGGTGCTTTTGCATCGAGCGTGCGACCCTTGATGCTCATCTTGCCCGCCACTTCGAAGCGGTTGTTGCCCAGCGGCTTGATCGAGGTGGACACGAAGCGCGCGACGGGAAACTGCCTGGTGTTGAACCAGAGCTTGCCGGCGACCTCGTCGTTGCCTTCCTCGGAACCGGTATCGATGCTGGCGAGTTCGATGTCGATTTCGGCCTTGGCGAGCGCCGGTTTCGCGGGATCGAAGCTGATCCGGCCGTTGAAGCGCTTGAAGCCGCCATCGAGCGGCACGTTCATTTGCCTGTACGCGAAGCTCACTGCGCTCTTGTCGGCCAGCAGCTGGTTGAATTCGATGGCTTGGGCACCCGCCGACAGCAACAGGGCGGTCAGGCCGACGAACGGCGCGACCTGCCGTGTGCCGGGTGCTATCAGGCCCGGGGAGAAAGCGCGAGCGGTGAGATTCATGACTGAACTCCAGAGTGCGGATAAGGCGATAGGTTCACTGTACGCAAACCGGGCTTGGAGAAATAGGCTACATTTAGCAAATTATTGTTGCTTTATTGACAACAATAGAACGGAGACATAGATGGACCGACTCGACAGCATGCGGCTCTTCGTGCGGGTGGCCGAACTCGGCAGCTTCTCCGCCGTTGCGCAGCAAATGAACGTGGCGCGCTCGGTGGTGACGCGACAGGTGGCGGCACTGGAAGCGCACCTCGGAACGAAGCTGCTGGCCCGCAGTACACGGAGCCTGAGCCTGACCTCGGCGGGCGCAAGTTATCTGGAAAAATGCCGCGAGATCCTCGGCCTCGTGGATGCCGCCGAAGCCAGTCTGACCGAGGACCGCCAGACGCCACGCGGCCATCTTCGCATCGCGCTGCCATTCTCCTTCGGCATTCGCCAGCTGATGCCGATGATTGGCGATTTCATGGCCGCCAACCCCGACATCTCGATCGAACTGGAATTCAGCGACCGCCGCACCAACCTGATCGAAGGGGGATTCGATCTCGCCATCCGCATCACCGACCGGCTCGAGCCGGGCGATGTGGCGCGCAAGATCGGCCACAGCCGGAGCGTCGTGGTGGCGGCACCCGGCTACGTGGAATGTTGCGGCCGTCCGCATCATCCCGGCGACCTGATCCAGCACGAGTGTTTCGGCTATGTGCTCGCGGCGCGCACGAGCTGGCCCTTCATCATCGACGGCAGGACAGAATGGTTTCCGGTGGCCGGGCGGCTCGAGGCCAACAGTGGCGACGCCCTGCTTGCCGCCGCCATCGGCGGGCTCGGCATCGCCAGCCTGCCTGCCTTCATCGTCGACACGGCGGTGCGCGAGCATGGCCTGGAGATACTTTTGCCCACGTTCAGCACGCCCGAACTGGGCATCTACGCGATTTTTCCGAGCAATCGCTACGTGCCGCATCGCGTCAGGACGCTGGTCGAATGCCTTGTGCGGCGGATCGGCCATCAACCGTCATGGAACGACATCCTGCCTCAAGGGTAGCGCTGCTCCGGGAATGCTCTCATGGATGAGACGAACAGGTCGTTCAGGCGCCCAGGCATCGGTTAAAATCGGGGCTCGCGACCGACCGCATCCGACACGACCCCCTCAAGGCATGACCGTACCCGAAACCAGACCCTGTCCCTTTTGCCAACTCGAAGGCCACCGCATCGCCGCCGAAAATGAGCTTACCGTGGCCTATCGCGACGGGTTTCCCGTCTCGCTCGGCCATACGGTGATCATCCCGCGCCGCCACGTCGCCACCCTGTTCGAGGCCACGGAAGCCGAGCAGACTGCGCTGCTCGGCATGCTGGCGCAGGCAAAGGACATCCTCGACAAGCACCACCAGCCCGACGGCTACAACATCGGCATCAACCACGGCCCGGCCGGCGGCCAGACCGTCCCGCACCTGCACATCCATCTCATCCCGCGTTATCGCGGCGACAAGGAGGATCCGCGCGGCGGCGTGCGCTGGGTGCTGCCGGACAAGGCGAAGTACTGGGCGTGAGTGTGCCCGGCGCCGCAATCTGATATTTTCCGGCCTTTCACCAACCCGTTCCAGGAACATCCGCGATGTACAACACCTTCAAACCCGAACAGCCCATGAGCCTGATGGACTTCGTCCAGGCCGCCAAATCCTGCGTCAGGGAAATCACTCCGCAAGCGCTGCTGGACAAACTCAATGCCAGGGAAGACCTGCTGCTGCTCGACGTGCGCGAGCCCGGCGAATTCCAGGACGGCCACATCAGGAGCGCGCAACTGGTCCCGCGCGGCGTCATCGAGGCGGCGGCCGACCCCGCCTATCCCAAGCACCTGCCCGAACTGGCTGCCGCCCGCGACCGCCAGATCGTCGTCTATTGCGCCACCAGCGGACGTTCCGCCATGGCGGCCGCGGTGCTGCAGATGATGGGATTCAGGAACGTGCTGAACATGGAAGGCGGCTATACCCGTTGGGTGGACGACGGCATGCCGCAGGTTCACGAAGCCACGTATTGACCCCGGCAGGCTGATTGCCGGCGCCGCTACGAACGGCAGGCACGAACAACCCGGCGCGCGGCGATGCGGACCTGCATGTGCCGGGTCTGCCTGTTTCATTGAATCGGGGGCAGGGCGGGCGAAGCGCGCCCGGACCGGTGCCGGGGCGAGCCACCTTCCCGGCAAATCCAGCAAGAACCCATGATCATCGGACGCCGGGCATGCCGTCAGGCCGTGCACGGCTTCAGATTGCCGTGTCAGTGCCGTTCATGTAGTCACGTCCGCTCAAGACACGTCATGTCATGCGCACGTGCATCCCCCCGTGCCTGTAGCGAATGATCGATATACCAGGGTTGACCGATGAGTACTGATCCCCAGCAGATTTACGTCACGCAGCCCTATCTGCCGCCCCTGGACGAGTTCATCCCGTACCTGGAAAAAATCTGGGAGAGCAGGCAGCTCACCAACAACGGCCCCTTCCATCAGCAACTGGAGCAGGCGCTGGGCGAGTATCTGGGCGTCGAGCACATCGCCCTGTTCACCAACGGTACGATCGCCCTGATCACGGCCTTGCAATCCTTGCGCATCACCGGCGAGGTCATCACCACGCCCTATTCCTTCGTGGCGACCTCGCATGCCCTGCTCTGGAACGGCATCAAGCCCGTATTCGTGGATATCGAGCGCGATACGTTCAATCTCGATCCGGCGAAAATCGAAGCCGCCATCACGCCGCAGACCACGGCCATCATGCCCGTGCATTGCTACGGCCGTTCGTGCGACGTTGCGGCCATCCAGGCCATCGCCGACCACTACAACCTCAAGGTCATCTACGATGCGGCGCACGCATTCGGCGTGCGCGACGCGGGCGGCAGCATCCTGCGGCACGGCGATCTGTCGGTGCTGAGCTTTCATGCCACCAAGGTGTTCAATACCTTCGAGGGCGGGGCGATCGTCTGCCCGGATGCCAGGACCAAGCTACGCATCGATCATTTAAAGAACTTTGGATTCGCCAATGAAACGTCGGTTGTGGCGCCTGGAATCAATGGAAAAATGAGCGAGGTCAATGCAGCGTTCGGGTTGCTTCAACTGAAGCACGTCGATCGGGCCCTTGCCCGCCGCAGGATCGTTGACGAGACCTATCGTGAACACCTGCGTGGTGTGAAAGGCATCCGTTGCGCGCAGGTCGATCGGGTGAACCATTCCAATCATGCCTATTTCCCGATTCTGGTCGAGGCCGGATATTCGATGAGCCGTGACGATCTTTTCCAGAAGCTCAAGGACAACGGGATCCACCCGCGCCGCTATTTCTACCCCTTGATTACTGACTTCCCGATGTACCGGGGGCTTCCATCGGCCCATCCGGATCGCTTGCCGGTTGCGATCGACGCTGCAAACAGGATTCTGTGCCTGCCCATTTTTCCGGATCTGGATACCGCGCAAATCGGGACCATTAGCCGGTTGATTGCCGGGTAGGCAGGAAAACGGGATGTGTCGCCCAGCGAGCACCACATGAAGGCAGCGATCATGCAGCCGTATTTCCTGCCTTACATCGGCTACTTTCAACTCATGGCCGAGGTGGATGTGTTGGTCGTGTACGACAATATCAAATACACCAAGAAGGGCTGGATCAATCGCAACCGCATCTCGCTGAACGGGACGGACGTGATGTTCTCGCTGCCCCTGAAGAATGATTCGGACGCTCTCGCCGTCAGGGATCGTCAACTGGCCGCGGACTTCAATCGCACGAAATTGCTCAATCAGTTCAAGGGAGCGTATGCCCGCGCACCGTATTTCGCACAGACCTTTCCATTGATCGAGCGGATTGTGCGCTGCGAGGAACGCGACCTGTTTCGGTACATTCATCATTCCATCGTCCGTGTCTGCGAGCATCTCGGACTGACGACAGCGATACGTGTTTCTTCGGATATCGCCATCGATCACACGCTGAAGGGGCAGGACAAGGTCATCGCCCTGTGCGAGGCACTGGGCGCGAACCGCTACGTCAATCCCGTTGGCGGGACGACGCTCTATTCGAAGGAGGCATTCAAGGCGCGTGGCATCGACCTGAAATTCATCCGGTCGAGACCTTTGGAATACAGGCAGTTCGATCATGCATTCGTGCCCTGGCTTTCCATCGTCGATGTGATGATGTTCAATCCCGTGCCGGCGATTACGGCAGGGATTTTGTACGATATTGACCTGCTATGACGCCACCCGGCGGAATTGACCTGGAAAGGATGACGGATGAGAAATGCGCTCGATGATCATGTGCGTGCCTATCAAGGCGAGAATCTCTACGACTTCGACAACCTGATCCAGCTGAAATGGTATCCGGAACGGATCGCGCAGTTCTCGGCCGGAGCGACTTCCCTGCTTGAGCTGGGGCTGGGACACGGTATTACGGCCGACGCCTTCGGCCAGCACTTCAAACGGCATGTGGTGATCGATGCCTCGCCTGCCGTGATCGAGAATTTCAGGCGGCGCTTTCCCGGATCGAAAGCTGAGATTGTCGAATCCTATTTCGAATCGTTCGGGACCGATGAGCGTTTCGACGTGATTGTCTGCGGCTACATCCTGGAACACGTCGATGATCCGGTGCGGATTCTGAAACACTTCCGGCGGTTCCTGGCGCCGGGTGGCCGGATGTTCGTCACGGTGCCGAATGCCGAAGTGCTGAACCGCAAGCTTGGGCACCTTGCGGGCATGCTGCCGGACATGCAGGCATTGTCGGAACACGATCGGCTGCTCGGACATCAACGTTATTACACCGTCGGGACCTTGAGAAAGGATATCGAAGAATCGGGCTACGAGATCAGGCGTCTCGAAGGCATTTACCTCAAGCCGTTGACGACCCGGCAGATGATCGCGCTTGATCTGGATGAAAATATCATCCGGGCACTCTGCGAGGTGGCGATCGATTATCCGGAACTGTCCTGCGGCATCCTGGCCGAACTGGCCGTATCGAATGCCGGGAACAATGAGCGCTAAACACAATGTACTGATCTTCCCGGCCGGTTCTGAAATTGGCCTGGAGATTTATCATGCGTTGAAATACAGCCATCACGTGGAGGTATTCGGTGCGTCCGGCAAGAGCGACCATGCGTCCTTCCTTTATGAGGAAGGCCGTTATGTGGAAGATGCGTCGCTGTATGTGGATCAGGCGCATTTCATCGAACGCCTGAACGGGCATCTGCGCCGCCTGAACATCGAGTTCATCTACCCGACACACGACACCATCGCTGTATTCCTGGCGGAACACCAGGCGCAACTGGCCGCGCGGGTCATCACGTCCTGTGCCGAGACGAACCGGATTGCCCGTTCCAAGCGCAAGACTTATACGCTGTTCCGGCCATTCGATTTTTGCCCGGCGGTGTTTTCCTTGCCCTGTCCGGATCTGCCGTATCCGGTATTTCTGAAACCCGACGCAGGGCAGGGGGGAAAAGAATCTGTCCGGGCCGACGATGAGCAGGACCTGACGTTCTATCTGCGTAAATCACCGGACCTGCTGGTCACCGAGTATCTGCCGGGCGAAGAGCTTAGCGTCGACTGTTTCACCGACTTCCATGGCACGTTGCTGTTCATCGGCCCCCGCACGCGCGAGCGGGTGCAGATGGGCATCTCGTTTCGCTCCACTGCGGTGGACGTCTCCGACGAGCTACGCCATATCGCACAGACGATCAACGCCACGGTGTCGCTGAACGGGGCCTGGTTCTTTCAGGTCAGGCAGGACCGTCGTGGGCGGTTCCGGCTGCTGGAGTTTGCGCCGCGTCAATCCAGCACCATGGGACTGTATCGCCATGCCGGAGTGAATTTCGCCTTGTTGAGCCTGTTCAATGCGCTGGAGATTCCGGTGCAGATATTGCAAAACGACTATCCCGTTCAGCTTGATCGTTGCCTGTACAACCGTTACAAGGCCGATCTGTCTTTCAGCCGGGTGTATGTCGATTTCGATGAGACCGTGATTGCGGATCAGCGGGTGAACGAGCGCGTGATGGCCTTTCTGTACCAGTGCCGGAATCGCGGGATCGCGCTTGTATTGCTGACCAGGCATCGCTACGACATCAAGGATACGTTGAACCGATATGGAATCGCCGGGAGTCTGTTCGCTGAAATCATCCAGCTTGCCGACGATCGGCCGAAACGGGATTTCATCGATCCGGAAGGGGCGATCTTCATCGATAACTACTGGTTCGATCGACGCGACGTCAAGGAGAAACTGGGTATCCCGGTGTTCGATGTCGATGCCGTCGAATGTTTGCTGCGTTAGGTGGATCGGCAAGGGAGCGCTGGATGTTCAAGTGGGAAAAACTGGGCAAGCTGTTCGATCCCGGCGAACGGCAGAGCGGATCGTGGATGCATGCATTCGCACAGTCGCCTTCCGTCGTGCTGTACGAGACACATGTCAGAGTTTATTTCTGCACCAGACCGAAGCCTGACGCGGACGGAATGTATTTGAGCTACCTGGCTTATCTGGATCTGGATCGACGGAATCTGCTCGATATTGTGAAGGTGTGCAAACGCCCGCTGTTGAACCTGGGCGCGCGCGGTACCTTCGACGAGTTTGGCACCAACCCGATTTCGGTGATCCGCGACGGCGACGAGATGAGGGTGTATTACGCCGGCTGGACACGCTGCGAATCGGTGCCCATCAATGGCGCCATTGGCGTGGCGATCAGCCGGGACGGCGGCGAATCCTTTGTTCGCCTGGGCGATGGTCCCGTGCTGTCCTACGGTCCGGACGAGCCCTTCATGCTCGGCAGCCCGCGGATACGGAAATTCGGTGCGACGTGGTATCTGTGGTACGTGAGCGGAAAAGAATGGCTGAAAACGGAAGGCAAGCCCGAGCCGGTATACAGGATACGCATGGCGTCTTCCGAGGACGGACTCAACTGGGTCAAGCATGGCCGCGATCTCCTGGAGCGCCGCCTGGGCGAACATGAGTGCCAGGCGTGCCCGGACGTCCTCTTCGCCGGCGGGCGGTATCACATGTTCTTTTCTTACCGTCGCAGCCACCACTACAAGAGCAGGGAAGGCGGCTACCGCATCGGCTATGCTTTTTCGGACGACATGCTGAACTGGCAACGGTGCGACGAGATGGCCGGAATGGAAGTTTCGGCAAGCGGATGGGATTCGCAGATGGTCAATTACCCGCACGTGTTCATGCTGGACGGCGAAACCTACATGCTCTATCAGGGGAACGACATGGGGCGCACAGGCATCGGGTTGGCCAGGCTGGTTTCACCCCGGGATTGGGGGCGTCATTGAAGTGGATCAAGCTGGGCAAGATATTCGACCCGGCCGAGCATGAACTGCCGCTCGCCAGCGTGGGGTTTGCGCAGTCGCCGCAGGCGCTGGTGCTGGACGACCGGGTGAGAATCTATTTCTCGACACGGGAAAGGGATCGGAGCGGGAAATATCTGAGCCACGTTGCCTTCGTGGATTTCGATCAGCGCATGCAGCGCATTCTCGACGTGTCGCGCCGCAAGGTGATCGGCCTGGGCGGCTTGGGCTGTTTCGACGAACACGGAATATTCCCCATCAATGTGCTGAAGGATGGCGACAGGGTGCTCGCCTATACCACGGGCTGGAACAGGAAGGTATCCGTGTCGGCGGACGCCGCCATCGGCCTCGCGATCAGCCACGACCAGGGGCTGACCTTCGAGCGCTACGGCAGCGGCCCGATCATGGCCGCCGCCCTGAATGAGCCGTTTCTGGTCGGCGATGCGTTCGTGGCCAGGTATGGCGGCGTCTACCATATGTGGTACATCTTCGGCCTGCGCTGGATACGGCAGTCAGAGGAAGCGCCACTGGACAGGGTCTACAAGATTGCGCACGCCACATCAACAGACGGCATCAACTGGCGCAGGGATGGGCGGCTGATCATTCCGGACACACTGAATGCCGACGAATGCCAGGCCCTGCCCACGGTCATTCATCTGGATGGGCGGTATCACATGTATTTCTGTTACCGGGAGGCGCATGGGTTCAGGGACCAGCACGGCAAGGGTTACCGGATCGGCTACGCCTGGTCGGAGGATTTGCAGAACTGGACACGCGCCGATGAGCAGGCCGGCATCGATGTGTCCGCCGAGGGCTGGGATGCGCAGATGCAGTGCTATCCGCATGTATTCGAGTGCGAGAACAGGGTTTATCTCCTCTATAACGGCAACGAATTCGGCCGGCACGGGTTCGGCCTGGCAGTGCTGGAGCGATAGACCGAAGGCGTTCGCCGCAGCGTGCGCGGGGTGGTCAATACGGGAGAAGGGACGTGACAGAGAGAAATTACAATCAGGAACTGGACGATACGGACAATCCTGCTCACGAGAAGTACGCCTATAGCTTCGATTTCGATGTCTTGCATCCTTACATGATCCGCTCGTTCGAGCCCTTCTTCAGGCAGGGCAGCCTGCTCGAGCTGGGCAGTTACAAAGGCGACTTCACCCGGCGGCTGTTGCCCTATTCCGATGAGGTGACCTGCGTGGAGGCGTCCGACCTGGCGATCCGGGAAGCCCAGCGCAGGCTGGGCGATCAGGCGACCTATGTCCATTCCACGTTTGAGTGCGTGGTGCTGCCCAGGCGCTACGACAACATCGTGCTGACGCATGTGCTGGAACATCTCGACGATCCGGTGCGGGTACTGAAACGGGTCAACGACGAATGGCTGGCCGAGGGAGGGCGTCTTTTTCTGGTGTGCCCGAACGCCCATGCGCCCTCGCGCCAGATCGCCGTCAAGATGGGGTTGATTCCCCATAACACGGCCGTCACGCCGGCCGAGGCCGAACATGGCCATCGTCGTACCTATGCGCTGGACACGCTGGAGCGCGACGCCGCCGCCGCTGGATTGAACGTGGTTCACCGTTCCGGCATTTTCTTCAAGGCGCTGGCCAATTTCCAGTGGGACCGGCTGCTGAATACCGACATCGTCTCCAGGGAATATCTGGACGGCTGCTACCAACTGGGACAGCAGTATCCGGACCTGTGCGCCAGCATTTTCCTGATGTGCGAAAAAGGGCCGTCGCGTGACTAAACGCATCCTGGTTTTTCCGGCGGGCATGCCGCGTGCGCTGGCCTTTCTCGAGCGCGCGCTGGCGGAAGGGCAAAGCGTGGTCGGTTCGTCTTCGCTGGGCCATGATCCGGCGCGCGAGCGTTATCCGCTGTGGGTGCATCTTCCTTACGTGGGCGTTCCAGGTTTCGACGAATCGCTCCGGCAGGTGATCGCGGAGTTCGACATCGGCGGAATCTACACGCCCAATCCGGTGGTGTGGGACTACCTGCATCGCTGTATGCAGGCGTCCTTCCCCGGGGTGACGCTGGTCAACGGTTCACCGGTCGATAGCGAAATGGCGCCCTATCACCAGGCCCTGGCGTTCGGACGCTCGGTATGCAGCCGTCCGCTGGAACTGGCGGGATGCGACTCGTCGCGCCCCTCCGTATCCGCGCTGGAGATCGCCGCGCTGTTCCGTCATGCCGAAACCATCCCCGGCATGTGCGACCACGAGAAGATCCGCGCGCTCTGCGAGATTTTCCGCAGCGCGCCGGCGGGCGATATCGTCGAGATAGGAAGCTGGTGGGGCAAGTCGGCTTTCGTGCTGTCACGGCTGGCCCATTGCTATGGGACGGGCAGTTTGCTCTGTGTCGACCCCTGGTCGAACGCGCATCTGATTCAGAACGATGAACGCGGATTGCTGGATCGTGTGCCGGTTGACGCGGACGAGGCGCTGACCGTATTTCAGATCAACCTGCGGCCTTATGCGAACGGTGCGGTGAATTACCTGCGCTTGCCATCGATCGAGGCCGCCGCCGAATATCGTCGCAACCGGGTCGTGGCGACGCCGTGCTTTGGTGAAACGACGTATGCCGGGCGTATCGCCATCCTGCATGTCGACGGCAACCACAGCTACGCCAACGCCTGCTCAGACATGGCATCCTGGCACGATCTGGTCGTGCCGGGCGGCTGGATCGTCATCGATGACTACACATGGCCCTTTGGCGATGGGCCGCAACGGGCCGGGGACGAGTTTCTGGCGGCACACCATGAACGGATTGCTTGCGCATTTGTCATGGGCGGCGCCCTGTTCGTTCAATTGGCCCGGAGGTGACCATCGCCCGGCGATGAGCCGGGAATGGTCAGGTCGCGCACCACTTCCGCCACATCTCCCGGTAAGCGCTCTCTAGCTGGCGGGCGATGCTTCCCGCTTCGTGGTTTGCCCCGCTCATGCGCCCGCGCAGCGATTGCCGTATCCGCTCCAGACCGGGCAAGTCCCGGGCGAGTTGCAGGGTGCGTTGCAGGTATTCCTCCTCGCTATGGGTAATGAACGCGTTGAGATCGAGGCGAGCCAGCGCGGAAACGCCTACTCGCGACACCACATGTTCGCCGGCCAGGGTGATGACCGGTACCCCCATCCACAGCGAGTGCATCGTGGTGGTGCCGCCGTTGTAGGGGAAGGGGTCGAGCGCCAGATCGATCGTATGGTGCAGCGCCAGATACTCGCTGAACGACATGCGCGGCTGCAGGATCAGCCGATCGGCGCCCACGCCCGCCTGGCCGAACTGCTCGACCACCCGCTGCCGGATCCCGTCATCCGTCATGTTGCCCAGCATCAGCCTGGCGTGCGGCAGCGCTTCCAGGATGCTTGCCCATAGACGGGCGACCGACGGGTTGATCTTGATCAGGTTGTTCAGGGAGGCGAACACGAAGGTGTCGGCGCTCAGGGCCGGCAGGGGATTGACGGGCGGACAGTCCGGCGCCGGCCGGTAGGCCACGCCCGAATCCAGCAGGCGCACCAGCGACTCGCTGTGGTAGCGTTCGGTCAGCCCGGGCGGGTCCATTTCCGCATTGGTGATCCGGTAGTCCATCGCGGTCAGCCCGGTGGAACCGGCGTAGCCGATCCACGTGGCCTGCACCGGCGCCGGTTTGCGGGCGAACACGGGCAGGCGGTTGTAGCCGGTATGCCCGGACAGATCGACCAGGATGTCGATACCGTCGGCGCGAATGCGTTCGGCGAGCTGCTCGTCGCTCATTTTCGAGCAGGCCAGCCAGTGATCGGCGTGCGCGGCAATCCGGTCGGTATGGGCATCGCGCTTGATGTGGTTGTAGTAGCAATAGATCTCCACCCGGGACTTGTCGTGTCCGGCCAGAATCGGTTCGATGAAGAAGGCCACCGCATGATTGTAGAAATCCGCCGAGACATAGCCGATCCTGAGACGCCGTTCGGGATCGCGGCGGTTGGCGTGGGGCCGCCAGTGCGCCTTGAGCGGGGTTTCGAAACGTTCGGCATAGCGCTGATGTTCGCTGAATATTTCCGCCGGCGTGACGGTATCCATGTACTGCATCGTATACAGCAGGTTGCTGTACGTGATCGTCGAATCCGGCTTGAGCGACAGGGCCTGCCGGTAACAGGCGATGGCATCGTCCAGTCTGCCTTGCGCCTGGAACGTATTGCCCAGACCGTTGTAGGCCTCGGCAAAATCCGGCTTGATCTGTAACGCCTGTCTGCCGTACAGGGCGGCTTCGTCCAGCCGGCCGCGTTCCCTCAGAGCCGTTCCCAGACTGTTGCAGGTCTCGGCGGAGTCCGGCCTGATTTCGAGCGCCCGTTTGTGGGAGGCGATGGCTTCGTCCAGCAGGCCTTGCGCATAGAACACCTCGCCCAGATTGCCGTGCGCCTCGGCGAAATCCGGCTTGATCGAAACGGCCAGCCGACAATGGATAATCGCTTCGTCCAGCCTGTCCTGCTTGCGGAAAATGACGCCCAGGTTGTTGTAGGCCTCGGCGAAATCCGGCTTGAGCCGGATGGCCTGCTGATAGGCGTCGGCCGCTTCATCCAGCTTGTCCTGGCTCTTCAGCACGTTGCCCAGGTTGTTGTGCGCGTCGGCATAGTCCGGCTTGATCTCGATCGCCCGCCGGTAGCTGGCAGCCGCTTCGTCCAGTTCTTCCCGCTCCCGTAGCGCATCGCTCAGGTTGTAATGCACTTCCACCCGATGCGGATCGAGCCTGAGGGCCTTGCGGTAGCTGGCGATCGCCTCGTCCAGCCGGCCTTGCGTCTGCAGCGCATCGCCCAGGTTGCTGTGCAGCGGAGCGTAATCGGGCGTGAGCGCGAGGGCCTTGCGGTAGCTGACGATCGCTTCGTCCAGCCGGCCCTGTTCCCTGAGCGCATTCCCCAGGTTGTAATGCGCATTGGCATGATTGGGCTGCAGCGCAATGGCTTTCCGGTAGCGGGCGATCGCCTCGTCCGGCGCGCCTTGCGCCATGAGTACCACCCCCAGGTTGTTGTGCCCGTCGGCAAAGTCCGGCGCGATCTCGGCCACGCTGCCGAGCAGGACGGCCGCCACGTCGAGCATGCCGATCCGATACGCGATCATCCCCTGCATGTGCAAGGCATCCGGATGATTGGGCGAGCGTTGCAGGATCTGCTGGCAGACCGCGTCGGCCTCGCGCCATTGTCCGGCCTGATAGTGCGCGGAGGCACGCTGCAACTCGTGGGTGAGATCCATCGCCGCCGAAGCGGGAGGGGCGGGTTGTCGCGCCGTGAGCAGGCAGCACTGTTTGTATTTCTTTCCGCTTCCGCATGGACACGGATCGTTACGCGCGATTTTCTGGGTGGTCATGGCACATTGGGGAGGCGGCAACAGGGCCGGTTCAACACCTATTGTAGCGATCTCCGGAGATGACCCGCATGGCCGGGACGCGAATGCACCGTCACCGTGTCCGGCCGGCCGGACAGGAAGAAACGCCTTTTCGTCAGCTCATAGTCATTTCCTATATGGGTCATTGACATTAAGTCTTGGAAAATTGCAATGACTTGAAGGATTCTTGGAAGTGTCGACGACGATGTGAGGTCGTTTGCAGTGTCCATGCATTGTGCATGCGGTTTTTGGCAAAACAGACCGGGGCGTTCCGGGCAGGGTGCCATCAGGCAGATCGGGTGGGCATCACTGCCGGGGCCTCCGCGGCGACTGCTTGCCCAAGCCCTCAGGAGGTGCCGACAAGAACGAACACCCCGTCTTCCCGTGCGGGGGGCCTCACCGGGTGGCTCACGCCACTCTCCCTGACATCCATCAATGAATCCGTTGATCGTTGATGGACGCTTGCATGGAAACGATATGGTCAATCTAACGGAATTCGGGATAGTAGTCAGGAAAGCGCGGCTTGATGCCAAGGTGACCCAGCGCGAAATGGCGGCCTCACTGGGCGTGACATCGGCTTTTCTGAGCAATCTGGAGAAAGGGCGCAGCAAGATCCCGGAAGAATGGGTGGCGAGGATCGAGACCTTCTTCAAGGACAAAGGGATCGAGCTTCCGAACCTGTTCAAACTTGCGGATGTGGCAAACCGGTCGATATCGCTCGCAGGGATGAATCCGCAGAAGGCGATGATGCTGGCTGCATTTGCCAGGACAAGTTTTACCCGGAAGCAGATGGAAAAATTCTCGCAGCTGCTCGGCGAGATCAAGGAGAACTAGCCGAGGCTGACGCGGATCCGGACGGGTCACCGGACTGAAAAGAGCGCAGCCGGACGTTTCAGGTACCGCAATCCCGGGAGTAAACTTCCCTGTGAAAGCCCCTTGCAGGGCGACGCTGTGTTTGGGCGAGGCAGGGATCACTCAGGGAATATGCATTCAATCGAAGTGGTGTTGGCGATGCTGCTGGCAGTGGTGGCCAGTGGCTATCTGGCCAGGACCGTGGTTTCCATCCCGCTGCCACTGATACAGATCGCCCTGGGCGCGGCAGTTGCCGCAGTGACCACGCGTGGCGTGGTGCTGGATCCGGAAATATTCTTTTTGCTCTTCCTGCCGCCGCTCCTGTTCCTCGACGGCTGGCGAATTCCCAAGAGCGGGCTGTTTCACGACAAAGCCGTGATTCTCGAACTGGCTTTCGGCCTGGTGGTGTTCACCGTGATCGGGGCAGGCTTCCTGATTCACTGGATGATCCCCACCATGCCCCTGGCAGTGGCCTTTGCGCTGGCCGCCATTGTGTCGCCCACCGACCCGGTGGCGGTCTCTTCGATCGCTGCGCGGGCGCCGATTCCCAAGCGCCTGATGCAAATCCTGCAAGGCGAGTCGCTGCTCAACGATGCATCCGGCCTGGTGTGTTTCCGTTTTGCGGTGGCGGCGGCGATGACCGGCAGCTTTTCCATTGGGTCGGCTTCGCTCACGCTGCTCTGGGTGACGCTGGCCGGGCTGGCGGTCGGCACCGGCGTCACCCTGGGGGTGAACTATGCGCATCTCTGGCAGTCACGGCATTTCGGCGAGGAAATCGGTTCCTCGATCCTGCTCAACCTGCTGATCCCTTTTGCGGCCTATCTGCTTGCCGAAGCGATCGATGCTTCAGGGATCCTCGCCGCGGTGGCTTCCGGCATCACCATGAGCTATGTCGAACTCACCGGCCGGGCACTGGCCACGACCCGGGTGCAGCGCACCGCAGTATGGGAAACGGTTCAGTTCGCACTCAATGGCATCATGTTCGTCCTGCTTGGCGAACAGCTTCCGGGCGTTCTGCTCCGTGCGGCGGCCTCGGTGGAGGAAACCGGCCATCGCTCTGCCTGGTGGCTGCTTGTGTATGCGCTGGCAATGGTCGCCATTCTGGTCCTGTTGCGCTTCTGCTGGGTATGGGCTGCCTGGACACTCGGCGGCTACAGGGCCCGCCGGCGCGGCGAGCCGCTACCCGGGCCTGGCTGGTGCACCATCGCCGCCATGTCGTTGGCCGGCGTGCGTGGCGCCATCACCCTGGCGGGCGTGCTCACCATGCCGCTGCTGTTGCCTGACGGCTCGGCCTTCCCGGCGCGCGATCTGGTCATCTTCCTGGCCGCGGCCGTCATCCTGCTGTCGCTCCTGCTGGCCAGCATCGGCCTGCCTCGCCTGCTGCATGGTCTGGCGCTGCCGGAGGAACCCGTCGGGCAACGCGAGGAAGATCTCGCCCGCCACGAGGCAGCGGTGGCCGCCATTGCCGCGATCGAAGCGGCGCACCACGCCCTGTCTGCTGAACATGCGGCCGATAGCGACCTCTATACCAACGCTGCCGCACGCGTGCTGGCCGATTATCAGCGCCGCATCGACGATGAAGCGATTCCGGGCACGGTCGCCGCCGAGGATTTGCGCCGGGCCGATCGCGCGGAAGTGACGCTGCGCCTGGCGGCCTTGCAGGCCGAACGCGAGGCGGTGTTCAGGCTGGCGCGTGATGCTGATATTTCGGATGCCTTGTCGCGCAAGCTGGTCAGGAAAATTGATCTGATGGAGGAACGGTATCGGTGAGGGTTCAGGCGTCAGAATGAATCGCGCTGTCATGCTTTGGCGTTGGTGTTTCGAGGGGACTTATTCAGCGAAGCCCCAATGCCTCCCGGCACGGTGGAGGCGCCGAACCGCCCCAGCCCCATTTCCACCAGCCCTTGGGGACGGCGCAGCAGAAACAGGGCTTCCAGCCCCATGCGCTGCGCCAGGCCCAGGCCTTCTCCGGGGCCAGCCACCAGCAGTGCGGTGGCCCAGGCGTCCGCGTGCATGCAGGTGCGCGCCAGCACGGTGACCGATGCGACGGCATTGTTCACGGGCGCAGCGTGGCGCGCGTCCATGGTGTGTGCGAGGCGCGCATCACCCACTTGTAGATAGCGCCGGTAGTCACCTGATGTGGCCACGGCCAGATCCTGCAGTTCGATGACTCCGTGCACCGCGCGACGCCCGGCCTCGGGCTGCTCCAGCGCCACGGCCCAGGGCGCACCGCTGGCCTGGCCACCCACTGCACGCAACTCGCCATCAAGTGCCACCAGTGCATGCTGCACCCCGTGCTGCTGCAGCATGGCGGCCATGCGGTCTACCGCGTAGCCCTTGGCAATGCCGCACAGATCCAGCTGCAAGGGGGCGCGCTTGCGGGCGCGGCCTGCGGGGCGGTCGAGTTCCAGGCACTCGTGCGCAGGGCGCGGCGCGAGCTGGCGTGCGCTGCGGATCGCCTCAGCGTCGGGCGTATCGCGCACCGCGCCAAAGCCCCAGGCATCGACCAGCGCGCCGACGCCCGGATCAAACGCACCGGCACTGAGGCGGTTGATATCGAGCGCGCAGGCCAGCACCTCCAGTATTCCGGCGGGCAGTTCGACCCAGGCGTCCACGGGCGCACGGTTCAGGCGCATGAGGTCGCTATCAGGCTTCCAGGGGGACATCTGCTCGTCTATCTGCTGCACTGCGGCGGCGAGGTCCCGGCGCAGGGCCGCCAGATCCAGGCTGGCGTCAGCGTCCACACTGGCGGACCAGCGCGTGCCCATGGTCGGGCCGTGCAGGGTGGTTCTCGTGCCGGGCACAGCAGGTTCAGAAGACGTCTTCGGCATAGCGTTCCTTCGCTTTGAGCTGCGATATGCTCGACTGCAGCGGCGCCAGCACGGCGTCCAGCGTCTCGGCCACGTCGCGCGCCATGGCGCGGCTGCCGCAGACACGCACGATGGCGCCCTGGGCCACCAGGTCGCGCACGCGCCCGGCGTCGCGGCGCAGGGCGTCCTGCACATAGCCACCCCCCTCCGGTATGCGCGAGAACACCGTCTGCACACTGGCCAGACGTCCTTCGCCGAGCCAGTGCCGGATCTCGGGGCCGAAGTAGAAATCCCGCTCAGGGTCACGCCCGCCAAAGTACAGGTGCATCGGGGTGTGCCGATCGTTGCGGCGGATGAAGCCTGCCAGGGGCGCCACCCCCGTGCCCGCCCCGATCAGCAGCACGGGCCGCCGCGTGCGCGGCAGCGCAAAGCCGGGGTTGGACCGGATGAACGCGGCGATGTGGTCGTCCGGCTGCAGGCCCAGCAAGTGTGTAGAGCACAGGCCGCCGGGCATCTGGCGCACGCAGATTTCCAGAAACCCGTCTTCCCGGCTCGACGCCAGCGAGTAGTAGCGAGGCACGGCCGAGCCCGGCGGCACGATGCCCACGAGGTCGCCCGCCGCAAAGTGCGCCAGGCCGTGCCCGCGCAGACGTTCCAGCCAACCCTGTGCGGGCCACGCAAAGCGCAGGATCGCCGTGGGCTGGTCGATGAGCCCCGGGTAGTCCTGGCGCGTCACGAGCGTGAGCGCAGTGGTGGGCGGCATGCGCGGCACATGCTCCAGCACCAGGGGTTCGCCGAGCGCCTGTGCCAGAGCCTGGCCCCAGCGCGCGAACTGCTGGCTCGATTGCTGGTGGATGCACTCCAGCGGCAGCAGCGCGGGCCAGCCCTGTGCACGCAGCGTTTTCTCCAGCACCTCGGCAAAGGCGCAGAACGCCGGGTATTGCCGGTCACCAAAGCCCAGCACCGTCACCGGCACGGCGCTGGCGCTGAGCGTTGCCATGCGCTCCAGGGCATGGCTGGCGTGAGCCGGGGCCTGGCCCTCGCCATAGGTTGCGGCGAGCACAAACACCTGTCGCGTGGCGGCCGTGGTCTGGAAAAGCTCCAGTGCGCTGGTGTACACGCGGTGACCGGTGTGACTCAGCGCGTCGTGCAACGCCTGGGCAAAGCCCCACGTGCTGCCACCTTCACTGGCAACGAAGATGAGCACGTCGGCCTGTGCCAGTGAGCTGTTACCCGTGATGCGCGGCGCCTGACGGCGTGCCTGCCACCAGATGAAGACGCCCGACAGCCAGAACAACGGCACGCTGGCGCCGACGAGCGCGAGCACCACGGACCAGGGCCAGGCCCCTTCTCCAGTGTGCAACACCAGCGCCCAGTCGTAGACGCGCTGCGCCAGGGTGACGTCCTGCCACGCCAGTGTCTTCCCTGAGTAGCGGTCGATCCAGGCTTCGCCCTGACGGGTGGCCAGCTTCCAGGTGTCTTCAGGATCGGCAGCGTTGGGGAAATTCAGCTTGCGCAAATCCCGCACGGAGAGATTTTGCAGCATGGAAAGCTGCCCCACGGGCAGGTCCGGGTGGCCGCTGGCCACGGAGACCACGTCGGGTTCGGTCCCGGCGTCCAGCGTCACCAGTCCCAAGGTCGAGGCGCTCATGGTGAGCGCCGTGAGCGACGTCAGGCACAGCACCGCGAGCACCACCCGGCCCGTGACCACGTGGATGCGCTGCGCCAGCGAGCCACGCACCCGTGCCATCAGCCGCCGCCAGCCGCCCATGCGGCGCAGCAGCAGTACGAGGGCCGAGATGCACAGCACCCCAACGGCCAGCGCAATGCCCGCTGCACCCCAACGCCCGGCGTCGCCCAGGAGCAGCGAGCGGTGCAGGTTCTTCACCCAGCGCGGCAGCGCCGAAGGCTGCCAGGCGCCCAGCACCCGACCATCGGCTGGGTCCACGTAGGACGCCCGTGCCTGGTCGCCGTCAAAGCTGAAAACCGCGATGGCACCCGAGGGCAGGTGTCGAATTTCCTCCGCGCCCGGGATGGTGCGTGTCACGCGTTCCACCAGCGTGGCCACGGACAGGTTGTCCGGCGCGGCGGGGGCCTGCCAAGCCTGCTGCACCGGATCGAACGCCAGGATGGCGCCGGTAATGCCCAGCACCACGGCCAGGGTGCCTATCGTCAGACCCAGCCAGCGGTGGATTGCCTTCCATCCCATGTGCGCGTCCTCTACTGCAGCTGGAAGGTCAGCGTATGGATGTACTGCTTGCCGGCCTGCGGCTTGCCGGCGTAGCCGGTGGACAGCGGCACGCGTACGTCTGATGGGCTGTCGCGCATGTCTTCCACGGCCGCGTCGAGGTGGATTTCGTAGCCCGCGTCAATCAGTGCATCGGCCAGGTTGGCCGTGACCTTGAGTGTGCGCCCCGCGCCCACGCTGGCGCCGGTCACGCCATTCAAACGCCTGGTGTCGCTGGCGGACAGCCGATTCCAGTTCGACAGGTGTTTGTAGTACTTGGCCTTTCCGCCGGCCACCCACAGCGTGCCGGCATAGGCACCTTTGGCGTCGGTCAGGTACGCAGCCACGTAGGCGCCGTTGCCGCCGTAGTTCTTGAGCTGAGCGGTCAGCGTGACCTGGCGGCTGTGCGCCAGGGTGGGAATGGCCAGCGCGCAGGTGGCGGCCAAAGTGGTCAAAAGAGGTTTGGACATGAGGATTCTCCAAGTGTGTGAGTTATTCGATCTGGCTGCGCGGTGCAATGCCAGGGGTGAATGGGGGCGACGGTGCGGCGGCGCCGTCCGGTTGCGGCGCGCCGTGCTCACGGTCGCGCGCTCGGGAACGCTGGCGGTCCCCTTGCTTCATCTTCAATACCTTCAGGGTTTCCGGATCGATTTTGGCCTTGAAGCTGCGGCCCTGTGAGTCCGTGCCGCGAATTTCGTAGCAGCCGTCGTCGATCTTCAGGCGCTGGATTTGCCAGCCCTGTCGGGCTGCCATCTGCCGCACCGCCTCGCGTGACTGCCAGCGTTCTACCGGCGCATCGCAATCGTCATCGGCCAATGCGGGCAGGGCGGCCAGACCCAGTGACAGGACCAGCAAACCACGGCGCAGGGTGGGAAGCATGACAAACGATTCGCGGTGCTGATGTTTCATGGAAGACTCCTTTTTCAGTACGTTAGCGCGGCTGTCGGCTTAAGGGCACCCCATCGAATTCACACAATAGGCCGGGAGCGGTAACTAACAATCAGGAAGGTCGCCTGCATGCGAAGGCATGCTCATCAAGCTTGCTGCCACGCTCAGCGCCACGGCAATATTGCCTGGCTTCATGATGCTTCCTTTCGATCGATTCCAGTCGACGCGGACTGTTCATGTACTCTGAACTTCAAAACTTAAGATAGCCTGAACGCACGTCTGTGATCCCATGGGGCGGTATGGTTCTTCGAGAAGCCTATGACCAATATAATGACCAACCGGAGAGGCGTATGCGCACCGTTATCCTGGCAGAAGCCAAGACTCATCTCAGCCATCTGATTGACCAGGTCGAGGCGGATAAGAAAGTGGTCATCACCCGTCGTGGCCGGCCGATTGCCCGCATCACGCCGGTCAAGAAGCCCAAACACGCCGTCAAATCCATCGCCGAGTTTCGCAGCCGCATGTCCCGCTAGCGAAAATCCAGCACCGAGCTGTTGCGCGAAATGTGCGACGAGGGGCTTTGGCAGCAAAATTGCAGCAAAAACCTCTGCTGCAAAGCAAAACGGCCTACGTTTTTACACGTAAGCCGTTTATGTATGGCTCCCCGACCTGGGCTCGAACCAGGGACCTGCGGATTAACAGTCCGTCGCTCTACCGACTGAGCTATCGGGGAATGGGAAGCGCGCATTCTAGTGACGACGCGCGATCTGGTCAACTCCCAGCCTTGTCCAATGACACATGAGCCTGAAGGTAGTGGTGTAAATCCAAAGTGAGTTGAGCCTGAAGGTGGGTGAATCGGGATC
>MKWM01000015.1 GCA_001899765.1 Thiobacillus sp. 63-78
TCCAAAGTGAGTTGAGCCTGAAGGTGGGTGAATCGGGATCATGGAGACATGATCGTGACGCTTCAAACCCATGCCCTGCAAACCCTGGAACAAGTCTGCGCCTTCATGACAGGCGCCGGGCCCGTCTCCTTCACCCTGACCGATCGGGATTCGGCCCATGCCTGGATGGGCGATACCCTCAAACGCTTTGGCTACGCCCGTGCATCCAGGGCCGACCGGGGCCTGTTGCGCCGCTAGCCGCTCTCAACGTTGTCCCCAACCCCATCGCGCGAGGGCCGTTTCATGGAAACCGTCATGGGGACATGGCACGCGGCAGGCATCACGCATCCAGAACCCACTGGGGATTCCAGGCCACTTCCCAGAGATGCTGGTCCGGATCCAGGAAGTAGCCTGCGTATCCGCCCCAGAAGGTATCGCGGGCAGGTTTGACGATGCGGGCGCCAGCGGCGGCGGCTTCGGCCATTACCGCATCGACGTCGGCTCTGGACGCGACGTTATGGGCCAGCGAGAGGTCGGTGGCATTGGGCGCGCCTGGAGGCAAGCCGGTATCGTGGGCAAGGCTTTCCCGGGGCCACAGCGCCAGCTTCAGGCCGCCCTGGAGTTCGAAGAAGGCGACGGCGCCGAACGCAAACTCGCGTCCCACGATGCCTTCGGTCTTGAAGCCCATGCCTTCGGCATAGAATTTCACCGCACGGTCGAGGTCGTCCACGCCCAGGGTAATCAGGGTGACACGCGGCTTCATAGGCATCCTCTCCAGAAAGCATGCGGCGTTATCCAGGGCCCGCTATGCGGCCGATCAAGCCAGCGTGCCAAACCAGGCTCCGACGCCAGCCGTTACGCCCATGGCCAACGCACCCCAGAACGTGACGCGCAGGGCGCCCAGCACCACCCGCGAACCGCCGGCACGGGCCGCCACGCTGCCCAGCAGCGCCAGGAACATGAGCGAGCTTGCCGAGACGAGCGGGATCAGGTCCGCTTCCGGTGCGAATACCGTGACCAGCAGCGGCATGGCTGCGCCGACGGAGAAACTGGCGGCCGAAGAAAGCGCCGCCTGGATCGGCCGGGCGGTCAACGCCTTGGAGATGCCGAGTTCGTCGCGCGCATGGGCGCCGAGCGCGTCGTGCGCCATGAGCTGATCGGCGACCTGCTTCGCCAGCGCCGGATCGAGTCCCCGCTTGACATAGATCGCCGTCAGCTCTCGGTGTTCGCCCGGATCGTTCGTCTTCAGTTCCTGTCGCTCGCGTTCGAGATCGGCCTGCTCGGTATCCGCCTGGGAATGCACGGAGACGTATTCGCCGGCCGCCATCGACATGGCCCCCGCGACCAGGCCGGCAAGGCCTGCGACGAGAACGCTGCTGTGGCCGCCCTGTGCCGATGCAACGCCCAGGATCAGGCTGGCCGTGGAAACGATGCCGTCATTCGCCCCCAGCACCGCTGCGCGCAGCCAGCCGATACGGTCAGTACGGTGCTGTTCCCTGTGACGTCGCGGCATGTTCCTCTTCCGGCGGTCTGTCAGTCGTCTTGCGGTGCGTGCAGGCCGGCGCGCTCCAGTTCAACCAGATGAGGCAGAAGCTCGGAATTCTTCTGGACATGGAAAATGAAGCGTGGCACATCCCGTTCGACGCTCTGGGCCATGAACGGCTCGCCCCAGAAGCTGAGCAGCGCTTCGGTGCCCCCGCTCAACTGGCTGTCGGCAAGGATGAAGGAGGTCGTCTTGCTCAATCTGCACCAGCGGGGCTCCCTGACTTTCGCGTAGCCGGGACAGGTGGCGATTTTCGGGTACACGATCTTCTCCCACAGCTCCTTCTGGCTGATGTCGAGGACGAACTGAATGGAAGACACCATGGGGTTGTCCACGGCCGGGCGAAGCAGGACATCGAACAGCGGCTGGGGTTTGTACATCGACAGGCAGACGTTGAACCAGATGGTCTCTCCGCTCATGTGCCGGACGAATTGCTCATTCGCGTGGCGCAGATTGCGGGGGCCGACCAGGATGACTTCCGGATGTTTGAGCGTGGCCTGGATTTTCCGGACCATGTGCGTCATCTGCTCCACCTGTTCGGCGGTCAGCTCGTTGTTTCGCGTATGCCGCATGAAGTTGATGAACAGCAATCCGAGCAGGGCCAGGACGATAGGCAGGATGATGTATTCATCCGCTATGTGCAGCAGATGCAGGATGATCGCCGCCACGGCCGCCACGATCCCCGCGATCGCATCCCATTCGAAACTGAGAAATTGTCTGAATTTCATGGCTTGTCTGGCAGACGTCATGCGGCGCTCAACGCCGGGCTGGGCGCTCCTTCACTTGGCCGTATGCGCGATGGGCTTGTCCGTGAAGAGATAGTCCTTCATTTCTGCGGAAAATTTCGGATCCTGTCGACGGATCCATTCCATCACCATTGCGGCGTGCTCCTTTTCCTCGTCGCGGTTATGCAGCAGGATCGCCTTCAGCTCGGGGTTCTTGCAGGCATCGGCGCGCTGGTTGTACCAGTCGACCGCCTCCAGTTCCTCCATGAGGGAGACGATTGCCCGATGCATGTCCCGGGTTTCGTCGCTCAGTTCATTAACGGGTTCATGATAGCCAACGCTTGACATTGAATTCTCTCCGGTTTGGTTGTGAACAGCCCGGTGGCGAGCGATCCGGCATGAGGAATCCTGATCCCGTTCATCGTCGGCGCCAGGCCAGACACGATGGTAACAGCGATTGGCCGCCCGTTTTCCTGCCGATGTGCGGCAGACCAGAGGGAATTCAGGGGATTGTTTCGTGGAGGCTTGCCAGGGTCATGCGGGGAAACGGGCGGCAGGGCTGGAAGGAGGGAGGGCATGCGCGTGTCTTCGGCCTTAATGTCCAACCCGAATCACCGTTTCCTCGCGCCGTGGATCGGCGGCGCCACCATGCGCGCCGGTCGTGGGATCGACGACGACGGCCTGCACCGAGCCGATGGTTTCCCGGCAGCCGTCCGTTCCCGTCTCGCCCAGGCCGGTATGCCCGAGTGTGCGTAGCGCGTCCTGCGTGGCGATGCTGAAGGCCGGCTGCATGAAGGGCAGGCCGCCTTCGCAACTGATCCTGCCCGTTGCCTGAGTGACCGACAGACGCGGCGCATCGATGGCCTGCTGCAACGTCATGCCGTGATCGATGACGTCGAGCGTGACGTTGAGCACCGAGTTGATGATGGTGGCGCCGCCGGGCGAGCCGTAGGCGGCGACGGGCTGGCCGTCTTTCAGCAGCAGCAGCGGCGCCATGCTGGAACGCGGGCGCTTGAACGGCGCGACGTCGTTGGCACCGGGGTTGCCCGTGGCCGGGTCGGCGCCGGGCATGAAATTGAAATCGGTCAGTTCGTTGTTGAGCAGAAAGCCATAGCCCGGCACGGTGATGCCCGAGCCCCAGGTGTATTCGATGGTGGTGGTGTAGCTCACCATGTTGCCCCAACGGTCGACGATGGCGAAGTGGGTGGTGTGGAGGCTTTCCTGTCGTGCGCGTACCGGTTTCGACTGCGCGGCGGCAGTCTCCCAGGGCGTGAGGTCGCCTGCCTGTGGCGTGTCCATGCGGCGGTCGGGCTGGATCAGCGCGGCGCGCGCCGCCAGATAGTCGGGATTCAGCAGGGCACGTTGCGGCATCGGCATGGCATCGTCGTCGCCGATCCACACGGCGCGATCGGCGAAGGCCAGGCGCATCGCCTCGGCCATCACGTGCAGCGTCCGGGGGCTGCCGAAGCCGTAGCCCTGTGCCGTGTCGCCGAGCGGGAAGCGTTCGAGCAGTTTCAGGATTTCCAGCAGGGTGAGGCCGCCGGCAGACGGGGGCGGCATCGCGGCGAGGGTCCAGCCGCGATAGTGGCCGATCAGCGGCGGGCGGATCGTCACGCGGTACTGCGCCAGGTCGGCAAGCGTCATGCGCCCCTTGCCCGCGTTGCCGAGTTCGCTGCGTCCACGTTGCTGCGCCTTGACGATGGCCTGGGCGATCGGGCCGCGATAGAAGACATCCGGCCCTCTGGCCGCAATCAGCTTCAGGGTTTTTGCCAGGTCGGGCTGCACCAGCCAGTCGCCTTCGGCCAGCGGTACGCCGCCGGGGCGGAAAATCGCGGCGGTTTCCGGCTGCAGCTGCGTGCGGCCGTCGTCGTCGGCAATGTCCTGGGCGAGGAAACGGTTGACGCGGAAGCCGTGCCCGGCGAGTTCGATCGCAGGCGCCAGCGTGTCGGCCAGCTTCATCGTGCCCCAGCGGCGCAACGCGGTATCGAGCCCAAGCAGCGTGCCCGGCACGCCTACCGCCAGGCCGCTGGTCGAGGCCAGGGGGAAACGCATCGGCAGACCGTCTGGCGCGAACATGTCGGCACGAGCCAGTGCCGGGGCGCGTTCGCGCGAATCGACGAAGAAGGTCTCGCCGGTTTTGGCGAGGTGAACCAGCATGAAGCCGCCGCCGCCGATGCCGGACGATTGTGGCTCGACGACGTTCAACGCGAACTGCACCGCGACGGCGGCATCGATGGCGTTGCCGCCTTGCGCCAGGATGCGTGCGCCGGCGGCCGCGGCGGCGGGTTGCGAGACGGCCACCACGCCTTCGGGTGAGGCCGCCGCCAGGGAGGGCGACAGCAGACAGAGGACGAGCCAGCGCGCAATACGGTTCATGGCAACGGCCGGGATCGGCGTGAACAGGACAGGCAGAGCCTGCACTGGTTTGACCGGGCGCGTCAATGCGCAGGCAGGACGATCAGCCGGGTTTGCCGTCGACGCGCGGGCGCAGCAACATCGGGCCATACACCGCGACGAACAGGCCGAATGCGGCGATCCATATCAGACCGGCCACGTCCATGCCCCGCGTGTAGGCCGCCGGGAAAAGCAGCGGCAGCGCGACACGGGCCAATGCGGCCAGATTGATCGTCACGAAGGCCAGCGTCATGATGGGCGGCGGTTCCAGCGGCCGGCCGGTATGGCCGAGCGACACCCGCGCCATCATGCCCAGGGTCAGGACGCCGATGGCACCCGCAGTGAAGGCATGCAGCGCGCTGCCGGCAGCGGCGTCCCATCCCGCCGCAGACAGCGCCAGCAGCGCAAAGCCGAGCGGAACCCAGGCATAACCCAGATGCAGGACCCACAACAGCGGCACCGACCAGTATTTCGAGGTATACCAGCCCGCCAGGCGGATCGCATGGGCGATCGCCGCCACGGCCGCCAGCAGGGCCGTGACGGGCGATTGCGGCGCGGCCACCGCGGCGATCAGCGTCACCAGAGTGGCGGCCGGTACCAGCCATTCGATGGTTTTCCAGCGCCGCGCGCGGGTTCGCAGCTTGTTGTCGGTAAAGTAGGGAATCACCCGCCCGCCCATCAGCGTGATGATCATGATCACCACGTATACGGCCAGATGCAGCCCCGGCCGTGCGGTCCCGGACGTCCAGTGCAGGGCCTCGGCGTGGACCAGCGCATTGGCGGCGGCCAGTGCCAGCAGCAGGATGGGAAAAGGATAATTGTGCAGTTGTTTCGTCCGCAGGATCGGCCATGCCAGCGTGATCGCCAGCGCGGGTAGGAACGCCAGGTCAATCAGTGCGACCAGCCCGCTCGGCAGGCCCGGAATCAGGAAGCCCAGACGTCCCGCCAGCCATAACAGGAACAGCGCGGCAAGCGGGCGGCCCGAAGGGGTGCGCAGCCCGGTCCAGTTCTGCGCCGCGGCCAGAAGAAACCCGGCAATCACCGCTACGGTGAAACCGAATACCATTTCATGACCGTGCCAGACCAGCGAGGGCAGTTCGCCAGGTGTCATGACCCCCCCCAGCACAAGCAGCCAGAGCACCATCATCAATATGGCATAGAGTCCGGCCGCCAGAAAGAAGGGCCGGAAGCCGAGGCCGAACAATGCCCAGCCGGCGGGCGAGGGGCGCTTTTGCGGATCGTCGATGGGCAGCTTGGCCATGAGGTGCAGTGGGGGTCGATCAGGGGGAAGCGTATCGGCACTCGCCCCATCCGGAGAGAATCCTCTCCGGATGGGGTGCCGGGGCGCGGGTGTGAGATTTCAACGGCGCCGTGGAGACGGAGGGAGTCCCGCGCCCTGCAATCAGCCCGTGCTCCAGGCACGGGGCCGCTTCATGCCCGCGATCTTGCAGGCCTGTTTCACATAGCCGTAGGGGAACAGCGTCAACAGTTTTTTCTGCGCTTCTCTTTTTGCGTCCTTGTCCTTCTGCGCATCCTTGCCCATGCGTT
Organism: Thiobacillus sp. 63-78; assembly: GCA_001899765.1. Lineage (GTDB taxonomy): Bacteria > Pseudomonadota > Gammaproteobacteria > Burkholderiales > Thiobacillaceae > Thiobacillus. The sequence continues at coordinate 6,190 of MKWM01000015.1, forward strand.
CGGCCAGATGCCAGATGACGAAGCGGGCGTCAGCGGCAACCTGGTGTTCTTCGTAGAATTCGCGCATGAAATGGATGGCGCCCCAGTGGTCGTCGCTGAGATTGATGTTCTCGTCCCTGGCGAGGGCTTTGGCGATTTCCTCGTTCCAGTTGCCGGGATCGATCAGATAACCTTCTGCATCGCGTTCAGGCATCTCGACAGCAGCCATGGCTTTCTCCTGTTCCAATGGGTGGCTTAATGATTTATTTGGCATATATGTTTACATGTTCTGCCGCCGCAATCAAGCCTCTGAGCCGTGAGCGTCCTCGTCAGGTTCCCCCGCCGCTGAATTCGACGCCCGGCTGCCGTTCCGGCAAGGCTTCCACAAGCAGTTCGCGCCGGGCATGGGCCAAGGCATCGATACCGGGTTCGCTCAGATACGATTTGGCATCGGATATCGCGGCAGCCAGCAATTCGGCGGCCAGTTCATCGGGGTCGCGCCCCACCGACTTGGCCAGTGCCCGAAGTTCGATGCGGGGATCCGACGCTAACCGGATTTCCAGCGGCTGACCGCTACCGGGCCCCGTAGGCGGGGGCATCTGCTCGCCATGCCCCGGACCCAGCAACCGGCTCATCACATCGGCGATCCGTGACGCGACGGAAGGCGTTTGACCCGCCGGTTGCAGGCGGATCTTGTTGACGAAATATTTCTCGAAATCAATCTTGGCCTGATGAACCCAGCGTCCCTGCCGCATCCAGTTGATGTCGCGCAGCGGCACCTGGGGTTCCGACAAATAGGTCGCGCCGGTTTCGCCCATGTCTTTCAGCCACTTGGCGTATTGCGGGACATAACTCATCAGCGGCGCATCGCCGAACTGGGCCACGATATTGTGCACCACGATCTCGCCGGCTTTCTGGATGGCGTACACCGAATCAGGCGTTCCCACCGGTACGGGCGTTTTCGTTACAGCGGGCTGGGCCATGCAGGTGCCAAGTGCGAAGACATTGGGATAGTCCGGATTGCGCAGGTATTCGTCCACCACTACCAGCCCGTTCTCATCAACCAGTCCGGTCGCGCTGCGCACGCCCGGCACGCCGCCGAAGGCCGGCCAGTAGACTGAATAGGCATAGGGCAGGGTATGGGCCTGCCTGGTCTCGCCTTCAGCGGTGAGCTCGGTCAACTGGATGGTGTCGGCGTTGATCCGTGTCGTCAGGGCATTGCATATCACGTTGATTCGGGCATCGGCCAGTGCGGCCGTCACGGCGTCTCGGTTCGTCGCTCCGCCGCCAAGGCCAAGATGACCGGGCCATGGCTCGGGCGTGACCAGGGTAATGGACACCCGTTCGCGGATATTGCGACGCTTGAGGTCGGCATCGATCAGGAACGCATATTCGTAAAGCGGCCCCAGTATGCTGGCGCCGGGCGCCGCGCCGATCACGATCGGGCCGGGGTGGCGCACGAACTTCCGATAAGCGGTCAGCGCGCGCTCGGCCTGATCGATGTGGATCACCGAATGCGTATAGTCGGCAAGGCCGGGAATTTTGTCCGTCATGCCGGTCACGCCCGTGGCGATCAGCAGGGCGTCGTAATACAGCACGTCGCCGTTCTCCAGGTCAACCTGGATCAGCTCGGGGTGGATTTGCTTGACGGCGCTGTGGATGAACTTGATCCCGCGCGATTCCAGATAAGGCGCGATGGGGAAGGCGATATCGGCACGTTCGCGCCAGCCCATGGCGATCCATGGATTGGAGGGCACGAAGTGGAAATAGGGCTTGTCCGACACGACCGTCACTTCGTCGCGCGGGCCCAGTTGGGCTTTCAGGGCGTAAGCCGCGGTGACGCCCGCAATGCCGGCGCCCAGGATGACAACATGCGTCATTTCAGTCTCCTTTGATCGGTTTGGGCGCGCGAAGCGCCACGTTCGCCCCCTCTCCCGCACGCGGGGGAGGGTTGGGGAGGGGGAGCGATTTTGTGCATCTGCTTAACCACGCGGCCGTACAAGCTGCCACGCGCGCACGGCGTAGGTCGTCGCGGCAAAACCGCTCCATACATGCACCAGACGCGTGAAGGGGAAGACGAGGAAAATCGTCATGCCGAGGAACAGGTGGCTCTTGAACACCCAGCCTGCGTCTTGCAGCAGATCGACCGCGCCGCCGCGGAAGGTGACGATGCGCTGCCCCCATTCGGCCAGGCGGATCATCATGCTGCCGTCCAGATGCTGGGCCGATAGCGGAATGGTCGCCAGTCCGAGCAGCAACTGCAGCCAGAGCAACCACAGGATCAGGATGTCGCTGGTTTTCGAGGTGGCGCGGATGCGTGGCTCGGTCAGCCGGCGATGCAGCAGCAGCGAGATGCCGATGAAGGCCAGTACACCCGCGGTGCCACCCGAAATCATGGCGAGGAGCTGCTTGGCGCTGGCACTGATGAACGGTTCATAAATGAAGTGCGGCGTCAGCATGCCGACGAAATGGCCGAAGAACAGGAACAGCACGCCGATGTGGAACAGGTTGCTGCCCAGACGCAGCTGGCCGCGCCTGAGCAGTTGCGATGAATCACTCTTCCAGGTGTACTGTTCACGGTCGAAACGGATCAGGCTGCCGAGCAGGAAGATCGTCAGGGCGATGTAGGGATAGATTCCGAACAGCAAGGTTTGCGAGTAGGACATTTTCAGATACTCCTTTGACCAAAATTCTCACCACAGAGGCATGAGGACGATAGGGGCCAGGATCTAGGGGCTAGGGAATGTGGTGCGGCGAAGCCGCACCGCCCCTAATTCCTGGTTCCTGACTCCTGGCCCCTAACTCTCTGTGCCTCCGTGGTTAAACGGTTTTAATCAATGTGCCGGGGACGAGGAAGCCTGCCGGCGCGATGCCGGCATCTGCATCACCGATACCTGCGGGCCGGGCTTGAGCAGGGGTTCGACGCCATCCAGCGACGGGCCGAACATCTCCATGGCCTCGTCCATGTTGCGCACCGGCGGCTCGGCCAGTTCCTGCGCCTCGACGGGCGACAGCGCTTCCAGCAGCTGGAACGCGGTGGCATAGGGGCTGCCGTTGGCATCGAGCTTGCGGCCGACGGTGGCGAGCACGTGCACCGCATCGCCCAGCAGGTCGAGCGCCTCGTCAACCGGCAGCAGCGAGAGGAATTCGAGGAACAGCGGCACATAGTCCGGCAGTTCGGCGGCGCTGGCATCGAAGTCGCGCTTCCAGTATTCCTCCAGCAGGTTGATCATGGCCGAGCCGCGATCGCGCGATTCGCCGTGGATGTGCTCGAACAGGTGCAGCGAATGCGAGGGGTTGCGGTCGAAGGTGGCGACGTAGTTTTCCTGCAGCGCGATCAATCCCGACTCATGCAGCAGATCGAACAACGGCGCCAGGCGGGCCGTGGCATTGCCGTTGAACCCGGTTTCGTCCAGCAGTGCGGCATGCATCTCGGGCAGCGCTTCCAGCCAGTCGGATTCCGGATACATCAACAGCATGGAAATGACTTTGAAGGTTTTCATCGTGCGGACTCCTTAACCGGTTTTCTTCCGGGCGTGCAGTTGCGACAGGTCGACCGGGACGGAATTCCTGCGGTTGCCGAACAGGCTGGTCTTGGGCGACACGCCGTCCGAGCAGCCATTGCCGAAGGTAAAGCCGCAGCTCGATTTTTCTTCGAAGGTGTTGATCGTCTCCTCGCGGTGAGTGCTGGGGATGACGAAGCGGTCCTCGTAGTTGGCGATCGCGAGATAGCGGTACATCTCGTCGGCCTGCGCGGCGGAGAGTCCCACCTGGTCGAGCGCGGCAGTGTTGGGCTTGCCTTCCACCGATTTGCCGCGCATGTAGGCGCGCATCGCGAGCAGGCGGTCGAGCGCCGTGATCACTGGTTTTTCCTTGCCGCCGGTGAGCAGGTTGGCGAGGTAGGTGATCGGGATGCGCAGCGATTTGGTATCGGGAATGATGCCGTTCATCCCCATCTGGCCGGATTCGGCGGCGGACTGGATCGGCGACAGCGGCGGCACGTACCACACCATCGGCAGGGTGCGGTACTCGGGGTGCAGCGGGAAGGCGATCTTCCAGTCGATCGCCATCTTGTAGACCGGCGATTTCACCGCGGCGTCGAGCCAGGCTTCGGGGATGCCATCGGCGCGCGCGGCGGCGATGACGGCGGGGTCGCTGGGGTCGAGGAAGATCTTCAACTGCGCCTCGTAGAGTTCCTTCTCGTCGGTCACGCTGGCGGCCTCTTCGATACGGTCGGCGTCGTACAGGATCACGCCCAGATAGCGGATGCGACCGACGCAGGATTCCGAGCACACCGTCGGCTGGCCGGCCTCGATGCGCGGATAGCAGAAGATGCACTTCTCCGCTTTGCCGCTCTTCCAGTTGTAGTAGATCTTCTTGTACGGGCAGCCGGAGATGCACATGCGCCAGCCGCGGCACTTGTCCTGGTCGACCAGCACGATGCCGTCTTCCTCGCGCTTGTAGATCGAGCCGGAGGGGCAGGAGGCGACGCAGGTGGGATTGAGGCAGTGCTCGCACAGGCGCGGCAGATACATCAGGAAGGTGTTCTCGAAGGTCGCGTGCATCTCCTTCTGCACGTTGTCGAAGTTCTTGTCGCGCCCGCGCGAGGAAAACTCGCCGCCGAGATCGTCTTCCCAGTTCGGACCCCAGTGGATCTTGTCCATTTTCTCGCCGGTGATGGCGGAGACCGGACGCGCGGTCGGCGGCGTCTCCGACAGCGGCGCCTTCTGCAGGTGCTGGTAGTCGTAGGTGAACGGTTCGTAGTAGTCGTCGATCTCCGGCAGGTTGGGGTTGCCGAAGATGTTGGCGAGGATCTTCAGCCGGCTGCCCTGGCGCGGCTCGATCTTGCCGTCGCCCTTGAGCCTCCAGCCGCCGTTCCACACGTCCTGGTTCTCCCACTGCTTGGGATAGCCGATGCCGGGCTTCGACTCGACGTTGTTGAACCACACGTATTCCATGCCTTCACGCGAGGTCCACACGTTCTTGCAGGTGACCGAGCAGGTGTGGCAGCCGATGCACTTGTCCAGATTCAGCACCATGGCAATTTGCGCACGTACTTTCATGTTGTTGCTCCTTTAAACCTTGAAATCTTTCACCACAGAGACACAGAGGCACAGAGAAAAGCAGAAGGCTTGATGGGAGTTCTCCGTGCCTCTGTGCCTCTGTGGTTCATGGTTTTCACCCCCGCTCGACCAGCGGTCCTTCCATCCAGTCGACCTTCTTCATCTTGCGCACGATCACGTATTCGTCGCGGTTGGAACCGACCGTGCCGTAGTAGTTGAAGCCGTAGGCCAGCTGCGCGTAGCCGCCGATCATGTGGGTGGGCTTGGTGATGGTGCGCGTCACCGAGTTGTGGATGCCGCCGCGGAAGCCGCTGGTCTCGGCGCCCGGCACGTTGATGATCTTTTCCTGCGCGTGATACATCAGGCACATGCCCTTGGGCACGCGCTGACTGACCACGACGCGCGCCGTCAGCGTGCCGTTGACGTTGAACACCTCGACCCAGTCGTTGTCGACCAGGCCGGCCTGTTTGGCCTCGACCTCCGACACCCAGACGTGCGGACCGCCGCGCGACAGCGTCAGCATGCGCAGGTTGTCGGTGTAGGTGCTGTGGATGCCCCATTTCTGGTGCGGGGTGATCCAGTTGAGCACCAGTTCATGATTGCCGTTCGGTTTTTTGCCCAGCAGCGGTGCAATCGTCTTGGTGTCGACCGGCGGCTTGTACACGCACAGGCCCTCGCCGAAATCCAGCATCCACGGGTGGTCCAGATAGAACTGCTGGCGGCCGCTGAGGGTGCGCCAGGGAATCAGCTCGTGGACGTTGGTATAGCCGGCGTTGTACGACACGTGCTCCGATTCCAGCCCCGACCAGGTCGGCGAGGAAATGATCTTGCGCGGCTGTGACTGGATGTCGCGGAAACGGATCTTGTCGTCCTCGCGCGGAATCGCCAGATGCGTGTGGTCGCGCCCGGTGATCTTGGACAGCGCATCCCACGCTTTCAACGCCACCTGGCCGTTGGTTTCCGGTGCCAGCATCAGGATGACCTCGCAGGCATCGATGGCCGAGTCGATCTTCGGCAGACCCTTGGCTACGCCGTCAGCGGTGACGGTGTAGTTGAGTTCCGCCAGTTGCCTGACCTCATCTTCAGTGTTCCAGGCGATGCCCTTGCCGCCGTTGCCGACCTTGGTCATCAGCGGCCCGAGCGAGGTGAATTTCTTGTAGGTGTCGGCGTAATCGCGCGTCACGACGGTCATGCTCGGCATGGTCTTGCCCGGGATCGGGTCGACTTCGCCTTTCTTCCAGTCGCGCACCGCCATGCTCTGGCCCAGTTCGGAGGGCGTATCGTGCATCAGCGGGGTCAGCACCAGGTCCTTCTGCGTGCCGAGATGGGTGGCCGCGAGTTCGGAGAACTTCTTCGCGATGGTCTTGTAGATTTCCCAGTCCGACTTCGATTCCCACAGCGGCTGCACCGCCTCGCTCAAGGGATGGATGAAGGGGTGCATGTCCGAGGTGTTGAGGTCGTCCTTCTCGTACCAGGTCGCCGATGGCAGCACGATGTCGGAATACAGGCAGGTGGTCGACATGCGGAAGTCGAGCGTCACCAGCAGATCGAGCTTGCCCTCCGCCCCCTTGTCGTGCCATACCACTTCCTTCGGCTTGGCCTCGCCCAGTTCGCCGAGGTCGGGGCCCATCACCGCGTTCTGCGTGCCCAGAAGATACTTGAGAAAATACTCGTGCCCCTTGCCCGATGAACCCAGCAGGTTGGAACGCCAGACAAATAAATTACGCGGGAAATTCTTCGGGTTGTCCGGATCCTCGCAGGCAAACTTGATGGCGCCGCTCTTGATCTGCTCGACCGCATACTGGACGGGCTCGATGCCGGCGGCCTCCGCGGCTTTGGCGATGTCCAGCGGATTGACGTCGAGTTGCGGAGCGGAAGGCAGCCAGCCCATGCGCTCGGCGCGCACGTTGAAGTCGATCAGCCGGTAGTCGCCGTTCTTCTTGTCGGCGGTGGGCGAGAGGATCTCCGAGGCCGCCAGTTTTTCGTGGCGCCACTGGCTGGTGTGAGCGTAGAAGAAGGACGTACCGTTCATTTGCCGCGAGGGCCGATGCCAGTCGAGTGCGAAGGCGAGCGGCGTCCAGCCGGTCTGCGGGCGCAGTTTCTCCTGTCCGACATAATGCGCCCAGCCGCCGCCGGACTGTCCGATGCAGCCGCACATCATGAGCAGGTTCATGATGCCGCGGTAGATCGTGTCGTTGTGGTACCAGTGGTTCAACCCCGCGCCGAGGATGACCATGGATTTGCCATGGGTCTTGTCGGCATTGTCGGCGAACTCGCGCGCCACGGTGATGATGTCGGCGCGCGGCACGCCGCAGTGCTTCTCGGCCCAGGCCGGGGTATAGGGCACGTCGTCGTCGTAGGAGGTGGGCAGGTTGGGGCCGCCGAGGCCGCGATCGACGCCGTAATTGGCCAGCGTGAGATCGTAGACGGTGGCGACGCGCACGTCCTTGCCGTCGACGCTGATGATCTTCACCGGCATGTTGCGGGTGAGCAGTTCGTTGTGATCGTCGCCGCCAAAGTAAGGCATGGCGACCTCGGCGATTTCATCTTCATTGCCGAGCAGGGTCAGTTGCGGCTTCACATCCTTGCCGGAATACGCGTCGCGCATTTCCAGGTTCCATGCGCCGGACTGTCCCCAGCGAAAGCCGATCGAACCATTGGGCGCGACCAGGTAGCCGGTGTTTTCGTCGTATACCACGGTCTTCCACTCGGGATTGTTGTCCTGCCCCATGTTGCCGCTGAGGTCGGAGGCGCGCAGGTAGCGGTCTGCGATCAGCTTGCCCTCATGTTCCTTCAGCATCACCAGCATCGGCATGTCGTTGTACTGGCGGCAGTAGGAATCGAAGTATTCGCTGCGGTTCTTGTTGTGGAACTCGGACAGGATCACGTGGCCCATCGCCAGGGCCAGTGCGGCATCGGTCCCCTGACGCGGGGCGAGCCAGATGTCGCCGAATTTGACCATTTCGCCGAAGTCGGACGAGATGGCCACGGTCTTGGTGCCCTTGTAGCGCACCTCGGTGTAGAAGTGGGCGTCCGGAGTGCGGGTCTGCGGCACATTGGAGCCCCAGACAAGCAGATAGGTCGAGTTGTACCAGTCGGCCGATTCCGGCACGTCGGTCTGTTCGCCCCACACCTGCGGGCTGGACGGCGGCAGGTCGCAGTACCAGTCGTAGAAGGACAGCGGCGTGCCGCCGATCAGCGACAGATAACGTGAGCCTGCCGCATAGCTCACCATCGACATGGCGGGAATCGGCGAGAAGCCGGCGACGCGATCCGGTCCGAATTCCTTGATGGTGAAGACGTTGGAGGCGGCAATGATCTCGGTCACCTCGTCCCATCTGGCCCGCACGAATCCTCCCTGGCCGCGTACCGATTTGTAGCGTCTGGCCTTGTCCGGATTCTGGCTGATCGATTTCCACGCCTCAACCGGGTCCATCGTCTTCCTTGCCTCGCGCCACATTTCCATCAGGCGGCCGCGAATCAGCGGATATTTGACGCGCTGTGCCGAATACACGTACCAGGAGTAACTGGCGCCACGCGGACAGCCGCGCGGCTCATGATTGGGAAGATCGGGCCGGGTGCGCGGGTAGTCGGTCTGCTGGACCTCCCAGGTGATCAGGCCGTTCTTGACGTAGATGCGCCAGCTGCACGATCCGGTGCAGTTCACTCCGTGGGTGGAGCGAACGATCTTGTCGTGCTGCCAGCGGCTGCGGTAGGCATTCTCCCAGCTGCGGTCTTCGTTGCTGACGACGCCGTGGCCATTGGAGTACTCGGACAGGTTCTTCTTGAAGAAGGTCAGTCGGTCGAGGAAGTGACTCATGTATTCGCTCCTTTGTCGCTCATGGGTGAGCGGTTAGCAGTGAGCAGTGAACGGTGAGCGGGGCGGCCTTGCCGCTTGCTGCCCACCGCTTACCGCTCACGGATTCTTGATATACGCGTTCTTGCGAAGATAAAACCACCAGTTGATCACCAGGCACAGGGCGTAAAACACGGCAAAGCCATACATCGCCATTTCGGGGGTGCCGAGCTTGATCTGATCGCCGATCACGACCGGCGCGGCGAAGGCGCCGTAGGCGGCGACGGCCGAGGTCCAGCCGAGCACGGGGCCGGCCTGCTGGCGATCGAAGATGAAGCCGATGGAACGGAAGGTCGAGCCGTTGCCGACACCCGTGGCGGCAAACAGCACGATGAAGAGGGCGAGGAAGGTGAAGAAATACTGTTCCGGTGTCGCCGAATGGTAGGCTTCCTTCATCACGTAACCGACCGCCACTGACGCGACGACCATCACGACAGAGGTCCACTGGGTGACGATCGAACCGCCGACCTTGTCAGAAATCCAGCCGCCCAACGGGCGTGCCATGGCGCCGACGAAGGGGCCGATCCAGGCATAGGCGAGCACCGGCAGTGCGTTCGGGTTGGCTTGCGTGTGCGTCATCACGCCGTTTGCGTCGGGCACGTGAATGACGTCGAAGATGACCTTCATCGACAGCGGCAGCGCCATCGAAAAGCCGATGAATGAACCGAAGGTGACGATATAGAGGGTCGTCATCGCCCAGGTGTGTTTGTTCTTGAAAATCTGGAACTGCTTGGCGACCCCCTCCTTCATCGTACCGAAGGCGGCGAGCTTCATCACCGTGAGCATCAGTATGATATCGAGCGGAATGGCGACCCAGACGTTGAGAATGCCGAGGCCCGTCGGTGCCGGCAGATACAGCCACAGCATGAAGATCGACGGCATGAAGGCGAGCGTGTAGAGGTAGGTGATCTTCGAGAATGCGACGATCGCATTGCCGGTGTCGGGCGAGATCGGCTTCAGGTTGTTCATGCCGAACCAGCACAGGATGGACAGCGGGACGAGCGACAGTACCCAGGTGAATCCCGCGTTCTGGATCCAGGTCTGGGTCCCGGCGGCAATCTTGCCGAAGATCCAGCCGCTTTCCTTGACCAGCGTCATCGGCTCGCCGCCGAGCGTGCCGAAGATGCTCACCGTCATGACGAGCGGGATGACGATCTGCATCGTCGTCACGCCGAAGTTGCCGAGGCCCGCGTTCAGACCGAGCGCCGTGCCCTGCAGCCGCTTCGGAAAAAAGCTGCTGATGTTGGACATCGACGATGCGAAGTTGCCGCCGCCGACGCCGCACCACAACGCCATCAACTGGAAGGACCACAGCGGCCATTCAGGGTGCTGCAGCACGATGCCGGTGCCGATCGCCGGTGCGAGCAGCATGGCCGTTGTCAGGAAGATGACGTTGCGCCCGCCCGCGAGGCGGATCAGGAACGACGCCGGGATGCGCATGGTCGCGCCGGCGATGCCGGCGATCGCGGTCAGTGTGAAGAGTTCGGCCTGGGTGAACGGAAATCCGAGGTTCAGCATCTGCACGGTGATGATGCCCCACATGCCCCAGACGGCAAAACCGCACAGCAGCGCCGGGATCGAGATCCAGAGATTGCGGTAGGCAATCTTCTTCCCGGTCGATTCCCAGAAATCGGGGTCTTCAGGGTGCCATTCCTTGATACTGTCAGTCATCGTGTGCTCCAGGCTTGAAAAGTCGGGTTATTCGAGAGGATCGGCTGCTGCGGTGGCCCGGATCATCGGCATCTTGCGAACCTCGGTCAGATACATCCAGATCAGCGACACCCAGGTGATGCCGTACATCAGCATGAAGATGCCGCTGTTGATGCCGGTGAGATCGACGATGGCGCCAAACAGGATGGGCAGGATGAAGCCGCCCAGTCCGCCCATCAGGCCGACGATGCCGGAGATGACGCCGATGTTGTCGGGATATTCATCCGAGATGTACTTGAATACCGAAGCCTTGCCGAACGCCCAGCACAGGCCAAGAATGAACAGCAGGGCGGTGAATACCCAGACGTTGAGACCGAGATGCAGCGAGAACTCGCCCTTGGTCGTCTGGATCACCATGTCGGTCTGCGGGTAGGACAGCAGGAACAGACAGATCCACGATATCCACATCACCCACCACGTCAGCCGATGCGCGCCGACCTTGTCCGAGATCCAGCCGCCCACCGCGCGCATCACGCCGCCCGGCAGGGAAAAACAGGCCGCCATCAGCGCAGCGGTCTTGATGGAGAAGCCGTATTCGGTGATGAAATACTTGGTCAGCCAGAGCGCCAGCGCCACGTAGCCGCCGAATACGATCGAGTAATACTGGGAGAGCTTCCAGACATTGGGGTCCTTTAACGCGGCGAGCTGCTGCCTGAAGGTGATGTGACTGGGCACTTGATGCGTCGTATCGGTATAAGTGAAGATCCAGAAAAGTATGGCCACGATCAGCATGGCCACCGCATACACATGCGGCACAGCCTGCCAGCCGTAAGCGACCACCAGGGAGGGCGCGATGAACTTGGTCAGCGCCGCCCCCGAGTTGCCGGCACCGAAGATCCCCATGGCAAATCCCTGGCGATTTTTCGGGAACCAGCGGGCCACATAGGCGATGCCCACCGAGAACGACCCCCCGGCCATGCCCACGAATAGCGCCAGCAGCAGGAAATGCCAGTATTGGGTGGCGTAGCCGATCAGCCAGATCGGCACCACGGTCGCCAGCATCAGCACGAAGAAAACGATGCGGCCGCCCAGCTTGTCGGTCCACATGCCAAGCGGCAACCGGATGAGCGAGCCTGTCAGCACCGGCGTGGCGACCAGGATGCCGAATTCGGTCTCGTTCAGACCCAGCATATTCTTGATGGGGATCCCGATGATCGCGAACATCATCCATACGGCGAAACAGGCTGTGAAAGCCGTTGTACTCAGGGTGAGCACTGAAATCTGCTTCTGCGCCAGGGTGGCCATGATGCGTCCTTTACCGTGATTTCAAGACTTGTTTATCTGAAATATGCTCGCAGTGTATGCCTAAAACCGTAGATGAAAAGTGGGGAATTTGTGTGATTTGAGGGGCTTTCTACCTCCAAAGAGGTAGTGGGGGTAGATCGATAACCCAATGATATGTAACGGATATCAGGATATCTGCCCGGTACCGGGCGGGAGGGGGGATATATTATGGAGTAGCTCTTCTGTAGTGAAGACCGCCCGAAGGTGAGATGATATATTCTCAATCGTGACGGGAGGCTGGCCACTGCGGTCCCGGGCCGCCTGGGCCAGAGGCTTCCGGAAAAGGCATTTTTAATCCATTGACCACCATTTCATCCATCGGCAAAACAGGAAACTCACAATGAAGAAGACATCGCTCATTCTCGCCATTTCTCTCGCAACCATGCTGGGGGCCTGCGGAAAGAAGGAAAGCACGCCCGAAAGCGCGGCGCCGGCCGTGCCCGAGGCGGCTGCACCGGCCCCGGCCGCCATGGAGAAGCATGACGAAACCGCGAACAAGCCTGAAGAGCTTGCTGCGAACGACGCAGGCAAGAAAGTATTCGGCGCCACCTGCTCGCTGTGTCATGCGTCCGGGGCCGCGGGTGCGCCCATATTCGGTAACAAGGCCGACTGGGATCCGCGTATCGCCCAGGGCATGGATGTCCTGTACAAGCATGCGATCGAAGGGTTTACCGGTGCAAAAGGCGTGATGCCTGCGCGCGGCGGAGCCACCACGCTGTCGGATGACGATGTGAAGGCAGCGGTGAACTACATGGTGGACAAGGCCAAAAACAGCTGATCGAGCCGACCGGGCGACAGAACCGGGTCACCGGACAGGCACGGAAACAGAACGGGGGGAGACGATGTCTCTCCCCGTTTTTTCATCCGGCTGTGGTCGTGCTCGGTTCGGATCAGTGGCGATGACGGCCGTTGCGGCTCAGGGACGCCAGCCGGTCGGGCGTCATGTCCGGGGCGGTCAACACGGTGCCGCGGTGCTGGCGGACAAAGGCGTCCGCCGCCGCGCGGTTGGCGAACGCGGGCAGGTCGGCGTTGCGCATCGGGCCGGCCACCCGGGAACCCTGGACGAAGAAAGCCTGGCCGGCCTCCACCCACTGTCCGCTCTCGAAATCGCGGACATAGCTGACGGCGACATCGTCGAGGGTGTAGCGTCGCTCGTAGCGGCTGACCTTGTGGAGGAAGTTGAACAGGTTGACCGGTGAGTCGAAGTAATGGGCGGCCCCATCCCTGAAAATGACCTGCGCGGCCCAGCGCGGATAACGGGCGGGATACATGCCGCACACCGGACAGCGCGCCTCGGCGGGCAGCGGGCGCGGCGCGTACAGAGGCTGGCCCGACGCCGGATCATAGGGGGTGGCGGGGGCGACAATACAAAGTTCGTTATCGAACAGGTCGCTGTCGCGCGCCGGTTGAGCGTCCGCGAGCAGCAGCAGGGCGGCGGCAAGTGCAATCGTCAAGCCTCCCGCCAGCCGCAGTCCCGGCGGCCTGTGCATCAGTCGATATCCTTGACGCCGAGCAGCGGGTCCTCAAGCAGGGCGCGGATCAAGCGGTGCAGATTGTCTTCCGGTGTGGCATCGGGGCGTGTGAGCGGGTCGGCCACGATGCGGCCGGCTGCATCGTGGAAGTGGTGGGGGAAGGTTGCCAGGTCAGGATGCAGCGGTGCCGTGTCGATGCGGGATTCGACCTCGCCGAGAACCCATCGCAACGAATAGGCATCAGCCGCGGCATAGTGCACCTCCAGCGTCACGCCATTCTTCAGGTGAACGATGAAGACATCCTGGCGGTATTCGATCGTCCCCTCAAGGTCGTCCGGAAAAGCGTGTTCGATGGCCGTGCCCAGCTCGATATGCAGGCTCATATCTTGTTGGCCACCTTGAGTACGTCGGTCAGGGCCACCCGGGCGGTTTCACGGGTGTCGGCGAGAATCCGGGCGGACAGATAGTGCTCATAGGCCGGATGCTCGGCCAGCGTACCGGTCCGGATCTTCTGCAGCAGCGCCGCTTCGTCCGTCACATCGTGGAACTGCAGGATGGTCTTGCGGCTCTCGCGAAGTTCGTAGGTCAGTCTGGACAGCTGTTCGATGTCCGTCGCCATCTCGAACGGGACCGTTTCAAAGAATTCAGTCATGCTGGTCTTTCACATGTGGCTATCGTGAACCACGCCGCCATCCAGCACGACCATGTCGGGCTTGATGTCGGCAAAACGGGTGACCTTGCCGCCATATTCGGCGGCGAATTTCGTTGCGTCCTGTTCCAGCGCAAAGCTGGCGATGGTCGGCCCCATCGAGCCCTCGCGCTTGCTGCCGTAGACGTAATAGGCGGATTTCGCATCGACCCAGTGGCCGTGCGGGTCGTCCCAGTCCGCCTTGCCCATGTCCTGCACGAAAATACCGCGCACTTCCCGGACCTGTTCCGGCGTGAGATAGAGATGGAACATTTCGATCGTGTCGCAGAAGAAATCCGGCTCTGTCTGTCCGGCGTAGAAGATCTGCGCCTTGGGCCCGGGATAATCGGCCAGCAGCATGCCGTCGAGCGCGCAGGAGGTGCCGCGGGTGATTTCCAGCGGCGCCACGGCGGTCGGACCTGAAGCCTGGCCACAGGCGGCGAGCAGGGTGGTTGTCAGGGCGGCGAGAATGAGCGTGCGTCGTGTCAGGGTCATTTACGGAATCTCCAGCTTGCGATACCCAGCGGCAGCACGATCCAGGCGAGCATGACCAGGCCGAGCAGCCAGGGATCGGCGAGGGAAGAAGGGAAGACGGTTGCCAGCCCGTACAGGGTGCGGACGTCGTCCAGGGAAAAGATGTTGAGGATGCGGAACACGTCGGCCGGGTTCGCCAGCAGCAGATAGGGCAGGGCGTCGCCTCCCCACTGGCCCCCGGTGACGACGAGCGCGCCGAGCAGCAGCAGATCGAATACCAGCACGAAGAAGAACCAGGTGGCGATCGCCAGTCCCGAGGCCCGGGTACGGTCCGCGGCAAAGACCGACAGCATCACCGCCAGGCTGAGGAAGGCGCAGCCCAGCAGCACCGAACTGAGCATGAAGCCGAAATAGTGATACAGGGCGTTGAGATCGAGCCGGGGCGACAGCATGATGGCCACCAGGCCGAAGCCGGCCACGGTCGAGAACGTCAGCGCGGCAGCCAGTCCCAGGTATTTGCCCAGCAGCAGTTCCAGTCGCGTGATCGGCATCGAGAGCAGAAGATCGAGCGATCCCCGTTCGCGCTCGCCGACGATGGCATCGAAACCCAGCACCAGCGCGATCAGGGGGATCAGGTAGATGACCAGGCTGACCAGGCTGGCGATGGTGAGATCGATCGAGCGAAAGCCCACCGAGCCCTGTTGTGCCGCGCCGAAATAGGCAATGACCAGGGCGAAGGCGGTGAATACCAGCGCCACGGCCAGCACCCAGCGGTTGCGGATGCGGTCCCAGAATTCCTTGCCTGCGATGGTGGCGATTTGTGCGATTTCCATGTCGCCTCCTCAGTCCGAAAAACCGAAGAACACGTCTTCGAGCGAGGGTTCGCGTACCGTGAGGTCGTGGACGCGATCGCCCAGCCGGGCGAGCGCCTCGATCACCGCCATCTTCGCTTCGCGCCGGCAGCGTACCTTCACGTGATCGTCGTGCGCCTCGATGGCGTCCACCTGCAGATCGGAGAGGGCCGTGCGCACCATCTCGAAATCCTCTTTCGCGACGCGCACGCTGAACCACAGCGGCAGGTCCACCTGTTCGCGCAGATCCTGGACCGTGCCGCAGGCCTGTACCTTGCCGGCAGTCATGATCGCAATGCGATCCACCCGCTCCTGAATCTCGGCGAGGATATGGGAGGTGATGACCGTCGTCACGCCTTCGCTCCGGAGCTGCCGCAACGTCGTGTAGAAGCCGCGGATGGCTTCCGGGTCCAGGCCCGTGGTGGGCTCGTCGAGAAACAGGATGCGCGGCTTGCCGAGCAGCGCCTGGGCAAAGCCGAGACGCTGGCGCATGCCCTTGGAATATTCGCGTACGCGCCGTTTGGCTGCGTGCGCAAGCCCCACGCGTTCGAGCGTGGGTCCGGCCTCTTTCGGGGAGACGCCTTTCAGCCGGGCGAAAAACCACAGCGTCTCGAGGCCCGTGAGGTTGTCGTAGAGCACCACGTTTTCCGGCAGGTAGCCGACCGTGCGCCGTACGGCACGGAAGTCGCGGCCGGTAACACGCGCGCCGTCGATGCGGATATCGCCCGAGGTGGCGGGGATCAGACCGAGCATCATCTTGAACAGCGTGCTCTTGCCCGCCCCGTTGTGCCCGATGAGGCCGAACAGTTCGCCGGAACGGATGTCGAGGTCGACGCCATCGACCGCATGGATGCTTCCATAGTGCTTGCGCACCCCCTGCGCGACGATCAGGGGCGCGCCGGCGTCATTGGGGGTGGGGGAAGTATTTGCCAAGCCATTGTCTCCAGTCAGGGTGGTGCGGCTGCATCAGCGGTTTGGGGTCGACGATGCTGGTGGCGCGCAGCAGGGGAAACTGCTGGCTGACCATGCGCAGCGTCTGCACGGCCGGGCTGGCCAGCAGCAGCTTCATCATCGGGTGGCGCCAGGACAGATAATCGACCATGTCGTTCGCTTCGTAGGGGACATCCCCGATGCCGTCGCCATTGCGGTCCCAGCCCACATAATTGCTCCAGTAGTTGCCAGACCATATCTCGTCCCGGCTGGCCACGTACTTGATCTGGGTGCGGTTCAGGATGAAATCGTTGCCTTCCGCCTGGTTGCGGTAGGAGCCCGCCCACAGGTGCACCCCGACGGTATTGTCGATCACGAGGTTGTTGCGGAGGGTGTTGTATTCGGCGTCGTAGATGAAGAAGCCGCGGTTGTTGCCGGCGACGATGTTGCCTTCGACCACCGAATCCTGAATGGTGCGCAGCATGATTCCGTGGTCGGAGTTTCCCCAGGCGCGGTTGTTGCGCACGATCTGGTTGCGCACTTCCATGAGCGCCAATCCTCCCCGGTTGTGGTACGAGTCGTTGCCTTCCCACACGTTGTAGTAGGAATTCATGTAATGGGTGCCGTAGCGCACATCGTGAATGCGGTTGTTGCGGAAGATCGCATGATGGGACACATCCACGTAGATGCCGTCGCGCGTGAAGCTGATCTGGTTGCCGATGATGCGCGCCCGCTGCGTGTTGTAGAGCTGGATGCCATTGCCGCGCGAGACGGAGCGGTAATCGCGCTTGCCGGTAATGACGTTGTTCTCGACATGTACGTCGTTCGCCTTTTCGATCCACAGGCCGAAAAGATTGTAGGTCAGGTCGCAGTTGCGTACCGTCACACGATCGGCACCCGGCCGGATGTTGATGCCGGCATTCTGCTCGACCAGGCTGCCGCCGGAATCGCGTACGATCAGACCATCGATGGTGACATCCCCGGCGGTGATGTGGAGGGTGTCGCCCTTGAGGCCGCCGCTCAGGGTGGGGCGGTCGATTCCCTTCAGCGTCAGGGGTTTGTCGATCTGCAGGTTTTCCCGGTACAGGCCGCGCTCCACACGTATTTCGTCGCCCGGGCGGGCCTGGGCGATGGCCGCGCCGATGGACTGGCCTGGCTGCACCGTCAGGATGTCGGCGCGGCCCGGGCCTGCCATACCGATCAGCAGACCGGCCAGAACCAACAGTGCGCCCGGTCTGATCGCTAATAAAGCCATTGCAGTCCCGGCAGATCCTGCAGGACATCCAGTATCCCGAAGCTCTTCATGAGCAGGAACAGGACGACCGCGATGAGCAGGTTCTTGAACGCCACGTAGGAAGCCATGTCAGCCCAGGAGGCCGGGCGCAGGTTGCGTCCCCACCATGGACCATCCTTGACGTAGGGTTTGCAGCGCATGCGCACGACCAGTTCATAGACGCTCCAGCCCAGCCACCAGCCGAGCACGATGCCGGGGCCGATCTGGCCGGCGGCGCCGAGCACCCACACCCAGGTCACCAGTACAGTCAGGGCGAATGTGACGGCCTGCAGCAGGATGGGCTGCTGGAAGACCTTGCGGCTCCAGGGGAACAGGTGATCGAAGAACTCCTGGCCGATGAAGGCAGGCAGGCTGGGAGGCGCCGCGGCCGCCTGCGCGGAACGGGCGGAAATCGGGACGATGGGGATGAAATAGCCGTCCGATCCGATCGCGGTCAGCGGTTGGCCGGCCTTGGTGCGAGCCTTGCGTTCCTTGACCAGCGGCGGGCAGGCGTGATCGTCGTAATACAGCACCTGGCAGTCCAGACACAGCAGGCATTCGCGCTGGTCGATGCGACCGCTGTCGTCGATCGCCTGCGAGCCGCAACCGACCTGGCACGCCTTGCACGGCCCGCACTCCTGCTTGCGCTTGAGGCCCCACCAGCGGAACGTCGACGGCACGGCGAGCGCGGCGCCGAGCGGGCACAGGTACTTGCAGAACGGACGCTCGAAAAAGGCCGAGGCGACGATCAGGACCGTCCAGAAGGTCACGAAAGGCCATGAGCGGTTCCACACGCCGACCAGGAAGGTAGTTTTGAACGGCTCGACCTCGGCGAGCTTTTCAGCGATCCCCATGGAATAGAAGGATACCGCGAGCAGAATCGCAAAGATGCCGTATTTGATCCACTTCAGACGGTCATGCCAGTTCTGCGGCAGCAGGTGGCGCTGATAGCGTTTGAGTCCCAGCTTGCCGGCCACGTGGTAGGTCAGTTCCGCGAGCGAGCCGTAGGGGCACATCCAGCCGCAGAACATCCCGCGTCCCCAGAAGAATACGGTGATGATGATGAAGATCCAGAACAGGAAGACGAACGGATCGGACAGGAACAGCTCCCAGCGCCATTCGAACAGGATGGCGTGGAACCAGGTCAGCACCTGCGTGATCGAGGGCACCGCCAGCAGGTAGAAACCGACGAAGCCGATCGAGGTGATCCACAGCAGATACTTGGGAATATCCTTCCAGCGCTTGTCCTTGTGCGTCGAGCGGCGAACCAGCTTGTCGCGCAGCGCATAGACCGTTCCCGCCGCCGTGAGCCACAGCAGGAACAGGATGACTTCGGTCTTGCGCGTCTTCCATACCTTGACCCAGGTGGCCTCGGGCTTGACGATTTCAGGCCGGCCGCCTTCCAGATAGCGCGCCGGCAGCCAGTATTCGCGGTCGAAATTGACGAAAGTCTTGGCTTCGGTCTGGCGGTCGCGCTTGTTGGCCAGGTAGACGAGGCTCCAGGGGTAGGCCGCGCTGAACATCGGCGAGCGGATGATGAAGATGGCCGATTCCTTGTAGGACGGAGCGCCGGCGGCCTCGATGCCGTACAGGTTGAGATAGTCCAGATCGCGGAAGGTGAAGGTGTCGATCCCCTGGGAAACCTGTATCCGGTCGTAGATGGCGCCGCGGACAAAGCCCGAGCCCTTGAAGGAACCTGTGCCGTTGGCGATCATGAAAATGGCATGCTCGCCCGGCTGGAGTCTCGACATCAACGAGGCGTAGCCATGCTCGCCCAGGATGCTGCGCCCGACCGTCGGGGCATTGAGATAACCGAAATAGATGTCGATGTAGGGCTGCCCGCCGGGATCCAGACCGAGTTCCTCCGGCTTGACCTTGAGTTCCTGGACACTGCCTTCGTTACGCAGCGCCTGCCAGTCAAGCGTGCCCGGAACATCCCTGAACTTCGCCTGGGAGCGCACCGTCGGCTTGATGATGCCCACCTGCTGGGCGACTTCGACACCGCTACGCAGGATGACCTGGTTTTCCGCGATGACCGTCACCGTGGCGCCGGAGATCGCATCGACCCCGATCATGCCTTCGCCAGACCCGGAGGCCCCCACTTCGATCTTGTCGCCGACGAACTTGCCGAGGTACTGCGTGACGAACTTGGTGAGTTCCGACTCGGGAATCCCCACCAGCAGAATCGGTTCGGAGTGCTTCAGGACCCGGACGCCGGTGATGATGCCCTTGGTATCCATGCCGATCAGGGTCACCACGGGCTTGCCGGAATAGGCGGGAATGTCCACGACGTCGGTGGACAGGAATACGTAGCCGATCAGCTTGCGGCCGTCCTTGCCTTTTTCGTCGTGCGTGTCTTTCTGGCCGTGCCGATTGTGCTTGTCTTGCTCTTCGCCATGATCGCTTTTGTCGTCATGCTCCGCTTTCTCGTTCCGGTAGGCCTCGACATAGGCCGGCTTGCCCATGCGTTTGGAAAAGCTGTCGGCGCCAGGCATCACGTCCTTGCAGGGGACGTACGCGCACAGGTCGGGATCGGTGGAGAGTTGTGCCGGTAGCGGCGCCTCGTAGCTTTTGCCGGCGGCCAGGCCGTATGCGCAGCACAGGCAGAGCATGGTCAGGAAGTGGACAAGATGGCGGGCGAGAAAATTCATGGGAAGGAACCGCAAATATCTGAATATCAACTGGAGCACGCGCGAGGAGCCACAGCATACAGGCAGGCGCGTGTTTTGTCCGCCGGGCTGGCCGGCGGCATGGCACAGTGGCCCTCCGTTCCTCCCGGCCCACCCGGCAGGAACGGAGTGACTGCTCAGACCTCGACGATCATGCGGCTGCGCATCTCCAGATGCAGTGCATGACAGAAATTGGTGCAGTAGCACCAGTAGACGCCCGGCTTGTCCGCCACGAAGGTGACCGATTTGGTTTCCTGCGGGTTGACGATGAACTGGATGTCATACTTGGGAATGCCAAAGCCGTGGGTCAGGTCTTCCACCTTGTCGTGGTTGGTCAGGATGATGGTGACTTCGTCGCCCTTCTTGATCTTGAATTCACGCAGGCTGAAGGTCGGGGCCTGGCTGGTGAGCTTGACCGTGACCTTCTTGCCGTTGCGGAAGACGCCGGAATCCTTGGGATCCTTCACCGCGTTCGGGAAGTCGTCCAGATTGTAGATCTGGCGCGTCTTGATGATGTCGCGACGGACGATGATGGAGTCGTGCGGCTCCGAGTAGACCGAGTGGTCGGCGACCAGCAGCATCTTGTCGCCGCTGATGTCGATCAGCTGGGCGGTCTCGGCATGCAGCGGCCCCACGGGCAGGAAGCGGTCCTTGGAAAACTTGTTGTCCGAAATGAAGTATTTTCCATCCGAATCCTTGGTCTCGCCCATCGAGGTGAAGCCATGACCGGGCTGGTAATGCACGTCAATGCGGTCGACCACCGGCTTGGCGCTCTTGTCGCCCTTGTACGACTTGATCGCGGCATCCACGTTCCACTTCACGATCTGGCTGTCGAGGAACAGGGTGGTATAGGCGTTGCCCTTGTTATCGAAACCGGTATGCAGCGGGCCGAGACCGATCTCGGGTTCGGCGACCACCGCGTCGCGCGGATTGGCCAGGCCTCCATCGAACCATTTCAGCACCAGGTCGTGTTCGATGAGCGAGGCGGTCGGCGAGAGCTTGCCCGAACAGGCGTAGTACTTGCCATCCGGACTCGCGTTCACGCCGTGGGGGTTTTTCGGGATCGGCACATAGCAGGTCAGTGCGGTCTTGGGATCCTTGTTGGCCTCCTTGGTGCCGTCGACGACAGGAACCTTGGAACCCGCGATATAGCTGACCTTGCCGGCTTTCACGGCTTCTTCGATGCGGGCCACGTTGAAGAACAGGCAGGCGTCCATTTCCGCCACCATCATGTCCTCATAATGAATCCCCTTTTCGGTGTTGTACTGGTTGGTCGCGGCGAGTTTGCCATCGTAGGAACTGGCCACCAGGTCGCAGTTGCCGTCGATGAATACCTGCCAGCGGGGTTCCATGGTGTTGGCATCGACGCAGGTGAAGATCGCTTTGTACTTGCTGGGGTCGTTCACATCACGCCCGTCGTTGGGCAGCGGGATCGAGAACTCGCCGCCGCAGAATACCCGGGTGGTGTGATTGATCGTGGAATCGACCGGATCGCGCTTGTCGGTGAAGGTGCCGTGAAAGCCCTGGACATTCGGGAGCTCGGTGATCTTGTCGCATTCCATGGTATCCATGCGGATGCGTGCCAGACGGCCGTGGATCTTGTCGTTGACGAACATGTACTTGCCGTCATAGACGCCGTCGGTGTAGGACTGGTGCACGTGGTGCGTGTCGCCGGTGTGATACTTCAGGCTGCCGTCCGGCTTGGTGCCGATGATCGCCTTCGATTCGTTGGTGATCCCCCAGCCGACCAGCGCGTCCATGTTGAACACCGGAATGCGCTTGAGTTCACGGCCGGACGGGATGCCGTAGATGCGGACCTCGCCCGAGTGGCCTCCGCTTGAGAACGAATAGTATTCATCGAGCTTGCCCGGCGGAACCTCGTATTTGCTGTAATGGATATCGCTTCCGGCCTGTGCGGCAGGCGCGGCGCCCGTTCCCGCGCCTTCACCCGTCGCGGGTGCCGTTTTCTTGTTGCAGGCAGACAGGCCCAGCGAAAGACCCGCGCCAGACAGCCCGACCAGGGCAGCGGTGTTCATGAATTTCCGGCGGCTCAGATCAGGCTGGGCGTCGGATGGCTTGTTGTCGTCCTGCGTATGGTCCTGCGTCATGTCGTGTGCTCCCCATCTCAAGAAAGTAATTGGCGCTTACGCCCGGATCGAAGCAAGGCAATCCGGAGCGATCAAACGGGCTGCAGCCGCACGGCCGTCTGCCCTGCGACAATATACCGCACTTGGGCGTTCGAATATAAGGAAAAATCGATCCCTAGGTGTTAAATAATCGGACCCTGAATTGAAGCTGATCTCTTGCAATAATCCACGGCCCGATAAGGGATATTTGCTAAGCCCATGTTTTTGCAATGAATGGACACATGGGAGCGGATACGGGCTTACACTTCTGGTACTTTCGGGATACTCCCTTATTTTCCAGGCGGCCTGGCCCGGCAGGAGGCGGACATATGAACGAGAAACGTAGTTTCCTGCAGCATTCGCTGCTGCTGAAACTGGGCGGCGCCCTGGCGCTGATCGCCAGTTTCGCCATCCTCGGCATGGCCAGTTCGGGCATCATCGCCGAGTCGGTGCAGGGCAGCGGCGAAGCGATCAACGTGGCCGGCAGTCTGCGCCTGCAGACCTACAGGATGACCAGCCTGGCCCTGTCGTCCAGATTGCCGGAGAGCAGCCCTCCTTCCGCCCAGCTTGAAAGGGCGATCGATGCGTTCGACGCTACGCTGGTCGAGCCGCACATCATGGAACTGATGCCGCGGCATGTCGAAACCGAACTGACGCGCAGCTATGCAACGGTTCTGCAGGCCTGGCAGGGCATGAAGTCCCGTTTCAGGGCGGAGGCAAGCGGCGGCGCACCCACTGCGGCAAGCCAGCTCTCGCTGATCGCCGAGGTCGATGGCTTCGTCGACAGGATCAACCATCTGGTCAAGCAGATCGAGCGCGATACCGAGGCGAAGATTCTGGTCCTGCGCATGGTGCTCGGCGCGGCCTTGCTGATGACGCTGCTGGTCGGTACGCTCATGCTGTATCTGGCACGCAACGACCTGATCCTGCCCCTGCGCGACCTGCTGTCGTTCGCGGCCAATGTCGGCCAAGGCAACCTCGCGGTGCGCACCGAGCACACCGGCAGCGACGAGCTTGGGCGGCTGGGGCAGGCGTTCAACCACATGGCCGAGGATCTGTCCAGGATGTATCAGAACCTGGAAGCGCGGGTGGAGGAAAAGACCGCCGAGCTCACCATCGCCAACCGTTCGCTGGAATTGCTCTATCACTCCATCGCCCGGCTCTACAACGGGCCGGTGGCGCCGGATACCTATGCCATCCTGCTCAACGACCTGGAGAATGTCCTCGGTGTCGGGCATGGACTGGCCTGCCTGGTGGAAGCGGGTGAAACACGCGCACGCGTGATCGCCAGCACGCTGCACCCGGACAACGGCGGCGATCCCGCCCAGTGCGGTCTGTCGACCTGCGCCGACTGTCTCGCCCACCGGACGCTGGCCGTCCATGCGTTACGGGATGGTCGCCGCATGCTGTCGCTGCCGCTCAAGGATACCGAGCACCACTATGGCGTATTGCAACTGGAAATGCCGCCGGGCAGGGAGCTGGTGCAATGGCAGATCCACCTGCTGGAAGCGCTGTCGCGCCATATTGGCATCGCCATCGGTACCGCGCGCCGGACCGAGCAGAACCGGCGCCTGTCGCTGCTGGAAGAACGCGCCGCCCTGGCGCGCGAGCTGCACGATTCACTGGCGCAATCGCTCGCCTACATGAAAATACAGGTCAGCCGCCTGAAGCCATTGCTCGCTGCGAAAGAGCCGCGGCCGGACCCATCGAGCGTGCCCGGCGAAGCCTCCGAGGTGCTGGAAGAACTGCGCGAAGGGCTCAACAGCGCCTATCGTCAGTTACGCGAACTCCTGACTACCTTTCGTCTTCGCATCGAAGGGGAAGGGCTGGCGTCCGCGCTGCAGGACACCGTGAATGAGTTTTCCGCGCGCGGCGGAATCCCCATCAAGCTGGATGTCCACCTGGCCGGCTGCACGCTCACCCCCAACGAGGAAATCCACGCGCTGCAGATCGTGCGCGAGGCGCTTTCCAATGTGCTCAACCATGCCCGGGCGCAACAGGCCGCCATCAGCGTGCGCTGCAACAGCGACGGCTCGGTGTCGGCGATCGTGAGCGACGATGGCATCGGCATTCGTCAGGCGGCGGGGGCGCATCATTACGGCATGACGATCATGGAAGAGCGCGCCAGAAATCTGGGCGGCCGGCTGGGCGTCGAGACGCTTCCCACCGCCGGCACCCGCATCACCCTGCACTTCATGCCGGCCGCGCGACGCGACGCGCTGCCCGTTTCTCCCATACAATTGGCCACGCCCCCATGAGCCCGCCCGATATCCACACCATCCTGGTCGTCGACGACCACCCCCTCTTCCGCAAGGGAGTGATTCAGCTGATTCAGGCCGCGCCCGAATTCCGCTTTGTCGGCGAAGCGCCCAGCGGCAGGGAAGGCATCCAGCTTGCACTGGGCCTGCATCCCGACATGATCCTGCTCGATCTCAACATGAAGGACATGAGCGGCATCGACGTGCTGAAGGCGATCAAGGATGAAGGGCTCGATTCGCGCGTCATCATGCTCACTGTGTCGGATCAGGCGGAAGATCTGATGGCCGCGTTGCAGGCAGGGGCCGACGGCTATCTGCTGAAGGACATGGAACCGGAAGACCTGATGCGGCAACTGGCCGACGCCGCACACGGCAAGATCACCATCAGCGAACGGCTGACCCAGCTGCTGGTCGCCTCGCTGCGCGAAAAGAGCCGTCCCGCAAACCTGACCGAAGCCGGCCTGACCGAGCAGGAGCATCGCATCCTGGATCAGCTGGTCGATGGCAAGAGCAACAAGCTGATTGCCCGCGAGATGAACATCGCCGAGGGCACGGTGAAAGTCCACGTCAAGCATCTGCTGAAGAAGCTCAACCTGCGTTCGCGGGTGGAAGCGGCCGTGTGGGCCGATCGCTGCCGCCGGCAGGTCAAATCCTGACGGCGAATTTCCGGGTTCTGTGGTCAGTTTGGCTGAAGCGAGTCTGCCACATTGACAGGTACATATTGATCCGGCGAAGGGATATTTGAAGCCTGTTCGCACTTGGGCTGCTGAAGGGCAACGGATGCACTGGACTCCGGACGCGGCTTGTCGAAATACTTTACAGTTTCTTGCGCTTCTCGGTTCGTCCCGGGGACGAGCCCTGAAAACATTGGCATTGAGCGGATTCCCATCATCAGGTTCATTTCTTGCTTATGATGGCTCTGGCTGGTTTGCTACAACGATTCGATACATTGCGGCGCTGCCGGCCTGTTTTGGCAGCGTGCCGACATCGGCTGACAGCGGGGAAAAATTGAGGACAAGCGCCGCGGATAGCCGGATCATCAGGACATGAGAATTTCGCGATCGATCAATAAAACGCGGCTCGCCAATCCCGACCGATGACCACCATTCTTGGAATTTCCTCCTACTACCATGACAGCGCGGCGGCCCTGTTGCGCGATGGCGAAATCATTGCTGTCGCCCAGGAAGAGCGCTTCAGCCGCAAGAAACACGATGCCCGTTTTCCGCTTCATGCCGTTCGCTACTGTCTGCGGGAAGCAGGAATCGGCCTGGGCGATGTCCAGTATCTGGTTTTTTACGACAAGCCGCTGGTCAAGTTCGAGCGTCTGCTGGAAACCTATCTGGCCTATGCGCCCAAGGGTTTCCGCTCGTTTCTTGCCGCGATGCCCATATGGCTGAAGGAGAAGCTCTACCTCAAGCATCAGCTGCGCAAGGAATTCTCCGAACTTTCCGGCATCAAGGAATCCCGGCTTCCACCGCTGCTATTTTCGGAGCATCACCAGTCGCATGCCGCTTCAGCCTTTTTCCCCAGCCCCTATGAAAAGGCGGCGGTGCTGTGCCTGGATGGCGTGGGGGAATGGTCGACGACGACAGCGTGGCATGGCGAATCCAACGACCTGACCCCCTTGTGGGAGATCGACTTTCCGCACTCTCTTGGCTTGCTCTACTCGGCTTTCACGTATTACACGGGTTTCAAGGTCAACTCGGGAGAATACAAGGTCATGGGGCTGGCCCCTTATGGCGAGCCGAAGTATGTCGACCTTATCTTCAAACACCTGATCGACTTGAAGGAGGATGGCACTTTCCGCCTCGACATGTCCTACTTCAACTATGCAACCGGGCTCACCATGACCAACGACAAGTTCGACGCGCTGTTCGGCATGCCGCGACGCAAGCCCGAGTCGCCGTTGTCGCAGGCGCATATGGACCTTGCACGCTCGGTGCAGGAGGCGACCGAGGAAATCGTTTTACGACTGGCCCGCACGGTACGGAAGGAGACTGGAGAAGACTATCTGTGTCTCGCGGGCGGCGTGGCACTCAATTGCGTGGCCAACGGCCGCATACTGCGCGAAGGGCCGTTCAAGGACATATGGATTCAGCCTGCCGCCGGAGACGCCGGCGGTGCGCTGGGGGCCGCACTGGCGGTATGGTACCAGTATCTGGACAAACCCCGTACGCCAGATGGCGGCCTCGACGGCATGAAGGGAAGCTACCTGGGCCCGCGGTTTGAGGATTCCGAGATCGCGGACTTTCTCGACTCGGTGGGCGCACAATACCGGCGAGTGGAGGACGCCGACCTGTATCCGGAGCTGGCCGGGATCCTCGATGGCGAGAACGTGGTCGGCTGGTTTCAGGGCCGCATGGAGTTCGGACCCCGCGCGCTGGGCGGACGTTCGATCATCGGCGATCCCCGCAGCCGCAGGATGCAGTCGGTGATGAATCTCAAGATCAAGTACCGGGAGTCCTTCCGCCCCTTCGCGCCCTCGGTGCTTGCCGAGCGCGTGGGCAGGTACTTCGAGCACGACCGGCCCAGCCCCTACATGCTGATCGTCGCGCCGCTGCGCGAGGAACATCGCATCGCGATGACCGGGGAAGAGCAGAAACTCTTCGGCATAGAAAAACTCAACGTGCCACGTTCAGTGCTTCCCGCCATCACCCACGTAGACTATTCGGCACGTATCCAGACCGTGCACAGGGAAACCAACCCCCGCTACCACAAGCTGATCGAGGCCTTCGAACAGCGCACGGGCTGCCCCGTCCTGGTGAACACCTCGTTCAACGTGCGTGGCGAGCCTATTGTCGGCTCGCCGGAAGATGCCTATCGCTGCTTCATGAGAACGGAAATGGACTATCTGGTCATCGAGAACTTCATTCTTGCCAAACCGGACCAGCCGACCCTACCCAGGGATGAATCGTGGATGCAGGAATTCGAACTGGACTGACCATGAGCGGCCACGACATCTCCAGGCTTGGTCGGGCCGAACTGCGCCAATTCGGCCTGACCACCGGCGCCATCGTTGCATGCCTGTTCGGCCTGATCCTGCCCTGGCTGCTCGGCCGCCCCGTGCCTGTCTGGCCCTGGGTGCTGTTCGCCGTCCTGGGACTTGCCGCGCTGGCCGCGCCTGGCATCCTGCGCCCGGTCTACCGTGGCTGGATGAAATTCGGCGCTGTATTGGGCGCCGTCAACACACGCGTCATTCTGGGCGTGTTTTTCTTCCTGATCCTGTTTCCGGTGGGGCTCATGCGCAGGCTGTTCGGATCCGACCCGATGCGACGCAGGTTCGAAGACGGTGCGACCTACCGCATTCCAAGCGTGAAACACTCCCCCAAACATCTGGAGAGACCTTTCTGATGCTCGATATCCTTAACGACCTGTGGGCGTTCATGAAGGAACGCAAGAAATTCTGGCTGGCTCCGATCATCGTCGTCCTGCTGTTGCTGGGCGGGCTTGTTGTGCTGAGTCAGGGTTCCGCCATTGCGCCGTTCATTTACACCTTGTTCTGATTCGCCCAGGGAGACGGATGGCCGTCGTCCCCATGAATCAAACCGGACCATGTCGAACACGCACAGAAGTAAATCCAGGACCGTTGTTTTCAGTCTGGTTCCGCTGATCTTCATACTGGTCATTCTGGAGATTGCCGGTCGGATTCTCTATCCGTTCGATCCGGATGGGCGGGCCATGGTCATGGCTCGACGCGATCCCCGACTCAATCTTTCGTATTTCTCACAGGGGACGGATGCAAAAGCCATTCTCTTTGACATGTATCGCATGGACAAGCGATATCTTCCTTTTCTCGGCTATCTGGGCGCACCGAACAGCAGGTTGCCGACGATCAGCACCAATGCACTGGGCTTTCGGGACAGGGCAATCGCGCCGCGTCAGCCAAAGGAATTCCGGGTGCTGCTGCTGGGTGGTTCAACCGCCTGGGGCCTTGGCGCGTCATCGAACGACCATACCATCAGTGCAAACCTGGAACGTACCCTGAACCAGCGTGGCGATGGCATTCGTTACCGCGTGATGAACGCGGCGTACCTGGGGTACATCGCACGTCAGGAAATGACTGTATTGACAGGATTCATGGAAGATTTCGACCCGGACCTCGTCGTCAGCCTGACCGGCTACAACGACTTGACCACGATGATTCATGGAACGGGAGAAATTTTCGACCGGCCGGAGACACGCGAACTTGGTGAAGCGGTGACCCGGGTATTGCGACCGATGAACACGACCACGGCGTTGCGCAAGGTGGCCGGCAGCCTTGGGATCTGGCGTCTTGTGGTCTATTTCCGGGAAGTACGGCAGGTGTCCGCTCCCAAGGCTGGTGAATACGCGTTCGATCAGGCGAGCTCGGACAAGTGGGTGCCGCGAGTGGCCGAAATGTACAAAATCATGGCCCGCTTCTCCGGGGATCACGGTCGACGCTATGTAATCGCGCTGCAGCCGGATATCGAAACCACGCGCAAACGAATGGGTGCCGAGGAAGCGAAACTTCGTTCGGCGGCGCGCACCGGAAGCACCGGGTTCGCTGCAGCCTATGCGTCCTATCGACGCAATCTGGCAGCAGCTCTGGGTGCGACGGACGACGCGCAGTTCATCGACCTGGGCGGCGCCTTCGATGCCGTGAGCGAGCCGGTCTTCATAGACGGCTGCCACCTTACGGATCGCGGCTACGCGCATCTTGCCGAGGTGCTCGCGGACAGGATCTCCTGGCCCGCTGGGGGCTCCTGAATCCGTTCGGCAGGGGCCGCAGCCAGTGCTTGCCAGCGGGCCAGCACTTGCATCGCCGTGGCGGAGGCGGCCACGGCGCCGATGCGGCCTTCGCATGCCAGGGAATACGGGTCGTATCCCAGCATTTCGCATACCGATACCTTGTCGTAAAGGAGCAGGGCGGATGACCCCGAACGCCTGAATCAGGCCTGGCCGAGGACGCCTCGAACAAGATGTTCCGCAGGCTGGATATTGGACGTCAGTTCAGGCGACAGCGCGTGCCGCCGAATGATCTCGGATGCCGAAACGAACATCACGACCGTCGTGCCGGGTCGGGATTCGCACACCAGGACTTTCAATGGAAGATCGAGGCCGACTTCCGGATTGGCAAGCATCAGCGGCGTGCCCGATTTGGGATTGCCGAAGATCACCAGCGTCGTGGGAGGCATCGACAGGCCAGCCGCCCGGGCCTCGGCCTGCTGGTCAATTGTCGCGAAGACCCGGATGTTTTTTTCGGCGAACGCATCGAGCAGTCGTTGCACGGTCCCGCTGAACGAGTATGGACTTTCAAGTTTGACGATGCCGGGTGATGTCATGGGTTTTGACGCACAAGGTGGTTGGTATCGGTGTGGTGGAGGAGTCCGCGGCCCTTGATCTCAAGCTGCGTGTCCTGCTCGTAATCGAGACTGCCGTCGCCGCCCAGCCTGAGCTTGAGGAGGTAGCGCACGACCTTGAAGTTCTCGACCAGGTAGGGGTTCTGGCAAATGCCGTAGACCTCCGGCCCCGCTTCCGCCACCAGCTCAAAACTCGTCGCATCAGGTTCTGCCATCCCGCCGGCGTTGATGACGATGCCGCGCGGGACGGCAAACGAATTCAGTACCATTTTGCTGGCGGGATCCCAAATCCAGTAACCTCTTTGCCCATGGAATGCTTCCCCGGCGATCTTGCCCGCCGTGGACGGGCTTCCCCGCCAGGCACTCGTATCGCAGACCAGCTGCCGGAGTTTCTGGTCATGGTTCGTGACTGCGGGGTTGACCGGCTCGAACACCCAGCGTTCGTGATACTGTTTTTCGGTATCGGTCTTCATCCGGTCGGGAAAACCGGGGGAGATGTCGGTGCCGCGACTTCCTTCCCAGACCCCTATCAGACCGGCCAGAGGCCCAAAACCCGTCATGCTTTCAACATTTTCCTGCTGGCTACTCATGGCTGTTCCTTCTCGTGACGAGGTGACGTTTTGACAAGATGTCCTGATCACCTGTCTGATTGACTATAGCAAGTCTTCACGGGCGGGAAGCGGCCCCGGCTGCCCTCACCGCATCTGGAACAGTTCCTGATGGAAGCGCTGCGGCGGCAGGCCATGGGCGAGAAAATCCTCGCGCAGCGCCTGACCGAACCCCGGCGGGCCGCAGAACCAGATGCTGGCCGACTGCCATTCCGGTACGGCGGTCCGGATACGTTCGCCATTCAGTCGCCCATCCTTTGAACCGACCAGCAGGTGCAGGCGCACGCCCGCGGCGTCGGCATCTGCGCTGAGGCGGTCGATGGCGGCCTGCTCGAAGTCGGCGGTCGGATGAAACAGATCGATCGTCCTGACGTCCGGCGTGGCGGCGCGCTGTTTCATGCGGGCGATGAACGGCGTGATGCCGATGCCCGCCCCCACCCAGATCTGATGCGGCTGCGCATCCTCGAAGTCGAAACAGCCGTAAGGGCCTTCCACCGTCACCGGCATGCCGGGCTTCAGATGTTCGCGCAAGCGGGCGGTGTGGTCGCCCAGCGCCTTGGTGATGAAGACGATCCGGCGGTCGGCGGGGTTCCAGGCGGAGGCGATGGTATAGGGATGCGCGCTTTCGCCGCGCTCCGCGGTGACGAAGGCGAACTGCCCGGCGGCATGGCCGCGCCAGCCGTCCTCCAGCACCACGGCCGTTTCGAGCACGCGCAGCGCGGGGAAGTCGGTCAGCGCCACGACGCTGCCCTGGACCTTGCGGCCGGCTCCGATCCGGCCCGTCAGGGTCAGCAGCGCGGCCACGCTGCCGCCCAGCAGCAAGGCCGCCAGCAGCCAGCCGAGCGGCTGCGACCAGTACTCCACCTTGATGAGCACGGCAGAATGATAGGCCAGGGCAAGATAGGCGAGCGCGATCCATTGGTGGGTCTTGACGAACCAGTGGTAGGGAAAGCGCTTGACCAGGGCCAGCACGATCAGCACGGCGCTGGCGTAGAACGCCCATTCGCCGACGGATTCGGCAAACCCCCGCTGGCTGCGCAGCCAGCTTTCCAGGGTGCCGAGCGTTTCCTCCGCGCCCGGCGTTCTCGCGGGTTTTTCCAGCCAGCCCCAACCGACCATCCATTTGGTGCCTTGCCCCCACCACCAGTGAACAGTGGCGACCGCCAGCGCCGCGATGCCCAGCCACTTGTGCAGGCGGTACATCTTGTCCAGCCCGTCCAGATGCGGTTCCAGCCATTTCGGGCGCAACGCCAGCAGCATGGCCGTGCTCATCAGGCCGATGCCGATCGTCCCGCTGTACTGCATGAACACGGTGCGAAATGAAAAATAGGTGAACGGCTCGGGGGCCAGCGTATCGGCGGCCAGCCATAACACGGTCAGCAGCAGCGGTACCGCCAGAAGGGAAAGCTTGATGCGTTTCATGGATGCGTTCCAATGCGATTTCGTATGAGGCCCAAGGTTGTGGCTGGCCGACGCACGCAGGGAGCGGAGGCGATGCAGCGCATCAGGGTGGGCCGCGGGTTCGACCCGGCCGGGCCGGATGTCGGGTCCGGGCTCACTCCTGCCTGACGATGTCGACCGAGATTTCCACCGCGGGAATGGTCCCTCTGTTCTCAAGCCAGTGGGTCGTGTTCCTGTCCTCCGGCCAGCCCGCTCCGGGTCCATAGTCCGTCGCGACGCCATTTCGATGGTCAGTGATCGTTCCTTGCAGGATATAGACGGTGCCCGGTCGGTCTTGATGGGTGTGAATCGGGCCGAAGACGCCCCCAGGGTCGAGGGTCACTCTGCGCATGCGAAGCTGGCGCCCTGTCATGCCCTCGATCTCGGGGCCAAGGTCAACCGCTGCGAGTAACTCCACCGTCACGCCTTGCGTCTCGGGCGCAAGCTGCTCGTCGCTCATCGTGTTCTCCTCTCCGCACTTCCCGGGTCCAACGCCCCGGCACGGCCGGAGCTGCCGGCGCGAAGCCAGGACAGGACCAGCCGGCTGGCATCATATCTGATTTGCACTCACGCGCCTGGCGGTAGCACCGTGAGCACGCGCGCCACGAACAAGTGGAGTTCCTTCAGGTAATTGCGCAGGAACTCCTCGGTCGACGCATCCGTCACTTCCCCGTTTTCCGTGATCAGGCCTGGCTTGAACTGGATATAGGCCTCGAGCGTGTTCATCAGCGGCGAGTTGCAGAAGCACAGCACGCTGCGCAAGTGCTGCTGGGCCACGGCCGTGCCGATTGCGCCTGGCGAGGTGCCGATCACCGCCGAGGGCTTGCGCGAAAACGAATTGGTCCCCCACGGCCGACTGGCCCAATCGATGGCATTTTTCAATGCGCCCGGAATCGAGCGGTTGTATTCGGGAGTGACGAACAGGATTGCGTCGACATTGGCGATCGCCTGCTTGAAAGCCTTTGCAACGGGCGGAAAATCCGCATCGTAGTCGTAACTGTAGAGGGGAAGCTCGCGAATCGGAATTTCCACCAGATCCAGCCCGGCATCGGGCGCCAGCCTCGAGAGTGCCCGGGCCAATAGGCGATTGATCGAGCCTTTGGCCAGGCTGCCGACCAGATAGCCAACTTTATATGTCTTCATGATTCCATCTCCATCTTGTGCAGGGTGCACATCAATTTTTGGGCGGCTCGACGTGGGAGGGGCGGGGCCGCCGGAACGGCGACGCCGCGTCGGGAACCTGCCGGCCGCATAGGCAGGCGGCCCCTCTCGATCGAAAGGTTAGACAATGTCGATCCCACAGACAAGGACAGGCACCCGGATCGCGCGCTTGAGCGGTCTTCGGGCCTGACGCGCCGCTTGCGACACGCGCCTCCCGGCACGCAATGTCAGGCCGGCGTCGCAAGCTTGAGTCCGACGATCCCGGCAATAATCAGCGCAACGCTGATGAGCCGGGCGGTATTCGCAGGCTCTCCGAGCAGCACGATGCCCAGCACCACGGTCCCGACGGCACCGACCCCCACCCAGACGGCGTATGCGGTGCCCACGGGGAGCGACTTCATGGCGATGCCCAGCAACCCGAGACTGATGGCCATCGACAAGAGCGTGCCGACGGTAGGCCACAATCGGGTGAACCCCTCGGTGTATTTCAATCCGATTGCCCAGCCGACCTCAAACAGTCCCGCGACGGCAAGAATGAACCAGGCCATGTTGATCTTTCCAGAATGCCGGGGTCGTCCCCGAAATATGCTGGAGAAGCGAGGTCGTCCCCGCTTCCCTTAAACCGCTTGCCCGTCGCCCTCCGGCTTCATGAACGAGCCGCCTGTTCCGGACAGGCTTCCCGCTTCGCCGTTCACCTTTTCGGGTACGAGATCCATGTAACGGAACCCGTCACGGGAAACGGCTTCGCCCGTCTGCACAGCGATCCCGGACGCGAACATCGGCCCCGCGAAGCAGAAGGTATGAAACTCACCGCGTTCGCCACACGGGTCGACTCCATCGGGCAACCCGGCCAATAGCGCCGCATTATACGGGCGCCCCACAAAGTCTTCCGGGAGCTGCCTGGGGTCAACGCAGGTCAATATTGCGCGCAGGCCTGCGTCCAGCATTTGACGGGCGAGGGCGGGCGTGTCGGCCGGCGAGCCCCACAGCGGAAACAGCGGCTCGATCCCCGTCCCGGACAGCATGCGGATCCGGTACTCGCGCACGTCTTCCAGGAACAGGTCGCCGAAGGCAATATGCGTAATCCCTTCCTCCCGTGCGCGCCCGAGCACCGCACTCATCCGTTCGCCGTACTCAAGGTTGGAGCAGGGGAACGGCAGGAGAACCGGCCAGAGAGGCAGTCCCGCCGCTGCGGCCTGGAGTTCCACGAGGCGATGGCGGACGGCGTGCATCGCCACGCGGTCGGCCACTTCGTTGAATGTGGTGAGCAGGCCCACGACTTCCAGGCCCGGTTGTTTGCGAAGGACATGCAGCGCCCAGGCGCTGTCCTTGCCCGAACTCCACGAAAGCAGGATCCGATGCATGCGGTATGTTCTCCATCTTCTCCCGACGGGAGCCAAGGCCTGTGAATACTATTTTCATGTCTGCTCAGCTGCCCCGGCCCATGAAGTACAGGGCAAGCAGGGGCGCCAGATTGAACAGCAGGATTCCAATCTTGTAGACAGCCATGCCGCCGTAGTGAATGGCGTCAAAGGAGTCGTCGGACAGCCGGAACCAGCGCGTGTGAAGGCCACGCATCCATTGGCGCGCCAGGACGAATGCAAGGAACCAGATCAGCAGGATCACATAGTTGACGACCAGCGAGCCAAGCAGGAATCGGCAGAGGAAATCCGGGTTCACGATGTGCTCCTTTTGAATGCGTCGGCCACGGGCAGGCGCCAGATCAGGACAGGTAACGAAGCGGCCAGGCAGAAACGAACCGCCATGGACCGCCAGCGCCATAGAGGACAAGCATCCCCGTGGCGTCGGCCGGTAATGAACGGTCAGCCGTCAACTGGCGCATGGGGCGTTTGAAGAATGCGTTGATAGAACGCCAGATCGAGCCAGCGGCCAAACTTGAAGCCCGCCTGCCTGATCGTTCCGGCGTGGCTGAATCCAAGCTTTTGATGGAGGGCGACGCTGGCGCTATTTGTTTCATCGATGCCGCCAATCATGACGTGGTACTGCTGCGCGACGGCCTGTTCGATGAGTTGCCGCATGAGCGCCTGCGCCAGGCCCTTGCCGCGATGGTCTCGATGGATGTAGACCGAATGTTCAACGGAATATTTGTATGCGGGCCATGCGCGAAAAGTGCCATAGCTTGCAAATCCGAGAAGTTCGCCGGAGCGTGAAATGGCGCCAATGACGGGAAAGCTGGAGGCCTGCCTGGCTGAGAACCACCCCGACATGCTTTCAAGGCTGCGCGGTCTGTAATCGTATAGCGCGGTGGAGTGGGCGATGACCTCGTTGAGTATGGCAAGGATCGCCTCTGCGTGTGCCTTTTCGGTACAGTTCACGAATTCCACGGGTTCTCTCAGGCTGGCGGACAACTTGTTGTGGCGGCGAGGCGCCTTCAAGGACTACTGCGTCCCCGCCCGCTCGTTTCCCGGATCGAGTTCGACGCAATCGGATTCGCAGGCGCCCGGCGCATCGGGTTGACAGGACGGTGCCGGGCGATGCAATACCGCGCGCACCGGCGTGATTCGCAGCAACTCGCCCACGATGGTGGCCTGTCCGTCGATGATCAACGAGTAGTCCGATTCCGATTGCGGTGGCCAGACCAAACCCACCGCGGGCCGCTCCAGGGCGTTTTCGCGGGTGCGGCGGCCGATGCCCTTCACAACCAGTTCGCGGCCCTGGAGCACCGCGGATACCGCAACCGCATGGGGCGCACTGTTGGCGTTCGTCGTCATCAGGTAAGCGAACCGATAGCGCGCGATGACGCTTGCCAGGTTCGACGATTCAACCGGAATGCTCATGACTCCCTCTCATGTCGACTGCTTCAGTGCAAACCATGCCGCACCAGCTCACGTGCAATATACACCGTGAAAGACATATTCCCCCGCGCAGCGGGTGTGCGGACTCGCGTGTGATCGACGCGCATTCCCGCTCCACGGTTGTGCGCGTTCATGAGCGTGCAAGTTACTTGCCGAAATTGCGCACCCTGAACGCCAGAATCACGAGCAGGACGCCGAAGATTACGGCGTATATCGCAATCAGCCAAAGCACGGCAAGCGCGCCCGCCAGCGGCTGCGCCATGAGGATGACACCGAACACGACCGAGACGAGCCCGCCGAGGATGAGCAGCCACTCGCCCTCGATCTCCTTCCGCAGACGGATTGCCGCCACGATCTCGAGCACGCCGGTGGCGACCGCCCAGATTGCGATGTAGAACAAAAGCGCGAGCGCAGTGATGCCGGGGACCAGAAAAGTCAGTATCCCGATACCGATGCCCAGTAATCCCCAGATCAGCAGCAGCCCCCAGTGCTCACGTTCCTTGCGTTCCGCGATGGCGGTCCAGACGCCAAGAATGCCATCCGCCGCCGAGTATGCGCCGAAGAGCAACACCAGCGCGGCGAGCGAGATGCCGGGTTGAAACCAGACCAGGACACCGAACGCGATCGCGACGAGACCGCGCAACAGCAGCACCCACCAGTTACGGGAAAGCATTCCAGAAAATTGGTTCTCTATAGTGTTCATGTTTGAACGACTCCTTTTGACGATGGTTAAAAGCCAGCGAACATTCCCGTTCACCGGCGGCGGACGGGCGGCGCGGAGTGCCGCGCGCGAGCCGTCCGGCGCAACGGATTGTCAGGTGCGACGCTAAATTGCCAAGGCCTCGCCGGCCAGTCGCCCAGCCTCCTGGAGCTTGGCGTGACGGGCCTCCAGATCAGCCTTGACTTCGGCGATACGCTTCTCGATCTTTGCCTTTTGCCGATCGCTCGCGTGTTCGAGCTGTTCCTGCATGGCGGCGATCTTCGCATCGGCTTCACGCCTTGCTTGATCGATTCGGGTTTTGGCCTGTTCCTGCATCACCTGGGCCTTCTTCTTCGCTTCGTCGATCTGCGCCTGGATCGCGGCCTTGTTTTCCGCGTGTGCCTGAGCCAGCTCGTCCTTGAGCTGCTTTACTTCGGCCTTGAATTCAACAGACTCCCGGGCCAGCTGGTCCTCGACGACCTCGGAGCGCAGGCGCCGGAAGACCACCCCATCCAGTTTCCTGATGCGTGCGTTAACGGGCTCCGTCCAACTCTCCTCCACATCGGCCAGAACGGCGACCTTGCCGGGGCCGAGAGCCTTCGAGACATCGTCCACGAACTGGATGTCGATGCCCCCCTTGTTCAGGTCGGAGACCAAGCCTGCCAGTCCGCCTACCGACGCCCCCACGACGAGCCCGACCGGCCCCGCCAACAGACCCACCATGCTTCCAGCCAACAGGCCGAGCGCGGCACCGATGGGTCCCCCTTCGGCAGACTGTTTCATGCTCACGCTGCCGGAGGTGTCCTTGACGAGGACAGCCGTGGCGTACAGCGTGATGTCCCCGTCCTTGTGCAGGGCCTTGAGCGCGCTGAGACCCTCGAAGGCCACCGTCTCGCTGTTGAAAACTGCAACCATCATCTTGTTCATGTCCGACACTCCTTTGGGTTGACGGGTTTCTTGCGCCGCAGGCCGGGCCCGTCACGCCCAGCCTGCGGGAAGGGCATGCGCCCAATGTTGCCCATAACCGGAAGACCCTGGACGGCGAAGCCGGCCAGGCTGCGTTGGCTTGAATGAACCTAAATTCCGCACCACAGAGACACAGAGACACAGAGGCACAGAGAAACCCGAAAAACGGGACTTCTCCGCATTTTTTCCCACTCATCCATCGGGTGAACCGCGGCAGGAATGCAAGCGTATGTTTTTGCTCGCTGTTCTCTGTGTCTCTGTGGTTCAACTGCTTTTTCCAAGATGAATGGCCAGGCTGCTGTCGTTAGCCAGCCATTTTCCCGAGCATGTGATCGATCACTTTGCTGTGCTCGTGCTGCGGGCTGAACAGGATGACATCGGCGTCCTGACCCACTCTGACCGTGTGGTCAGGTGGCCAGTAGAACAAGTCGCCGCCATGGATTTCTTCACTGCTGCCGTCCGCATAGGTCACCGTGAGCGCACCTTGCAGGACATAGCCCCAGTGCGGAGCCTGGCAAAGATCGTTCTCCAGCCCCTGAAGGAGCGGGGCGATATCGGTGCCTGCGGCGAGTGAAAAGTATTCGCCGCTGATCGTGCCGTATCCGTCCGCGCTGCCGAACCCGGTCTTTTGGCGGGCGATGGCGCCCGGCGCATTGATTCTTACGGGGATGTCTTGCTTGGCGATGTGCATCGTAGGGACCTCCGTCGTGACAATGAACTCAAACCAGCGGCCGGGCGTTCCCGCTGGAGCGCAGTGTGATGGTGCGAACGATTCTCGGAAGACGGTCGCCAAGGCAAGTGCGAGGCCCGCATAGATCACGATCACCACCCGGAAATATTCCGGCGATTCCGCGCGCGATACCGTTCTGCCCCATGCACCAGACTTTACGTAGACCTCCCCTGTCACTGTAGCGTACAGCGTGTACAAGCCAAGCTTCCTCTCGATGGAAGGGTTGGGTCTCACCGTTTCGCTTTTGCTTTCGCGGGCCAGACGCGAAGCGAGCAGTGTTTGGCCGCATGCGTGAAGTCTTTGTCTGTGGTGAGGAGTTCAGCCGCACCGCGAAACGGCATCGGCTTGAATGAATGGTCAGGCCGCTGCCAGCTTGAGCTTGCCTACGCCGTGCAAATCCACAGACTGCCGTGCGATCCAAAGGTCGTGTGCGTCCTGCATGGCAAGCCAACTTTCAGGAGAGCGGCCAATGGCCTTGGCAAGACGCAAGGCCATCTCAGGCGAAATACGACCACTGCCGTTCAAAACACGACTGAGCGTAGAGGCTGCAACGCCGAGCTTTTCGGCTAGCACACGGCCGCTGATCCCATTGGGCTCAAGGTAGATGCCGGCGATGAACTCACCGGGGTGTGGGGGGTTGTGCATAGTCATTAGTGATAATCCTCATAGTCCAACACATAAGCGTTCCCATCCTGGAACTCGAACGTGATTCGCCAGTTGCCGCTGACGGTAATTGACCAGCGACCCCGCATTTCGCCTTTCAATGGATGCAGGCGGAAACCGGGAATGTCCATGTCTTCAATAGTTTGGGCGGTATCCAGTGCGATCAATTGCAGCCTCAGCCGTTTGATGTGACTGGCTTGAACACCTGATGCACCGCCAGTTTCATACAGACGCCGCAAGCCTTTGTGCCGAAAGGTCTTGATCATATGCCGAATGTATCACGTTGCGCATCATGCAACAAGTGGCCTGACGCCTGAATTAAGCCCGCGCCGCGAAACGGCATCGGCTTGAATGAATGGTCAGGCCGCAGGTATGCCCAAGTCGAGTGGCCGGGCAAGCCCGGATGCGCGGCGTATTTATTTTTCTGCCGTCGATCTTGACCGGGCTGGATTTCCAAATGCAGTCGCACCTGCCGGCACATCGCGTGTCACGACGCTTCCGGCACCGATCAGCGCATCGTCCCCGATGGAAACACCCGGCAAGATGATTGCGCCAGCTCCGATCCATACATTGCGCCCAATGCGGACCGGGCGACCAAACTCCAGGCCCGCAGCCCTTTGCGCCGGGTCACGGGGATGGTCGGCGGTCAAAATCTGCACACCAGGCCCAATTTGCGTCATGTCTCCAATCACGACTTCCACGACGTCAAGAATCACGCAATTGAAGTTCAGAAAAGCGCCCGCGCCAATCCTGATGTTGAAGCCGTAGTCGCAATGGAATGGTGGGCGGATCACGACGCCATCCCCCACAGCGGCAAAGCGTTCCACCAATAGTTGGTGCCGCTCCGTGTGCGGCTTGTCGAGCGACGTGTTATAGCGAACCATCCATGCCTGCGCCGCGGCCTGATCGGCCTGGATTTCAGGGGCGCCCGCGTGGTACAGCTCGCCCGCCAGCATTTTCTCTTTTTCCGTTCGCATCATTCAGTTCTTCGTGATCCTGTGAGTTGGAGGTGCTTGGCCCTTGATGGCATGCCCATCAACCCTTGCGCTCCATGACGATCAGCCGCACTGCAAGGCCGAGAAAGACCACACCCATCAGGCGCTCAAGCACCAACTGACGACGTGGGCTCGACAGCAGCCATTGCCCCAGGCTGCCGCTGGCGATGGACAAGCCTGCCTGGAATAGCAGGCCGAGAAATGCCAGGACTGCGCCGAGGCCGACAATTTGCTGGAAGATCGACCCGAAGGACGGCGAGGCGAATTGCGGCAGAAACACGCCAGAAAACAGGATGGCCTTGGGGTTCAGCAGATTCGTGAAGAACCCGCGACGGAAGTTCTCGAATGGGGAGCGGCTGGTAGTTTGAGTGCCGGTCTCGAAAGGCCTGGCGCGAAACGACTTGTAGGCGAGGAAGACCAGGTAGGCCGCGCCACCATAGCGGATGATATCGAACGCGAGAGGCGACGTGGCGACGATTGCCGCAACCCCCACGGCAGCAAACACCGCATGAGCAAACATGGCCAGTGCGATGCCCGTAGAAGCCCATAAGGCGGGACGGCGGCCTTCAGTCACCCCAGTGGCGACAATAAATGCCACATCAGGCCCCGGCGTGATAAGTAGCACGAAGGACACCGCGAGGAAGACGGGCAGGACAGAAATATCAAACGGCATGGTGCCTCCGTGAAAGGGCTAACGAATGAGGTAACCGGCCTCGCGCGGCCTGATGCGCGAGGCCCGGTTGACCGAGAGGTTAGCCACCTGGTTGAACCGCCTGCTGTAGAACCTCGGTCGCCCACTGGTTAAGGCTCTTGCCAGCGGCCTGTGCGGCCACCAGAGCCCGACCGTGAACCTCAGGGGGCACACGGAGCAACAACTTGCCGGATGCTGGCTTCTCAGGATGAAGTCCCTCCTTCTTGCACTCAGCGAGATAGTCTTTAACAGCATGCTCAAACTCGGCCCGCAACTCCGCAACCGTCTCGCCATGAAAGCTAATGATGCTGCGGATGCCGAGAATGCGGCCGACGAAAATATTGTCTCGCTCGTCGTACTCGACGCGAGCGGTATAGCCCTTATATGACATAGTGTTCATGGCATTACTCCTACGCGTTCCAGAAGCTCTCGCGCCTCTTCGACTTGATAACGCTTGGCTTCCTTTCCCGGATGTGGCCGATGGCACCGCCACTGCTCACCCTTGAACTCGATCTTGACGCGCGAACCCTCGCGCTCCGAGATGAAAGCTCCAAGAGCCTTCATCAACGCTTCAATGTCAGCGAACGGAATGGACGCTGATGTCGGGCGCGCAAAGATGGCGCTGAGCGTTTTTCGATGTTTGGCGTTCACGAGGGGACGATATCATAAAGTGATATCACTTGCAATCGGGTAAGCGTGAGGTGGCTAACGTTCAAGTTCAGGGGTGTGCCAACGCCTGAGTTCAGGAGCGTGCTACCCATAGGCGGAGCGTCCCCTGCAACGCCGGGTTGGACCTCACGGCAGGAAACCGTGAAGTACTCATGAATGGATCGGAGAAGCTGAGAGCTTCACACCGAGAGCGTGAAGTAGTTTGAGCATGGTGTCGTAGCGTGGCTTGGCGCCTGGTGTAAGCGCTTTGTAGAGACTCTCGCGGCCAAGGCCGGTATCCTTCGCAAGTTGTGCCATACCACGGGCGCGAGCCACATCACGCACTGCGGTTAGAAATACATCGGGATTGGAATCTTCCAATGCGACGGTTATGTACTCTGCGATGGTTTCTTCATCATCGAGATAATCAGCAGCGTCGAAGGGTGCAAATTTGGCCATGGTTCACTCCTTATCCAAAACCCGCGCCATCTCAAGGGCGCGCTTGATGTCACGCTTCTGCGAGGACTTATTGCCACCCAGGAGAAGCAGGTAGATCACCTCGCCGCGACGAGTGAAATAGACTCGATAGCCGGGGCCGAAATGGAGTGCTGCGTAAATGTGGCTGGCAAAAAAAGCAGAAGCATTTGAATTCATCGGCCTACGCGGCGCTATGCGCAAGGTCCGGTGAAATGACGGGTTGGGCATCGCCGATTGATTGGCAGGCAGGTGTCGGATATGGCGTCGTGCCAGCAGGTCGGCCATCTCACCTGTTTTTTTCAGGGAGATGGTGTCCAATCTTGTCATGCACCAATCAATTGTGCGCTGTAACCGAAGGACTGGACCTTAGCCAGTAATACCGCTGTGGAGGTTGCGTCTGGATTAAAGGCAACCAGCAATAAATGCTCTTTTCCAGGATTGAAACGTGGGGAGACCACACCGTCCAATTGCCGCATCGATTCCTCCAGCGTCTTTCTTTGTTGCTCGTTAAGGTCTTGATTAATATGAATCATAACGTCGCTGATATCCATGATACTGCTCTCCTGATGATGACCGGACAGGCAATATTTTTATATCACGTTAACGCAGATATACAAACGCTCCACGGCCTAACGCCTACCGTCAGCGATTGGGCTGATGATGCCGGCTGGACGTTGCGGACTGGTGGGGCTTGTCATGGTTTATCTCCATGGTTGTGGTGAAACTAATCATAGCTGCCCAAGCAGGGTACCCGGCAGCATCGCTGACGGTCGCTCCACTCGAATACACAGTTATGCGTCATCTCGCTCGATCGGCAGTGTCTCGTCGTTCGCCCACTCATGCATCGAGTTATCGTAGACAGCAACATTCGGATACTCGAGTTGGTGCAGTAAAAAAGCGTCCAGCGTCGCCGCGATGCCGCCGCCGCAATAAACCAGTACACGCTTTGATGGCTCCGCGCCGGCCTGCGTGAACGCTGCACCAACGACATCTGCACTCTTAAGCGTGAGGGAGTGTTCTTCGATCAGCGAAAGCGCGGGCACGTTGACACTTCCAGGGACGCGCCCGGGGCGCCCATACCGCGGGTTGTCGCCGCTGTGCAGGTCAGGTGCGAGCGCGTTGATCATGCACGCACGCGGATCGCCAATGGCCGCCTTCACTTCATCCTTCCCGATGAAAATCTCGTGGCGCGGCTTGGTTACGAGCGTTGCCGGCGGATAGCACGTCTCGATCGTTTCCGTCGGCCGCCCTTCTGCGATCCATTTGTCGAAGCCGCCGTTGAGAATTGCGGCATTATCGAAACCAACGTACCGAAGCATCCACCATAGGCGCGTTGCCCACTGCATCCGTTTTCGCGAGTAGAGGACGACATGAGAGCCTGTGCCGATGCCTTTCTCAGCGAAGCGAACGGCGAGAGTTTCAACATTCGGTAAGGTGAAACGAAACTTGCT
Source organism: Thiobacillus sp. 63-78 (assembly GCA_001899765.1). Classification (GTDB taxonomy): domain Bacteria; phylum Pseudomonadota; class Gammaproteobacteria; order Burkholderiales; family Thiobacillaceae; genus Thiobacillus. Next base: position 49,490 of record MKWM01000015.1, read on the forward strand.
CGAACTGTCAGAGAGTTCCTCTTGCAAATCGAGAAAAGCGGACCCCGGTATATGCGCTCTTTCGTATTCGGCACGACCGCTCTCCACGCGGTACGGCCTGCCGGTTCCAATTTCGTCATGGAGAAACGTTGTGCAATCAAAAACCCGCAGATGGGAATCGCCGAGACTATTCGCCAGCCACTCGGTTTCGACGATTGCACCGGGGTTTGCATATCGCGTCGCGCTCATAAAGCTTCCTTTCCGCTTCGTGGTGATGTTGTATAACGTTCAACTTGAGAGGCCGGACACAAGGGGTGCGCAGCCCCGCTTGTGTCCGGTCCCCTCGAAGTTGTTGTTATCCACTCTTGCTCAGTGTTCGTGCATGCTTCAGGCGCGGTTGCATTTAGCATGGTCGAACAATAGAACACGAAAATAATCTTAAAACTGGGTTTCTGCACTTCAGGCACGAGCAGAATTTGGCCGCATCGATCCCAATCGACGCTATAGCTCTTCGGTGTAGGGGCTGAGAAAAATGTGGTCTCGATCACAGCTTGTTGTGCGGATGCCTCGAAGGGCAAGAAGCAGATGAGTACAGGCGCGAAACAAATAGTTCGAGCTATCTTCATTTAAGCGCGCTAACGTAGAGCTAACCGGCTCGCCAACAGGTTTGCCTCCTCGGTATTACATCGGTCATCCATGCCGGAGCTCAGAAAGATTGGCTTGAACATCCAGGCGCGTCCCGGTATCGGCGGCATAGCAAGGGACAGCCGAGCTAACAGCCACCGGTGCGCCGCTTGCGACGCGTCCGGTGCACTGCAGTGTTGGGCATCGTTGTCACAGAACACGAATGTTCTCCTCGAACTGACGTTCGTCACGTGACCTTTCGAATACCTCCCAGAGTGCCGTGCCATGCGCATCCCATTGCGGATGCGACGCCTTCTGATTCTTGTATTCGCTGAAACGCCGGTAGATGAACGCAAGAACGTCTGGCCAGAGAACTTGCGGAACCAGAGGATACCGGGCTGCTACGTCCGGATTGACCTCACGACCGAGACACATTAGCGAGACGTAATAGAGCTGGCTTTGATAGTGGCCTGTCTCGTATAGGGATTGGGCCGCCAAGTCCGCCTCGATTTTTGGAAAGGCGCCGACTGCGCGAAACACGCGCAGCATGTTTTGACGCTCCGGGCTCGTCCAAGGTCCGTTCAGTGCGCAGCGCCCGCTTTTTACCTCAGCAATGGCGATGAACGACTTCTCGTGCACCCTCGTAAAGCGAGGCTCATCCTTCATGGGGCGATGAAGGTTCTCGGCACGGTAGGGCAAACGAATGCCCAATACATCAACGTCGGTCTCTTGATTTCTGCCGCAATCTGGATGGACGACGAAATTCGGAATGGTCAGAAAGCCGTTCAAGCGCAAATACCAATACGCGAGTTGTTCTGAGCTTATGTCCATAAATTGACCGCGGCTACGACGCCCAACGTTTGCGCTCAGGCGCCCGGAAGGAGCGTAGCGACTGACGGGTCGCCTGGAGCGCATTGTTGGGCTTCATGAACACGTCACCTCTGCTCGGTCATTGCGGTGAACCACAGAAACCCACCGCTCATTTTCAAAAGAGAATCTCACCTCTACTCCACCCGCACTCAATTCTTGTGTGAGTAAGACCAGACAAGCTCCTTTAATGTGGCATTTTGACCCGATGTCCTCCAAGCCAAACTCGAAGCCCGCCTCGTTTGATTTCTCGGGCGCCCCCTCAGACCTGCGCCAAAAGATTAGGAACGGCTCAAAGTAGAGGCGATACCACGCGCCTTCAAAACACATGTGTGTGATGTACGCTCTGTCTTCGATGATGCCTTCATGCCGATAGTCTTGGCACAGAAACGCCTCGCACCGCTTCCCCTCAATTTGTGGCACATCACCATTTATGTACAGCTCATCCATGGGTCATTGCTTCCTGTTAGCCCAACGCTAGAGTTAAGCGGCGGCGAAGCCGTCCGCCTTGAACGAGTTGTTAGCCGGCAGCGGAACTCAAGAGCGTGCAAAAATACGCCGATTGATGTTGAGGTGAACCATGCACAGCTTTGATGAACTTGCCTCCCGGTGCGCCGCTTTTACCCTTGCAAGCTTGCAGGATGCGAACGAGCGAACCGTTGAAGCGCTGCAAACCAGTGGCGCCACCTCGCTCGTTAAAACACTACAGATGATACAGCTGCAGAAAGTGATCTTGGCGGTTGGAATGTTCTCGATCTTTGAAGCGAGCTTACAGGACCGTTTTGGCTGCAGCGACGGCTTCCGTGAGGCCGGGCAAATCTTAGATCAACAAGGTGAGACCGAGCTGAAGGAAAAGTTCTCCAATCTCGCCGCAGCCATCAATGTACTCAAGCATGGCAAGGGCCGCAGCTACGATGCTCTTGTGGCGAAGGCTGAGACCCTACCATTTCGCGTAAAGATGCCCGACGAGGCGTTTTTCTTTGAGGGTGACGTTTCCGAGGTCTCAACTCTTGTCGAAGTAGACGATGAATTCGTACAGCGGTGCGGCAACGTAATTGACCAAGTATCTCAAGTCTTGCGCAGGGCACGCCCGGACTTTTTCTGACAATTTAGCGGCGCATGCTCTTAAAGGCTAACGTTTGAATTGAGCGGCCTGCGCGGCTTTTCGCGCAGGTCCGCTCGAATGATGGGTTCGGCCTCGGCTCACTTGAGCGCTCTCAGCAACTTCAACGTAGCCTCACCAAGCCGCCCATCACGAGGAATTCCGATAGCACCTTGATGAGGAGCACCGGCAAGTTGTTCAATGAATGTAGCGGCGTCGTAAATGATGCGGCGGACTTCATTCCAGGTGATATTGAGTGGAGAGAAGACATCTTTCTCAGAGAGGCGGGCATCAATGTGAGCGACGGTCTTGTGGCGCACGGTGACAAGCGGAGCTGCCCGATTTGCCAATGCCGTATAGCTCGACTCAATATCTTGAAACTTCGTTGGGTCTGTTTCTTCTCGGATGAGCGCTAGGTAGGTTGGCAATGATGAAGAGTCGGAACGTTTGTCAAAGAGGTGCGCCAAGTAGATGAAGCATGCCGTGTAATGAGCATCTTGTGACGCGCGGAAGAAGTCACTGTGCTCGTTCATTGAGCGGAAAAACTGAGGCTTGGCGTCACTCATTTGTGCCCACCAGACGTCGTAGTGAGTTTTCGCGCCCGTCGCCGAGCTAACCAAATCAGCAAGTACCTTCGAGCGGTTCATGTAGAGGCCGAACGTGTTCGAGTTGAGTACCACCCCGAAGGGGCGTAAGCCGGGAGCGAAGCGAGCGGTGTGTGCTCCAACGAGGCGTTAGGCGCAGATGGCCATGTATCCACTGGACTGGTTTGGATCACGCTTTTCCCTTCCTTCGACTCGGGCCGCTCTGTTGGAAAGAAACGTCCCCCCGCAATATTGTTATGTGGCGCGAAGCGTAGTCCACGTCGTCCGCATCAACGGCTTTGTGTTATGCGGCGAACGTTGCATACGCTTCGCTCAATAGCATTTTTAACGGCCACCGTAAATTCACCAATTTCCATTCCACCTCATCAGTTGTCGGTGGCTGAAACATGCTCGCGAAGACCGCTCACGCGTGCGCATGGCTATCTGAGCTTAACGTGCAATATACACCTTGAAAGGTGTATATATAAGTTCATATAAGGTGTATAAAACCGGAACAAACTTCATAATATCTTTGATTTATATGATTTATCGCTATTAGTTAGGGGGCATATGTTTCCAGCAGATATACTTTCCTCCCCCCAAACTGCTCGACCAAGTGCGCGACCGGGTCCGGGTCAAGCATTACAGCATTCGCACCGAGACGCAATATGTGCAGTGGATCCGGCGGTTCATCCTGTTTCACGGCAAGCGCCATCCGCGTGATCTTGGGGCGCCGGAGGTCGAGGCGTTTCTGACGCATCTTGCGGTGGAGGGCAATGTGGCGGCGGCGACGCAGAATCAGGCTTTGTCGGCGCTGCTTTTTCTGTACCGCGAGGTGCTGGGAATCGAGTTGCCCTGGCTCGACAAGCTGACGCGCGCGAAGCGCCCACAGCGCTTGCCGGTGGTGCTGACGCGCGACGAGGTGCGGGCGGTGCTGGGGAAGATGGACGGTGTTTACGGTCTGCTGGCGCGTCTGCTGTACGGTACGGGGATGCGCTTGATGGAGGTGATCCGCTTGCGGGTGAAGGATGTGGAGTTCACCCGCGGCGAGATCGTGGTGCGCGATGGCAAGGGGGCGAAGGATCGGGTGACCATGCTGCCCGAATCGGTCAAGGCCGATTTGCGGGCTCATCTGGCGCGGCGGCGCGATCTGTTCGAGCAGGACAGGCGGGTGGGCAAGGCCGCGGTTTATCTGCCGGATGCACTGGCACACAAATACCCGAACGCATCGACGGAGTGGGGCTGGCAGTATGTGTTTCCCTCGGGCAGCTATTCGATCGATCCGCGCAGCGGCGAGGAGCGCCGGCATCATCTCGACGAAAAGCTGCTGCAGCGCGCGATGAAACGGGCGGTGCAGGCGGCGGACCTGGCCAAACCGGCGACGCCGCATACGCTGCGGCATTCGTTCGCCACGCATCTGCTGGAGCGCGGGCAGGACATTCGCACGATTCAGGAACTGCTGGGCCACAAGGATGTGGCGACGACGATGATTTACACGCATGTATTGAACAAGGGCGGGCATGGGGTGTTGAGCCCGCTGGATATGTGAACCGGTGTTTTCAGATCAGACGGTTTTCACCTTGTATTTGACGCCCTTGTGGCCTTTCAGGTCGGCATCCTGCGTCCACAGGGTGGCCTGGCACGCCCGGGCGGTGAGCAGAATAATGCTGTCGGCCATGGGAAGTTGGTGTTTGGCCGAGTAAAGCGCGGCAGCCAGCGCGGTGTCGGCATTGAGGCCAACGATTTCGCCCCGTGCCATGAAGTCGGCTGCCTGGTGGGCTGCCGGTTCGCCACGCAATAGCGCGACACGCTTGCAGACCTCGAAGACGGAAAGGCTGGGCACGATGAGGGATTCCGTGGCTTCGAGAATGGGAGCGAAGAAATCGGCATTGCTGCCGTTGGCGAAATATTCCAGCCAGCCGCAGGAATCGACCACGTTTATGCCCTTTGGGGCATTCATACGCGGTCGTCCTCGCGCTCGATATGGGTATCGATCCCAGGCAGAAAACCGCGCGCGGCGGTGATAGGCTGCTCGGGAATCAGCTCGATGTGGTCGCCCTGGATGCGCGCCCTGAGTTTCTGGCCGGGCTGGAGGTTGAGCTGACGGCGCAGGTCGCGTGGGATGACGACTTGAAATTTGGGGGAGACGGTGATCGTTGTCATGCAATACTCCTTTCGTATGACGTTACAATATCGTAAACCATAAATGCCGACAACAGCATGATCGATGACGAAGACTACATGCGCGCCGCGCTGCACCTGGCGCACCAGGGCGGGAAGGCCGGCGAGGTGCCGGTGGGGGCGCTGGTGGTGTGCGGCGGCGAGATCGTCGGGCGCGGATTCAACCAGCCGATTTCCAGCTTTGACCCCACGGCGCATGCCGAGGTGATGGCGCTGCGCGACGCGGCGGCGCGGCTGGGCAATTACCGGCTGGTCGGCTGCACGCTGTATGTGACGATGGAGCCGTGCGTGATGTGCGCGGGGGCGATCCTGCATTCCCGGGTGGCGCGGGTGGTGTACGGGGCAAAGGAATACAAGACCGGCGCCCACGGCAGCATCATCGATGTGTTCGCCGAGCCGCGCCTCAACTATCATTGCGAGATCGTCGGCGGCGTGCTGGCGGACGAATGCGCGGCGACGATCTCGGGCTTCTTCGAGGCGCGCCGGCAACAGAAGAAGGAGGCGGGCCAATGAGCGGGCTGGTGATCGAGGTGGACCTGCGCCTGCAGCAGTTATACCTGTGGGAACCGTACCCGGACGGCGACATGCTGATCCGCCAGTATCCGGTGTCGACGGCGGCGAACGGGGCGGGGGAGCAGGATGGCAGCCATTGCACGCCGCGCGGACGCCACCGCATCGCGGAAAAGATCGGCGCCGGCATGCCGCTGTGCACGGCTTTCAAGGCGCGCCAGCCCACAGGCGAAATCTGGACGCCGGAACTCGATGCCGAAAACCCGGGGCGCGACTGGATCCTGACGCGCATCCTGTGGCTCGATGGCCTGGAGCCGGGCCGGAACAAGGGCGGCGCGGTGGACACGCACAACCGCTACATCTATGTCCACGGCACCCACGAGGAGCACCGCATCGGCACGCCGGCGTCGCACGGCTGCATCCGCATGAAGAATGCGGATGTGGCGGAACTGTTCGATCTGGTGAAGGTGGGAACGGAAGTGAGGATTTCGTAGGGTGGGTGGCCTGTGAGAACCGTTGCGCCGTTCGTGGTGAGCCCTTCGATGAACTCAGGACAGGCTTGTCGAACCACCTTGGTCATGACCGGGGAGAGCGTGTAGTCAGCCCTTCGACAGGCTCAGGGCGAACGGATTGGGGGTTAGGGTACTCGTTGAGTTGCTGCTTGGTGCTGGCCGTTGTCCCGTTCGTGGTGAGCCCTTCGATGAACTCAGGACAGGCTTGTCGAACCACATTTTGGCAACCCTCAAATCTCTTTCTTGGATCTGTTATTGGACAGCCTTGTAATCTCGTCCCAGTCGCCGCATATCAATGCTTCCTTCTTGGCCCGGCTCCAACCTTTGATCTGCCGTTCGAAACTCAAGGCTTCAATTCGCGTTGAACATGCCTGGCTCCAGACCAGCTCAACCGGCAACCGCGTCGCAGTGTAGCCGCTGCACGTCCCTGTCACGTGTTCGCCGACTCGCCTGTCGAGATCATCCGTATGGCCTGCATAGTACGAGCCATCCGCGCAGTGCAGCAGATATACCCAGAATCCCACGATCTTTCCTCCGGGCGATCTTTCAAGCCCGTTCGGGCTGAGCTTGTCGAAGCCCGGCCTCCCCTCAAAGTGGCATCGGCTTGCCGTCGTTCAGATTGAGCCAGCCCTTGGCGATACGGTAGATGAACCAGATGCCGGCGACGCCGAGCACCAGCCAGCCGATCAGGATGATCCAGGTGAGGGCACCGAGGACGAACCACCCCACGCTCCACCAGAAGGTGCGGATCTGCCAGCGGAAGTGGCTTTCCATCCAGGTGCCCCGTGCGTCGTCGAGCTTGATGTAGTTCAGCACGATGGCGACGATGGCGGTGACGCCGGAAAACAGCGACAGCGCATACAACGCATACGTCACGGTGTTCAGGGTTTTGAGGCTGGCGAGCTTGTCGTCGGTCGCGGTATCCATCAGTTACGCGCTTTCTCGTAGATCGGCATCATTTTCGGTACCAGCGCGTTCAGCGCCTGCATGCGGTTGGCGGGCGAGGGATGGGTGCTGAGGAACTGCGGCGGGCCGTTGCCGCTGGCCTGGCCCATTTTTTCCCACAGGCTGATGGCGGCATGCGGATCGTAGCCGGCGCGGGCGGCGAGTTCGATGCCGTAGCGGTCGGCCTCGGACTCGCTTTCGCGGCTGTTGGGGAGGGTCAGCGCAAGGTCGGCCACCGGCGACAGCACGGTGAGATCCTGCCCGACGAGGATGGAGCCGAGCTGCAGTCCGCTCTGCTGGGCCATGGCGCGCGACATGCGCTCGCGGCCATGGCCCAGCAGGGCGTGCGAGATTTCATGCCCCATGATCTGGGCGATTTCGTCATCGCTCAATTTCAGCTTTTCGATAATGCCGGTGTAGATCGCCATCTTGCCGCCAGGCATGCACCAGGCGTTGAGCGTGGGTTCGTCGATCACCGCAACCGACCATTTCCAGTCACGGCTGGGCGGGTACATGTTGCCGGCCTGTACGATCAGGCGATCGGTGATGCGCTTGACGCGGTTGTTCAGCGCTGCGTTGCTGCTGAGCTTGCCATTCTTTCGTGCTTCACTCAGCGTTTGGGCATAGGCCTGGGCTGACGAAGACTGCGCCTGTTCTTCGGATACCAGCACCAGTTGCTTGCGGCCGGACACCGGGTTGGTCTGGCAGCCCGCGAGCGTGACGGCGAGCAGCGCTGAAACGACGAGTGTGCTTTTCATGGGGTACCTTTTCCGTTGCTCATATTCCGCGCAGCAGTTCGTTGATGCCGACCTTGGAGCGGGTCTTCTCGTCGACCTTCTTCACGATCACCGCACAATACAGACTATAGCTGCCATCCTTCGACGGCAGGTTTCCGGACACCACCACCGAGCCGGCGGGAATGCGGCCATAGGTGACTTCGCCGGTTTCGCGATCGTAGATCTTGGTGGACTGGCCGATATAGACACCCATCGAGATGACGCTGTTGTCCTCCACGATGACGCCTTCGACCACTTCGGAACGTGCGCCGATGAAGCAGTTGTCGCCGATGATGGTGGGATTGGCCTGGACCGGTTCGAGCACGCCGCCGATGCCGACGCCGCCCGAGAGATGCACGTTCCTGCCGATCTGCGCGCAGGAGCCGACGGTGGCCCAGGTGTCGACCATGGTGCCCTCGCCGACATAGGCGCCGATGTTGACGTAGCTGGGCATCAGCACGACGTTTTTCGCGATATGGGAGCCCTTGCGCACGGCCGCCGGCGGCACCACGCGGAAACCGCCTTCACGGAAATCCTTCGAGTTGAAGTCGGCGAACTTGCTGGGCACCTTGTCGTAATAGTTGGTGTGGCCGCCCTTGATGAAGGCATTGTCCTCGAGCCGGAACGACAGCAGAACGGCCTTTTTCAGCCACTGGTGGGTGGTCCAGTTCTGGCCGTCAGTGCGTTCGGCCACGCGCAGTTCGCCCTTGTCGAGCAGGTCGATCACGGCCATGACGGCATCCTTGACCTGCGGATCGACATTGCGCGGCGTGATATCGGCGCGGCGTTCAAAAGCGTCTTCGATGGTTTTCTGCAGGTCTTGCATGATGGATCCCTGTGATGGAAGGTTGAATGAAAGGAACGAATGATGGAGCGGTGGGGTCAGGCGACCTCGCCGACGAAAGCGGCCATGCGCCGGGCGGCTTCGACGCAGGCTTCCAGGCTGTCGACCAGTGCGATGCGGACGAAACCCTTGCCGGGGTTGACGTTGGCGGCATCGCGCGCGAGATAGCTGCCGGGCAGAACGGTCACGTGCTGTGTTTCGTACAGGCCGCGCGCGAATGAGGTATCGTCGCCGCCGGGTACCCGTGCCCACAGATAGAAGGCCGCGTCGGGCGTGTCGAAAGCCAGCACGTCCTTGAGCAGCGGCATTACGGCGGCGAATTTCTCCGCGTACTGGCGGCGGTTTTCGATCACGTGCGCCTCGTCGTTCCAGGCGGCGATGCTGGCGGCCTGCACCGCCGGATTCATTGCGCTGCCGTGATAGGTGCGATAGAGCAGGAATTTCTTCATGATGGCGGCGTCGCCCGCCACCATGCCCGAGCGCAGGCCGGGCACGTTGGAGCGTTTCGACAGCGAGTTGAATACGACGAGATTCTGGAAGCCGCGCCCGAGTTGCTGCGCGGCGGTGAGCGCGCCGAGCGGCGGCCGGTCTTCCTCGAAATAGATTTCCGAATAACACTCGTCAGCCGCGATCGCGAAACCGTGCCGGTCGGACAATTCGAACAGCCGTTTCCATTCGTCCGGCGACATCACCTTGCCGGAGGGATTGCCCGGCGAGCATACGTAGACCAGACTGATGCTTTCCCACAGATCCTCCGGCACCCGCGACCAGTCCATGCGGAAGCCGTTTTCGGGCAGTGTGTTGAGGAAAAAGGGACGGGCGCCGGCCAGCAGGGCCGCGCCTTCGTAGATCTGGTAGAACGGGTTCGGCGAGATGACCGTGCGCCGGCCGTGACGGCTGGAATCGACGCCGGCCTGGGCGAAGGCGAACAACGCCTCTCTGGAACCGTTGACCGGCAGTACCTCGGTCGCCGGATCGAGTTTCACGCCGTAGCGACGTGTCGCCCAGGCGGCAATGGCTTCCCGCAGTGCATCCGAACCCTGAGTGATGGGATAATTCGCCAGCCCGCCGAGTCCGGCGATCAAGGCATCCTGGATGAATCGAGGCGTCGGATGCCGGGGCTCGCCGATCGACAGGTTGATCGGTGCAAGGCCGGGATTCGGCGTCACCCCGGCGAAAAGCTCGCGCAGTTTCTGGAATGGATACGGATGAAGTTGATCAAGGCGCGGATTCATGGCAGTACGGGATTTGACTCAGCCACCCATTATAAAGCCCCATGTCGTCGATTTCCTTGCAGCGCACGCTTGCCGTCGGCAGTCTGACCTACGCCGCCACCCTGTGGGGGCTGGTGTGGTATCCCTATCGTCTGCTGGGCGAGGCGGGCGTGGGGGGCATTGCATCGAGCTTCTTCACCTACGCAACGCCTCTTTTGCTGATGGGCTGGCTGCATGGCCGCGTATTGCGCGAGGCGCGCGGTCACTGGCTGTGGCTTGCCGCGCTCGGCATCGCGGCGGGCTGGACCAATCTGGCCTACGTGCTGGCGGTGCTCGAAGGCGAGGTCGTGCGTGTCCTGCTGCTGTTTTATCTGTCGCCTTTATGGACGGTGCTGTTCTCCCGCCTGCTGTTGCACGAGAAGCTCAACCGGGCTGGCTGGGCGGTGATGGCGCTGGCCGCGGGCGGCGCGCTGGCCATGCTGTGGCAGCCCGGCGAGTGGCCGCTGCCGGCCAGCCGCGCCGAATGGCTGGGCCTGTCGGCAGGGGTGATGTTTGCGGCGAATAACGTGATCAGCCGCCATCTCCAGGGCGTTGCCGAAGGCGCCAAGGCGGTGTCGGTGTGGGTGGGCGTCGCGCTGCTGACCGTGATCGGCCTGACCCTCAAGCCGGCCGAACTGGGATTCATCGCGCAGGCCTCGCCCGTCACCTGGCTGCTGCTGGCCGGAGTGGGCATTGCCATCGGCAGCATGACTTACGCCGTGCAGTATGGCCTGGCGCGCGTGCCGGCCAACCAGGCCATCGTCATCTTCCTGTTCGAACTGGTGGTCGCGGCCGTCGCGTCCTATTTCCTGTCGGACGAGCGCATGGGCGGGCAGGAATGGGCGGGCGCCGTCATGATCATCACCGCCAGCCTGTTTTCCGGGCACATGGAAAACGATCCAGCGAAAGAGCGCCCTCATGTCTGACGGATATCCGCCCGTGCGCGTCACGGCCCTGCTGCATGCCGGCCTGCTGGTATCGGATCTCGCGCGTGCGAAGACCTTCTACGAATCGGTGCTGGGACTGAGACCGTATCCTCATCGCCCCGCCTTGCCTTATCCCGGCGAGTGGTACGACCTCGGCGACAGCCAGCAACTGCACCTGATGCAGTTGCCCGATCCCGATGCCGAATCGGTGCGCCCCGGACACGGCGGCCGCGACCGCCACATCGCGCTGGGCGTGAAAGACATGGCTGCGCTGAAAAGCCGTCTTGACGCGGCCGGGATCCCGTACACGGCAAGCAGATCGGGGCGACCGGCGCTGTTCTGCCGTGACCCGGATATGAATACGCTGGAGTTCGTCGAAGTCCCTTGATCCAGGATCGATCCGCCAGATTGCTGCGGCAAGCCCGCAAGGAGCGTTCTATTTCGCGGTCGAGATCAGCCGTAAACGGGCCTGATGGCGCGGGTCGGGAGAGACGGGACCGGATTTACGCGAAAAGCGACTGACCATCACGCGCCAGCAGCGCGGCACCGTAGGCGGCTTCGGTGTGGGCGGCGCGGCTCACCGGCACGCCGAGCAGGCGCTGGCGGATGCGTGTCCAGGCAGGATTCCGCGCGCCGCCGCCAGCGGTCTCGACGCGGCTCACGGGGGTGGCGCCCAGATCGGCCAGCAGGCCGTAGCCGCGCGCCTCGATGCGCGCCAGGCTTTCCAGCAGGCCGTGCAGGAATTCCGCATCGTCGGCCGGCCGCGGCGCCAGGCGGGGCGCCAGCAGGGGATCGTTGACCGGGAAGCGCTCGCCGGCGCGCAGCAGCGGCAGATAGTCGTGCGGGCTGGCCACATTCGGGTCGATTTTTCCGCTCAGCTCGGCGAGTGTGCGGTCGTCGAAGAATTGCCGCAGCACCGCCCCGCCGGCGTTCGATGCGCCACCCGCCAGCCAGCGACTGCCGTACCAGTGGCTGTAGATGCCATGTTCGGTCGATTCCACCATGGTGTCGGAAAGCAGCTTCAGGACCAGGGTGCTGCCGAGCGAGGTGACCGCTTCGCCGCTCTGGGTCACGCCGGCGGCAAGGAACGCCGCGATGGAATCGGTGGTGCCTGCGTGCACCATGCAGCCGGGATTGATCCCGAGGTAGCGTGCGCGCGGGCGCGACACGGTGGCGAGCCGGGCCCCGGGAGGCATCGGCACCGGCAGGTAGTCGGCATCGATCAGGTATTCGACCCAGGCCGGCCATTTCAGCTCGTCGAGGTCGAGACCCATTTTCAGCGCATTGTGATAGTCGGTCATGCCCACCCGATCGGTCAGCAGGCCCGACAGCCAGTCGGCCTGGTTGAGATAAAGCCGCGCACCGGTGAGGCCGAGGCGCTTCTTCAGCCATAGTGTCTTGGCCAGCCCGGAGGTGACAGCGGCGGCAGGATGGCCGGGGACGGCGGTTCTTGCGATCAGCGCGGCTTCGTCGACCGCGCGATCGTCGTGGTACAGAAGCGGCGGATGACGTGGGTAGAGTTCCTCGTCGCAGGCCACCACGGTGCCGGAGGTGCCATCGAGCGCGAGGTCCGATAGCTGGGTGCGGATGGGCGACGGCAGCGAGGCGAGCAGATCCCACAATGCCTCGCGCCAGATGCCGGCGCGTTCGTATTCCCGCAGCGTGCCGAAGTCGCGCGCATCCTCGATCAGGATGCTTCCTCCAATGTCGATGACGCAGCTGCGTGCGCCCGAGGTTCCGAAATCAATACCCAGAAAATACAATGGATTATCCGCGTGTATTCGACTGATGATCGAAGCTGCTGAGCTCGACGCGCGGGGTGGGTTGCCAGCCCTTCTTGCGGTGTTCGGCGACCACGTTGGTGAAGATGCCGCCGCGCACGTAGAATTTGGCGGTCAGCCGCATGAAGCGCGGCTTCGTCGCTTTGACCAGATCATCGAGTATCCGGTTGGTCACCGCCTCATGGAAATGGCCCTCCTCACGGAAGCTCCACATGTAGAGCTTCAGGCTCTTGAGTTCGACGCAAGTTTTGTCGGGAATGTAGTCAAGCATGATCGTGGCGAAATCGGGCTGCCCGGTTTTGGGGCAAAGACACGTAAATTCAGGGACTTCCATATGAATGTGAAAGTCACGATCAACTTTCGGGTTGGGGAAGGTTTCCAGGATTCTGGCGGGCGTGGAGGGCATAAAGGGCTCGGTGTAGAATGACGGCATAAAAACGCTCCCGGAGAGCGCCGGAGACATCATTATAAAAGCCAAGGTTCCACTGTCTTGCGTTTAACTCACATCAAACTCGCCGGTTTCAAGAGTTTCGTCGATCCCACCGTGATTCCCGTCCCCGCGCAGCTGACCGGCGTGGTGGGGCCGAACGGCTGCGGCAAGTCGAACGTCATCGACGCCGTGCGCTGGGTGCTCGGCGAATCGTCGGCCAGGCATCTGCGCGGCGAATCGATGCAGGACGTGATCTTCAATGGCTCCGGCGGCCGCAAGCCGGCGTCGCGCGCCTCGGTCGAACTGGCGTTCAACAACGAGCTTGGCCGCGCCGCCGGGCAGTGGTCGCAGTACGCGGAAATTTCGGTCAAGCGCGTGCTCGACCGCAGCGGCGATTCCACCTATTACATCAACAACATGCGGGTGCGGCGGCGCGACGTCGCCGACCTGTTCCTCGGTACCGGCGTCGGTGCGCGCGCCTACGCCATCATCGAGCAGGGCATGATTTCGCGCCTGATCGAGGCCAGGCCGGAGGAACTGCGCGGTTATCTGGAAGAAGCCGCGGGCGTGTCCAAATACAAGGAGCGCCGCAAGGAAACGGAATCGCGGCTGAAGGATGCGCGCGACAACCTCAACCGCGTCGAGGACATCCAGCGCGAACTCAAGACCCAGGTCGAAAAGCTCGGTGCGCAGGCCGAAGTCGCCCAGCAATACCGCAGCCTGCAGGCCGATTTGACGTTTTCCCAGCATCGCCTGTGGTACGCGCGGAAGCATGACGCCGCCCAGCAGCGCGCGCGCATCGACCGCGACCTCACCGAAGCGCAGAACAGGCTGGAAGCGGAAACCGCGCGCCTGCGCCACATCGAATCGGCGCTGGAAACCGCGCGGCAGACCCAGTTCGCCGGGCAGGATACGCTCAATACCGCGCAGGCAGCGTATTACCAGGCGCAGTCCGAAGTCGCGCGCATCGAGCAGACCATGGCGCACCAGAATGCCACCCGTGAACGGCTCTATCGCCAGGTGCAGGATCTGGGCGCGCGCGTGGAAGCCCAGCAGGCGCGCCGAAGCGGCACGCAGGATGCGCTGCACGAAGTCAACGCGCAGCAGCCCGGCCTCGAAGCGGCGCTGATGGAGGCCGAAGCCGCCGCGCGCCAGGCCACCGACAGCACCTTGCCGGAGAAGGAAACCGCCCTGCGCGGCGCCCAGCAGGCGGTCGGCGAGGCACAGCGCGCCGTTTCGCAACTCGACCAGGCGCGTCAGGTCGACGAAAACAGCCTCGGCCATACCCGCCGCCAGATCGAGCAGCTCGAAGCGCGCCATCGGCGGCTCGAGCAGGAGCAGGCCCAACTGCCGCGTCCCGACGCCAGCGGACTGGCGGGCAAGCAACTCGAGGTCGAGGCGCTGGCACAGACCCTGGCGTCCGCGCAGGAGCAACTGAAAGAGGCCGAGACCGCGTTGCCGGAACTCGACGCCGCGCGTGGACAACACCAGCGCGACCTCGAAGCCGCCCGCAAGGCGCTGCACCAGACGGAAGCCGAACTCGCCGCCCTGAAGAAACTGCAGGAAAGCCTCAAGGCCGACGAGAAGCTCGGCGCCTGGCTCGCCCAGCGCCACCTGCAGCACGCTGCGCGCCTGTGGGAAAAGCTCACGGTTTCACCGGGCTGGGAGGCCGCGGTCGAGGCGGTGCTGCGCGAACGTCTGCAGGCGGTGGCCGCCGATGCGCAGGCGGGCTGGTTTGCCGACACGCCGCCATCGCGGCTCACGCTGTGGACAGAGCGGGGCGTGTCCGCTGCGCAGGCGCCCGCGGACACGCTCGCGAGCAAGATCGGCAGCGACGACCTTGCGGCCCAGGCCGCGCTGGCCGACTGGCTGGCCGGCGTGTATTGGGCCGACGATGCCGACGCGGCGCGCGCGCGCGCGTCGACGCTGCGGACCGGCGAGTGCGTCGTGACGCCGCAGGGCCATGTGTTCACCCCGCATAGCGTCACCTTCCATGGCCCGCATACCGCGGTCGAAGGCATTCTGGCGCGTGGCCGCGAGCTCGAGCGGCTGACCGCCGACGCTGAACGTTTGCGCGAGGAAACCGTCCAGTTCGAAGCCGCCTACGGCGAAGCGCAGGCGCAGCATGCCGAGCGCCAGCGCGAGATCCAGGCCTTGCGCGCGCAGACCGGCCAGACCCAGAGCCGCCACCATACCGCGCAGATGGAACTGCTGCGCCTGCAGCAGGCGGTCGAAAGGGTGCAGACCCGCGCGGCACAAATCGGCCAGGAACTCGAGGAAGTCACGCTGCAGCTGGAAAGCGAGCGCGCGTCGGTGGAGGGGCTGGAAATCCGCCTCCGGGACTACCGCGCACAGGAGGAAAGTGCCCGCGAAGCGCTCTACGCCGCGCGTCAGCAGCGCGACCAGGCCGACCGTGCGGTGTTCGACGCGCGCGAACTGCAGCGCGCCGCCGAGCGGCGGCATCAGGAAGCCGGCTTCGCGCTGACCACCTGCAGCAACAAGATCCGGGAACTCGCCGACGCACTGGTGCGCATCGAACAGGAAATCGCCGACGACGACACCCGGCTGACCCAGGCGCGCGAAGAACTCGCCCGCCTGCCCGCCGACGCGCTCGACGCCGAACTGCAACGCGCGCTGACCGCACGCGCCGAAACTGAAGCCGCACTGGCTGCCGCGCGCGACGCGCTGGAAGGCTTCACCGCCCAATTAAGAAGCCACGACGAGACCCGTATGACCTGCGAGCAGGGGCTCGATCCGCTGCGTCGCGCCATCGAGCAGTTGAAGCTGAAGGATCAGGAAGCCATGCTGATGCAGTCGCAATTCGAATTGCAGCTGCGCGAGGCGGCGGCCGACGAGGCCAGCCTCGAATCCGGTCTCGCCGACAGTCCGAAGCCCAACCAGTTGCAGGCCGAAATCAACCGCCTACAGAGCGAGATCGCCGCGCTCGGCGCGGTCAACCTCGCCGCGCTCGACGAACTCACCCAGGCGCAGGAACGCAGCGAATACCTCGCCGCGCAGTGCGCCGACCTGCTGGAAGCCGTCACCACGCTGGAAGACGCGATCCGCCGCATCGACCAGGAGTCGCGCGCGCGGCTCAAGGACACCTTCGACACCGTCAACCGGCACATGGGCGAATTGTTCCCGCAACTGTTCGGCGGCGGCCAGGCGCGCCTCATCCTCACCGGCGAGGAACTGCTCGACGCCGGAGTGCAGGTGTTCGCGCAGCCGCCGGGCAAGAAGAACGCCTCGATCCAGCTCTTGTCCGGCGGCGAAAAGACGCTGACCGCGCTGTCGCTGGTGTTCGCCATGTTCAAGCTCAACCCGGCGCCGTTCTGCCTGCTCGACGAGGTCGACGCGCCGCTCGACGACGCCAACACCGAACGCTACTGCAACCTGGTCAAGGCGATGTCCGACCACACCCAGTTCCTTTTCATCACCCACAACCGCGTCACCATGGAAATGGCGCAGCACCTGGCCGGCGTCACCATGCAGGAGCCGGGCGTGTCGCGCATCGTCGCGGTGGACGTGGAAGAGGCGGTGGGGATGGTCGAAGCGGCTTGATTTCGCTTTGCCAATCCCCATCATGACCCCGGACGACTTCATCGCCAAATGGAACGCTGTGGACGGCAGCGAGCGTGCCAACTATCCCTTGTTCTTCAATGACCTGTGCGACCTGCTCGGGGTCGGGCGGCCGCAGCCCGCCAAGGCGGACGACTGGCACAACGCTTATGTCAACGAGCGCTACATTGACGCGCGCGACGGCGAAAGCGCCGGCACCGCGCGCTACATCGACACCTATTATCGTGGCCGCTTCATCTGCGAAGCGAAGAGCTTCGACCTTGGCAAAAATAGTGAAACAGCGGACCGCAAGCTGTTCAAGGCCAAAAGCCAGGCCGAAAGCTACGCCCGCAACCTGCCCGAATCCGAGCCGCGCCCGCCGATCCTGATGGTGATCAACGTCGGGCGCTTCATCGCCCTGTACGCGCAGTTCAAGGACAACGACCGCGCCTACGAAATGTTTCCCGACCGGGCCAGCTATCGCATTGCCATCGCCGATCTTGCGAACGACGCCATTCGCGAACGCCTGCGTCAGGTCTGGCTGAATCCCCGCGCGCTCGACCCCGAACTCGTCTCCGCCCGCGTCACCCGCGCGGTCGCCACCCATCTGGGCGGCCTCGCGCGCGAACTGGAGCAGGCCGGCCACGATTCGCACGACGTCGCCGGCTTCCTCACCCGCTGCCTGTTCACCCTGTTCGCCGAAGACGTCGAACTGTTGCCCGCCGGCGCGTTCACCCGGCTGCTGGTCCAGGCGCAGGCCAGTCCCGCCGCGCTGCAACCCAACCTCGAAGACCTGTGGCGCGCGATGGACGGCGGCACATTCGCCGTCTCCCTGCAGGCCCAGGTCGCGCATTTCAACGGCAAGCTGTTCAAGACGCCCGCAGCGCTGCCGCTCACCCGCGCGCAGATCGACACCCTGCTCGCCGCCGCCAGGCAGGACTGGAAGCACGTCGAGCCGGCCATTTTCGGCACCCTGATCGAACGCGCGCTCGACCCCGCCGAACGCCACAGCCTCGGCGCCCACTTCACCCCGCGCGCCTACGTCGAACGCCTGGTGATGCCCGCCGTCATCGAACCGCTGCGCGCGCAGTGGGCCAACGTCCAGGCCGCCGCGATTTCGCTGGAAGACGGCGGCGACCACAAGGGCGCGCTCAAGCTGGTGCGCGATTTTCACGGCGCGCTGTGCCAGACCCGCGTGCTCGACCCGGCCTGCGGCTCCGGCAATTTCCTCTACATCGCGCTGGAACACATGAAGCGGCTCGAAGGCGAAGTCCTCGAACAGCTCGACGCCTTCAACGCCCAGCGCACCCTCGAAACCGAAGGCCTCGCCGTCGATCCGCACCAGTTCCTCGGCATCGAGCGCAACCCGCGCGCCGCCGCCGTCGCCGAGCTCGTGTTGTGGATCGGCCACCTGCAATGGCACTTCCGCACCCGCGGCAAAATCCAGCCGCCCACCCCGGTGCTGCGCGACTTCAGGAACATCGAATGCCGCGACGCCGTGCTGGAGTGGGACGCCATCGAACCCGTGCTCGATGCAGCCGGCGCGCCGCAAACCCGCTGGGACGGCAAGACCGTGAAGCCGCACCCGGTCACCGCAAAAATGGTGCCCGACGACAGCGCCCGCACCGCGCTCGAACGCTACCGCCACCCGCGCCCGGCCGCGTGGCCCGCCGCCGACTACATCGTCGGCAACCCGCCTTTCATCGGCGCCGCCTCGATGCGGCAGGCGCTCGGCGACGGCTACGTCGAAGCCCTGCGCGCGGCGTATCCGGCGGTGCCCGAATCCGCCGACCTCGTCATGTTCTGGTGGCACTGCGCCGCGCAGTTGCTGGCCGCCGGCAAGATCGCCCGCTTCGGCTTCATCACCACCAACAGCCTCACCCAGACCTTCAACCGGCGCGTGCTGGAAGCTCATTTGCTCCCCTCTCCCGCAAGCGGGGGAGGGGCCGGGGGAGAGGGAAAGCCCGTCCACCTTGCCTTCGCCATCCCCGACCACCCCTGGGTCGACAGCGCCGACGGCGCGGCGGTGCGGGTGGCGATGACCGTCGCCGCGCCGGGCGACGGAGCGGGGCGCCTGCTGCGCGTGGTGGACGAATCGCCGGGGGAAGAGGGCGAGGTGAAGGTCGAACTCGCCGAGAAAACCGGGCTGATTCATGCCGACTTGTCTATTGGTGCGAACGTCGCCGGGGTCGGGCCGTTGCGGGCGAATAGCGGGATCAGTTCACCCGGTTTGAAACTGCATGGCGCGGGCTTCATCGTCACTCCTGAAGAAGCCGCCAGCCTCGGCAATCCGCCCATCGTTCGCGAATACCGCAATGGCCGCGATCTGACTGACAGGCCACGGGGCGTCATGCTCATCGACACCTGGGGCTTGTCCGAGCCTGAGTTACGCCAGCAATATCCCGCCGTCTGGCAACGCCTGGCCGAGCGCGTCAAGCCCGAGCGCGACCACAATGCTCGCGCCAGCTATCGCGACAATTGGTGGTTGTTCGGCGAGCCGCGCCGCGAGCTGCGCGCCATGCTCAGGGGCCTGCCGCGCTATATCGCCACCGTCGAAACCGCCAGGCATCGCGTGTTCCAGTTCCTCGATGCCGGCGTTGCGCCGGACAACATGCTGGTCTGCATCGCACTCGACGATGCCTACGCCCTGGGCGTGCTGTCCAGCCGCGTGCATGTCGTGTGGGCGCTGGCGGCGGGCGGTCGGCTGGGCGTGGGTAACGATCCGCGCTACAACAAGACCCGCTGCTTCGAACCTTTCCCTTTCCCCGCCGCCACGCCCGGGCAGCAGGCCCGCATCCGCACGCTGGCCGAAGACCTCGACGCCCACCGCAAGCGCCGGCAGGCCGCGCACCCGACGCTGACGCTGACCGCCATGTACAACGTGCTGGCCAGGCTGCGCAGCGGCGAAGCGTTCACGCCCAAGGACACGCTGATTCACCAGCAGGGACTGGTTGCGGTGCTGAAGCAGCTGCACGACGAGCTCGACGCAGCGGTGCTGGCGGCTTACGGCTGGGCCGGCCAGCCGGACGACGCGACGCTGCTCGACCGCCTGGTCGCGCTCAACGCCGAACGCGCCCGCGAGGAAGCCGACGGCAGCGTGCGCTGGCTGCGCCCGGCGTTTCAGCACGCGGCCGCCGCGCCCGCCGCCGCGCCGCAACGGAATCTTCCCGAGTCCGCGGTCGCGGCCGCCCCGGCCGCCAGACTGGCCTGGCCCGCCGACCTGCCCGGCCAGCTCGGCGCGGTGGCGCAGGCGCTCAGGGACGCCGGCGCGCCCATCCGCGTGGACGCGCTCGCCGCGCGCTTCGCCGCCAAGCGCGGCCTCGCCAGAACCCTGCCGGGCCTGCTGGACGCGCTGGAGGCGGTGGCGCGGGCGCGAGGGCACGCTGACGGAACCTGGAGCGCGGTGTGAACGCAGGATGCTGCGGGGAACTTGTATTAATCCCATAATGGGATAATATTCGGCTATGCACGTTGTTTCACACGCGAAAATTATTCAGTCGCAGATGGCGCACCCGGATTGCAGCAGTGCACTGGATCAGTGGTACAGGCTGACCAAGCGCGCGATCTGGCGTAATTTTTCGGAGGTGAAGCAGTGTTTTCCAGCCACGGACAAGGTTGGCGACAAATACGTATTCGACGTGGGCGGTAACAAGCTGAGGCTGATTGCCGCCATCCATTTCAATACGGGGCGGGTGTTTGTGCGCGGGGTGTTGACGCACAAACAGTACGACAAAGGAGACTGGAAATGAACGCACGACTGGATGCCGCACTGGCGCACTGGAACTACATTGCACCGCTGCTGACCCCGGCCACTACCGAGGCAGAATACCAGGCGCTGGTTGAATCGCTGGACGCGGTTCTGGATGCAGGTGGGGCGGACGAGACGCACCCGTTGGCCGGGCTGGCGGTGATGCTGGGCGATCTGGTGTCGGCCTGGGAGCATACGCATTACCCCATGCCGCCTGAAATGAGCGGAGTGGAGGTATTGCGTTTCTTGATGTCGCGTGACGGCCTGCGCCAGTCAGATTTGCCGGAGATCGGCAATCAGGCCAAGGTGTCCGAAATTCTCTCGGGCAAACGGGAAATCAACCTGCGTCAGGCAAAGGCTTTAGCGGCGCGTTTCGGTGTACCGATTGGCTTGTTTGCCGATTAGCGTTGAGGAGCTTGCGCGATGAAGAAACGCACCCCGATTCACCCCGGCGAAATCCTGCTGGAAGAATTTCTGAAGCCGATGGGCCTCAGCCAGTATCGGCTGGCCAAGGAAGTCGGCGTGCCGCCGCAGCGCATCGGTGAAATCGTGGCCGGTCGCCGCTCGGTCACAGCCGATACCGATTTGCGGCTGTGCCGTTTTTTCGCCTTGTCCGAAGCTTACTGGCTGCGCGGCCAGGCGCGTTACGACATTGAAGTGACGAAAGATGCGCTGGCCGGCGAACTGAATAAAATCCATCCCTGGTCTGCCGATCGCGCCGCAGCCTGAGTGCCTGCAAGGGCGGCTTTCGTGGACAATCCTGCTTTGCTTTTTTTGACTTGAATTCCCATGCTTGATATCCAGCTGCTGCGCAAAGACGCGGCCCACGTTGCCGAGCGCCTCGCCGCGCGCGGTTTTGCTTTCGACGCGGCGCGCTTCGACGCGCTGGAAGCCGAACGCAAGACGATCCAGACCCGCACCCAGGACGCGCAGGCCAGGCGCAACGCATTGTCCAAGCAGATCGGCATGCTGAAGGGCAAGGGCGAGGACACCACGGCGGTGATGGCCGAGGTGGCGGGGCTGGGCGACGAGTTGAAACAGATGGAAACGCGGCTGGCCGCGCTGCAGACGGAAATCAATGATTTCCTGATGGGGGTGCCGAACCTGCCGCACGAGTCGGTGGCCGTCGGCAAGGACGAAACCGCCAACGTCGAGGTGAGCCGCTGGGGCACGCCGCGCGCCTTCGATTTCCCGGTGCGTGACCATGTGGACATTGGCGAGGGACTGGGCCAGCTCGATTTCGCCGCCGCGGTGAAGATCACCGGCAGCCGCTTTTCGGTGATGAAAGGCCCGCTGGCGCGGCTGCACCGCGCGCTCGCCCAGTTCATGCTCGACGTGCACACCGGCGAACACGGCTACACCGAAGTCTATGTGCCCTATCTGGTGAACACCGATTCGATGCGCGGCACCGGCCAATTGCCGAAGTTCGAGGAAGACCTGTTCCACGTCCCGCGCTATTCAAATCAGCCCGGCACGGACTCGGAAAAACTCTACCTCATCCCCACCGCCGAAGTGCCGGTGACCAACCTGCTGCGCGACGAGATCGTGCCGGCCGAAGCGCTGCCGCTGAAGTTCGTCGCCCACACGCCGTGCTTTCGCTCCGAGGCCGGTTCCTACGGCCGCGACACGCGCGGCATGATCCGCCAGCACCAGTTCGACAAGGTGGAACTGGTGCAGATGGTGCGCCCGGAGGACTCCTACGCCGCGCTGGAAAGCCTGACCGGCCATGCCGAGACGATCCTGCAGAGGCTCGGCCTGCCGTACCGCAAGATGGCGCTGTGCAGCGGCGACATGGGCTTCTCGGCGGCCAGGACCTACGACCTCGAAGTGTGGCTGCCGGCGCAGAATACCTACCGTGAGATTTCCTCCTGCTCGAATTTCGAGGCCTTCCAGGCGCGCCGCATGCAGGCGCGTTTCAGGGCGGGGCAGGGCAAGCCGGAGCTGCTGCACACGCTGAACGGCTCGGGGCTGGCGGTGGGGCGCACGCTGGTGGCGATTCTGGAGAACTACCAGAACGCCGACGGCAGCGTGAGCGTGCCGGAAGCGCTGCGCCCGTGGATGGGCGGGCAGGAGCGGTTGACCGCCGTATGAATTGACCGGTCTGTACGGCGTCGCCGCCCGATTGGCGGGCGGCTCAACCCGGTACGTCCGGATCTTCCTCGCGTATGCCCAGATTGATCAGCGGATTGTATTCGGGCTCCAGCCGCACCAGAATGTCGTAGTAATTGCGGATGTTCTCGGCGAACGACAGCGCCTCGACGCCGCGCGCGTAGCCGTATTTCATCACTTTCGCAAATTCGCTGCGCCCCAGATAGGGCAGGGCCGCCTTCACGTCCGCCCAGTTGTCCGGATTGCCGCCGCGTGCCTGGGCGATGCGTCGCGCATCCTCCATATGGCCTTGTCCCTGATTGTAGGCAGCCAGTGCCAGCCAGGTGCGATCGGGCTCGCGAATGCGGGCGGGCAGAGCGTCCTTCAGCATCGCCAGGTAGCGCGCGCCGCCGAGAATGCTCTGGCGGGCGTTGAGCCGGTTGCTAATCCTCATGCGGTCGGCCGTTTCGGCGGTCAGCATCATCAGGCCGCGGACGCCGGTCGGCGACGTGGCGGACGGATCCCACTGTGATTCCTGATAGCCGATCGCAGCCAGCAGCCGCCAGTCGATGCCGGTGAGCGTCTGGGCTTCCTGGAAATACCGGCGCAGATCCGGCAGGCGTTGCGGACGGCGCTGCACGATGCCGAGAATGTCCGAGTTGTCCAGACGCTTGACGTGGCCGAAATAACGCTCATAGATGCGCTGGATGGTACCGTCCCCGCGCGCCTGTTCGATGAAGCGCGCCAGTGCATTGCGCAAGGTCCGTGAACTGTGCTTCGGAAGCGCCCACACGATTTTCTGCGTAGCGGGAAGGTCGAACGCGACAGCCAACTCGGGATAGTAGGTGCGCACCGGGTCGAAATCCATGCCGTTGATGACCACCGCGTCGTATTTTCCGGTCTGCAGCTGTGACAGCAATTCGTCCGGCCAGATGTTGTCCAGCGCGGACCAGGTCAGTCCGGGATACTTGCGTTTCAGGTGCATCAGCACGGGGCCATGACCGGAGCCGATTATCAGCGCCAGCTTCCTGCCAGTCAGGTCGGCAATGTTACGCGGCTTCCGGTCGCTGATGCGATACACGATATGGATGGGCGTTTCGAACAGGACCGGGCCGGCTATCAGGTGGCGATCCTTGACCACAGCTTGCGGCAAGGTCGCGGCCGCGAGGTGAATCCGGCGATTCTCAAGCAGGTCGAACAGGGCCTGGGGGCTGGGCTTCGGCGTCCATTTCAAGGTCCAGTGCTGCGACTGGGCGAATGCCTGGATCAAATCATGCTCGAAGCCGGCGGCATCGCCGTTGCGCGAGAGGTAGTAGGTGGCGGGGCTATTGCGCACGCCCACCTGCAGTTCACCGCTGGTTTCAGGCGGTGCGATGGGGCGTCCACAGGCAACCAGTGCGGTAGCCAGCACCAGTGCGGTCAGCCTCCCCGCCAACCCCGGTGTTTTCATGACGGGCATCGATACAGTCTGAACGAGAACAAAATTTTCGTCCAGCAAACCGTCCGCCTCGGTTACAATACGCGCCGCCGGAGAGGTGGCAGAGTGGTCGAATGTACCTGACTCGAAATCAGGCGTGAGCGCAAGTTCACCGTGGGTTCGAATCCCACCCTCTCCGCCATCCTCCGCGTGGCAGCGGCTTGATCTGATCAGTGCGTCCGATCACGGAAATCATCACGGAAATCATCATGGAAATCGGGTGACTCGACACCGGTTACCTGCCGGACAGTGCCCGGATCATTTGGATTTTGTCTTGTCCCGGATTTCCAGCATTCTTTGCCGCCATTCGCTCAGCGCTTCATCTTCCAGTTCAAGCTGTATCGCTACAACTTCCAGCTCGCTCAGTTTCCTGACCTCCAGCCTGCGTATCAATTTTTCGCGCGCTCGGGACAGCAGGCGCTCGGTTTCTTTCTTGGACAGAAGTTTGGCTTTCTCAAGGTAAGCTTCGGAAGCAGTCTTTCCCATCGCAATTTATCCTTCATTCGTCTTGAATACAGTCAATCCTGGTCAATGCTACTCGCTTATGCGAACTGCCCGCTACCCCGGCTTGAATAATCGGGATCACAATGAATCGACGCCAGGATGTCATGGGCCAAACGGGATGATCCGGCTTCCGGCAGTGAACCCGCCTCAGCGATAACCGAAAGGACTCCGATGAAGATCAAACCCAGGAAATTTCAGGTACAGGAGGGCGACAAGGTCGACCTTGACAAGTGGCCGACGCGCGTGAAACCGCTATACGCTTCCAGCGCGCAGTATCAAACCCTCCTTGAGACACAGGTAGCCGAGTTGAGCGCACAGCAGCAACTGCTCTACGCTTCCAGCAGTCATGCTGTGCTGCTGATCTTCCAGGCCATGGATGCCGCCGGCAAGGATGGCGCCATCCGGCACGTGATGTCCGGTATCAATCCACAGGGTTGCCAGGTGTTCAGTTTCAAGCATCCAAGCGCGACTGAACTGGAGCACGATTTTCTCTGGCGCACCACGCAATGCCTGCCAGAACGCGGACGCATCGGCATCTTCAACCGGTCCTATTACGAGGAGGTGCTGATCGTTCGCGTGCACCCCGAAATTCTCCGCAGTCAGGGACTGCCGGATGGATTGCTGAATGAGAAAACGATCTGGAAAGAGCGCTATCGTTCCATCATCGACCAGGAGAGCCACCTCCATCGGAACGGCACCCGGATCATCAAGTTCTTTCTTCATCTGTCGAAGGAAGAACAACGAAAACGCTTTATCGATCGTATCGACGAGCCCGAAAAAAACTGGAAATTCAGTCAGGCGGACATCGTGGAGCGGGGATTCTGGAACGAGTATATGCATGCCTACGAAGCGTGCCTGAGTGCCACGAGCACTCGGCATGCGCCCTGGTACGTCGTGCCCGCCGACGACAAGGAAAATGCCCGGCTGATCATCGCCCGGATTGTGCTCGATACGCTCCGCTCACTCGGGATGCGCTATCCGGAAACAGATGCCGGGCGCCGCAAGACGTTGCAGGCGATACGTCGGGAGTTGATGGAGGAAGCCCGGGGCAATTGAGCGCTTCTGTCCTCAGACCCTGAAAAACCAGGGCAGCACGGCAAGTGCGAGTCCGATGGCGACCAGAAGGATGGCATTGGAAACGAAATACGGGAAGACCATGAGGGCCAGTCCGCAGAACAAAGGGACGATCGCCTGCTGTTTTCTGCCATAGAGAAAATAACCCAGCCCGATCGAACCAAACAGCAGCCCCCAGAAAATCGACGATGTGCTCAATGTGATCCCGCGTTCTGCCTATGGCCTGTTAACACTATTTTCAGGTCTGCGTTGCTGCGAGAAAGCGATGGATGCAAGGCGCGTCGCGCCGGCAAGGGTCGTTCCCTTGCCAAGCGGCGCAACGCCGCAGACGCGCTTTCTCGCAGCAACCCGGAGGGGCGGGCCCATTCGGGCGCATCCCTTTGTCGCAGCCCGCTTGCTGTGCCCGCACAGCGGCGCGGCCTGCTTCGCGGGCTGCATCCCGAATCGGCCTCGCCGCAGACCTGAAAATAGTGTTAACAGGCCATAGTGCGGGTGATTGTGCAGTCGCTGTCCGGTAAAGTCGAGCGGCTGCGGCGATTTTGATGAATGAAGGCTTGTCCATGATGCGCGTCTTCAATATAGTTGTCATCGCTTGCGGGAGACCGTGCACCCGCATATCCATGCGGTGTCCAAGGGCATGGAAACGCGCCGCCCCGGCTGCCTTTTTCGCTTGCCTGCAATCAAGAATCAGCACAATCTGGTCGATGTAATGGTCTGAACCTGACATGGATACACCTGGATACCTTCCGTACCGGGTTTTTCACGTATACGTTGACCCGCAAACCTAAACATGTGGAAGGAATTTTATGTCGTGCCTGGTAGCCCCATTTCACGGGCCTATCCCAACCCTGCGTAACAGGCTTGTCCTCTGGGCGCAGGGCCTGTGCCTCGTATTGGCTGTAGGAGGCTGCGCGTCGATTCCGCCGGATCAACGCGATCCTGGCGACCGCTTTGAGGCGGGCAATCGCTCGGTCTACAATTTCAACGAGGGACTGGATCGTGTGGCGCTGAAGCCGGTTTCCAGGGCCTATGTCGACCACATCCCCCAGGTCGTGCGTACTGCGGCAAGCAATTTTTTCAATAACCTGCGCTATCTGGATACGGTGCTGAACGGCTTTCTTCAGGGCAAGGTGGAGCAAGGCAGTTCCGATCTCATGCGTTTCGGGATCAACAGCACGATCGGCATACTGGGTTTGTTCGACGTCGCCACGAAGATGGGACTGCCGGCGCACAATGAGGATTTTGGCCAGACCCTGGGGGTCTGGGGAGCGGGCCCTGGCGAATATCTGGTTTATCCACTGATCGGTCCAAGTGGCGTGCGCGATACCGGAGGAATCGTGGTCAGCCTGCTGACCAATCCTATCGTCTATATGGCATCGCCAGTAGCCATACCGCTAGGCATCATCAGCGTGATCGATCTGCGTGCGCGCAATGAGGGCTTCACGCGCTTCCGCGATACGGCGGCGCTCGATCCCTATATCTTCACGCGCGAGTCCTACCTGCAATATCGGCAATTCGAAGTGTACGACGGCAAACCCCCACGGGTGAAGCTTGAATTCCTCGATGATCCGGCTGGTGACCCGCATCCGGCGGGTGAACCGCAGACGATGGGTGAACCGCAGACGATGGGTGAACCGCAGACGGAGAAAACCGTAGCGCCCGAAGCGGCACCATCGCTGCCCCAGGAGCAGCCAGGAGTCGTGTCGTCCTTCAGCCCGATCGAACAACCCGAGCAGTAATCCCGCGCGCATTGCGTTCGCGCGCGATGCCTGCCCGGCCCCCGGCTTGCGACAGCGGCCATGACGACCGTTTCAGCGTCTGCCGCCAGGACTGCCCGCGGCAGTTTTCTCGCGCAGATTGCCTTGCCACTGGCAGCCGGGTTGGGTGCAGCGAAACCGCCGCTGCCTGACGAACAGACTCAGGATGCGGTCAATGAAGCGGCGACGGATCCGGATCAACCCGTGTTGCCCGCAAAGTGGACACGTATAGGGATCGGCCACGTCGTCGGAATACGAAAGCCGTGAATAGCCGGGCTGATTGAGGGGTGTGACCAAGGCAGCTACCTTCTGGACGGGCCGGGATCAGCGCGGGCTGCCCGGCGGCGCGGCGTCGTTGGCCTCGATGCCATAGGGTTCGAAGTCGTATGTCTCCGGCTTGATGGACGCGATGAGCTGGTCGACGTCGGGTGCATCGATGCTGACGGGAATGGGCATGATCCGTCTGGCATTGACGGCCTGCCGCACCCGGTCCCAGTCGATGGTTGGCCATTCCCGGTTCCGGGTGAGCGATACCTCGTCTATCGTCCGCATGAGCAGACTGTCCCGATCGCCCGGATACTCCCCCACCGGGGTGGACACGCCGAGATAGAGCTGATGGTTCCTGTATCCCACCATCACGGGTTGATTGATGATCCTCACCGGCGTGCCGGTGGGTACATGAGGGAAAAGATAGGCCGCGTTCTCGGGGTACAGATGAACACAGCCATGGCTCACTTCCATTCCGACTCCCCAGGGGCGGTTGGTGCCATGGATGAAAATTTGTGAAAATCCGGTTTCCAGGGCGAGCATGCCCATGGGATTGTTGGGTCCGGGCGGGAAATAGTCGGGGAAGTTGGCCTCGCCCTGGCTACGGTGTTCGGCTTGAATATCCTTGGGCACGATCCAGGACGGATCCTTGTACTTGGCGATGATTCTGGTGTTGCCCAAAGGCGTGGGCCAGCCTGGCCGGGCGATGCCGATCGGGAAGGTGATCACCGTGGCGGGCTCCCTGGCCGTGTGACGGGGGAAATAGTAAAGCCGGCGCTGCGGGATGTTCACGACGATCCCTTTCCACGGCCGGGATGGCAGGATGAATTCGGTGGGGACGACTATCGGCGTTCCCTTGCCGGGCAGCCAGACCGACACGCCGGGATTGGCGGCGGTGATGTCCTCGTAGCCGAGGTCATAATGGCGGGCAATGTCGAGCAGGGTGTTACGCGCATCGGCAGTCACCACCTGAAGCCGGCCGACGATATTGCTGTCATCCGCAGGCAGTGGAAACGTTGCCGCCCAGGCGGGAACAGTCCAGCACAGAAACAGCCATACCCAAGCACGCAAACCGGGAACCGGATGCGCTGCAGCGGGCACAGATGAACAGGGCATGCGTTTCATATCATAGGCGGATCATGGCGTTATTCGGTTTTCGAACTTATCTGGGCGGATGGCTGGCCGCCGTCATGCTGGTGATGTCCGTGGCCGCCCGGGCTGACGGAGGAGGGGACTGGGTGCTGGTTGATACCCAGGCCCTGACGCTGACCGTGCTGACCGCCGATCACCACGTCCTGGCGCGCTTTCGCAACATAGCGATCGGCAGCGGAGGCGTTTCGGACCTGCATCGTCGTGGCGATGAATCCACGCCGCGCGGTATGTTTCATATCGCCTGGATCGATCGTCACAGCCGTTTCAACACGTTCTACGGCTTCGACTACCCTTCTGCCGGGATGGCCCGCCGCGCGTATGCCAGCGGCGACATCGATCAGAGCGAATTCGATGCCATCATGGATGCCTTGCGTCATCATCGTACCCCGTCGCAGAACACGCTGCTGGGCGGCCAGTTGGGAATCCATGGACTCGGCAGCGGCAATCCCGACATCCAGCAGGCAATCAACTGGACCGACGGCTGCATCGCGCTGACCAACCGTGACATCCGGCGGCTTGGGCAATGGGTACACCTGGGCACGCGCGTGGTCATTCGCTGAAAACTTCGCGGCCGCTTCT
Organism: Thiobacillus sp. 63-78; assembly: GCA_001899765.1. Lineage (GTDB taxonomy): Bacteria > Pseudomonadota > Gammaproteobacteria > Burkholderiales > Thiobacillaceae > Thiobacillus. The sequence continues at coordinate 79,008 of MKWM01000015.1, forward strand.
TCGTTCCGGCGACTCAAGGCTGCCGGTTGAAGCCGGCGGGAGGAGGGCGTCGGGACATGCTCTTCCCGCCGGATCCCAGGCATTATTTCTGCATGGTCTTCTTGAACATGCGGTCGATTTTCTCGGCCAGTTTGTCGACTTCCTGCATGGCCTTGTCGGCTTCGGCTTTTGCAGTATTGGCCGTGGCATTGGCCTGGTCCGCCGTCGAGCGGGCAGCATCGGCCGTGGCGTTGGCCTGGTCTGCCTTCTGCGCGGCCTGAGCAGCGGCTGACTTGGCGGCATTGGCATTGGCATTGGCCTCATCGGCTTTTTGCGACGCCTGGTCTGCCGTGGCCTGGGCTTTGTTCAGTGCATCGGTGGTGGCGCACCCCCCCAGCAATGCCGCACAAACGAGAGAAGTGCCAAGAAGGGAAAACATTTTGTATGAGCGTTTTTGGATCATTTTTTGCTCCAGAATCAAGGTTTTGGAAAACGCCGCGAAGTTGGATCGCGGCGCGACCATCAGAGGCGGATATCGCCTGAACGGCATCGCTGATGTGCTCATTTTGCGGGAATGGGCAAGGTGTAGAAATTGAAACCGGATTTTGGTTCAATTTCCCTGCCATCATCCGGCAAGGCGGCGACATGGATTCCGCTTCAATGGGCGCCGTTGACTACCGGCGCGTGTCCATGCCTGGGTGGTCTGGCCAGCCAGACCACTCCCATCAAGGCCACAAAGAAGCAGCCAGAGAGCCAGAAAATGTCGTTGGTCGCCATCAGCACCGCCTGCTGGTTGATGATTTGATCCAGCAGGGCCGGATCGGTGACCGGGTCGGCCAGGCTGCCGAAAGTGTTGGCCACCGCCGGATCGAAGGCTGAGATGTGCGAGGTCAGGATGCTGTGGTGGAAGTCGGTGCGGCGCTCCCACAGGGTGATGCTGAGCGAAGTGCCGAAACTCCCGGCCAGGATGCGCGAGAAATTCGACAGGCCGGTCGCGCTGGCCATCATGTGGGGCGGAATGTCCGCCAGCGTGAGCGCGGTCAGCGGCACAAAGAAGGTCGCGACGCCAAACCCCATCAACAGGCGCGGGATGACAATCTGCTGGAAGCTGACGTCGGTGTTGAAATGGCTGTTCCAGAACGATACCGCGGCGAACACCGCGAAACTGAAGGTGGCCCAGACGCGCAGGTCGAGTTTGTGCATGTTCTTGCCGACCAGCGCGGACATGAACACCGGCAGGATGCCGATGGGTGCGGCGGCCATGCCGGCCCAGGTGGCGGTGTAGCCCATGTTGGTCTGCAGCCACAGGGGCAGGATCACCACATTGCCGAAAAATACCAGGTAGCCGACGCTCAGGATGACCGTGCCGACCAGGAAGTTGCGCTGGCCGAACAGGTGGAAATCCACTACCGGGTGGCGGTCGGTCAGTTCCCAGACCACCAGCACGCTCAGCGCCACCGCCGAAACGATCGCCAGCGTGACGATCGTGCCGGACGCGAACCAGTCCAGTTCATTGCCCTTGTCCAGCAGGATCTGCAGCGCGCCCACGCCCAGCACCAGCAGCACCAGGCCCAGTTTGTCGATGGGCACGACCTCGATCACGCTGGAGCGCTGGCCGATGAGCGTCCAGGTCAGAAAAGCCGACAGCAGGCCGACCGGCAGATTGATATAGAAAATCCACGGCCAGTTGATGTTGTCGGTGATCCAGCCGCCGAGAATCGGCCCCAGGATCGGCGCGACGATGACGGTCATCGACCATAGGGCCAGTGCAAGTCCTTTCTTTTCCGGCGGGTAGTTGTTCAGCAGCAGACTCTGCGAGAGCGGGATCATCGGCCCGGCCACCGCACCCTGCAGCACACGCGCCGCGATCAGCAGCGGCAGGCTGGGCGCCAGCCCGCACAGCCAGGAGGCCAGCGTGAAGAGCAGGGTGGACAGCACGAACAGGCGGACATCACCGAAACGGCGCGACAGCCAGCCGGTCAGCGGCAGGGCGATGGCGTTGCTGACCGCAAACGAGGTGATGACCCAGGTGCCCTGGTTCGGGCTCACCGCAAGATCGCCCGAAATCGCCGGCAGCGAGACGTTGGCGATCGACGTGTCCAGCACCTGCATGAAGGTGCCGAGGCTGAGTCCCAGCGTCAGCAGGATCAGGGTGGGACCATGCAGCGGCGGGTGGTTGGTCATGGGGGCGGGCTCAGTCCTTGCGTACCTGGTTGGCCTGCACGATCGACCGGATCAGCGCATCCGCGCCGGTCGCGTCTTCCACCGGCGTCACGTAGCGGGTCGTGGTCGCCGCCTCCGACTTGCCGGCGGCGCGGGTTTCGACCTCGACCGTCATCGACAGGCCGACCCGCAGCGGGTGCTCGGCCAGCTCCCCGGGGTCGAGCGCGATCCGCACCGGCAGGCGCTGGACGATCTTGATCCAGTTGCCGCTGGCATTCTGCGGCGGCAGCAGGGAAAACACGCTGCCGGTGCCCGGCGATAGTCCAACCACCGTGCCATGGAACGTCCTGCCGCTGCCGTAGAGATCGGACACCAGTTGTGCCGGCTGGCCGATGCGCATGCCCTTCAACTGGTCTTCCTTGAAATTGGCTTCGACCCATAGATGCGTCATGGGTACGATGGCCATGAGGGCCGCGCCGGGGGCGACCTGCTGACCGATCTGCACCGAGCGCTTGGCCACCTGGCCCTCGGCCGGCGCCCGGATCTCGCAGCGGTTCAGCGCCAGCCACGCTTCACGCAGCCGGGCCTCGGCCTGCTTGACGGCCGGATGCGTCGCCACCGATGTCCCACTCACCTCGGCTCTGGAAGCGGCCAGCTGGGCACGCGCCAGAGCGAGCTCGGATCGGGCCTTGTCGCGCGCGGAATGGGCATGCTCGGCTTCCTCGCGTGAGATGGCATCGACGGCGACCGCCCGTTCGCGTCGCGCCAGATCGGCCTCGGCCTGCTCCAGCGTGCGCTGCTTCACGGCCAGGTTGGCAAGCTGCTGGGAATGGGCTTCGAAGGTCTGGCTGATGCGGCGCACGATTTCGCCGAGATCCGCTTCGGCCTTGGCGAGGGCCAACCTGGCGTCGGTATCGTCCAGCTTCACCACGATCTGGCCCTGTTTGACAAAATCGGTGTCGTCGGCCAATACCGCCACCACCGAACCGTCGATGCGCGGCGTGACCCGCACGAGATTGCCGGCCACGTAAGCATCGTCGGTGGTTTCGTGGCCACGGCTGTGCAGAAACCAGCGCACCCCCCAAACCACTCCGACAAGGAGAAAAATCAGGGCCAGGATCGTCAGCAGACGTTTGCGCTTGGCCGGATTGGATTCGGGAGGCTGAACGGTCATGGGATGGAGTCCTTGAGGGTGGCGTCGCCGCCCAGCGCCTTGAACAGCGCCACACGGGCGCGCAGGCGGGCGGCCCGGATTGCGATGTCATTCATGCGCTGGTCGAGGACGGCGCTGTCCGCTTCGAGCGCGTCGAATGGGCTGGCCAGTCCGAGCCGGTGGCGCTGGGCGGCCAGCGCGCGCGTCTGCTCCGTTTCCTGGAGCGCCTGTTGCAGCGCCTGGCTGCGCTGTTCCAGGCTGGTCACCAGGGCATAGGCATCTGCGGCCTGGCGTGCGGCTTCCAGAATGCTCCGGTTATAGGCCGCCACCGTTGCGGCGTAATCCGCTTCGCGCATGGCCAGTTGCGCCCTCAGGGTCCGGCCGTTGAAAATCGGCAGATGCAGGGCCGGGCCGATTGACGCGGTCAAACTGCCGGCCTGGAGCAGTTTGCCGAGATCGAGCGTTTCCAGGCCCACCATCAGGCGCAGATCGAGGTTGGGATAGAAATCCGCCCGGGTCGCGTCGCTGCGGTCGGAGGCCGCGTCCACCCGGCTGTGCAGCGCAGCCACGTCGGGCCGTCGCGCCAGCCAGTCCAGCGGCAGGCTGGACGGCAGGGGGGCGAGCGTGGCCTTGAGATCGGGTGTGGGCAGATCAGCCGCGTGATCGGGATCGGCGCCGATCAACGCACTCATCTGATAACGCAGCGATCGTCCCAGATACGCCAGCCCGTGAGTCCGGTCTGCGTCCATATCCAGATTCTTGCGGGCATCGATCAGCGGCAGGGCGGAATCCAGGCCCAGATCAAAACGGCTCTTGAGCAGATCGCGCTCCTTGCGGTGGATCTGTTCCAGCGCCCGGCTGGCAGTCAGCCGCGCCTCGACGTCGGCCCAGGCGAAATAGGTATCGGCAACGGCCGCCGCCAGCGACTGGTGGACAGCCTCAGCCTCGTCGCGCGCCGCCTGCAACTCGTTGCCGGCGGCGTGCACCAGCGCCCGATTCTTGCCCCACCAGTCAAGCGTGTAGGAAAGATTCTGGGTGATCTCGGTCAGGGTAAAGGTGCTGCCGCCCATCGGCGGCGGAAACAAACCGTTCTTGCTCAGGTGTTCACGGGAGCTGGAAGCATCGGTTTCGTAATGTACCTGGGCGTCCAGACGGGTCAGCCGCACGGCCTGTTCAGCCGCACGCAGGCGGGCCTGTGCGGCAACGAGATCGGGCGCGTCCTTGAGGGCGGTTTCGATCAGTTCATTCAGTTCGGCCGACTCGAAGGACAGCCACCAGTGTTCCGGAAGGCGCAGGCTGTCCATGCGCTGCCCGGGCGCCCTGGCCAACGCCGCGAGCGTAGTGGTCGTGTCAGGCGTCTGCATGGCAGGACGAGCCGGCAGATCATGAGGCAGTTGAGCGCAGCCAGCCAGCACGAGCACAAGGCAAGATATCAATCGCTTCATTTCGCCGCCTTGAAGCGTCGCAGGCCTTCCAGCATCTTTCGCAGCAGACGGTCCAGTTCGAGGATCTCGGCCGGGCTGAAATCGGCCCATTGCTGCTCGATTCGTTGCCAGATGACAGGCAGTGCTTTCAGGATCAATGTGCGTCCCTCGGGCGTGAGCGACAATTCCACCCGTCGTCGGTCCTGAGTGCTTGGTTTCCGGCTGACCCATCCGGATCGGACCATGTCATCCGTCAGACGCGTGACATTGGTGCGGGAAGCGATGAGCGCATCGCTCAAGTGGCTGGGATTGAGCCGATTGTCTGCGCTGCTGAGGATCATCCCGAGCGCCAGAAAGGTGGAACTGTTAAGCCCGAATCCTGAAAGATACTGGTTATAAACATCGTCCAGATCCTTGAAAACACAGAAAAACAACCGATTGAGCACAACCCGGTCCCGCGGCATCCCGGGTAATTGCCGGGAAATCCGGGCGGCGCCGTTCTCAAAGTAGGTGAAGTCCAGATCCACGTCTCGGCTAGTTGGTTCAATCCAGGCAATATCATAACGCCTGGGATAGTTTCAATCGTAATTATTTTTTTAATTTTAATATACAGATACCGGCACCGGCCTTATCTGGCGCGGCTGGGAAAGGACATGGCGGCTGGTACACTGACGTCTGGAGTGTTGACGCTTTGAGGTCTGCCATGAAAACCGTTTCAGTTTCCGTTCCCGATTCCGTGCTGACGGCCATCGAGCCGGGCGATTCCGTTGTGCTGCGCGCAGGGCGTCGCCGCCTGACACTGAAGGCCGTCGCCGAACGCAAGCCGACAAAGGCTGAAATCCGCCGTGCCTGCGAACTGGCGAATGAACAGGACCGAGGTAGCGACGATATGGATTTCATCGAACGGGTCGCCGTTTGGTGATGATCCTGAAGCGCGGTGCGGTTGTCGGTGTTCGGGACGATCTTGATTTCCTGTCCAAGGCACGTCCCGCGTTGGTTGTCCAGGCGAGCGACTATATCGAGGCGCGCGATACCATCCTGGTATGCCTGTTCACGACCACGCTGGCTGAAGGCGTGTTCTTCCGCCCAATCATCGAGCCGTCCGAAGACAATGGACTCACGGCGCGATCCGCTTTGCAGGCAGACAAGTTGATGGCGGTGCGGAAATCGCGCCTGTCGGAAGAGGTGTGGGGTTACCTTTCTTCCACCGACATGAAAAAAATCAACCGCGCCATTCGTCTGATTCTGGAAATTTGATGCTCACTTAGCGCGTCCGCCCATAGCGCGGCAAATTTCACGCTTTTCAAAAACTTCTGCATCGTTCCACCCATGCGGCAACTGGCCGCTTTTCATGGAGTGAAACATGTTGTCCAAAGTCAAATCCGCCGTCATCGTGACGGCTATCGTCGCCACGCTTGATTGGAAAGTTAAGCGAATCCGGGGAGTCGTGGATGACCTCGCACGTTTTGAGTATCGATACCGAGCACGGCCTGGTTCAAACACGGAACTCCGTGTCAGACTGCTGACAAAGCCCCCACAAGCTGGGGGCTTTGTGTTTGAATCGTGGTCATGCTCAAACCGCCTGCCCCGCAC